>JADYXW010000053.1 GCA_020853975.1 Phycisphaerales bacterium
CGCCCGCTCGCGGCCGATGCGCAGCAGGTTCTCCCGCGTCGCGGCCGACAGCTTCGCCTGTGCGTTCCCCTTCGCCTCCCCGCGCCGCACGGTCAGCACGTCGGCCAACGGGCGGCGCTGCGCGGCGTCGAGCAGGCGGGCCAGTTCTTCCTCGGTCAGGGCCCGGCGCTGCCGCCGCGTGTCGGCCCGCTGGTCCGCCACCGCGACGGCCAGCAGCGGGTTGTGCAAGTGGTTGTGCAAAGCGTGGCGGGGATGAGGCTGCCGAACGACGACCAGCTATCGGACTGCCGTCACCTGCCAGCCGGAAGAAGTTGCCGCAAACCCCCAATTTCCACCTTTGTCGTCCGCATCAAGTGCATCTTGATGTATAGTTCGAGCGGTTGCGAACATACTTGGCGCGGACGAAGGTCCGCGGAGAAAGAGAGAGAAACATGACCATGAAGTCGTCCTTTGCCGCGGCCGCCATCGCGTGCTTCGCCGGGTCCGCACACGCGGATTGGTACGCCGGGGATCCGGCGTCAACCACGCTCGTGCCGCTGGCGGCGTTCGCATGGAGCACAGGCGCACCCAGCCCCGGGTATGTGGCGTTCACCTTTGACAACTTCACATGGACAAACGCGGGCGGCGGGATGGTCGGGTCTATCGGTGGGCACTTCATCTCCGGCACAGGGGGGCCGATCAGCAGCGCCACGTATGCCCAGTGGGAGATCCGCTCGGGCGTCTCGGCCGGGACCGCCGGAACGCTCGTCGCCTCCGGCAGCGGGGTGCCCGTGCTCACTTCGACGGCGTTCACCTCGCAGGTCATCGGATACCCCGTGCCCGCTCCAGTGGCACGCGTCGAACTTGATGTCGCCGACTTCGCTCTCGCGCCGGGCAACTACTGGCTCGGCTTCAGCATCGGCGATACCGGTGCGGGCGTCACCGGCTATGTTGCGGAGACCATCGGTACCGCCGGGGTCGGCGGCCCGCTCAACGACGGCAACGCCTTCTACTATCAAGGAGACGGCACCACCAACCCGTGGAACTACGTCGATGTTACGGCCCGGTGGGGAGGTCCGATGGACGCGGCGTACTTCATCACCGCCATTCCCGCGCCGGCCGGCACGGGCATTCTGGCGCTCGGCGCCCTGACGATTGTGCGCCGCCGCCGCTGAGTTCGGCCGGTTCAGATTACGCACCGTGAGTGCAACTCTTGCGGTTCTGCGCTCGCTCGGGCCGTGGCGGTCGATCGTGGTTCAAATCACCGCACCTGCCAAGCAGCCGTTCCAAGCGGCAGTTCCGGCAGGCTGGGCTCGCGCCGATTCCGGGGGGGGGTAGGGTCAGTGTGGGTCATCGCATGCCCCTCCAAGTGTTCCCTGTGCAGCCGCTGGACCATCTGCCCATCGATTCTGACTGACGAGCGTCCGCAATGACGAGCGAGCCCACCTGGCGTCTCGCGGCGCGGACAGTCGCTTCACGACGAGAACTCCGATCACGAACGTGTTCGTCGTGCCGGGGCATCGTCCCCTGATCTCGTGGTCACCAGAAAACGTAGGGCGGGACACGACTGCAGATTGATGTCGGTAGGCGATACCCGAGCCCGCTCTGGATGCTGAGTACAGCGTATCGGCGGCCGAGTTGGGTCGCAGCAGCCATTGTTGCGATCGGGAGCTGGACCCTGCACAGGTTGGTGAGCACCTAAACGCGTGGTTGGATATTGTGTGTGGCGTTCCTTCCGCGGTACGATGCATGATTACAGCGCACTTTGCAACCTCGGGAGCAAGAGTCCGCGTCGTTCCTCGAGAGCACTCGGTTGTTGCCGTCCTCCGGAGGTCTACAACTTGAGATCGAACCCGACGACCGTCTTCTGGCCGCCATCCGCCTCGACCTCGACCCACAGCTTGCTCCCAGCGGGCAGGGGCTTGGGGACTTCGGCGTGGGCGTGCCAGCCGTCGCCCTCGGCCTCGGCCTTGCCCTTGATCGAGCCCTTGCCGTCCTGCGAGCCAATCCAGACGCGAACCGCGGCGGGCTTGCCCGAGCCGCCGGAGACGGAGATGCCGAACGAGGCCTCGCTGCCCGGCGTGACGCTGCCCTCTCGCTCCGCGGCGATGGTCATGCCGCCCGCCGACTGCGTGCCAAGTTCAGTCTTGGGGCCGTGCCCGTGGCCGTCCTTGTGGTCGTGGTCGTCACCATCCTTGTGATCGTGACCGTCACCATCCTTGTGGTCGTGGCCGTCGCCGGACGTGGTCGTGCCGGAGGTGGTCGTGCCGGAGGTGGGGGCGGGTTTGGCGGGCGTCTCGGACTTCTTTTCGCAGGCGCCCATCGAAAGGGCAAGCGCGAGTGCGGAGACGGAGAGCGTGAGGGACAGTGAGCGGACGGTGTTCATGGGACAGACTCCTTGGGTTCAGTTGGTGGACACGGTGCTTTTGGAAGTACGACGCAGCAAGCGGGCCAAGAGACCGGGGCGCACGGCGGCCTCGGGCGTGACCTTGAACGCCAGCGCGTAGCCGGCTGGGACGACAAAGAGATTCAGAAACGTGCTCGAGATCAGGCCGCCCAGCACGACGATGGCCAGCGGCGCCAGCAACTCGCTCCCTGGCTTGCCCTTGGCGAGCGCGAGCGGGATTAGGCCGAGCGCGGCTGTCAACGCCGTCATGAGAATGGGCACGAGGCGCTCCATCGAGCCCCGGACGATCGAGTCTCCGATCGCTTTGCCCTCGTGCTGCTGCAGGTGGTCGTAGTGGTTGACGAGCAGGATGCCGTTGCGCACGGCGATACCGAAGAGGGTGACGAAGCCCACCATGCTGGCGATCGAGATCACCGGCGCGATGTAACGGGCGGACGAGAGCCCCAAGAGAGTGAGCGTGTTGCCGACGAGCGACGGGCTCTCGGTCAGATAGATCGCCGCGATCCCGCCGATGAGCGCCAGCGGGAGGTTGAGCATGACCAGTAAGGCCACGCGGCTCTTGCCCGTGGAGAGTTGCAGCAGGAGGAACATGAAGACCGCCACGCCCGCGCCCATGATGTAGATTGTGCGGCTGGCTGACTGCTGAGCCTCGAACTGCCCGCCGTAGTGAACGGTGTACCCGGCTTTCTGCACAATCGGGTCCACCCGGTCCCGCACCTGAGCCACCAGTTGACCAAGGTTGTACCCCTCGGCGACGTTCGTCGAAACCACCGCCTTGCGCTGGGCGTTCTCGCGGGCGATGAGGTTGCTGGTCTTCTCCGGGCCGATGTCGGCCACCTCGCGCAGCCGCACGATGGCGCCACCCGCGCCGCGCAACTGCATGTCCATGATCTGGTCGATCCGCTCCCGCTCGCTTTCGGCCAGGCGCACGACCATCTCGTATCGGCGCACGCCCTGGTTCACCTCCGCGACCGACTCTCCGTAGAGCGCCTGCTGTACCTGCTCCGCTGCGGCCGCGGGCGAGAGTCCCGCGGCGACGAGATCCTGCGGGCGGTAACGGATGGGGAGCGAGGTGATCATGATCTCGCGGTTGGCCGCGACGTCGCGCGTGCCGGGGATTGGCTTGATCGCCGCCTCGATCTCCTTGGCGAGGGAACGCAGCACGTTGAGATCGTCGCCATAGACGTTGATGGCGATGGCCGCGGGCGTGCCGGAGAGGACGTGGCTGATTCGGTGCTCGATGGGCTGGCCGACCATCGTGGTGATGCCCGGGATGTTGGCGATGATGCGATCGATCGCCGCTCGGACCTTGTCCTGGTCCACGCCCGGCTTCATCGTCACTTCGATCTCGGAACTGCTCACCGGCTCGGCGTGCTCGTCGCGCTCGGCCCGGCCCGTGCGGCGCGTCACGCTCTGCACGCCGTCGATGGTGGCGAACTGGGCCTCGACCCCCGTGGCCAGGCGGTTGCTCTCCTGGAGCGACGTGCCCGGGGGCGCGAGCAGGAAGACCGTGAATGTGCCCTCCTTGAACGCGGGCAGGAACGAGGTGCCGAAGGTGGACATGAGGATCAGCGAAGCCACGGTGAGCAGCCCTGCGCCGCCGAGGACAAGCCCGCGGTTGCGGATGCTCGCCCGAAGGGCCGGCTCGTAGCGCCGCTTGAGCCAGCGGACGAGCCAACCGTCATGCTCGGCATGCCGGTGCTCGGCCCCGCCGTCATTGGACTTCTTGCCGAACGAGCCCGAGAAAAGCCACTTGCACAGCGCGGGCGTAACCGTCAACGCCACGATGAGCGACGCCATGATTGAGATGATGTATGCGATGCCCAGGGGCTGAAAGAACCGCCCTTCGAGCCCCTGCAGGAACAGCAGGGGCACGAAGACCATGCAAATGATGATGGTCGCGAAGAGCACCGGGGAACGGATCTCGAGGTTCGCGTCGTAGATGACCTCGGTCACGGCGCGGCGGGTTTCGGGCGGCTTGTCCGCGTTCTCCTTCAGGCGCCGCAGCACGTTCTCGACGCCGATGATCGCATCGTCAACCAGTTCGCCGATCGCTACCGCAAGCCCGCCGAGCGTCATGACGTTGATCGACAGCCCCCAAGCCCAGAGCAGCAGGACCGCCACTGCCAGGGAGAGGGGCAGGGCCGTGAGCGTCACGATCGTGGCACGCACGTTGAGCAGGAACAGGATCAGGATCACCGCCACGATCACGCTCGCCTCGATCAGGACCTTGACAACGTTGTGGATGCTCCGCTCGATAAACCGCGAGGCCCGGAACGGGTCGCGATTGAGAACCATCCCCTTGGGCATGGCCCTCTCCATCTGGTCCAGCACGCCGTCGATCTGCGTGGTCAGGTTGAGCGTGTTGGTGCCGGGGCTTTTCTGCACGCTGATGACGACGCCCGGCAGCGCCCGATCGGCCGCCGTGCCACGCTTGGGCGAGGGGCCCAGTTGTACGTCGGCCACCTGCCCGATCGTGACCGCAGCGCCGTTGTGGTAGCGCACCAGTGTGTTCTTGATGTCGTCGGCGCTCGTCACCCGGGCGGTCTGGCGGATCGGCAGTTCCTGGTTCTCCCAGTTGGGAACATACCCGGCGCTCGCCGTCGAGTGTGCCCCCTGAGCCGCCTCGACTACATCCGAGATCGTCAGCCCGTACAACGCCAACTGTTCCTGCTTGACGTTGATCTGATACTGCGGCAGTTCGCCGCCGATGGCGACGACCTGGGCCACGCCCGGCACCGCGAGGATCTTGTTCCGCAGGTCGAACTCCGCGAACGAACGCATATCGAGCGGGCTGACCGAGCCGTCCGGGCTGGACAAAGCCATGAGCATGATCTCGCCGGTGATGCTCGTTACCGGCGTGATCTCGGCGTGCGTGTTGGGCGGCAACGTCTCGCGCACCGCCACCAGGCGTTCCGAAACCATTTGCCGGGCGCGGTAGATGTCCGTGCCCCAATCGAACTCGACCCACACGATGGACAAACTGGTGGCCGAAGCGCTGCGGACGCGCCGCGTGCCCGGCAGGCCGTTCACGGAGGTCTCGATCGGGAACGTGACGTTCAGTTCCACCTCGTCGGCGGCCAGCCCGCCCGCCTCGGTCATCACCACCACGGTGGGCGCGTTGAGTTCCGGGAAGACGTCGACCGGCATGTCCTTGACCTTGAGCCCGGCGAAGATGAGCAGCAGCCCCGCCATCACGACGATGAGCGACGACTGCTTGAGCGAGAACGCGATGAGTTTGGCGAGCATGGGTTAGTGGCTCCCTTCGTGGAAGGCGCCGTCGGAATGGAAGTGCCCGGCCTTCTCGGCGGAGCCGCTGGTCGCGAGCATCAACTGGAAGTTGCCGCCGAGCACGACCTCGTCGCCTTCCTTCACGCCGCTGGCGATCACGACCCAGCGGCCGTCGGAGAGTCCGAGGTCCGCCTCCATGCGGATGACCTTGTCGGCGTTCGCCGGATCGCGCCGGAAGATAATCGCCCGGGCCCCGTCGCGCACCACCGCCGAGAGCGGGATGGCCAGTGCTTCGTCGCCGCCTGCGAGCGTGACTTCCAGGTGCGCCGAGACCCCGCTGCGCGCCCAGGGCGCGAGCGTGGTGGGCACGACGAGCAGGTCCACCGTCCGCTCGTCGGCGTCGGCGGACAGGCCGATCTGCACCACGCCCTGCATCGCGTCCTGCAGCGGCAGGCTGCCGCCCTGCGGCGGGGCGATGCTCGCCGGGAGCCCGTCGCGCAAACGCCCGAGGTCCGACTGCAAGCCGCGGGCCCGGAAGCGGATCTGCTCGGGCTGCACGAGGGTGACGATGTGCCCGTTTTCTTCGGCCAGCCCGCCCGGGGTGATGCCGATGCTCTCAACCACGCCCGCGGCGACGGCGCAGACCGTGTAGCCGGTGCCCGGGTCCAACCCCTCGTGCGCGTCGCCGCAGTGGCCGCCCTTGACGAGCAAACTGTGACGGGACTGGAGCGACCGCAGCTCGGCCTCGGCCTGCTTCTGCTGGGCCTGCAACTCCGCGTCCTTCTCCATCACGTCGGCGAGTTCGGCCTGCGTGGCGTTTAACGTGGCGCGAGCCTCGGTGAACTGCGCGGCGCTCCCGCCCCCGGCCTCGCGGAGCTCCTCCAGCTGCTTGAGTCGATCCTGCCAGAGCGTCACCTTGTCCGCGAGGCTCTGCTCGTGCCGCCGGTGGGCCTCGCGCAGCGGGCCCATCGAGTCAACCCGGGCCTGCACGGCGGCGATCTGCTCGTGCAGGTCGCGCCACGCGGGGGCGTCCACGCGGTAGAGCGGCGTGCCCGGCGCGACCTTCTGGTACTGGCTCACGAGCAACTCGACGCGCCCGGGCACGGGCGTGCGGTACTCGCGCCGGGCCGTGGGCAGCAGCTCGAAGCGCCCGGGCACGCGAAGCGTCTGCGCGACGTTGCGATACTCAACCTTGGCGAAGGTGATGCCCAGGTTCTGGCGGACGGACGCCGGGATGTCGACCCGGTTGGTCGGGGCCGGCGCGGCGGAGCCGGACCCAGCCGCTGAACTCGGGCCGTGGTCATGTCCGTCGCCCTCGGCGTGCGTGCCAGCCTTGCGGTCGCAGCCGGTCAGGGCGATCGCCAGGGCGAGCGACGCGGCCAGTCTCAACATGGAGTATGTGGTGTGCATGGGTTCCTCGCTGATCGATCAGCGGCCTGCGCCGCTGGTGGGGGACGGTGGAATGGGGGCGGACGATGCCGGAGCGTCGGCGGTGGGTGCGGTTGAGCCGGACTCGGTCTTGGGCCCGGGATGGGCTTGGGCCGCTGAGGTGGCTGGCGGGCCAAGCACCTCGTCGAGGTCGATCGCGGCGAGCGCTTCATCGCGAGCCGCCTCGACAAGCCCGACCTTGGCCTCCTGCTGGCGAGTCAGGCTTTCCAGAAGCACGAGCGTGTTGACCTCTCCGAGGCGAGCGACCTCCCGAGCGTCGGCGTACTGGGCGTCGGCCATCGGCACAATCTCGGATTCCAGGACCTCGCGCCGCCGCACTGCCGCTGCGAGCCGGACTTCCGCGGTTCGGAGGGCCGCGATGGCCTGCTCAAGCGTGGCTTCGACCCCGATCTGCGCGAGGTCACGCTGGGCCCGCGCTTCGGCGATCCGCTGCCGATTGGCGTTGAGTATCGGAATCGGGAGCGAGAGCCCCAGGAGCACCTGGTCCTGCCCGTCTTCCCGCCCGTAGCCGGGCCCGATGTGCAGGTCGGGGTACTGCTTGCGGACTTCCAGCTCGAGGCCCTTCTCCGCGGCCTCGTACTCGGCCGCCGCGACGAGCATCGCCGGGCTGCGGCGCTCCAGCTGGGAGGCGTCCGTGCCGTGTGTGGCCGCCCCCCGCGTCGGGCCGATGCCCGTCGCGACGAACCGCAGCGGCGCGTCGGGCGACATCCCCATGAGTTGCCGGAGGCGCAGGTCGGCCTCGCGGGTGCGCGACTCCAGCGTCGCGAGCTCCGCGGCCCTGGTCGCCTTCTCGATGCGGAAAAGCCGCGACTCGGTCCTTGCGATCTCGCCCGCCTGCTCCATCTTGTCCACAACCGCGAGGATCTGGTCGACCCGCGAAAGGAAGTCTCGCGTCGTCGCAAGTTGCGCGTCCAGCGCCGACCACTCGCTCCATGCCCGGCGGACCGCCATCCGCACCGACCACTCGCGTTGGGCGACCCGCGCGAGCTCCGCCGCGTGCTCGACCACCGCCCGCTGCTTCTCGATCTCAAGCCGTCCCGAGATCGGGATCGTGAGGCCCACGCTCGTGAACATCTTCCACGGCTCGGGCGTGCTCTCGACAACCCGAGCCAGATCGACGCCGATCGTGGGATCCTCCCACAGCCCCGCGTTCTCCGCAGTCGCCCGCGTGACACCCGCCCGAAGCCTGGCGAGCCGCAGGTCGGCGTTGAAGACCAGCGCAACGAGCTCGGCTTCGGTGCATGAGACGCCGTCGGCGGGATCAAACTCGATGGGCCCTTGATCGCTGCCCGCCGCGCTCGCGACGAGGCTCTCGGCGAACTTCCGGACCTCGGGGCTTTGGGGGGTGCGAGCCAAGAACGCCGAGTGATGTCCCGCGATGTCCAGCGGGCGACGCTCGTAGCTCTGGCAGCCACCGGCGAACACTGCGAGCAGCCCTGACATGGTGAGGCTCGCGAGACCCGAGCCGAGGGTCAGCCGCAACCGCGTGGAATGGACTTTCCTTGACGATTGACTCATAGAGACTCCGAGCGACGAAGCGCTTTGCCACCGCGAGGCGCCGCGGCGGACACGTTGCGACCTGGGTCGCAATCCGAGCTGGTTGTGGAGGGGAACGCCCGAGTAACCGTCCCAGACCAAAAGGCCGGCGGTCGATGGAGTGACAGCATCCGCAACAGCCGGGACGGATGTCCCGTGCTTCAGCAGACGACGTCAAGCTCGCTAAATGAGGAGGCGAGTCGCCTTGAGTGCCAGAACCTGATCGCTCACGCTGACGTCCGGCGGCTTGAACCGCTCAACGACCTCGAACGCAGGTTCAGAGTCCCAAGCAAGGACAACAGCGAACAAAAGCGGCACGATCGCATGGCGAAGATCGGAGTTGTCGCCACGCGGATTGCCCGGCAACTGCTCAGCGTCGGGCACGAGCACGTGGACGTGGCAGCCGCACTCGTCATCCGGATGGGCGACCGAACTGAAGGGGCCGTGACTGTGCTCGTCGCAGGCATCAGCGACGATTCCGTCGTTGCACTGCAAGGGGTCGCAGTGCCCGCACAACGCGTGTCCGTCCTGTTCGTGCGTCCCGCAGTCTTGAACCGGGATGCAAACCACCCGCCCGGGAGCAATCGCGACCAAGCCCTGAGCGAAGAGCAGGAGCATGGCGACGAGTTTGACCAAAGCATGTGACATCGGGGGTGCGGTCTCGCGTGCAAACTCCCTCTAGGATAGTCTGCTCTTCGAATCGCAGCAAACTGTTCCCATTCTCGATGGGGGCAGTTCCCCGCGACGAAGACGCCGCGCTCGTGCTTCTTGAACCGTGCGGCGGTGCCCTTGGCAGCGATCTCGCGGATGGCCGCCTGGGCCGTCCGCAGGGGTACGCCCGCCTTCGACAGGTGCGTGCCGAGCGTGTGCCGCAGCGCATGGGTGTCGATCGTGCGGCCGCGATCGTCGGTCTTGATGACGGCATCCTTGCCGCCGCGTTTCTCGATGCGGGCCAGACCCGCGAAGACCAGGTCGCGGTCGAAGATTCGGATCAGCCCGTCGGGAACCTCGAACAGCGGCTCGTCGCTTGGCAGTGCGGCAAGGATCGGCTCGTCCGCGTCGCGTGCCGCCTGCTGGTCCCGAGCGAGGCGGTCGGCCAGCCAGGAGTGGATGTCCGCAGCAAGATCGGCACGCAGCGGGATCTCCGACCCGCGGCGATTCTTCTCGTCCCTGGCGTTCAGCAACAGGTGCGGCACCCGGCCGCCGAGATCGACCCGGTCCACAGTGATGCTGGCCAACTCGCCCTTCCGCAGGCCCGTAAGCACGAGGGTCTTGTAGATCAGCGCCCGCTCGCGGCCGATGCGCAGCAGGTTCTCCCGCGTCGCGGCTGACAACTTCGCCTGAGCCTGGCCCTTCGCCTCCCCGCGTCGCACGGCCAGCGCATCGGCCAGCGGGCGGCGCTGCGCGGCGTAGAGCAGGCGGGCCAGTTCTTCCTCGGTCAGCCGTCGTCAGGCTTGGTCCCGAAGAGTGCTGGGTGTGCCGGGTGTGCTGGGGCCGGTGCTGGGGCGACTGGACGGCTTTCCCCCTTTCCCCATTCCCCTCCCGCCCCCTTTCCGATACACTCCCCTGTCCCCGCATCCCCGTGCGGGGGCCCGGGCCGCAGCGCATGCGCTCACCGGCCGTCCAAAGCCCCCGCGGCGGGGTGGCAGGACGGCCCGCGAGCGTCCGCGTGACTCCCGGTCGCCGTCGGAGCGGGCTCCGTTGCCCCGCCCCTTTCCCGCGTGACGGCCGCTCGGGTGTGTGCAGGACGGGCCCCCGCCCGCATCGCGGATGGAACATCCACTCGACCGCGCCGAATCCGTGCTCGGCCATCCCTTCGCCGACCGAGAGCTCCTCCGTCAGGCCCTTACCCATTCCTCCAACACCGACGACGGCCTCGCCTCCAACGAACGCCTCGAGTTCCTCGGAGACGCCGTCCTGGGCGTTGTCGTCTGCGCCATGATCTACCGCCGCTTCCCCGGCCTCCGCGAGGGCGACATGACCAAGATCAAGTCCCTCGCCGTCTCTCGCGACACCTGCGCCCACATCGCGCGCGACCTCGGAATCGAGCCCCTCCTCATCCTGGGCAAGGGCATGCAGGGCAACGGCAAGCTCCCCGCCTCACTCTCCGCCTGCGCCTTCGAGTCTCTCATCGGCGCCCTCTACCTCGACGCCGGCTTCGAACGCTGCGAGGCCTTCATCCGCCCGCTCCTCGAACCCGTCATCGAGCGAGCCGCCGTCGGTGGCCATCAGCAGAACTTCAAGTCCGTCCTCCAGCAGTTCCTCCAGAGGCGTCTGGGCCACTCGCCCTGCTACCGCGTCCTCGACGAGCAGGGACCCGACCACTCCAAGTGCTTCAAGGTCCGCGCCGAGATCGGCCCACGCCACTTCGAGCCCTGCTGGGGACCCACAAAGAAACGCGCCGAGCAGGAGGCCGCGCTCGCCGCCCTCAAAGAGCTCGGCGTCATCCGCCAGACCGACTCCGGCGATCTCTTCCTCTCCGAGCCCGACGAGGTCCACCAGAAACCCACCCCCGAGCCCGACGCGGCCCCGCAGCCAGAGTCCGATCCGTCGCGAGACTGACCCCGAGTCCCGCCCCCCTCGGCCGCCGAACCCGGCTTCACGCAAAAAGAAAAACGCGGCGTGCTCTCACGCCGCGCAAGTCACTCTCGTGCTCGTTCTCTTCAGTGCCCAGTGCCTTCTTCTTACCCCTTGATCCCCGTCACCTTCACGCGCGTGAAGCGCTGACGGTGGCCGACGCGCTTCTTCCACGTCTTCTTCTCGCGGAACTTCTGAACCCACACCTTCTCACCCAGCACCGTGGGATCGACGACCTCAGCCGTCACCGAGGCGCCGGCGACGTAGGGCTGGCCGACCTTCGCGTCGCCGCCGACCTCGCCCACCACCAGCACCTTGTCAAAGGTCACCTTCTTGCCGGCCTGCGCCGCGCCCTCTTCCAGGAGATCGATCAGGATCGTCTCCCCCTGGGTCACCTTGCGCTGGCTGCCGGACTCTTGAATGATCGCGTACATGGGCTGCTCCGAACCTCTCGCGAGGGAGGGGAGTGTAGACCGCACCCTCCCCAAAGCAAGCGCACCCCCGCAGCCGACGCCATCCATCCACGCCGTTCGGCTCACGGTCGGGCAGTCCTCGCCCCATTCTCTCTCTGGCCCAAAACCCACCCCCGGGCCGATAATCCCCTCGTATGGCCGACTCGAAACGATCCGTTTCCAAGTCCTCCCGTGGCGGCGTCACCCTGGCGCGGGGCCTTCTCCTGCTCCTCCTCATCGCCTCATGGGCCTTCGTCCTCGCCAGCCTCATCGGCTTCGACGCCGCCGACCCCCCGGGTCACGTCGTCTGGCCCCCCAACTCTCCCGTGCACAACTGGTGCGGCCCCTTCGGCGCCACCGTCGCCTACACCCTCTTCAAGCTCCTGGGCGTCGGCGCCTGGTCCCTGGTTCTGCTCCTTGGCCTGGGCCTCATGTCCGCCGCCGCCTCGAGCGAGACCAAGCACCCCTTCGTCCGCATCGTCGGCGTCGTGATGTTTTCCATCGCCCTCGCCGGCCTCCATCACCTCATCCTCCCCTCCCTCAGCGCCATCCCCGGCCTCGCCGGCGGGCTCATAGGCCAGGTGGGGGGCGGCTCCCTCGCCGAACGCTTCGGCATGGTCGGCTCCACCCTCATCCTCATGGTCGCCGCCCTCATCGGCCTCATCGTCGCCATGGACGAGTGGATGCTCGCCTTCCTCAGTTGGACCTGGTCCTTCACCCGCGAGCGTGGCCTCCCCGCCGCCAGGGTCGCCGGCGCCGCCGCCGGCTCCGCCGCGCTCTCCGCGGGTGGCGTCGCCGCCCGCGCCTCAGGAGGCGTCCTCTCAGACCTCTGGGGCCGCGTCTTCAGCCGCAGGCCCCGCCCCGTCCGGCTCGACGACCTCGAGGGCGACGTCCTCTCCTCCGGGCCCCGCCGCCGCTCGCGCAAGGCCCCCGCCGACCCAGACGCCGCCGACACGACGGACGCCGCGGTGACCGCCTCTGCCGTGGGCGTCGCCGATCCCGACGAAGAACTCACGGGCCCCGGCGAGCTCGACCAGCCCTCGCCCGCAAAGCCCCGCTCCCGCGCCAAGGCCGCTCAGGCCGCCGAACCGTCGGAAGACTCCTCCCCCAACAGCCCCGCCGCCGAGTCTCCCGCCGATGAAATCGGCGACGAAGGCGACCAGCCCGACGACGCGACCCCAGGCCCCGCCCAGGTCTACTCCGAAGACCAGCTCCGCGAGAAGATCGCCAAGCTCCCGGTCTTCTTTGGCCAGAAGGACAAGCAGGTCGCGACCCAGGCCGACATCGCCGCCCTCCAGACCAAGGACGAGCCCACCCCCGAGCAACCCGAGAAGGTCTATCAGTTCCCCTCCCTCGACCTCCTCGAAAACCCCGAAGAGAACTTCAACGTCAAGCTCGAGGAGTACGTCCGCGAGCAGGCCACCGCCCTCGAGATGGCCCTCAAGCAGTACCGCATTGATGGTGAGGTCGTCGGCATTGAGTCCGGCCCCGTCATCACCCTCTTCGACGTTCGCCTCGCCCCGGGCACCAAGGTCTCCGCCCTCCAGGCCGTTTCCAGCGACATCGCCCGCGCGCTCAAGGCCATCAACATCCGCATCGTCCCCAACCAGGTCGGCAGAGACACCGTCGGCGTCGAGGTCCCCAACACCACCAAGGAAAAGGTCCGCATGAAGGAACTCATGGGGCGCACCGAGGCCTTCTCCTCGATGAAGCTCCCCATGTTCCTGGGCAAGGACGCCAGCGGCGAGGTTCTCATCGAAGACCTCACCAAGATGCCCCACATGCTCATCGCCGGTACCACCGGCTCCGGCAAGAGCGTGTGCATGAACACCATCATCATGGGCTTCCTCTACACCAAGAAGCCCAGCGAGCTCAAGATGGTCCTGGTCGACCCCAAGATGGTCGAGATGTCCCAGTTCAAGGACATCCCGCACCTCATGTGCCCCGTCGTCACCGAGATGTCCAAGGCCGCCGCCATCCTCGAGTGGGCCACCACCAAGATGGACGAACGCTACGAGCTCCTCGCCGAGGCTGGGTGCCGCGACATCGCCGCCTACAACGACCTTCCCTTCGAGGAGCTCGCCGAACGCCTCAACGCCAAGACCCCCGAAGAGCAGGCCCGCGTCCCCCGCAAGCTCCCCTACATGGTCTTCATCATCGACGAGCTCGCCGACCTCATGATGACCAACAAGGAGGTCGAGGGCCACATCATCCGCATCGCGCAGAAGGCCCGCGCCGTCGGCATCCACCTCATCCTCGCCACCCAGCGCCCACAGGCCAACGTCGTCACAGGCCTTATCAAGTCCAACATGCCCTGCCGCATCGCCTTCAAGGTCGCCAGCGGCATGGACTCCCGCATCGTCCTCGACCAGAAGGGGGGCGAGCTCCTCCTGGGCCACGGCGACATGCTCTTCCTCTCCCCACGCTCCTCCAAGCTCTCCCGCGCCCAGGGCACCCTCGTCGACGACCACGAGATCCGCCGCGTCGTCCGCTTCATGAAGGACGTCGCCGGCCCCTCCTTCGAGCGACAGCTCCTCCAGCTCCGCGCCGGCGCCGCCGACGCCTCGGGCCTGGGCAACCTCACCGACGAAGAACGCGCCCTCAAGAGCCAGAACAACTCCTCCGCCTCCCTCGCCGCCGCCCAGGAAGACCCGCTCTTCCCCCGCGCCGTCGAGATCGTCCTCGAAACCCGCCGTGGTTCCGTCTCCCTCCTCCAGCGGCGCCTCGCCATCGGCTACACCCGCGCCAGCCGCCTCATCGACCTCATGGGCATCTCCGGCATCATCTCCGACCACAAGGGCTCCGTCGCCCGCGATGTCCTCATCACCGAGGACGAATGGGCCAAGATGAAGCAGCTCGCCGCCGGCGAGGCCAACGCCAAGGGCATCAAGACCGTCTTCAACGGCGGCTCCGGCAGCGCCGCCACCGGCGACCTCTTCGACTCCAACCAGACAACCGAAGCCGCCCCCTTCCAGCCCGGCTCCATGCCCACGTCCCTCTCCACCGAAGACGATCGCTTCGATGATGCCTTCGAGGAAGACCCCGAGCAGCCCTCGCGCGTCTAGCGCACCTGTATACTCGCGCCATGTCCGCCGCGCGCCAAGACGTGGCAGCCTCACCGGCCCCGCCCCCGGTCGCAACGCCCGCACGCCACCGCATCGGCGAGCTCGACGCCCTCCGAGGCGTCGGCGCCCTCATGGTCATGTGCCATCACTTCCAGGACCAGCTCGCCTCCGATGGCCACCCCGCCCCCTGGATCCGCGTCCCACTCGCCCAATACGCCGTCCAGACCTTCTTCCTCATCAGCGGCTATGTCATCCTCATGTCCGCACGCCGCTCCCGCGCCGTCGGCGAGTTCGTCCTCACCCGCTGGGCACGCCTCTACCCCACCTTCTGGCTCTGCTGCATCCTCACCTACGCCACCATCCGCATCTTCGAGCCCTCCTTCAACGACATCTCCCCCGGCATGGCCGCCCTCAACCTCCTCATGGTCCAGACGCCGCACTTCCGCCCCATCGACTGGCCCTACTGGACCCTACACCAGGAGATGTGGTTCTACCTCGTCATCGCTTCGCTCCTCCTCATCCGCCGCCTCAACCTCGCGTCCTGGGTCCTCGCCGCGCTCGTCGTCACCAGCCTCTGCACCCTCCAGTTCACGCGCTGGTTCAGCCTCTTCCTTATCGGCATGGTCATGTTCGATTCCCGGGGCGCCTTCCGTCCCCGCCACGCCTGGCTCCTCGCCCTGTGCGCCGCGGACATCCTCCGCCGCAGCGTCGGCGTCCCCGTCGATCTCCTCCCCGACTCTCTCGCCCATCTCGTCGCACGCGCCGGCGACTTCCTCGCCTCACTCGGCGTCAAGCCAGCGCCCCCAAAGGCCGACGCCAACGTCACCGGATGGACCTACCCACTCTTCGTCACCGTTATCTCCGCCATCGTCTGGTCCTGCACCCGCCTCAGCCTTCCGTGGTTCGCCAACCCCGTTCTCCGCTTCTTCGGCGGCATCTCCTACCCCCTCTACCTCCTCCACGCCACCATCGGCGCCATCATCATGCACCGCGCCATCAACGCCGGTGCCAGCGTCAATCTCGCCTGGTGGACCGCCGCCCTCTCGGTCATCGCCCTCGCCACCGCCGTCTCCTTCGGCGTGGAAAAGCCCGTGATCCGCTGGGCCGCAAGGCGAGTGCAGGCAAGTCGCGCACGCCACGAGCCGTACGCAGCCCGTATGCGCCGCGCCGAGTAGCCCCCGCCCGCGCTCGCCGCCCCCGGGGAACCCGCCGCCTTGCATGGCCCTCTCGCCAGCCCTTCCACCGGCCCGGCCCGGGCACCGCCTGCCAACCCCCGCACCTTCCCATGCTTGACGGCGATTCCGCCATCGGGTAGGTGCTCAGCCTGAGTTCACTCCGGCCGGCGACTTCCGCTTGTGGGGCGGGCATCGAACACGGACTTCCGGTGAGGCAACGCGTCCGCGTGGTGTGACCCAGCTTCCGGAGAAAACCCGTATGTCGCAGATGAACATGCCCGGCGCCAAGACCACCCCCCTCAAGCCCGGCCTCGGCCCCTCAGGCAAAGCCAAGGCCGAGATCGCTCGCCAGCAGGGCAAGATCGCCCGCGGCATGGCCCAGATCTAGGCCGCCGAGAAGTTCATGGGCGCCATGAACGTCGAGAGCGGCCAGTCCGGCGTCGCCAAGGCCCAGAAGGCCCTCGCCAACGCCGCCAACGCGCCGCGCAATGGTCCAACCATCAGCGCCCGCACCGGCACCGGCTCCGCACCCACCCAGTTGGGCGCCGCCAAGATGAAGGTCCAGGCCGCGAGCCTCGGCGCGCAGCTCGGTGCCGCCAAGCTGAGGCCGCAGTCCGCCAGCCTCGGCACCAAGGAACTCGGCGCCAAAAAGCTCCCCACGCCCTTCAAGACCGCCCGCGTCAGCAACCCCATGGGCCGCACGGGCGGCAAGCGCGGCGTCTCCATCGGCAACCAGCGCCGCAAGGAGAACCTCGACCCCCGTGCCCGAATCAACGCGGCTCCGACCACTGCCAGAGATCGGGGCCGTGTCATTCCTTGAACGCGCGGCGTTGGGCCGCAGGCCATCGAACGCCGCGAGGGCTACTTCTTCTTCGGCATCTTCGTCAGACCCTTGGCCAGCGCGTTGACCTGCCTGTCGCTCGGCCCGGCGGAAGCCTTGCGCGCCAGAGGTGGCGCCGCCGGCGCTGGCCTCCCCGCCGCAGCACCGGGCGCTGTCGCGCCCGCCGCGCCTCCGGGTGCCGCAGCCGCTTTCATGCTGTTCATCAACTTGGTGAGCGGCGCACGCTGGCTCCCGATCTGGGCTCCGCCCGGCTTCGCGGCTCCCGCCGCGGGCGCACCACCCTTCTTCCAGGCCGACGCCGGATTTTGGGCCGCGGGCGCCGGCGGCGGGTTGGCCTTTGCCCCAGCAATCGCCGACTTCGCCGCCTTGTTGAACTGCCTCATCGCACCGGACATCGGCGGCGCCGCAGGCACTCCCGGCACCGCGTCAGGTCTCCGCGGCAGGGGCTTCGCCGGCAATGGCTTGTTCGGCGGGCCGGGAATCTTCGGCAACGGCTTGTTCTGCGGCCTGTTTGGCATCTGACTCATGGCGAAATCTCCCCGTGGTGCCGCCGACCTCGCAGAAATCCGATCCCGGTGGCTGTCCCCACGCGGCGAATGCTACCTCAGAGCCCACGCCCGCCGCAAGCAGGGCCACGCCTCCGGACAGCATCACGATTCGCCTGTCTCCGGCTCACACGGCGTCGTGTGCCGTGCTTCGGCCTCTCATCAGGCCCCGGAGGGGCCGCGGGATGTCGCCACCGGTGGAGCGGCGGCGCGGCGCAGCCCGCCGCCGCGGAACCCGAGGAAGCGTGATCCCCTTGCTCTCTTCCCGCCCCGGAGGGGCGGAGGACCGCATTCACCCGGCGAAAGGACCGCGCTGCCCGGCACCTACTCCCAGATTCTGCTGCACATCGTCTTTTCAACCAAACACCGCGAGCCGTGGATCACCGCCGAAGCCGCCGAGCGCTTGTATCCATACATGGGCGGCATCGTCCGGGCCGAGAAGGGCGTGCTCTACGACATCGGCGGCGTCGAGGACCACGATCACATGTACCTGCGGCGGCGGCCCGACGCGGCCGTGTCGGACCTGATGCGCACGGTCAAGGCGCGGTCGAGCAAGTGGGTCCACGACACGTTCCCCAAGCTCGGCGCGTTTGCGTGGCAGGAGGGATATTCGGTGTTCTCCGTCGGCAAGTCGCAGGAAGGAGCGGTCAAGGCGTACATCGCC
The DNA here is from genome assembly GCA_020853975.1 of Phycisphaerales bacterium. Classification (GTDB taxonomy): domain Bacteria; phylum Planctomycetota; class Phycisphaerae; order Phycisphaerales; family UBA1924; genus RI-211. Next base: position 17,922 of record JADYXW010000053.1, read on the forward strand.
GGGCAGCACGAGCACCACAAGAAGGAGGACCTCAAGTCCGAACTCCTCCGGATGCTCCGGGTGCCTGAGATCGAGTTCGACGAGCGATGTGTGTTCGACTAAGCCGCCTCACGTCCGAGCGATTTCTCTGCCCCTTCGGGGCAGAATCAAGAAAACGAACCGCCTTCCACGGGTTGCGCTCTGCCCGGCTGTCGCCGGGCGGAGCTCGACCCGAGGCTACAAGCCGTCGCCCCACTGAGGCGAAGGATGGCATGTACGAGTGGTGATCGACGGGATGGGCCCCCCGATGGCAGACGAGCGGCCCGAAGCTCCCGCCGCCCAGACTCGCGGAGTGCGAGCGCACTGAGGAGCCCGCCGAGCCGGGCATCTCGGTGGCACGGGGGAACAGGAGCAGTCGGTGTCAGGCCGGCGGCGGGCTGAGCGTGGCTCACGCGGTGGCGCGGACGGTCTGCTCGCGGCTGAGTTCTTCGCGGAGGGCGAGGGCGAGCATTTCGTATTGGTCGACGCGGTTGTAGGGGAAGGCGGAGATTCGGACGACGCGGCGGTTTTGGGGGCCCCAGCGCCAGATGGGGACGACGATGCGGTGGCGCTCGTAGAGGGCGTCCTGGAGGGCGTCGTCGTAGGCGGTGGGGCGGTCCATGAGGTGTGGCGCCGGGTCGGGCAGGGGCAGGGTGGCCATGGTGCCGACGAGGGCCTCGGGCGTTGGGGCTTCGATGCCGAGCGTGGCGCAGAGGACGCGGCGGCCCCGCATGATGAGATCGTGGTTGGCGCGCATGAGGGCGGGCCAGCCTCCGGGGAGGAGGCTGCCGGTGGCTTCGAGGGCGCTGGGGAGGCTGAGGGTGGGGGAGTAGTCGTTGGTGCCCATGTAGTCGAAGTCGCGGAGGAAGAGTGGGCGCTCTGGGCGGACCTTGTGGGCGCGGCTGGAGAGGGCGAGAGAGCGGAGGCGGGCCTGGCGGTCGGGCCTGACGTGCATGAAGCCGGTGCCCTTTGGAGCGCCGAGCCACTTGTGGCCGCTGCCGACGTAGTAGGTGGCGTAGATGGCGGAGACATCGAGGGGGACCTGTCCCGGGGCGTGGGCGCCGTCGACGAGGGAGTCGATACCGAGCTCGTTGAGGGCGCGGACGATGGAGGCGGCGGGGAAGATGAGCGAGGTGGCGCTGGTGATGTGGGGGATGATGGCGAGGCGCGTGCGTGGGGTGACACAGGCGAGGTAGCGTGCGAGGATCTCGTCGCTGTCGCGGACGGGGAAGGGGATGGTGGCGGTGACGAGTTTGGCGCCGGTGCGGGCGCAGATGCGGGCGAGTTCGTTGGTGACGCTGGTGTATTCGTGGTCGGTGACGAGGACCTCGTCGCCCGGGGAGAGGTTGAGGCTGTGGAGGATGGTGCAGATGGCGACGGTGGCGTTGGCGACGAGGGCGAGGTCGCAGGGGCGGCAGTTGAGGAAGGCGCCGAGGCGATCGCGGACGCCGTCGGTCAGGGGCTCGAGGTCGGCCTTGAAGAAGCGGACGGGGTCTCGCTCCATGCGTTCGCGGAAAGCGGACTGGGCCTGGAGGACTGGTCGGAGGACGGAGCCGTAGCTGCCGTGGTTGAGGAAGACGAGGGAGGGGTCGAGAGGCCAGGGACCTGGGGCGAGGGGGCCCTGGGCCTGGTGGTCGTTGGGTGCGATCCTCGCCTTGTGTACAGAACGGGTTGACATGGGGTGGGAGGTATCGGCCTTTGGCGGTGCGCGGGGTCAATGATCGGCGTGGGAAGGTGAACGTAGCGTGGTGGGCGGGCGGCCCAATCGACACGCCCCCAGCGGAGTGCGAACGGCGGGGCTGTTGTGCGCCCACACCGCGTCTCGGTACGATGTCGGGCGGGGCCTCGCGGGCCCTGATCGGGAGGCGGCTCATGGCAAAGACGAGGTTGGAAGGGCGGGAGGCGCGCGCGGGGGGCGTGGTTGCGGCGGGCGTTGTGCTCGCGGCGGCGATGGCGGGATGCCCGGCCAAGCCGCCTGCGCCGACTCCGGTACCGCCCCCGACGTCCGCGCCGGCCCCCAAGGTGACGAGGGACCCGGCGAAGGTGCTGGAAGCATCGCGGAAGGCACTTGGTGAAGTGGCGGCGATGAGCTATTCGGCGACGGTCGAGGGTACCGGGGCGCTGAAGGACAAGGTGGATGCGTACTCGGCGCAGGTAATCGCGGCGAAGGTGCAGGCGGAGGGCGGGGGGTGGAAGCTGTATCTCAAGGGAGGGTGCAGGCCCGCGGAGGCGCAGGCGTCGCCGACGGAGTTTGAGATCGGGTATGACGGTTCGACGGTGCGGAGCCTGCGGCCCTTGGAGCAGGCGGTGTACGAGCGGGACAACGTGGTGGAGATGGACGAGCTGGCGGTGTTCCTGAGCGGGCAGTCGGTGAAGCCTCCGGTGGCGTGGGAGCTGCTGGGGGAGGTGCCGCTGGACGCGAAGGGGGGGACGCTGGCGTTTGAGGGTCAGGAGAAGGCGGACGGGGTGTTGTGCGACGTAGTGCGGATCACGCCTGCTGCGGCCGCGGCCGGGGATGAGGGCAAGGGGGGCGAGGATGAGAATGCGGAGCGGGAGGCGGGGCTGCGGGTGTATGTCGCGGAGCACGATCACCTGCCCCGGCGGATCGAGCGGCTGGTGACGCTGGGCGGGGTGGATGGGGCGCGGGTGCTGAAGCTGGACGAGGTGAAGGTGACGACGGCGGCGAGGTCGGACGTGGCGATGGTGTCGTTCGTGCTCGAGGCGCCGTCGGACTTCACGCACCGAACGGTGCAGGCGGCGCTGAACAAGCCTGCGGGCGGGGATGCGGAGCCTGGGCCTTCGGACCTGGACCTGGCGATGGAGCCGCTGGCGGTGGGGACGCCCGCGCCGGACTGGACGCTGCCGACGGCGGAGGGCGGCAAGATGAGCCTGTCGAGCCACGCGGGGAAGGTGGTGGTGCTGGATTTTTGGGGGACGTGGTGCCCGTTCTGCCTGAAGGCGATGCCGCAGATTCAGAAGCTGCATGAGGCGTACAAGGACAAGGGGGTGGTGGTGCTGGGGCTGAACACGGAGAATGACCCGTCGGCGGACCCGGCGGGGTTCATGAGGCAGAAGAAGTACACGTACGGGCTGGTGCTGAACGCGGAGAAGGTGACGAGGCCGTACCGGGTCTTCGGGTTCCCGACGCTGTACGTGATCGGGCGGGACGGGAACATCGCGCTGGTGGAGCAGGGGGCCAAGCCGGACCTGTACGAGTCGGTGTCGCGGGTGATCGACGCGGAGATCGGGCTGTAGCGGGGGGATGGGGGTTGGCGTGACACTGGCGCGCAAGTTTGCCATCGCGGGGCAGGCCTGGCTGGTGCTGGGCGTGGTGGTGTGGATCGTGTGCGCGGTGGTGTGGCAATCTGCGGCGGATCACGACCCGCCCCGGCTGGTGACGGTCCCGGAGTGGGACGGGGTGCTGCGGACGCTGGTGGACCCGGAGTATGTGGCGTGGGTGGTGGGGTGCACGCTGGGGATGGCGCTGCTGCAGGCGGTGTTCCTGTGGCCCGTGCGGAAGCCGACGCGGAAGGACGTGTCGGGGGTTTCGGTGTTTCTGAGCCTGGCGGTGGCGGGGCTGCTGATCGGCGCGCTGCTGCTGGCGGCGGGGCTCGCGGCTGGGCAGTTTCTGTGGAACTACGCGGAGGGCCTGCGCGAGTTTGACGAGGTGGGCCGGCTGGTGGTGATCGGGACCGCGGCGGCGGGGTGGCTGCTGGGCACGTGGGTGCTTGTGGCGTTCTGCCATCGGGGCACGCGGGAGTCGATGATCGGAAGGCTGGCGGCGAAGCTGCTGCTGGGGACTGTGGTGGAGGCGGCGGCGATCATCCCGCTGGACGTTCTGGTGAGGCGGAAGGAATCGTGCTATTGCCTGGCGGGGACGTACTGGGCGCTTCTGATCTGCGGGGCGGTGGGGCTGGTGGTGCTTGGCCCGGCGATCTTGCTGCCGGTGTTGATCCGCAGGCGCAGGCGCTGGTACGGCAACCGCTGCGACGCGTGCGGGTTTGACCTGGCCGGGCTTGTGAACCCGGAGCGGTGCCCCGAGTGCGGCGCTGGGTGGAGACCCGCGTAGAGGCCGAGCGGGGCGGGTGCTCCGGTCAGAGCTTCAAGGGGATGCCCTCGGTCCGGTACTTTTCGACGAGGAGTTGGAGCTCGACGAGCACCTTGTCGAGGCGGTCGGCGGCGCTGCGCACGGAGTTGTAGAGGTCGGGGTTCTGCATGAGCTGGCCAACGGTGCCCTGGCCTTTGGTGGCCTGCTCGAGTGCGGTCGTGAGCGAGCCCGCGGCTTCCTGGGCGCTGCTGAGCATGGCGACGGCCCGGGCGGCGACCTCGCGGACGCTGCCCCTGGTTTCGTCCGCGACCTGCTGGACCTGGGTGAGCGCGCCGTCGGCCTTGTCGGCGGTCGCGGTCCAGCGTTTGGCGAGCTCGGAGACGTCGGCGAGGGCGGTGTCCGCGCGGACGACGAGGTCGTTGGCGCGGGCGCGGAGCTGCTCGTCGCCCAGCCACTTGTCGGCGCCGGCGAGGGCCTTGTCGAGGCGGGCGAGGGTGCTGCGGACGTTGGGGTCCTTGCCCTGCTCGACGTCCTCGGGCGTGCGGGGCTCGAGCATCTCGTTGAGGCGTTCGCCCACCTTGGTGTAGGTGGCGGCCATCTTTTCGATCTCATCCGCGGTGGCGGTGAGGCGCTGGAGGGGCTTTTCGAGGGTGCTGGTGATGCGCTCGATCATGGTGAGGGGTGACCCGCCATCGAAGACTTCGCCCGGCTGGATGACTGCGGCGAGGGAGGCGGGGTCGGCGTCGGGGACGAGGACAAAGTCGAGGCTGGCGTCGCCCACGAAGCCCTTGTCGATGCTGACGGTGGCGGCGCGGGGGATGTGGATGGAGCGTTTGACCTCGACGAGGAGTTCGACGCCGACGGCGGGGGGCGTGCGGACCTTGGCGGTCTTGATCTGGCCGACCTTGACGCCGTTGAGCCGGACGGGGGAGGTTTCGCCAAGGCCGGCGGAGTTGCCGAGGACGACGGTGAAGCGGTAGTTTCGTTCGAGGATGTTGGCGGTCTCGCCGAAGAGCATGAGCGTGGCGGCGAGGCCGACGAGAGCGGCGATGGCGAAGAGGCCGGTGAGGAACTCTCGGAACAGGTGGTTGTCTCTCATGGGCGGTCCGGGGAGTCAGGGTCCGGTGGGGACTGGTCGGTGGCGCGGTCTTCGGCGCGGTCGTAGACGCCCTTGAGGAAGTGCTGGACGCGGGGGTCGGGGCAGGTGCGGAGGGAGGCGAAGGGGCCCTGCGCCGCAACGCGGCCCTGGAGGAGCATGACGGCGGTGTCGGCGATGCGCTCGGCGCTGGTGAGGTCGTGGGTGACGACGATGTTGGTGACGCCCATGGTTCGTCGGAGCTTGAGGATGAGACCATCGATGCCGGCGGCGCGGATGGGGTCGAGCCCGGTGGTAGGCTCATCGTAGAGGACGACGCGCGGGCGGAGGACGATGGCGCGGGCGAGGGCGACGCGCTTGCGCTGGCCCCCGGAGAGCTGGGCCGGGAGGCGCTGCTCGAAGCCGAGCATGTCGACAACTTCGAGGGCCTCGGCGATGCGGCGCTCTCGCTGGGCGCTGCTGAGGGAGGTGTGCTCGCGGAGGGGGAACTCGATGTTTTCGGCGACGGTCATGGAGTCGAAGAGGGCGCTCATCTGGAAGAGGAGGCCGATGTCCTGGCGGATGGGTCCCCAGCGTCGCTCGGAGAGGCGGTCGACGCGGAGCCCGCCGTAGTAGACGGCGCCGGCGTCGGGCCTGAGGAGGCCGACGATGTGCTTGAGCATGACGGACTTGCCGCAGCCCGATGGCCCCATGATGACGGTGGTCTTGGCCTCGTCGAAGGAGAGGGAGACGCCATCGAGAACGACCTGGGAGCCGAAGCGTTTTTCGAGGGCTTCGAGGCGGATGATGGGGCTCGCCGCGGGGGGGGCGGGCCTGTCGGGAATCCGGGCTGTGTTGACCCCACTGCTCACGCGTGCGCGGCTCCGTTCGGTACGATGCGGGCATGTTAGGCGATACGAACTTGCCTACCGGTCCCGGACGGCTGCGAGTGGCGCGCGAGGTCTTGGTGCGCGGCGCGAAGTTTGATATCGAGAGGGTGTGGCTTCCGGAGGATCCGACGTTTCCGACGCGGGAGGTTGTGAGGCATCCGGGCGCGGTTATCGTGCTCCCCCTGCTGGAGGGGCGTGGGGGAGTCGAGGTGGTGCTGATCCGGAACTGGCGGGTCAGCGTGGAGGCGAAGCTGTGGGAACTGCCCGCGGGGACGATGGAGCCCCCGGAGCCTCCGGCGGCGTGCGCGAGGCGGGAGCTGGAGGAGGAGACAGGGTTCCGGGCTGCAACCGTGGAGCCGTTCTTCCGGTTTCACACATCGCCCGGGCTCTCGGATGAGGTGATGCACGCGTTTGTGGCGCGGGGGCTGGTAGCGGGAGAAACCCGCTTGCAGCCGGATGAACGTGTCACGGTGCACCCGACTCCGGCGTATGAGTGTCTGAGGATGATCGACGGGGGCGTCATGACCGACGCGAAGTCGATGCTGGTGCTGCTGCGGGCGCGGGAGATGGGGCTGCTGGGGTGACGCCGTGACGAGGACATTGCCTGACATCCCGGGACCGGCCTCAAACGTGAGGCGTTCGAGGGCGGGGCTGCTGCTGGGGCTGGGCGAGGACCCGGTGGCGTGGTCGTTCCCGCTGGCGCGGCTGGGGGTGATCCGGCTGAGGGTGCACTGGTTCGTGCCGTTGTGGGTGGGGGCGGAGTTGCTGGCGTGGCTGCCCAGGCACGCGCTGGGGCCGGCGCACGTGGCGGCGGTGGTGGCGTCGTTGCTGGTGCTTGGAGTGACACGCGAGGCCTCGAGGTTGTGGGTGGCGCGCTGGCTGGGGTCGGAGGCGGAGGTGTCGCGCGTGTGGCCCCTGGGGGGGCTGTCGCCCGTGAGCGTGGGGGGGACGCCACGGCCCATGTTGGCGGAGGTGGGCGGGTTCCTCGCTGGGCTGTGCCTGCTGCCTCTTCTCGCGTGGCTGTGCGTGAGGGCCGGCTGTGTGGCGGAGGCGCTGGCGCCGGATCTGCTGTCGCCCCGCGTGACGGCGGCGACGCTGCGGACGCCCGAGCAGGTCGCGGCGTGGTGGCTGTACTACGCGAACGTGCTGCAGCTTGCGGCGAACCTGGTGCCGGCGGGGCCCTTTGACGCGGGGCGTGTGCTGGGGGCGATGGCGCGGGCGAGGCTTGGGGAGCGTGGGGCGGTGGTGGCGGCGCGCATCGGGTTGCTCGTGTGCGCGGGGCTGTTCGTGTATGGCTGTGCCGCGGGGGAGACGAGGCTCATCCTGGTGGCGAGCTTTGCGGCGCTGGTGACGTTCATGGACTTCAGGAGGCACGAGTTCGTGAGCGCGCCCGGGGCTGCGCCGGAGCCGGCGCGGCCGACGGCGGTGGTGCACGGCCGGGCGGCGCGGACCGAGCCGAGCCTGGACGAACTGCTGGCGAAGATTTCGCGGACCGGCATGGCCAGCCTGACCCCGGAGGAGCGCGAGGCGCTGTCGCGCGAGACCGAGCGGCGAAAACGCCCCTAGCATCCGCGGCCCCGCAACTGGACGCGGGGAACGCCGAAGCATGAGGGGCCCATGGGCATCTATGACCGCGATTACGTCTTCCGCAAGCCGGCACGGATGGGTCGGCCCGGGCTGTTCTCGGTCAATACGTGGATCATCCTGGTCAACGCCGCGGTGTTCTTCGGCGGGTTCATGTTCAAGAACCTGAGCGTGCCGGTGTACGTGGACACGCGGGTGGCGGACGCGTCGGTGCCGGCGACGGTGAGGCTGGAACCGACGGGGCCGTACCGGGTCATCAGCGGGAGCGGAGTCGTCGGCCCGCCGGCGAGCGTGAAGGAACTGCACACGCCGGACGCGGAGCTGGCGCGGGCGGTGGTACGGGCGGACAACAAGGACCCGGTGCAGGGAGTGGCGAGGTACCGGGTGGAGTTCCCGTTCCACGCGTACGGGCACTTTTCCACGTACACGCTGTTCAAGCTCGAGGTGTGGAGGGCGGTCACGTTCCAGTTTCTGCACGCGAGCATCACGCACCTGCTGTTCAACATGCTCGGGCTCTACTTTTTCGGGAGCATGGTGGAGCAGTACCTGGGATCGAAGCGGTACCTGGCGTTTTACCTGGTGTGCGGGATCGCGGGGGCGCTGGCGTATCTGGGGCTGAACGTTGCCGGGTACGTGGCGCTGGAGATCTTCGGCACGCAGCGGATTCCGGGGCTGCTCTACAACGCGTCGACCACGCCGCTGGTGGGCGCTTCGGCGGGGGTGTTCGGCGTGATCATGGCGTGCGCGTTCATATCGCCCAACTCGATCGTGCAGCTCATCTTCCCGCCGATTCCGATGAAGCTGCGGACGATGGCCTTCGTGTACGTCGGGATCGCGGTCCTGACGGTGTTGCTGGGCGGGCACAACGCGGGGGGCGAGGCGGCGCACCTGGGCGGGGCGGTCGGGGGTTTCTTCCTGATCCGCAGGCCTCACCTGCTGCGGGACTTCTTCGACGTGTTCACGGACTCCCGCAAGAAGGGCCCGGAGCGGGTGCCCGAGGTGAGGGCGAGGCCGGCGACGCCACCGATCCGCGATGAGGAGGTGGACCGCATCCTGGCGAAGGTGACCGCGGAGGGGCTGCACAGCCTGACGGCTTCCGAGCGGGAGGCGCTGCGCCGGGCGTCGGAGTCCAGGCGGGCGTCGGGTTCGTGAGCGCGATTTCATTTGACATCACGGCGCGGTCGGCGAGCTGCGGGGCGAGGGTGGGCCGGGTCACGACGCGGCACGGGTCGTTCGACACGCCCGCGTTCATGCCGGTGGGGACGCGCGGTTCGGTGAAGGGCATTCATCCGAGCGACGTGGCGGCGACGGGCGCGCAGGTTCTCCTGAACAACACGTACCACCTGCTGCTGAGGCCGGGGCCCGAGTTGATCGGCCGCATGGGTGGCGTGCACCGGTTCATGAACTGGGACGGGCCGATCCTGACGGACTCCGGGGGGTATCAGGCGTTCTCGCTGGCGGACGCGAACTCGGTGGACGACGACGGGGTGACGTTCAAGAGCCACGTCGACGGGGCGACGGTGCGGCTGACGCCGGAGCGTGCGATCGAGGTGCAGAACCTGCTCGGGCCGGACATCATCATGGCGTTCGATGACTGCCCGCCTCCGATACCGGAGGATGACCCGGCGGCCCCGGTGGATCCGAGGCGGACGGCGGCGGCGAGGCGAGACTCGAAGAGGGGCGTGTATGACCACGCGGCGCGGCTGGACGTCGCGAACGAGCGGACCATCCGGTGGCTGGAGCGCTGCGTGCGGGCGCACGGGCGGCCCGGGGAGCAGGCGCTCTTTGGGATTGTGCAGGGCGGGGCGGACCTGGCGAGGCGGGAGTGGTGCGCGGCGCGGGTGTGCGGGTTTGATCTGCCGGGGTACGCCATCGGGGGCGTGGCGGTGGGAGAGCCGCCGGAGGAGATCGCGCGGATCGTGCGGCACACGACGCCGCTGCTCCCCGAGGGAAGGCCCAGGTATCTGATGGGGGTTGGGTACGAGCGGGACCTGCTGGCGGCGGTGCGGGCTGGGGTAGACATGTTCGACTGCGTGCTGCCGACGCGGAACGGACGGAACGCGAACGCGTTTACGCCGACCGGGCAGGTGCGGCTGAGGAACCTGAAGTTTGCGGATGACCCGCTCCCGATCCAGCCGGGGTGCGACTGTGCGGCGTGCGAGCCGGGGAGGCACGGGTGGAGGGGGCACTTTTCCCGCGCGTACATTCGGCATCTGTTCCAATGCGAGGAGATGCTCGGGCCGATCCTCGTCAGCCTGCATAACCTACGCCACTTCCAGCGGTTCATGGCCGACCTGCGCCAGACGATCACGAAGGACGACTGGCAGGGTTTTGTCACCCGCTATCCCGTGGCGGCTCCTGGGCTTTAGCCCGCCGTCCCACCCGGGGCGTTCCCGGGGCTTGCCCAAGGTGATTTCTTCTCGAGACTGACACCCATGATGACCAACGAGTATGTCGCGACGATCGCGTTCCAGGATGGCGCTGCCCCGATCCAGGCCGTGGGGGTGCCGGGGGCGCAGGCGCCCACGGCGACGGGCACTCCCGGCGCGGCGGGCGCGACGGGCCAGCCCCAGGGCCCGGGCGGGATGGGGGCGATCTTCTGGCTGCTCCCCGCGATGCTGCTGGTGATGGTGCTGCTGCAGGTCACCGGGGCGCGGAAGGAGAAGAAGCGCCGGGCCGAGATGATGGCGCAGATCAAGAAGGGCGAGAAGGTGCAGACGGCCGGGGGGCTGATCGGGACGATCATGGAGGTCGGCGAGACGGACGTGGTGCTGAGGCTGGAGGAAGGCCGGGCGCGCGTGCTGAAGTCTTCGATCGCGCTGGTGACGGGCGCGAAGCCCGCGAACGGGACTGTCGAGGCCAAGCCGGACGTGAAGGCGACGGTCTGAGTCGCTTCCGGTCGGGCCATCGTTTCCGTCCCTGTGTGGGTCTCAGTCCCGTGACCATCGCCACGCTTCTGCTGCCATGAACTCCATCATCCGCAACTCGCTCTTTACCGTGATCGCCGCTGTGCTGGCGGTGCTTTGCCTCGTCATTCCGAAGTCACCGATCCGCCTGGGCAAGGACCTGCAGGGCGGGGTGAGCCTGATGTACGGCATCAGCATCGACTCCGGGGAGAACCCTGACGAGGTGATCCCCAAGGTGATCGACGTGCTGAAGCAGCGCGTGGACCCCAATGGGCTGACGGAGATTTCGATCGTGCGGCAGGGCCGGGACCGCATCGAGATCACGATGCCTCTGCCCAACGACAGGGTGAAGCGTCTGAAGCAGGAGTTCGAGGATCAGCTCGCGGGCCTGTCGCAGACGCAGGTGAGCGGTTCGAAGGTGGACCAGGCTCTTGCGCTGCCGGCGGCGGAGCGGGAGGCGGCGCTGGCGACGATGGCGGGGGGCGCGGAGGCGAGGCTGAGCTCGCTGAGGTCGCTCGCGGCGGCGTATGACCTGATGCGGCAGAAGCAGGAGGCGATGCGGGCGACGCAGGACGCTGCGGCGCGGGAGGCGCTGGCGCCCGAGGTGGCGCAGGCGGAGATCGCGTTTGAGGCGGCGCGGGCGTCGGCGCTGACGAGGACGGTGTCGGCGGAGGACATCCGGCGGGTGGTGCTCGCCTCGACCCGGTCGAGGTCGATCCGCGATGGCAAGGAGGTTGTGACGCTCGACAGCCCGCGGCAGGTGGCGGAGCGGGCGCTGTACGAGCAGTTCCCGGAGAGCAAGGCGGCGATCGACAGTGCGCTGGGGGCGTGGAGGGCGTACTCGGAGGAGCGGGGCGGCCTGGACGACCCTCAGGACCTGATCCGGATGCTGAAGGGCGCGGGCGTGCTGTCGTTCCGCATCACGATTGATCCCGGGGCGCACCCGCAGGAGCAGAGGCTGCGTGCGGAGGTGGCGGAGCTGGGGCCGGCGAACGTGAAGGCCTCGGACGCGAGGTGGATGAAGATCAACTCCATCGAGGGGTGGATCAAGTCGAAGTCGGACGCGGACGCGTTCGCGAGCGACCCGGGGTATGCGCGGGTGTTCTTCGGGCGGATGGGGTTTGTGGTGGAGCCCTACTCGGGCGACTACTACATGCTGTGCTGGGATACGGCGACGGCGCGGCTGACGCAGCACGAGGGCGCGTGGGCGGTGTCGAGGGCGTACCCGGGCGCGGACAACATCGGGCGCCCCGCGATTCACTTCAACATGAACGCGCCGGGCTCGGTGAAGCTGGGGAACCTGACGCGCGCCCACGTGAACGACAAGATGGCGGTGCTGCTGGACGACGAGGTGTACACGGCGCCGAGGCTCAACTCCGAGATTTCGTCGGGCGGGATCATCGAGGGCGACTTTGACCCGTCGGAGATTCAGTACATCGTGCGGGTGCTGGGCGCCGGCTCGCTGCAGGGCAAGCTCTCGCCCGAGCCGGTGAGCATCAACTCGGTGGGTCCGGACCTGGGCGCGGACAACCTGGACAAGGGCCTGCTCTGCGGCATCTACTCGATCATCATCGTTGCGGCGTTCATGATCGTGTACTACTTCGGGTGCGGGGCCGCGGCGGTGTTTGCGCTGGCCATCAACTCGGTGCTGATCATGGGAGCGATGGCGCTCTCGAAGGCCGCGTTCACGATGCCGGGCATCGCGGGCGTGATCCTGACGTTCGGTATGGCGGTGGACTCGAACGTGCTGATCTATGAGCGCATGCGGGAGGAGTTGTCCCGCGGGGCGGACCTGCGGACGGCGGTGAGGCTGGGCTTTGACCGGGCGCTGGCGTCCATCGTGGACGGCAACGTGACGAACCTGATCGTGTGCGTGGTCCTGTACCAGTTCGGCACGCCTGAGATCAGAGGCTTTGCGATCACGATGGGCATCGGCGTGGTGTCCACGCTCTTCGCGGCGCTGATCGTAACGAGGCTGCCCCTGGACCTGGCGGTGGCGGCGGGTCTCAAGGGCGCCCCGATGCTGCCGAGCGTGATCCCGGGGCTGCAGCGGATGCTGACACCCTCGGTGGGCTGGATCCGGCTGCGGTGGGTGTTCATGGGGATCTCGGCGGTCTACGTCGCGCTCGGGCTCTTCGCGGTGGTCTATCAGGGCCCGAAGATGCTCGACACCGAGTTTGCGGGCGGCACGGCGGTCACTCTGGAGTTCAAGCCGGGCTCGGACGGGCAGCGCATGACGCTGACGCGCGAGGATGTGCAGAAGCGAGTGCAGAAGGTGGCCGAGGCGGCGCCGGAAGGAACCGAGCTGAGGAACCTCAACAACGCGGACGTGATCCCCATCAACCCTGAGGACGACGGCGTGACCTCCGGGAGGTTTACGCTGAAGGTGAGGACCAAGAACCTGACGGGGCCCGAGGTGCTGGGGGCGGTGATTCCCGCGTTCCAGGACCTGCTGCCCGACAACCCGAGGCTGAGCTTCAAGGGCGACGACGAGATGCAGCGGCAGACGGTCCCCGCGTACCCGATCGACAAACCGGTGCTGGGGCCGAACATCGACCGCCCCGAGTGGCGAGAGGACGTCCGGAAGTTCCTGGGCGGGGTGGCGATCGTCGCGGAGGGCATCACGCCCGCGCAGCCTCTGGAGGCGCTGCAGGCCCGCTGGCAGTCGGAGCGGCAGTCGTCGGGTTTCTCCGACACGCTGGGACGGACGACCGGGATCGTGATCCTGGAGGGGACCGAGGCGGAGGTGCGGACGGCGGTGTTCCTGGTGAAGGACGACCAGGCGACGTTCTTTGACAACGAGGGCCGGTGGGATGCGCAGGTCCGCGCCCGTGAATGGTCGCTGCTGCACGATGCGCTCACGCGGGCCAGGCTGCCCGCGAGCGTGCAGTCGTTCAGCCCGTCGATCGCGAGCACCTTCCAGAGGGACGCGCTGCTCGCGACGGTGGTGAGCTTCATCTTCATCGGGATCTACATCTGGATCCGGTTCAAGACGCCCCGGTACTCGATCGCGGCGATCGTGGCGCTGGTGCACGACGTGCTGACGGTGCTGGGCCTGCTGGCGCTCGCGGAGATCCTCTGCGAGCACCCGGCGACGCGGGACTTCGCGTATTCGATCGGGCTGCTGCCCTTCAAGATCGACCTGAACACGGTGGCGGCCCTGCTGACGATCGCGGGGTATTCGCTGAACGACACGGTGGTGGTGATGGACCGCATCCGCGAGAACCGGGGCAAGCTGCCGGCGGCGACGGCGCGGATCATCGACGATTCGGTGAACCAGACCTTCAGCCGCACGATCATCACGGGCGGCACGACGATGCTCTCGTGCCTGATCCTCTACATCTATGGCGGGGAGGGCATGCGGAGCTTCGCGTTCTGCCTGCTGACGGGGCTGATCGTGGGCACGTACTCGTCGGTGGCGGTGGCGGCGCCGATCGTGTGGTCGCGGAAGTTTGACCGGGACCTGGCCAGCATGGGCGGGATCGTGGCCCGACCCGCCTGATGCACGAAAGGTGACGGAGGCGCGATGCACTCCGGCTCTGCGAGGCTGGCGACGGGACTCCTGCTTCTGGCGGGGCTGTGGATCTTCGTCTATTGGTGGTGGCCCTCGGCGCCGCCCGTGACGTTTGCGGGCCCGGAGCACGCCGGGGCGGCGACGGGTGGGAGCCGCTCCGGGGGCGAGGCTCCGGAGTCGCCCGATGGCGGCGCGGGGCTGCGGCCTGAGCCCGAGCCGGTGAGGCCGGAGCCGGCGAAGCCGGAGCGGGTGGAGCCGGTGCCGCCCGCGGTGATTCCGCCGGAGTTCTTCGATCACACGGTGGCGCGGGGCGAGACACTCGAGGATGTCTCGAAGCGGTACTTCGGGACCACGCGGCACGCGGGGGCGATCGCACGGAGCAACCCGCTGCTGAGCCCGGCGAACATCCGGGAGGGGCGGGTGATCCGGGTGCCCCGGGACCCGGAGAACATCCAGGGGATCCCGACGGCGCCGGAGCCGGAGCCGCCCGCGAAGAGGACGTATGTGGTGAAGGCCGGCGACTCGCTCTCGAAGATTTCCAAGGCGATGTACGGGACGACGCGGCACGCGAGGCTGATCTTCGAGGCGAACCGGGATCAGTTGAAGGACGAGGACTCGATCAGCCTCGGGCAGACGCTGGTCATTCCGCCCGAGCCCAAGGAGTAGGCGATGCCCGTGAGGACATTCATCGTGACGGGCGGGGCGGGGTTCATCGGCGCCAACGTGGCGGCGGAGCTGGGGCGGCGCGAGCCGGGGTCGAAGGTCGTGGTGGTGGACTCGTTCCGTTCGGGCTCGTTCGCGAACATCGTGGAGGCGTGCGCGAGGCGGGGTACGGGCGGGTTCACGGGCGAGGTGCTGCCCGAGTCGTCCGCGCGGGTGCACTGGCAGTTTCAGGTCGATCGGCTGAAGCCCGCGGCGGTGTTTCACCTCGGCGCCATCACGGACACGACGGTGAGCGACGAGGCGCTCATGCTGCACGAGAACGTGGCGGGATTCGCGTCCATGCTGTCGGTGTGCTACGAGGCCAAGGTGCCTCTGGTGTACGCGTCGTCGGCGGCGACGTACGGGACGCCGCCGCACGCGGGCCGGCGGGAGGCGTTCCCGGAAGCCGCGGCGGGCCAGCCCTCGAACGTGTACGGCTTCTCGAAGTGGCTCATGGAGCAGGAGCACGCGACGTTCCAGGGCGCGTTCCCGAAGGCGCACGCGGTGGGCCTGAGGTACTTCAACGTCTTTGGGCCCGGCGAGGGGCGCAAGGCCCACATGGCGTCGATGATCTTCCAGCTGACGCGGCAGCTCCTGGGCGGGAAGTCCCCGAGGCTGTTCAGGGACGGCTCGCAGGCTCGCGATCACGTGAGCGTGCACGACGTGGTGGACTGCACGATCCACGCCAGCGGGCTCTTCGGCGGGTGCCCGAAGCCCGGGGTGTACAACCTGGGTTCGGGCGTGGCGACATCGTTCAACCGGGTGCTGGAGGCGGTGCGGGGCGCTATCGGGGTGCCGGAGTCGAGCGTTCCCACGGAGTACTTCGAGATGCCGGCCCAGGTGCGGAAGTTCTATCAGGACTTCACGCTGGCGGACATGAGCCGGACTGCGGCGGGTCTGGGCTGGAAGCCCTCGCGGGCGCCGGCGGAGGCGATCGGGGAGTATGCGGGGTGGCTGAAGGACCAGGGCTGACGCTCGCGGGGCGGCGCGAGCGCCAATGATGCACCCGGCATGAAACCACGCAGAATCCTGGTTACCGGCGGCGCCGGGTTCCTCGGCTCTCACCTGTGCGACCGGCTGGTCGAGCAGGGGCACGACGTAATCTGCCTCGACAACTTGTTCACGTCGCAGAAACTGAACATTCAGCACCTGCTGGCGAGGCCGAACTTCGAGTTCATCCGGCACGACGTGACGCGGGAGCTGTGGCTGGAGGTCGACGAGATCTACAACCTCGCGTGCCCCGCGGCCCCGGGCCACTACCAGTACAACCCCATCAAGACCATGAAGACGTCGGTGATGGGCGCCATCAACATGCTCGGCATGGCCAAGCGCTGCCGGGCGAAGATCCTGCAGGCTTCCACGTCGGAGGTCTACGGCGACCCCGCGGTGCACCCCCAGCCAGAGACGTACCGCGGGAACGTGAACCCGATCGGACCCAGGGCGTGCTACGACGAGGGCAAGCGAGCGGCGGAGACGTTGTTCTTTGACTATCACCGGTCGAACAAGGTCAACATCCGCGTGGTGCGGATCTTCAACACCTACGGGCCCCGCATGCACCCCTTTGACGGGCGGGTGGTGTCGACGTTCATCCGTCAGGCGCTGTCGGGCACGGACATCACGCTCTTTGGCGATGGCAGCCAGACGCGGTCGTTCTGCTACGTGAGCGACCTCGTGGATGGGCTGCTGCGGATGATGGCTGCCCCGGACGGGTGCACGGGGCCGATCAACGTGGGCAACCCGCAGGAATGCACGGTGCGGGAGCTCGCGCGGCTCGTGATCGAGCTTGTGGGCAGCGGGTCGACGCTGGCCTGCCTGCCCCTGCCCGCGGACGACCCGGTGCAGCGCCAGCCGGACATCACGCTGGCGCAGCAGAGGCTGGGCTGGAAACCGACGGTGGGGCTGCGCGAGGGCCTGCTGAGGACGATCGAGTACTTCCGGACGATCGACATGCACAGCTTCAGGCCGCCGACGCCCAACTACTCGTGAATGGGCGTGAACCGGGACCGGGCGGCGGGGGCTCGCCGCGGACGTTCACGGAACTCTCCACCTGTGGCGGGGCGCATTGAAAGGGGCGCGCGAAGGGGGCTCGTATCGGCGCGGGCAAGGTCCCGTGTCGGGCTCAGCGGATCCCGTGAACGAACGGGTCGGCGTCGTCGAGCACGAGCGTGGACTCACTTGTGATCCAGGCCCCGCCCCGGATGGTTGGGATCAGGTGGTCGCCCCTGCGGCGGACGGAGCCGACGAAGCGGCTGGCGATGATGCTCTCCTGTCGCCAGTCCTGGCCTTCGCGGAGCTTGCCGTCGGCGAAGAGACAAGCCATCTTGGCGCTGGTGCCGGTGCCGCAGGGCGAGCGGTCGTAGGCACCGCCCGGGCAGAGGACGTAGTTTCGGCTGTCGCAGTCGGCGCGGGAGGGGGGGCCGAAGAGTTCGATGTGGTCGATCTCGCCTCTGCCGAAGGAGGGGTCTCCCCGGATTCCGGCGCGGTCGATCGCCGCGCGGATGGCGAGACAGCACGCGCGGAGTTGATCCAGGTTGTCGAGTGACAGGTCCTGGCCGTGACCCTCGGCGAGAAAGAACCAGTTTCCGCCCCAGGCCACGTCGCCACGAACCCGGTGCGGGGTCCCGAGGCAATCGAACGAGACATCTACGCCTGAGGCGTGGCGGAAGGAGGGGACGTTTTCGATGGAGATTCCCCCGTGGGGGTCGAGGTCGACGGAGACGGGACCGACGGGGGTCTCGACGACGTGGGTGCCGGTGTTGATCCGGCGCAGGTGGCGGAGGGTGGCGGCGAGGCCGATGGTGCCGTGCCCGCAGGCGTTGAGGAGCCCGACGTTGTTGAAGAAGATGACGCCGCAGACCGCGTTTGGGAGCGAGGGCGGGACGATGAGGGCGCCGACGAGGGCGTCGCTGCCTCTTGGCTCGTTGCAGACAGCGGCGCGGAACCAGTCGAAACGGGTCCGCATGACAGCGGCCTGAGCGGCGACGGAGGGTCTCTGGCCGCCGGCCTCACGGGCGAGGTCGGGCGCTCCGGAGATGACGACGCGTGTGGGCTCGCCCTCGGTGTGGGAGTCGACGACCTGCACGCGCGTGAGGGGCATCACTTGACCTTGGCGAGTGCCCGCTCGAGGACGGCGAAGACGCGGGGCCAGTCGGCGTCGTTGAAGACGCCGAGGGGCGGGAGGAGGCGGAGGTGGTACGGCCCGTGGCCGCAGTAGAAGACGATGACGCCTTCGTCGAGGCAGGCCTTGCAGGCGGCGGTGATCCTGGCCTTTTCGCCTCCGAAGGCGGTGAGGCGCATCATGCCGCCGAGGCCGCCGGCGAGCTTGTCGCCCCCGCCGCCCAGAGCGGGAACGGGGGGGAACCAGTCCGGATGTCGGGCGATGAGGTCTGCGGCGTGCTTGCGGAAGAGGGCGTGGTGGCGGGCGTTGGACCCGGAGTCGCCGTAGTACGCGCCGTCGCGGAGTCGCTGGAGGACGCGGGTGCCGACGCGGAAGGAGACGGTCTCTCCGGTGAAGGTGCCGGAGAGGAGGCCGGCCTTGGGGTTGTATTCGGGGGAGAAGAGGGTGGCGCAGCACTGGGTCATCTTGCCGACGGTGAGCACGTCGACGAGGTCACCGACGCCCATGAGTTCAAAGGCGAACATGCGGGGTGTGCGGCCGAAGGTCTGGATCTCGTCGTCCCAGACGGCGATACGGTGCTTGCGGCAGCACTCCATGAGGGCGCGGGCCCAGGCGGGGTCGGCGATGTTGAAGCCGCCCTCGCCCTGAATGAGCTCGAAGATGAAGCAGGCGTGCTGGCCCGGGTAGCGGTGGATGTAGTCTTCCAGTCGTGCGACGCTGGCGGCGATGTAGGCGGCCTTGCCCTGACGATCGGCCTCGACGGGGTCGTAGAAGGGCATGTAGTCCACGAGGGTGTTGAGGGGGAGGCCCTGGCGGTAGTCCGGGGCGTCGCCGATCTGGGACATCGTGGTGCTGCGGCCCATGAAGCAGTCGCGGAAGGCGATGACTCGGCTGGCGGGTGAGTGCTTCTGGAAGCAGATCTTGAGGGCGTTCTCGTTGGCCATGGCGCCGCTGGTGGCGAGGTAGCAGTGGCGGAGGGCGCTGTGCCGGGACGCGAGGTCCACGAGGAGGGAGGAGAACTCGTAGGCGTCGGCGTTGGAGGTGAGGTTGCCGTGCTTGACGACGTCGTCGAGGCCGGCCTCGATGGCGGCGCGGGTGAGGTCTGGGTCGCTGTGGCCGAAGAAGTTGACGCCGATGCCGCAGACCATGTCCCACTTCACGCTGCCGTCGGCGAGCTCGACGAGGGCGCCGTTGCCGAGGCCGGAGCCGATGAAGGGGTAGAGGAGTGCGCGGCCCCGGACCTCTGAGGCGCGGGCGAGGAGGGCGTCGTAGGACGCCCTGAGGCCGGGGTTTGGTGGGCGCTCCTGGGTGAGGGAGCTGGAGGCGCGGGCGAGCTCTGCGAGGAGGGCGTCGGCGGCGGCTCGGACGGCCGGGCTGCTGCGCAGGCCGGCGCCGAGGGTGGTGGACGGGAGCGTTGCGGGCTGGGCCGCGGGGTTGGCGGTGGTCATGCTGCCTCCGTGCGTATGCAGGACTGTAGATCGGCCCGCGCGGGCGTGGGGCTGTGTGAAAGGCAGCTAGCCCGCGATTCCGCGATCTGTGAGCCGTGCGATGAGGAGTGCGAGGAGCTGGCACCGCTCGACGAGGCTGGCGATCTCGATCCACTCTGTCGGGGTGTGCAGCCCTCCGCCACGGACCCCCAGGGTGTCGATGGTGGGCAGGCCCGCGGCCTGGAGGTTGTTGCCGTCGCAGACGCCGCCTGTGGTGCCGAAGGGGAGCTTCTGTCCGAGTGACTCGGCAGCGGCCCTGGCGGCGCCGGCGAGAGCGGTGACGCCGGCAACCTGGGGCTTGGCGGGGCGGTTGAGGATGCAGCGCACGCCAACGCGCAGGCCCGGGTCGCTGCGGCGGAGGTTGAGGAGGGAGGATCTCATGGACTCGCCATCGGGCTCGGCGCGGAAGCGGATGTTCCCCCAACCGGAGGCGGCGTGCGGCACGACGTTGGTCGCGGTGCCGCCACGGATGACGCCCACGCTCGCGATGCGGCCCTGCGGGAGGTCCACGAGGCGGGCGACCTTGTGGGTGCAGTCGGCGAGGGCGAGGATGGCCGACCGGCCCGAGGCGAAGTCTCGCCCCACGTGCGCGGGAGTGCCCTCGCAGTCGATGCGGAACTGGCCGCTGCCCGGGCGTTCGATCACGAGGGAGCCATCGGGGAGCGCGGGCTCCATGACGAGGCCCACGTCGTAGCCGGTGGCCTCGCGTCTGAGGGCGGCGTCGGAGTGGAACGAGCCGGTTTCCTCGTCGCTGTTGAGCGCGAAGCCCCAGGAGGCGGGGACGCCGCAGGCTTCGAGTGCCTCGAGCGCGGCGAGGGCGATGACGAGCCCGCCCTTCATGTCGACGCAGCCCGGGCCGGTGGCGAGGGTGCGGTCCTGGCTGAGCGTGAGGGAACGGAATGGTCCGGCGGGGTCATGCACTGTGTCGATGTGGCCGCAGAGCAGGATGCGGCACTTTGAGGCGCGGGCGAGGCGGGTGCAGACGGCGGTGGGCGGCGGGACGGGCTGCGCGGAGGGGGGCCGGGGGCTCTCTGAGAGCCAGTCGGGCCTGGGATCACCCGGATGGAGCGTGAGCGTGGCGCCCAGTGCGAGGAGACGGTCGGTGAGGCGCTGGCGGCACTCATCGAGGCCGGGCGCGTGGCCCATGCCCGTGGGGATGGCGACGTGCGTGGCGAGGTCGGCGAGCAGGTCGTGGGCGCGGGCGGCGATGGCGGCGCAGAGACGCTGTTCGAGCGCGGAGAGTCCGGCGGGGTTCATGCGTCTGCTCCTCTGAGCACCAGGGGCGCGAAGGCAAGGACCAGCCCCGCGCCCAGCACCGCGGCGGTTGCGAGTTTGATCCGCCAGACGGTGCGGTCGATGGGGAGTGAGCCGTGGCGCACGCCCTGGAGGTCTGTGAGTCGTCGCTGGCGATCGGCGACGGAGCCGTGGCGGAAGTCGAAGCGTTTCCGGGGCAGGCCGTTGAGGTCGGCGACGCAGCCCAGTGCGGAGCGCATGAGGGCGACGGCCTCCGGGGTGATGACGGCGGCGCCGTCGGACTCGCTGGGGATGGTCGTGCTCAGGTGGCGCGCCGCGAAGGCGTCGGCCTGCCACTCGAATCGGCGGCTGATCCAGCCGAACACCAGCAGCGTGACGGCGAGCGTGGCGATCGTGACCGGGAGGGTGGCGTCGGCGGTTGCGAGCACGGGGGTGCTGCGGGCGAGGATCTCGGCGGCGGCACCGAGGGCGACGACACAGGCCAGAACGCCCGCGCCCATCCAGGGGACGTGGCGGAGGCGGACGTGGGCGATCTCGTGGGCGACGACGCCCTCGAACTGCGGGCCGCTGAGGCGCTCGATGAGGGCGTCGGTGAACAGGAGGTAGCGGAAGGGCCAGAGGAGGCCGATGACGGCGCCGTTGAGCATGGAGCCGTGGGTGCGCCAGAGGAGGGGGCCCCGGACGCGGACGCGGTATCGGGAGATGACCCGGCGGACGCGTTCGTGGACGGCGCCGGAGTCGATGCGGACGGTGTCCCAGGCGATGCACATGAGCGCGGGGGCGACGATGAGGCAGGCGAGCACGCCGAGCCAGGTGACTGGGCCTTCGGCGGGGGCCCACCAGCCGGCGGCGCGGGGCCCGGAGAGGCCGAGGGCGCGCGCCGCGGCGGGGACGGCTTCTTCCCAGGCGCTGATGAGGCTGAGGGGAAGGAGCGAGAGCAGCACCTCGTGCCTGAAGTGTGACCACACGAAGGCGCTGCGGCCCAGCGGGGGGTGCATGGGCCAGCCCTCGTCCAGGGCGCGGAGCATCACGGCCTCTTTGAGTCTGCGTTCCAGGGCGTAGGTAGATGTCCAGGTGAGGGCGAGAAAGAGGAGCAGGGGCGAGATGGCGGCGAGCTCGTCGAGGAGCACCCAGTCGCCGATGCTTGCTCGGACGGTCTCGAGCCATCCGAGCGAGAGGATCGAGTATCCGACGGCGGCGGCGGCGAGGAGCCGGGCAGCGGAGGTCACGCGGTCGCTGAGGGCGAAGGCGGCGAGGTTGCCGGTGCGGTCGAGGGCACGGCCGCTGAGCGTGCTCGCGCCGTGAACGATGAGCCAGAGCACGGGGAGGCTGGCGAGGGGCCAGGCTGCGTGGGAACTGCCCGGAGCGATGTCGTGGACAACTGCTTCACGCAGGTGCATGGCGATGAACATGGCGATGACCAGGACCGGCACCACGGGGTGAAGGTAGGCCCCGGCGGCGGCGGAGCGGGCGGGCGCTTAGCGCTGCTTGCTTCGGGCGGGGCCCATGCGGAGGCCCGCGTCGAGGAGCAGGGGCTCCCAGCGTGAGGCGGTGGCGTCGGCCTCTGGCGAGTTGCCCGCGCGGGCGGCCCACCACGCGGCGTCTACGGGCGCGGCGAGGTCCGCGGCGAGTTCGGCGAGCTGATGGTCGGTGAGGTCCGCGACCGGGGTGAGGATCGTGAACTGCGTGCCGGTCAGGCCTCTGGACTCGAGGGAGACGATGCGTGCGATGAGGGCCGCCCGGTCCTGGATTTGGGCGAGGCGGTCGATGTCAACAGAGTCACCCCGACCGGCGTGGGCGGGCCAGATGAGAGAGTCGCAGCCGAGCGCGGCCGCGATGAACGCGGCGGCCATGAGGTCGTGGCACTCGGACTCACCGACGGTGCGTGCGGGGATGGGTGCGGGCGGCGGCGTGATTCGGAAGGAGAGCAGTTCCGCGACGCGGAGGCAGGCGTGCTCACGCGAGGCGGCGAGCGGGTCGCTCGCGGGGAACGGCATGAGCAGTGGCCAGGGGGCCTCAGGGGCCGCGGGTTCGCCCTCGCGGGTGGCGCAGGCGGCGACGATGCCCGGGATGTCGGCGTCGCACAGCACCATGGTGCTGGGGCGTGCAGGGGAACTTGGGTCGGGCGGGGCCATCGGCGGAGGATATCGGCCAGACGGGGCGCACGAGTGTCAGGCTCGGGGCGCGCGGGCGTCAGGAGGGGTGGCCGGGTTGTCGGTCTGCCTGCGGAGAGTCACCCGAAGGCGGGGGGGCGTCTGGCGGGGGGGCGGGGGGCGCGTTGCGTGCGTCGAGGACGGCGGCGAAGCGCTGGTAGACGACGGTGACCGCGATGAGGAGCAGGCCAAGGCCGATGAAGCTGGCGATGCGCCAGATGGCGGGGACCGAGGCGAGGTCGAGGATGACGGCCTTGAGCGAGGCGACGCCGAGCAGCGCGAGGCCGACGTTTCGGGCGGCGGTGACCCTCCGCGTAAAGCCGACGACGATAGCCGCGAAGCCAAGGATGCCCCACCAGATGGAGAGTGCAGCCCCGCGGACTGCCGGATCGGAGGCGAGGTTGGACGCGACGCGGGACGTTTCGAGGCTGGTGCAGGTGAACGCCATGATGATCGTGGCAAGAAGCAGCGCGAGACGGGCGGGGCCCAGAGGGCGGGCGAGCCACCAGCGGGCGGCGAGGACCACGGCGGCCCAGGCGAGCCCGCCCCAGAGGCCCAAATAGGCGAGGGGCGTGCCGGGGCGGTCGGGCCAATTCCACGCGGGGAACGCGACAAGCCAGGCCACGAGCGAGAGGACCGCGGAGGCGAGTGCGCCGGCGAGCAGGGGCGTGTGCGAGCGGGCGGCGGCGAGGAGGCCGGCGGTGAGCAGCAGCCATGCGAAGAAGAGGGATACGGCGTCGACCTTGGAGGAGAGCAGGCCCGCCAGGAGCAGGATGCAGCCCACGGTCATGGAGGCGTGGCAGATGATGACCCAGAAGAGGCCCGTACGTTCCTGGGCGCGGTTGAGGGCGCCGATGAGCGCGGAGGTCGCGCCCCAGGCGAGGGCGCCGATGGCCATGAGGAGGGTCCAGATGCTGATCTCAAGGCCGACGATCAGCGCGGGGTTGATGCGCAGGGCGGGTTGCCAGGCGTCGTAGGTTGCGAGGCGAGCGGTGGCGATGATCATGGCGACCAGGGCGTAGACGCTGAACGCGCGGGCGCGGAGCCACAGACCGGTCGCCGCGGCGCCGACGCCCAGCACCAGCCAGCAGACGACCTCGATGTTGCCCTGGAGGCCAAGGGCGACGGCGACGAGCAGCAGGCCCAAGGCTTGGATGAGGTGGGACGCGCCAAGTCTCTGAGAATCGGTCTCGGGAACCTCACGGAGGATCGTGAGGTTGCCCGCGAGCATGTGCCCAGCCATGGCGCTCGTGACCATGGCGGCGGCGGGGGCCATCCACTCCGGCTGCGAGAGCGTGCGGAGCACAACGGAGGCGAGCGCGACGGACCAGACGGTGGTGGAGACGCTGGACGTGAGGGGACGCCACGCGGACCAGCGGACGGCGGCGGAGGAGAACGAGGCTGGGAGCGGGGGTGGGGAGGAGATCAGGCCGCGGCGGAGCGCAGACCAGACGAGTTCTCCCTGGAAGGCGGCGTAGGTTGCGGCGACAAAGCCGAGGGAGTACCAGGCGTTCGGCACCTGCTGGCGGAGCGCCCAGGCGGAGCCCAGGATGACGGTTCCGAACCAGGCGAGGGTGCGGAGAAAAACGAAGGTGCCGCCGAGCCAGCCCGCGAGCACCAGGCCGATCGCCATGAGCATGAGGAGGTAGCAGGGCAGGACCAGAGGGTGGCCCTCCACGTCGGCGAAGAGCAGCGGGACGACGTACCCCGCGATGAGCGAGACGGCGCCGACAGCGGCGAGCCGGGAGCGCCAGGCGACTGCGACGCCCAGGGCCGCGACGCACGCGAGGGCGGCGAACGCGATGCTGGGGTGGAGGAGGTTGAAGAGGCGGTAGGCCACGTAGACGGAGGTGAAGACGGTGCCGAGGCCGGCGGCGTAGGCGCCGAAGGCGGCCCAGGCGTTGATGCGCTTGCGGAGGAACTCGCCGCCCAGGATGAGGGCGAGCCCTAGGAGCACGCCTGAGATGCAGCGCCAGGCGGGTGAGATGCGGAGGTAGCCGTTGTCGTAGGCCCACTTGAAGCCCAGGCCGATGCCGATGACGAGGATGATCGCGCCGGCGACGGCGTACCAGCGGCCCCCGAGGAGGCGTTCGAAGTCGAAGGCCGGTGTGGCCTTTGCGGCGGTGGCGCGGGGGATCGGTCGGATGGGACGGGGGGCCGGCATGGGGGGCTGCCAGCCGGGGGGCATGGGGGGCGGGAGGCTTTGCGAACCGGCGCCTGAGGCGACTGGGATCGGGGGCGGGGCTGCGGCGGGCGCGGTTGGGGGTGCGACGGACGCGACGGGCGCGGTGGAGGGGGCGATGGGAGGCGCGACCGGGGGTGGGCTTGCTGAGAGCGGCGCGATTCCGAGCCTCTGCTCGATGCGGAGGAGCCGGGCCTCGAGTTGTGCGAGCCTGTCGGAATTGTCCGGAGTTGACATGCCGTTCCTTTGGGCCCGTCCGCTTGGATACCGGGCGGGAGCCCGGGTGCAATTCTCAATGCGTCGTCGGCCCTGACCGACGCCAACGGGGCGTCGGAGGGAAGCCTAACAGGGCGGGAGGGAGGCTGCCCGGTCTGTCCGGTACACTCCGGGGAATGAGCACCAACAACACGTCGGGGACGATCGACAACCTGCTGCATGAGAACCGGGTGTTCCAGCCGCCGAGACAGGGACCTGGGCCGTGGCATGTGTCCTCGATGGAGGAGTACAGGCGGCTGTACAGGCGGAGCGTCGAGAATCCCGAGGCGTTCTGGGCTGAAGAGGCCGACCGGCTGGCGTGGTTCCGCAAGTGGGACACGGTGCTGGAGTGGAAAGCGCCGGACGCGAGGTGGTTCGGGGGCGGCACGCTCAATGCGTGCTACAACTGCGTCGACCGGCACGTGCAGGCGGGGCATGGAGAGCAGACGGCGCTGGTGTGGGAGGGCGAGCCGGTGGGGCCGGCGACCAGCCACGCGGTGTCGGCATCCGCGTATTCGCCTGAGCCCCAGATTCGCAGGCTGACCTATCGGGCGCTGCAGCAGGAAGTGAGCCGCTTCGCGAACGTGCTGAAGGGGCTGGGGGTGGGGCGCGGGGACGTCGTCACGATCTACATGCCGATGGTGCCGGAGTTGGTGGTGGCGATGCTGGCGTGCGCGAGGATCGGCGCAGCGCACAGCGTGATCTTCGGCGGGTTTGCGGCGACGGCGATCTGCGAGCGTGCCATCGACGCCAAGAGCCGGGTCGTGGTGACTGCGGACGGGGGGAACCGGCGGGGCGAGGTGCTGAAGCTCTCGCGGGCTGTGGAGGAGGCGGCGGCGCTGGCGGCGTCGCAGGGGCATTCGATCACGGATGTGGTGGTGCTTCGGCACACGGCCCACGAGAAGCCCAGCGAGCGCTTCAGGTCGGGCGAGGTCAGGAACGGCGCGCGCATGCACTGGTGGCACGACCTGGCGGCGGGGGTGAGTGACGCCTGCCCGTGCGAGGTGATGGACAGCGAGGCGATGCTGTTCCTGCTGTACACGAGCGGGAGCACGGGCAAGCCCAAGGGGATCGTGCACACCACGGGCGGGTACCTGGCGTTCGTGCAGATGACCGCGAGGTTAACGTTCAACCTGATCCCTGACTGCGGGCAGCTGTTCTGGTGCACCGCGGACATCGGGTGGATCACTGGGCACTCGTACGTGCTGTACGGGCTTCTTATGAACCGGGTGACGACGCTCATGTACGAGGGCGCTCCGAACTTTCCCGCGCAGGACCGGTTCTGGGACATCATCGAGCGGCACCGGGTCACGCAGTTCCACACGGCGCCTACGGCGATCCGGACGTTCATGAAGTGGGGGGACGAGCTACCGGCCAAGCATGATCTGTCGTCTCTGCGGCTGCTCGGAACGGTGGGGGAGCCCATCAACCCCGAGGCGTGGATGTGGTATCACCGGCACATCGGGCGCGGCGTCTGTCCGATTGTGGATACGTACTGGCAGACGGAGACGGGCGGGCACGTGTGCACGCCGCTGCCGGGCGCGGTGCCGACGAAGCCCGGCTCGTGCACGGTGCCGATGCTGGGGATCGACGCGGTGGTGGTGAACGAGCAGGGCGAGGTGCTGCCGGCGGACAAGGGGGGGCTGCTGGCGATCCGCAAGCCGTGGCCCGGGATGCTGCGGGGCGTGTTCGGGAACCGGGAGCGGTTCGTGTCGAACTACTTCGGGAGGCTGAAGGACCCGGCGACGGGCACGCCTTACTACTTCAGTGCGGACGGGGCGAGGCGAGACTCGGACGGCTGCTTCTGGGTGATGGGGCGGGTGGACGATGTGATCAAGGTGAGCGGGCACCTACTGGGCACGATGGAGGTGGAGAGCGCGTTGGTGAGTCACCCGGCGGTGGCGGAGGCGGCGGTGGTGGGCGTGCCCCACGAGATCAAGGGGAATGCCATCCACGCGTTCGTAAGCCTGAAGCCCCAGTGGCTGAAAGCGAATCGGCGCGACGCGGACGACGCGCTGAAGGCGGAGCTTGTGGGGCACGTATCGAAGGAGGTTGGGGCGCTGGCGAAGCCGGACGCTATTCGCTTTGCGGAGGGGTTGCCCAAGACTCGCTCGGGCAAGATCATGAGGCGGCTGCTGCGCGACGTCGCGTCGGGGGTGGAGAAGATCACGCAGGACACGACCACGCTCGAGGACTTCAGCGTGGTGGCAAAGCTGCGAGAGGATGACGAGTAGGGCGGGCCTCAGGTGGCGTGCGGAGGTGCGAGCAGCGGGTGCTTGTCGGGCTCGAAGGGGAGCCACGGCAGGGGCCGATCGCGGAGCGTTTCCAGCAGATGGAGGTAGCGGGGCTGTGAGAGCTCGTAGCAACCGAACTGCGCGAGGTGCTCGTTGGTGAGCTGGGCGTCGAGAAGGGAGAATCCGCGCGTGCGGAGGTGGTGGGCCAGGTGGACGAGGGCGACCTTGCTCGCGTCGGTGCCGCCGAGGGCGGGCGAGGAGAACATGGACTCGCCGCAGAAGACGCCTCCGAGTGCCAGCCCGTAGAGCCCGCCCACAAGAGTGGGGGCCGCTCCGCGTGGCGTTGGGAGCCAGACTTCGAGCGAGTGCGCGTGTCCGGAGGCGTGGAGGAGCTCGAAGGCCTCGATGATCTCGCTCGAGAGCCAGGTCTGTTCGCGGCCCGGGGCGGGGGCGGCGCAGCGTCGGATGACGTCGTGGAAGGCGCGGTCGGTGGTGAGCACGAACCCGCGGTTGCGAACCGAGGCCCGGAGGGAGCGGGTGATCTGGAAGCGGGCGGGCTCGAGGGGGAGGATGCCCCGCCGGCGTGGCTGCACCCACTGGGCCGCCCCCGTATCCTCATCGTGCATCGGGAACCAGCCCTCCCGGTACATCCGGAGCACGCTATCGACCACGCATTGCTGGTCGGGGTCGAGCGGGCGAAGGTGTGCCGGGGCGTCGGGCGGCATGGGACTCCGGTCGAGAGGGTATGTGATGAAGGACCGAGCCTATGTGATTCTTGCGTCCTGGCCTGAGGGGCGTGATGAGGAGGATCGTGCCCGCGCGGTGCAGGCGGGGGCGGGGTGCGACGCCTATACCGCGGGTCTCATCGCCCGGAGGCGGGTGCCCTGCATCGCGGCCCGTGTCGAGCCGGCGGCGCTGGCGGTGGGAATCGTCCAGCGCCTGCTGGACGAGGGGGTCGGCGCGCTGAGCCTCACGTGGGAGCAGATCGCGGGGGGGCTTGAGCCTCCCCTGTTGAGGAGCCTGGCATGGGCGGACGGCGCGCCGGAGCCGATGTACATCGCGACCCGCGTGGATGGCGAGGTGCTCGGGCTGAGGGCGCGAGACCTGAGGCTGCTGGTGCGTGCGAAGGTGCGGATCTCAAGGCGGGAGGCGACGCCCAACGCGAGCGTCGGGGAGTTCGCGAGGACGCCGGTGGACCCGATCCTGGGCGTGCCGATTCCTTCGGACCCGACGCGGGCGAAGGTGATGCTGAAGACGGTCGAGGTGCTGGACCTGCACCTGCTGGACGGCACGCAGCTGCGTTGCGACGGTTCGCGGTTCTCGTTCCTGTTTACGGGCGAGGCGCTGGGCATGACGGACACGGAGAACATGGACAGGCTGGCGATGAGACTCGCCGGCGAAGCGCCCCGCGCGGTGGTGGACACCGGGTTTGGCGAGGCGAAGTTTCTGTCGGAGTACGTGGCGGACTTCATGAGCGTGCGAGGGTCGCTGCAGGGGGGCGACTCGCGGGGCATGGTCGCGCTTTCGATCTACAGCCGTCTGATGGCGGGCGTTCGGGCGTGGGCGGGGTGACGGGCGCTAGAGGCCCTCGTCGAGGTCGTTGTCGCGGTCGGGCCCGCCCCCATCGCGGTGGCCCTCGATGGGTCCGCTGCGGGGCCGATTGCCGAAGGAACTGCCGGGCGAAGGGTTGAAGGGCGGGGCCTCCTTGACTTCGGTGGACTGAGTCCACGGGCGGGAGCCGCCGGCGGGGGGCGAACTACCCGCGGCAGGGGTGGAAGGTGTGCCGAAGTGGCGGTCGAGATCGGCGGGGGCGCGGCTGCTGGCGTCGAAGGTGCGGAAGCGCGTCGAGCGGTTGTCCCAGGCGAGCTTGACGACGCCGGTGGGGCCGTTTCGCTGCTTGGCGATGATGAGCTCGGCGAGGCCGACCTTGTCGGGGTTTTCGGCGGCCCAGTCCGGGTTGTGCACGTGGTAGTAGTCCTCGCGGTGCAGGAGCATGATGACGTCGGCGTCCTGCTCGATGGAGCCTGACTCGCGGAGGTCGGACATGCGGGGCCGGTTGCCCTCGCGCTGCTCGCTGGCGCGGTTGAGCTGGGAGAGGCAGACGATGGGGATGTTCAGCTCTCGGGCGAGGGCCTTGACGCCCCGGGAGATGGTGGAGACCTCGACCTGTCGGGACTCTCTGGCGGCGCCGGGCGCGGACATGAGCTGGAGGTAGTCGATCATGATGACCCGCACGCCGTGCTGGGCGACCATTCGCCGAGCCCGGGCGCGGAGGTTGAGCACCGAGAGGTTGGGGGTATCGTCGATGTAGATGGGGGCGGCCTTGAGGTCCTCGGCGGAGAGCATGAGGCGGCGGAAGTCGTCGTCGGGGATCTTGTGCCCGCCCCTGAGCGCCTGGCTGGAGACTCCGGAGCGCGCCGACAGCAGTCGCTGCACGATGGCGTTCTTGGACATCTCCAGCGAGAAGAGGCCCACCGGGGAGGTTGCGTGCCCGTGGGCCCCGGGGACGGCGGGGCCTCCGACGGCCATCTGCTCCGCGAGGTTCAGCGCGAGCGCGGTCTTGCCCATGGAAGGGCGGGCGGCGAGGATGACCATCTCGCCGGGCTGCAGGCCTCGGAGGAGCTCGTCGAGATCGGAGAAGCCGGTGGAGACTCCCGTGAGGCCGCCCCCTTCGAAGTCCATCGCCTCGATGCGCTTCATCTCGAGGTCGAGCAGGCCCGCGAGCGATTCGGGGTCGGAGGCGGACTGCTCCTGGGCGATCTCGAAGACGCGCATCTCGGCGCTGTCGAGCACTTCTCGCGCGCCCTCGGCGCCGAGGTCGCCCACGTGGTAGCAGTCGTAGAGGATCTGGCCCGCGGCGTCGATGAGGCGGCGGAGCTTGGCCTTCTCGGCGACGATGCGGGCGAAGTGGGGGGCGTTGACGGCGGTGGGGACGGCTTCGGCGAGCGAGAGGAGGTAGTCGGCGCCGCCCACGGTGTCGAGCACCCCCCGGTCTTTCAGGAGTTCGGAGAGCTGGACGAGGTCGCCGCTGTGGCGGGCGTCGTAGACATCGACGATGGCCTGGTAGATCTGGCCGTGGGCCTCGCGGTAGAAATCGGCCGCGCCTCGGACGACGCCGAGGATGTCGGGGATGACATTTGGGTCGAGGATGAGGGAGCCCAGGAGCGACATCTCCGCTTCCGGGCTGGCGGGGGGCTGCCTCTCGAAGAGCGCCTGGGCCGAGATCGGGGCGGCGCGATCGCGTCTTGCTTGGAAATCCCTGGACATGCGGGCTGACGGTACGGTGGCCGACCTGAGGGGAAGGCGCGCCCCCGTACTGAAAGGGTTTGGCTGGCAGATGGCGTGGAGAAGTCTGTCGGTTGGGGGTTCTAGGACGTGGACCCGCCGGGTGGGGGATGTGAACGCCCTCGCCGCTGATTCAGGGTGGTTCGATGGCCGATTCATTGGGTGTGGGCCCCGAACGGGGCGGCAACTTCCGGAGGGCTCTGGCGGATGAAACCTCGCGCACTCCAGACAGCCCAGGAAGTCGAGCGGACAGCGACGATGCTGGACCAGAAGCTGGAGGGCATCGGGCTGGCGAGCCAGCCCGAGGTGGTGCTCCGGCTGCTGAAGATGATCAGCGATCCGTCGTCGCAGATCCAGGACTTTGCGAAGGTGATGCGGACGGACCACGCGATCGCGGGGCGGGTGCTGAAGCTCGCGAACTCGGCGATCTTTGCCCAGCGGACCCCGGTGACGACGCTCGAACGGGCGTGCCTGGTGCTGGGGCTGGAGCGGTTGAAGTACCTGGCGGTTGGGTTTCACCTCAGCCGCGGCGCGTCGGGCGGGACTGCCACGGCGGGGCTGGAGCGAGCGATGTGGGGCGCGTCGGTGCTGCGGGCGTGCATGGCCTCGGAGCTGGCCCGGGTCGTGGCGCCGTCGTCGGTGCCAGAGTCGTTTGTGGTGGGCCTGATGATGGACGCCGGACAGCCCCTGATGCTGAGGCTGCTGGGTGAGACGTATCAGAAGATGATCGTGGAGTACCCCGAGCCGGGCAGGCTGTTCCTGCGCGAGGGGGAAACGCTCGAGTTCACGCACGTGGACATGATCGGGGCGCTGTCCCGCCGGTGGCGTTTTCCGGAACTGCTGGCGAAGCCCCTGGTCTGGCACCACACGCGGCCGCCAGAGGTGCCCGCGGGTGATGCGCTGAGCAGGCTGCACCGGCTGTCGTACGTAGTCGGCATGATGAATCTGGGTTCGGTGATGGCGCCCAAGCTGACGGACACCTCTCCGGGGCTGGACGCCGGCGCGAGGATGCTGGGCCTGTCGCGGAAGGACCTGGATGGCGTCGTGGCCCGGTGTACCCACGAGTACGGTGTGACCTCGACGATGTTCTCCGACGTGGCGGCGTCGCTGGGTGAGGGCGAGCAGCTCGCGGCGCTCATCGAGCGGAGCCTCGAGCAGGCGATCGACGTCGAGGTGCAGCGAAGCCTCGAAGAGGAGCAGTCGCGTGCGCCGCGGCGGATCTCCTTTGGCGGGCAGACCATCGAGATCGAGACCGAGCCAGCGGGGACGCTGGTTGCCTATCTCTACGACAGCCAGGGGCAGCGCCTGATCAGCCACCGGATGCTGCCGGGCGGGGTCAACATCGCCAGCCTGCTCGATGGCCTGGGGCTCTCGCTCTCGGGGCCGGAAGACACGGCGAGGCTCGAGGACTATCTGCGCAAGGTCGCGGCGTAGGTCGGTCAGTCGGCGATGCTGCTGCCCGAGACCGAGCCCTCGTACGCCTTCTTGAGACGCCAGAGGTCTGTGAGAGAGAGCGGCCTTGCGCCCGCCCGGCGCCTCTCCGCCCCGAGTGTGTACAGGCGGTTCCACACTCCGAAGAGGACCCCGTAGGCCCAGAGCGTGGAGCGGGCGGGGTCGTAGAGGTTGGCGGATTCGCTGGTCACGCCGTTGAGCTCGATGATGGCGAGGGTTTCGCCCCGCTTGAGGGAGGCTTCGTCGGGACAGCGGATGTCGAAGCGGCCAAGGTCGAGGCCACCGGCGAAGTCCGAGGCGAGCTGATTGATGGTGCGCTCCAGTTCGGGCGAGATGAGGTCTGCGCCGTCGCAGAAGAGTGTGCCTTGCGCGTGGTTTCCCGAGAGCGACAACCGCACGGGTTCGCCCGGCGCGGGAACGCGCAGGCAGGCGTCGCCAAGGCGGGTGAGGAAGACCTCTGCCTGGATTCGGAAGCGCGGGTGCGCTGCGATGAGCGCTTCGATGGTGCGTGAGCCATCACCCAGGAGCACCGGGAACGTCTTGCGGTTGATGGAGTAGATTCTTCCTGCGCGCGGGGAGCCGGGGGTTCGGGCCCAGAGCACGCCGAACTCCGAGGGGCCGGGGTGATAGGGCTGGCATGCGGCGGGAGCGGTCATGACAGCGAGGTAGTCGCGGGCCTCTTCGGGAGAATGGGCGAGCTTGACGGCGTGGCCCCGCTGGCCTGCGTTCGGCTTCAGGATGACCGGGAAGTCGATGGCGCGCGGGGAGGACTTCATGCCCCGCAGGAGCGATGCGAGGCGCTCGTCTGGGTTGCCGGCGCGGATGAGGATGGTGGGCAGGACCGCCGGGTGGTCGCCCAGTGCCTGCATGATGGCGTGCTTGCTCTCGCCCACCCAGCCGCCGCCGTTCTCGATGCCGGGGTTGCAGCAGGTGAAGACGGTGAGGCCCCGGTGTCGCACGCCCAGGTAGAGGATGTATGGGAGCAACGGAAGGTAGAAGACCCAGGCGGGCCACCACTCGTGGTGAAGCGCGCGGGCGAGGCCCACGCGGAGGGAGCGGCGGCCGTCGCGGGTGAGTGCCGCGGGCGCGAGCGTGACGAGCGCCAGGAACGGAAGGATGCACCATGGCCGGAGGCTGGCGAGGTCTGTGGCGGAGGAAGCGAGACCGGCGGCGCGGAAGACGGCGTGCGCGAGCGCTGCGGCGAGGGCGACCCACGCGAGTTGCCCGAGCGCGAGCCCCGCGAGAGCAGTGCGGGCGGAGCTCGCGGGTGCGAGGGGCGATCTGACGACCGCGGGCAGGACGCGGCGCTGCGGCGCGACTGCCGCGGCGAGGAGCCCAGCCCGGAATGGCGCTTGGGCGAGCCTGGGGGGCCAGTAGACGCCCGCGGCCCCGGCGCGCACGTCGGCGTGGGACGAGGCCGCCCGCCAGAGGTCTCTTGAGATCGCTCCGGCGGCGACGATCAGCGGCGGGAGCCAGGGCGTGGCGGCGAGCACGAGGGGGGTCGCGGCGGCCCCGAGCCTGCGGCTAAAGAGCGACAGCCCGTAGAGCGAGGCGATCACGAGCGCCAGCGGGGGGTGGTCGGGTAGGGCGGCGGGGGGGAGGAGCGTCGCGTCCATTCGGGGTGCGGGCCGGTCACGCGGAGATCGTGAGGTCCACGGGGCGGCGCTTGCGGATGGCCTCGGAGCCGAGTTGGCCGCAGGCACCCATCATGGTGCGGCCCTTGGTCCTTCGTCGCTTGGCGAAGACGCCCAGGTCGATGAGGCTCTGGAGGAAGGCGTCGACGGCGTGCTCGGTGGGCGCGGGCCAGGGGGAGTTGCGGCGCGGGTTGTACGGGATGAGGTTGAGGACCGCCATGATTGGCCGGCCCGCGATGCGGCCCTCTGCGAGGAGGCCGAAGGGACGGAAGAACTCCGCGATCTGTGCGGCGTGCGTGGGGGAGTCGTTGACGCCCGGGATGAGAACGTACTCGATGCAGACCTTGTTGCCCGAGCGCTGGGGCCAGGCGAGGAGCGCTTCCTGGAGCGATGCGAGGGGCCACTTGCGGTTGAGGGGCATGATCGCGGAGCGGTCGGCGTCGTTGGGGGCGTTGAGGGAGAGCGCGAGGCCCAGGCGGTGCCAGCCGGGCTGCCTGACGTGCTCGGCCAGGGCGCGGATGCCATCGACGCGGCCCGAGGTGGAGAGAGTGATCTGGGAGATGGGGACGTGGGGCCCGTTGTGGTCTTTGAGCACCGCGATGGCCTGCAGCACGTTGGGCAGGTTGTCGAGGGGCTCTCCCATCCCCATGAACACGATGTTTTTGGGTCGCACGCCCAGGACATGAGTTGCGGCGTACCACTGGCCCACGATCTCCGCGGGGTTGAGGGACCGGATGAGCCCCATCTGCGCGGTCTCGCAGAAGGTGCAGCCCATGGCGCAACCGATCTGGCTCGACACGCAGAGCGTGTAAGAGC
>JADYXW010000054.1 GCA_020853975.1 Phycisphaerales bacterium
CTGTTCATGGACTGCAACCGCAACGGGGTTGATGACGCCGCCGACATCGGCCTCAATCCGTCGCTCGATCTGGATAGCGATGGCAAGATCGACTGCTGCGCGGGCCCCAACTGCCTGACAGACTACAACCTCGACGGGAATAGCGACCAGGATGATGTCGCGTACCTAACGAATGTCATCGGAGGTGGGGACAACCCGACCGGCCTTGACCCCGATTTCAACCACGACGGCAACGCGGACCAGGACGACATCGCCGCACTGATCGATGTCATCGGGGGTGGCGCGTGCCCAAATCCATGACCCGGGACGATCTGTGCGCGACTACGCACGCGAGTTGCCGAGCCCACTCCCGCGGCAAGTTCGGTGCGAACCGCTGTACTACGATGGTCTTGCTCAGACCTTTCGGTCGAGCAGGCGGAAGCCGACGGCCTCGGTGATGTCGGGGACGGTGAGCGTGTCGCGGCCGTCGAGGTCCGCGAGCGTGCGCGAGACGCGGCGGATCTTGTCGAAGGCGCGGGCGGAGAGGCCGAGCGTGGACATGGCCTGGCCCAGGATTTCCTTCGCGGGGGTTTCCATGGGCGCGAGTTCGTCGAGCTGTTTGCCCGAGAGCCGCGAGTTGGGGGTGGTCGCGCCCTGGCGGCGGGACTGGCGTTCGCGGGCGCGCAGGGCCTGCTCGCGCATCTGCGCGGTGCTGGTTCCGGGCGGGCCCGACGATGTGGCGTGGAGCCCGCGGGAGAGTTCGGCCCAGGGGACGGCGGGCGCCTCGACATGGATGTCGATGCGGTCCAGCAGCGGGCCGGAGAGGCGCGAGAGGTAGTTCTCCATGGCGCGGCGGCCCACTTCGCCCGGCGCGAGGTCGCCCTTGGGCGTTGGGTTCATGGCGGCGATGAGCATGAAGCTCGCGGGGAAGCGGACCGAGCCGTGGGCGCGGGCGATGGTGACGACGTGGTCTTCGAGGGGCTGGCGGAGCGCTTCGAGAACATCGCGGGGGAACTCCGGGAGTTCGTCGAGGAAGAGGACGCCCCGGTGGGCGAGGGAGATCTCGCCCGGGCGCGGGATGATGCCGCCTCCCACGATGGAGGGCGTGCTCGCGGTGTGGTGGGGCGCGCGCACGGGGCGCGAGGTGACGAGGCCGACGCCGACGGGCATCTGTCCGGCGGCGGAGTAGATGCGGGTGATCTCGATGGCTTCCTCGGCGGTGAGGGGCGGGAGCACGCCCGGGAGCGCCTTGGCCATCATCGTCTTGCCGCTGCCGGGCGGGCCGAGCATGAGCAGGTTGTGCGAGCCGGAGGCGGCGATGACGATGGCGCGCTTGACGGCTTCCTGGCCCCGCACCTCGGCGAAGTCGACCGGGGCGGCGGCGTTGCGGAGCAGGCCCAGCACGTCGGGCGGCGGGGTGGGCTGGGGCTCGATGTGCCCATTGAGCAGGCCCACGAGCTCGGTGAGCGTGCGCACGCCGTGGACCTCGATGCCCTCGACGACGGCGGCCTCCGGGGCGTTGTCTGCGGGGACGATGACGCCCTGGGCGCCGCGGGCCTTGGCGAGGGCGGCGAGGGCGATGGCGCCCTTGACGGGGCGGACGCGGCCATCGAGCGCGAGCTCGCCGCCGAAGAGGAACTTGCGGTAGTCCAGGCCCTCGGGCGCGTCGGGGTCGTGGGACGGCGGTTGCGGGCCGAGCGCGGGCTTGCCCTGGGCTGTGGCGGGGACACGGGCGCCGTGGACCTGCACAAAGGGCGCCGGGCCGCGGACGACGCCGGTGGAAACGAGCAGGCCCAGCGCGATGGGCAGGTCGTAGACAGGGCCCTCCTTGCGGACGTCGGCGGGGGCGAGGTTGATGAGCACGCGCCCGAGGGGGAAGGAGTAGCCGCTGTTCTGCATCGCGGCGCGGACGCGTTCGTGGGCCTCGCGCACGCCGGCGTCGGGCAGGCCCACGATGACGGGGGGCTTGTTCTCGGCGAGACGGTCGGCGTCGACCTCGACCTCGCAGGGGTGCGCGTCGATGCCCTGCAGCAAGTAGGACTGAACCCGGGCGAGCATGGTCTGGACAGGCTACCACGGGATCGGGTTCGGGCCAAGTGGGCGAGCCGGGGGTGGTGGCTCCGCCCGCGGCGGCGGCGGGCCGTAGACTCGGGCGATGTTGCCAGACAAGAGCGAGGTCGTGGATCGTGCCTGCCGCGGGGCGTGGAAGGCGTGGGAGACCCTTGCCGACGCGGGGACGAGGGCGGGTGCGCTGGAGGCACTGGCGGCTGGGCTGGAGGCGGCGAGAGACGAGATCATCCGGGCAGCGAGCGAGGAATCGGCGCTGACGACGGCGGAGCTCGCGCCGGAGTTTGCCCGGATGACGGGCACGCTGAGGCAGTTCGCTCTGGTGGTTCGGGATGGGTCGTGGGTGGGCGCGATGATCGACCACGCGGGGCAAGCCGGGGCCTTTGGGGGCGTGGTGGGGCCGTCGCACGACATCCGGCGGGTGCTGGTGCCCCTGGGGCCGGTGGCGGTGTTCGGGGCGAGCAACTTTCCGCTCGCGTATGGCGCGTGCGGCGGGGACACGGCGTCGGCGCTTGCCGCGGGCTGCCCCGTGATCGTGAAGGAGCACCCGGCGCACCCTCGGACAGGGCGGCTGATCGTGGGCACGGCCCGGGCGGCGCTGCGCGGCGCGGGGCATTCGGAGGACCTGCTGTCGCTGGTGGAGAACGAGGACCCGCGTGACCTGGCACCGGCCTCGGCGCTGGTGGAGCACCCGATGGTGCGCGCGGTGGGGTTCACCGGTTCGCAGCGGGCGGGGTTGGAAATAGCGAGGCTTGCGCGCGAGCGGGCGGAGCCCATTCCCGCGTATTGCGAGATGGGAAGCTGCAACCCGGTCGTGGTGACGCGCGAGGCGGCGCGGGCTCGGGGTCAGGAAGTCGGCGGGCAGATCGCGGAGAGCATCCTGCTGCGTCACGGCCAGCAGTGCACGTGCCCTGGGCTGCTGATCGTGCCCGCGGGGTGCGGGGCGCTGGTGGAGGAGGTCGCGGCGAGGTTGAAGGCGGCGGAGCCCCGCGCGATGCTCGCGACGTGGGTGCGCGACGGGTACCTGCACCGGCTGGCGGAGTGCCGCAAGGCCCGGGGTGTGGAGACGGTGGTGCACGGGCGCGAGGGGAGCGGGCAGCGGCAGGCGGGTACGTGCCTGTTGCGTGTGCGCGCGGCGGAGTTCGCGGCCCAGCCGGTGCTGCACGAGGAGGTGTTCGGGCCATCGGTGCTGGTGGTGGAGGTGCGAGAGACGGCGGAGGTGGGCGGTTTGCCTCTGCGCGGGGCGCTGGTGGGCTCGCTGTACGGGGGCGCCGGGGATGATGGGTGGGACAGCGCGCGGAACCGTTTGGCGTCGATGTGCGGGCGGGTGGTCTTCGGGGGAGTGCCGACGGGCGTGCGGGTGGCGGGGGCGATGGTGCATGGCGGGCCGTACCCGGCGACGAACAGGCCGGAGAGCACGGCGTGCGGGCCGATGGCGCTCGCGAGATGGTGCCGGCCGGTGTGCCTGCAGAACGCGCCGCGGGAGGCGTTGCCCCGGGAGTTGCAGGACGGGGCCTGGCAGGGCACGCGCACGATTGATGGGAGCGTGGCGCCGGGTGCCTATGCGTGACGTGAGAAGCGGCGGGGCTGCTGGCTGGGCAGGCCGAGGAATGTGGCCGCGGGGAGCAGGACGAGCGCGAGGGGGACAGCGAGCACGCCGGTGTAGAGGGCGCCCCCTAGGCCCACGAGCAGATCGTGGGTGGGGCTGATGGCGAGCGGGTCAAAGATCATCCGGACCCAGAGAATGGCGACGAGAACGATCTGCGAGACCGCCGCGCCGGTGCACGCGAGGAAGCCGAGCGTGAGGGGGTTGCGTCTGATCATGACGCCCCGCAGGGCGATGATGAGCTGGGTGCCCACGAGGAAGGCCAGGGCGTGGGGCCCGATGATGACGGCGCGGCCGTCAGGGGAGGTGAGCCCGACATCGGCCATGAGATCGGCGAGCAGGCCCAGGGCAAGGGCGGTCCAGAACGGCGCGCGACCCGTGCCGCACATCGCGACGAAGGCGGCGAGGATGAAGAGGAAGCTGGGCGCGACGCCCGAGGCACCCAGTTCGAGCAGGGGCTTTGAGAGCCCGAGATCAAGGCCCAGGAAGACCCAAGTCGCGAGGACGAGCCCGAGGCGGCTCATGGGCGAGCCTCCTCACCCATGATGGGCGTCCAGAGGACGACTTCGCTCAGGCGGTCGAGCCCTGCGACGGTGGGGCGGACGGTGATGACCTTGCGGAGGGGCTGATCTGGGCTTGGTTCGACACGTTCGACGCGGCCCAGCACGAGCATGCGTGCGGCCTTGGGCCAGGTCGGGTCATCGAGGCGCACGGTCTGGCCCACGACGGGCTCGATGGAGGCGCTGGTTGCGGGGTCGCGGCGGTCCTCGACCGGACCTCGGAGCGTGCCCTCACCCGTGGGCGAGAGGGTGCATCGCAGGCCATCGGGGTTGCCCTGGGAGAGGATGACCATGCCCGCGAGGGCCTCGCCGCCACGGGCGGTGATGGGCTTGAGGGTGCAGGTGCGCGGTGCGCTGGCGACGACGCGGCCGACGACCTGAAGGCCCGGCGCGATGGCGAAGGACTGCGGGGTGACGCCCTGCTCCTTGCCGGCCTGGACGCGGAGGACGGGAGAGCGGGCCTCGGTGCCGTAGCCGAAGACGCCCGCCTGGAGGACACGGACGGGCTGGTCCCTCACCATCTCGAGGCCGCTCTGGAGATCGCGGATGACCTGGGTGAGGCGGGCGTTCTCCTGGCGCTGACGGAGGAGTTCGGACTCGAGGAATCCGATCTTCTCCTCGTAGGCGAGCTGGGCCTCGTCGGTCATGCTGGTGCCGGCGCCCCGGAGCCACGCGCCGGCGAGGACCAGGGGCTGAGCGATGGGGGCGGCGAGGAGGCTGACCTTGTCCTGCAGCCAGTCGGCCCAGCTGTGGAAGCGGGCGGGCACGGCCAGCGCCAGGACGCAGAGCAGCACG
Organism: Phycisphaerales bacterium; assembly: GCA_020853975.1. Lineage (GTDB taxonomy): Bacteria > Planctomycetota > Phycisphaerae > Phycisphaerales > UBA1924 > RI-211. Next base: position 5,008 of record JADYXW010000054.1, read on the forward strand.
ACCGTGATGGTGGGCGCGCGCTGGGAGAGTGCTGGGGCCATGGTCGGTCGTGCCGGTCCTTCGGCGCGTGGCGCGCGGGCGCTCAGGCCGACATGTCGTTCTCGAGGGTGGTCTTCCACTCCTCGAGGTGCTCGAGGTAGATCGCGGTCCCGCGGGCGACGCAGGTGAGCGGGTCTTCCGCGAGGCGGGTGTCCAGGCCTGTGGCCTTCTGGATGACGCTGGTGAGCCCGCGCAGCAGCGCGCCGCCACCGGCCATCATGATGCCGTTCTCGACCAGGTCGGCGGCGAGTTCGGGCTCGGCGCGCTCGAGGGTGCGAGTGACGGCCTCGGAGATGCCCTGCACCGGCTCGAGGAGCGCCTCGCGGATTTCCTCGCTGGTGATGACGGTCTTGCGTGGCAGGCCGGAGATCATGTCGCGGCCCCGGACCTCCATCGTGGTTTCCTGCGGGAGGGGCGAGGCGCTGCCGATCTCGATCTTGATGCGCTCGGCGGTCTGCTCTCCGATCATCATGTTGTACGTGCGCTTCATGTGGTTCATGATCGCCTCGTCCATGTCGTCGCCCGCGACACGCACGGACTCGCACGTGGCGATGTCCGCGAGGCTCATGATGGCCACCTCGGTCGTGCCACCCCCGATGTCCACGATCATGCTCGCGGTGGGCTCGGCGAAGGGGAGCCCGGCGCCGATGGCGGCGGCGACGGGCTCTTCAATAAGGAAGGTGCGGCGGGCGCCGGCGCGCTCCGCGGACTGGAAGACGGCCTGCTTCTCGACGGCGGTGATGCCAGAGGGGATGGAGATGACCACGCGCGGGCCGAAGATCCGACCCTTGCCGTTGACCTTGCGGATGAAGTAGCCCAGCATGGCCTCGGTGATCTCAAAGTCGGAGATCACGCCGTCCTTCAGGGGGCGGATGGCGGAGATGGAGCCGGGGGTCTTGCCGAGCATTTCCTTGGCGCGCCAGCCGACGGCCTCGCCATTCATCAGGACCTGGTTGGTTCCCTTGCGCACCGCGACGACGCTGGGCTCATTTAGGACGATGCCCTGCCCGCGCACGGCAACGAGGGTGTTGCAGGTGCCCAGGTCGATGCCCATGTCGACGCTGAATAGTCCGAGAAGACGGTCCAACATCCTGAGTGGCGGCCTTTTCTGAGCCCCGTGCGGGGCTGGTGAATGGTGCGTTCGGACCCGGTGAGGGTAGGCCCGCGGGGCCTGTGCTGCGCCAGATCATATCGGGTGCCGGGGTGATCCGTCGCCAGCGAACGCGCTTCGGGAACGACAGCGGGCGAGCCCGAGGGCCCGCCCGCGTCGATGGTGGTGCGTGGGGTTCGGCTTACGGGCAGTCGCCGCCGGCGACGACGTTGACGAGCGCCGCGTAATCGTCCTGATCGGCGTTGCCATCCTGGTTGAAGTCGGGGTCACGGTTGGTGGGGTTCTCGCCGCCACCGATGACGTTGACGAGGTAGGCCAGGTCGTCCTGGTCGACGTTGCCGTCCTGGTTGTAGTCGGGGTCGCAGGGGGTTGTGGTGGAGGAGAAGCAGGCGCCGGTCATCTCGATGCGGTAGGCGAGGCTGGAGCCGCCGGTACCGGTCCAGGCGGCGACGGAGCCCGCGGCGCCCGGGCCGTCGGGGGCGCGCTCGACGTTGAAGGGGGCGCTGATCCAGAGGAGCTGGCCACCCTCATCGACGGGGTCGATGTTGTAGCGGGCGAGGGCGAGGTAGTAGTCGCCGTTGCCGGGGATGAACTGGGCGGTGATGCGGCTGGTGAGCCCGCCCGCGGGGTTGTCGTCGTTGAAGGTGACGCCCAGGCCCTGGTCATTGAACAGGAAGAGCTGGGTATCGCCCGCGGTCTCGGGGTTGCTGCTGGAGGCGGAGAAGTTACCGGCGTCGCAGATACGGATGCGGTACATGTCGACGTCGGTGTTGGACTCGGTGAACCCGGCCAGCACGCTGAAGGGATCGGTGCCTGAGGGCACCTGGGCGCTGGCGGGCAGGTTGCCGGCGTCGGCGCCGCCGTTGGTGGTCTCGTCCCACTGGGGTGGGACGACGAGGCGGAGGCTGAGGTTGCCGGAGGCGGAGCGGGATTCGGCGTCGGAAAGGGACCAGGCGAGGCTGTAGGTGCCGCCCGGGGTGGAGAGTGTGGACTGGAAGTTGTACGAGAAGATGTTGTCGCCGGCGCTGACGTCGCCGTTGGTCCCGTCGTCGTACATCGTCTGCGTGGCGCTGCCGCCGAGGGCGCTGAGGTTGACGGTGCAGGCAAGGCCGGTGCTGGGCGGGTTGGCGCCGGGGTTGGCGGTGACGGTGAGCAGCGAAGCCTCACCTTGGTTGATGGTGGCGGGGGTCGCGGCGCCCGTCCCCGAGGGGGGGATGGGAGAGCCGGCGGGCTGGATGCGGACATTGAGCACGGTGTCGGTCTGCGTTCCGGTGTACGCGGAGGTCACACCCCAGCCGGCGGCGCTGAACGTGACGTTGTAACGGCCCACGGCGATCCAGTAGGTGCCCGCGGCGAGGGGGCCACCCTGTCCTGAGAACGCGAGGCCGGTGGTCTGCCCGGTGATGACGGTGGCGGGGCGAGCGGGCGCGGTCTGGCCGAAGGAGAGCTGCGAGAAGAGGCCTGGTCCGCTGTCATCGTCGCTGCGTACGAGGTTGCCGACGTTGTCATAGACGCCGATCTCCTGGTCGGACATGTCGGCGGCGGGGAGCGGGGTGGTCGTTGGCGTGATGAAGATGTCGATGTAGCCGTCGAGCGCCGCGGCATCGGGCAGAACGATGCGGAACCACTGAATGTCGTTGGGGGCAAGCAGGTGGACATTCTGGGAGACGGTCTCGGCGGTGGTGTGCGTGCCGAGATCCGTGAAGCTGGAGGGCTGTGCGTACGCCGCTGCGGCGAGCGTGCCGCAACCGACCAGACCGACAACACGACCGAGGTTCATGCGAATCTCCTTGGAGTGAGGGAACAGGTGGGGGTGAGTCCAAGCCGCGCCCGCGGCCTGGGCATAAGTAGACCCGATCTAACGCGGGGGTCAAGAGGTTTTGGCGGAAAGCCGCGGCCCGATATCTGCGGGATAGCACTCATCCAGGGTGGTGAGCCAGTGGTTCGCGGTCTCAACCTGCACGAATCGACGACGTACCGCGTCCGCGTTTGGGTGGTGTTGGGCGAACTTGATGGCGAACTTCCGCATATTGCGGCAGGTGGTTTCTTCCGCATGCCGGAAGCGGCGGGTGACCGCGAGGGACAGATCGAAGTGCGCGCGGAGGACGTCTCGCTGCTCGGCGAGGGTTGGGGCGGTGGGCGCTTCGCCCGCCATGAGTTGCCGCGCCTGTCTGAAGATCCACGGGTTGCCGATGCACCCACGCGCGACTGCCACGCCGCCGACACCCGTGTACGCGATCATCCGGAAGATGTCGGGCGCGTCCCAGACGTCGCCGCTGCCCAGAATGGGGAGCTCCGGGGTGCGTCGGACGATGCCGGCGAGGATGTCCCAGCGGCTGGGGCCGACGTACTTCTGCTGGACGGTCCGCGCGTGGACCGTGGCCCAGGCGTAGCCCATGGCGGCGGCGGCCTTGAGGATGCGTTCGCAGTTCGCGGCCATCTCCGGTGTGTCGTCGAACGCGCGACGGAGTTTCACGGTGCACGCCACCTCCGCCGGAACAGCCTCTCGCACGGCTTCGAGGATGCGGATCGCGCCCTGGGGCTCGGCGAGCCAGTGGCCTCCCCGGGCCTTGCGCTCGATCTTCTTGACGGGGCACGCCAGGTTGACGTCGATCGCCTGGAACGAGCACTCGGAGCCGCTCGCGATGGGGCGATGGATGTCGGGGGCCTCGGATTCGCCCGGCGCGTCGAGATGGTCGAGCGGGTCGCAGGACTCTTCACAGTCGCCAAGACCTTCGGTGGGGTCCAGCCGCCCGAGCTGCTCGCCCCCCGGCAGCCTCAGGTGCTGCTGGTCAGGGGGCTCGAAGGAGCCGGCGCGCGCGTACGCCATGTCGCGGTATTCGCGGTCGGCGCGGCGGCGCTGCTCGACCATCTTGAGCGCGCCGGCGGCCATTTCGGCCGGCTCGCTCCCCATGATCTGCCCTGCCAGAGGCTGGTCGGCGGCTCCTCCCGGGATGTTGTCCCGCAGCTCGCCCAGGTCGGCCTTGTCAAACCCGCGGCCTCCCGCGAGGAGCACACGGTCGAGCAGGGCCTCGGTGACGCAGTACGGGCAGCCGTGGCGACGCGCGATAATGCGCATGGCGGCGTCGGAGTATCCGGCGAGGCCAGCCTGGAAGAACGGGGCGTTGAACGCGGGGACCGCCCGGGTGATGCGGGGGTCCATTCCTCGGACGGCGAGGGCCTCCGCGACCCTGCGTGGGTCGATGGTTTCTGCGCCCGGTGCGATGGCAGGGGCGGGCGGCGTGGCGTTGTGGCTCTGCACGGACATGGGGAAGAGCCCGCGGCACGGGCGTCCGCATATGGTAGGGGCGATGCGACACGTCACTCTGATTCTCGCGCCGATGGCCGCTCTCTGGCTCTGCGGGTGCGCCGCTCGCGCGCCGGAGGCGAGCGGACGGGTCTTTCCGGCGACCACGCCCCAGGCCAGCGTTGCGGATGTGCACGTGTTCAGGGACGGCACGAGCATCCGGCTGACGAACACCACGGCGAAGGCCTATGGGCCTTGCGTGCTGTGGGTGAACCGCGCGTTCTCGCGGGAGCTGCCCGGGCTGGCTGTGGGCGAGACGTTGGAGCTGGACCTGCGAGAGTTCATCGACGAGCACGGGGCCCGGTTCCGGGCCGGCGGGTTCTTCTCCGCCGAGCCGCCCAAGCGCGTCGTGCTGGTGCAGATCGCGGAGGCGGGCGAGGACGGCGCGACGACGCTCACCGGTCTCATCGCGATCGCAGAGCCCGACTAGGGACTGTCCGACGGAGCCCACGGAGTCACTTCATGAACGTACTCGTGGTGGGCCCGCACCCGGACGACCAGGAGATTGGCATGGGGGGCACGATCGCGCGCCTGGCGCAGGCCGGGCACGACGTGCTGCTGCTGGACGTGACGGATGGAAGCCCGACGCCCAGGGGCGACCGCGCGACGAGGCTCGCGGAGGCGCAGGTTGCGCTCGCGTGCCTGCAGCCGGGCGCGGGGGGCAGGCCCATCCGGCGCGTGCTGCTTGACCTCAAGAACCGCGAAGTGGAGCCCACGCTGGCGGCGAGGCATGCGGTCGCGGGGGTGATCCGGGCGCACCGGGCGCAGGTGGTGTTTGTTCCGCACTGGGAGGACGCGCACCCGGACCATCGGGCTGTGACGCGGATCGTGGAGGATGCGCGGTTTGACGCGAAGCTGACGAAGATCGACATGCCCGTGCCCCCGGGCCTGACGCCGGGCCCGCCCCTGTACCCGAAGTGGGTGTTCTATTACGAAATCTCGCACCTGAGGCGGCTGGTGCACCCGACGTTCTGCTTCGACATCACGGGCTTTGAGGGGAAGAAGCTGAGCTCGATCGGGGCCTACCGCTCGCAGTTCGGGCCTTGGGATGAGGGCGGCCCGGGCGTCGATCCGGGCAAGGTGGTGAGCACCGATTTCAGGGAGCGCGTGCTCGCCCACGCGCGGGTCTGCGGCTCGCTCATCGGCGTGCCCTTCGCGGAGGCGTTCACGGCGAAAGAGCCGCTGGCGGTGTCGGACTTTTCGACGCTTTCGTAGGCAGGTTGCTCGGTGTATCCCGGGTCGCACCGGCCGCTGCCTTGCCGGCGCCTCCCCCCTTGGCGGGAGGTCAACAACCGGGAGCGTCAGCACTTAACAGTGGGTTCGGTTTGCAGTAGCATGACAGAAGCGGCTGGGGGCCGAACGTGCACAACCGGAACAACGGACGACAGAGCGGGCTTCGGGCTGGCATTGGCTGTAGCCCTTGGCGTCAACGCTTCTGTGGCGAGCCCAACCAGGGCGACCAAGCGTGAGTTGTGGACAGCCGCGGCGGTCGCGACCGAGTGTGAGTGCGACAACAAGGAGTACTACTGGGATGCGGTTCGAGCCACACCGGGCTTTGAGGAGCCGGGCATTCCATGCGGCTATTGGGTCATGAGTGACGTCGAGACTTCCTACACCCTTGACGGGCTCGGAATGGACCTGGACC
>JADYXW010000055.1 GCA_020853975.1 Phycisphaerales bacterium
CTGCCCGAAGCCCTCGCGTCCCTCGCCTCCGCCGAAGCCGCCGGCCTCCCTGTTGATGTGCTCATCTGCTCATGCACGCTCCCGTGCGCCGAGGGCCGTTCCCCGCTCCGCGAGTTCCTCAGCCGCCACCCCTCCACCGCAGTCATCATGCTCGCGCCCTACGGCACCGTCGAGCACGCGGTCGAGTCCCTCCGGCTCGGCGCCTGCGACTACCTCGTCAAGCCCGTCGTCGACGCCGAAGTCTCCCAGAGCCTCTCGCGGGCACTCCGCCAGCGGGCCCTCCTCTCCGAGAACCAGTCCCTCCGCCGCCGGCTCGACGGCGCGCTCTCCCTCGACACCCTCACCGGCGCCGACCCGCGAATGCTCCGCGTCTTCGAGCTCGTCCGCGCCGTCGCCCCCAGCCGCACCACCGTGCTCATGACCGGCGAGTCCGGCACCGGCAAGAGCCTCATCGCCCACGCCATCCACCACCACAGCCCCCGCCGCGACAAGCCCTTCGTCGAGCTCTCCTGCGGCAGCATCCCCGAAACGCTCCTCGAAAGCGAGCTCTTCGGCTACGTCAAGGGCGCCTTCACCGGCGCCGTCACCGACAAGGCCGGCCGCTTCCAGGCCGCCCAGGGGGGCACGCTCTTCCTCGACGAGATCAACTCCGCCTCTCCCGCGATGCAGCTCAAGCTCCTCCGCGTCATCCAGGAGCGCCGCTTCGAGCCCGTCGGCTCCACCACCACCATCGAGGCCGATGTCCGCATCGTGCTCGCCAGCAACCAGCCCCTCGAGCAGCTTGTCGCCGAGGGCCGCTTCCGCCAGGACCTCTACTACCGCATCAACGTCGTCAAGATCGAGATCGCACCCCTGCGCGACCGCCCCGGCGACATCCCCCTGCTCGCCGCCCGCTTCCTCGAGAAGCACGCGGCGGACCTCTCCCGCCAGATCGTCGGCTTCACCCCCGACGCCATGGACGCCCTCCGCAGATACCCATACCCCGGCAACGTCCGCGAGCTCCAGAACATCATCGAGCGGGCCGCCGTCCTCTGCCGCGGCCAGGTCATCGGCGTCGACGACCTGCCCCCCGCGCTCCTCGACACCGCACCGCCCGTGCGCTTCCAGCTCTCCGCCAGCCCCGAAGAGCCCTGGACGCCCATGACGCTCGAGGACGCGCTCCGCGAACCCGAACGCCGCATCCTCACCCGCGCGCTCGACGCGAACGCCTGGAACCGCCAGAAGACCGCCGACCAGCTCGGCATCAACCGCACCACGCTCTACAAGAAGATGAAGCAGCACGGCCTGCTGGGCGATGGCCGCCTCGCCGGCTGACCGCTACAGGTTCCGGTACAGGTCGATCAGCTTCACCAGTTCATCGGGCCTGGGAACATCGCTCATCGCGACCGTGTCCTCGTGCTCACCCGAGGTCGAGATCACGATCGTGCCCACGCCCAGCAGGCGGTCGGTAAAGCTCTGCCTCACCTGCACGTTCTTGATGTCCCCGAAGCGGATCTCGCTGGTGTCCTTCCGGAAGAACCCCTCGCGGTCGATGATCCGCTTGTTCGTCACGACCAGCCCCTCGCCCAGCGTGCGCATACGCCAGACGCCCAGCGCCACCAGCGCCGCGACCGAGACGCCCACGCCCACAAACCACGCCGGCGGGAACATCACGGCGCCCACCAGCCCCGCCACGAACCCCGCGACCATCCCAAGGAACAAGAACGGCCTCGCCCGGAACATCGCCGGGCGGACCTTGCGCACGTCCTGCTCCGGCCCGTTCGCCGACGGATAGCCCGCGGCGGCCGCCGCGTCCCGCGCCGGCTTTGCCTCACCCCCCGCGGCCCGGATGACGTTCACGTCCCCGCAGTGCGGGCAGGTCACCTTCTGCCCAACCACCGCGTTCTCAACCTCGATCGTCTTGTCGCACTTGTCGCATCGCACCTGCACCATGCCCACCTCCGGGATGCTCATCGTACCGATCGCCGCCGGTTGGCGCTTGGGCTTCTCGCGGCCCCGCCCGCATCGCCCCGGCGCTAAACTCCGCGCCTCCCTGGCCGCACCCGCATTCCCGCCATCACCCACACCCCGAGACCCCCATGCAGCTCTATATCGACACCGCAAACCTCGACGAGATCAAGGCCGCGCACGACTTCGGCGTCCTCGACGGCGTGACCACGAACCCCACGCTCATCGCCAAGGAAAAGGTCGACTACCCCGCCCGGCTCGCGGAGATCTGCAAGGTCGTAAAGGGCCCCGTTTCCGCCGAAGTCATCGCGACCGACAGCAAGGGCATGATCGCGGAAGGAAAGCGCCTCGCCACCATCGCGCCCAACATCGTCGTCAAGCTGCCCTCGACCGTCGATGGGCTGCGCGCGTGCAAGGCCTTCTCCGACGAAGGGATCAAGACGAACATGACGCTCTGCTTCCAGTCCCTGCAGGCCTGGATGGTCGCCAAGGCCGGCGCGTTCCTCGTCAGCCCGTTCATCGGCCGCCTCGACGACATCGGCGAGGACGGCATGAACCTCATCC
>JADYXW010000056.1 GCA_020853975.1 Phycisphaerales bacterium
AACCTATCTTATAGGACGTTGGGTATCTTCCAACGTTTCGTCACTGCCGCACTTGGCGATGGTACCGGAATGGAGCCCGGACGATCTGCCGTCGTTGCCTCCGTGACCCGTACATCGGGCACTCGCTCGATGATCAGACGCCGCGCCGAATGCGAGTCGGCAGCATGGACCAAAAGGCCCACAAGGAAGCCGCTCACACTCACGCCGTTGCTCTTCGCAACCTCCCGGGCAAAGTCATCCAGAGCCTTCGGCATCCGGATCTCGCGACGCACCAACTCCCGCTCTTTGATCTGATCCCACCAAACGTACTTCTGCACCACGGCAACCTCCGCGAAGATGGGCCGAAGCGGCCCACCAGAGGGCGGGAGACGCGGCCCCTCTCCCGCCCTCTGGACTCCCACCCTCTACCCCCCCGAGGAGGCTCAAACCGAACGCACGAGCTCATAGAACAGGACCAACGCACCACGCACGCCGTCCCAAATCCAAGCGGCAACAACGCCGCCTGCAAGAGCCATCATCACAAAATCGACGAGAGGAACCATCATCCAACCCTCCCCGAAGAGCGGCGACCGTCAAACACCATAAAGGAAGACCGCCGCTGCGTCTTCCAAGTTCCCTCAATGCGGCCCCGAAACTCCCGCTCCGCCTGAACCAAGTGATACGAAACGCACGACCGTCCGACCCCGAGCAGCCCGGCACACTCTGACAACGTCAAGCCCTGCGCATGCCGCCACAACAACACCTCCCGGCGGTGCCTCGGCATCACAGCCAGCACCACCGAGACGCCGCACGGCACACGGTCTGCCTCCTCGGCAGCGTCCACAGCACGCCCATTGCGCACAGCGAGCCCTGCCGCTCCTACGTGCAACCTCCGATCCCGGGCCAGCTCATTGCACCACAGACCATGACACCTGCGCCGCATCCACGAAACCACCCACGCCCGCACATGCTCAACCGACTCAAAGTCGGCCCAAGTCAGATGCCGCTCCCAAACCCACTGCAGCAACTGCGACCAAGCCTCATCCCCGCGGAAACTCCGCACACGTCCCCTCCCCTTCACCGACACGGCTACAACCGCCAACGCGATCGGACGACACTCCGAGGAGACGTAGTCCAGCAACGTCATGCGAGCCCCCACGAAGCCCGTGCCTCCTGCCGAAACCACTCGTCAACCCACCAAGGCAACGCACACGGCCGGACACGTCCGTCAGGATTTCGTGTTTCATTTGAATGAAGGGCGGCGGTGGCCGCGGCTGACGCCGCGGCCACACGCCCCGCCGCATGCCTGAGATCGTCCAGCGTCGCATCGACCACCAACCAACCTTGACGGCGGCCAACGACGCCACGGGACATCATGAGCAGTTCGGCGAGGAGCGCCCCCATCTCGGCATCTACCTGGCAGAAACGACCACGGTCGTCCTTTGCGAGGATGCGATGCTCGTGCTGGCTGACGCGCTCACCGATCGGCACATAGCAGGCAGCGGACAAATCGACGACGTGGGTCGTGTCGTCCGGCGAGGGGGTGTCCCCGGACTCCACAGACCCATCGTCGTCGTGCGGTTGCTCGCTCTCATTCTCCCCCAGGTCCCCCCAAAATCCCGGACTCACTCGGATGAACTTCACCGACCTGGGCCGCTCGGACAGCAGCCACATCGGAAACCCATCCTCCTTCGTGACGTACTTCGTCGTGTACTTCACGGCCCGCTGCGTGAGCCTGCGCAGCCATACGTGACCGTGACCCCAACACCGCGTCACCGCGGCATGCGGAATGTGCTCAACGTCGAGCACGATCAGATGCCAGTGCACCCAGCCGCCGCGCTGAAACTCCATCTTGCAGAACCACCGCCCGGACAGGTCGGTCTTTAAGAAGCGTGCCACCTTGCGCAGGAACAAGGGCACGTGCTGCGATTCCGACGCGTGACGGTACAAGTCCTGAGGCGACTTGAACCGTGACCGGTCGTAGGTCAGTGTGACGAAGAGACCTCGACGCCCCTTGCACACCGCCCACAATCGCGAGCCAAGAGCCGCCGCCAACGCTCGAGATCCCCGAGGATCGAACCACGAACGCCGGCCCGTCTTCAGAGCAATCACTTCGCCACCGCCTGCTCCACGCTCTTAGCGATGAAACGCAGCCGCGTGCCCTTGTCCGTCTTCTGCTCCTCAAAGCTCCCGCGAAAAAGGAGATTCTCTCCCTCCCCCACCGCCTTGAACATCCGCTCATCGAGGCTCACCTCGAACGTCATGCCCGGCGCCTGCACCTTGGCGATGTACCCCCTCCACTGCTTGCTCTTCTCCGACGTCAGCTCACGAGTCTCGATCACCACACCCGCGATCGTCCACTCAGCGCCCATCACGACCGATGAAAACATGCACGCCCCTCGCAGCCGCGAACGCGGCAGAACAGGACGCCCAATGCGCACAGGTCGGTAGAAGGTCAGGACGCCGGATCGGTCTTTACGCGTGCTTTTCGAGCCCCTAACGCAGCCGGACGCATCGGTCCGAGTCTCTGCCGGGCACGGGTGCGGGATCGATTAGACCGCACCACATCACTAGTCGCGGCGTACACTGCCTCCGACCTCGCTGTTACTGCAGCGGGGTCCACCGATCGCCGTTGACGCGGTGATCGGCTTGCGGGTGGGCCGTTGACGCGGCTCATTCCGCTCCCTCGGAGGCGCACACCTCCGGGGGTTTCGCGGCGACTTTACACGGGCTCCGAGCCGGATGCAAGTCGCCGCGTGATCAAAAGCCACGTTCGGTATTTCCACGGCTTGTAGTAGGGTGCAGACTCGATCAATGCCGTTAGGGTAAAAATGCCGTACATGAGCCGAATCCTATCTTATAGGACGTTGTCCGGGAGTCGGGGAGAACCGTTTTCCGAAGCGCGGCCGTCGCTCCCGCGGCACCCGGGCGGGCTTCAATCAACTCCCATGACCAGCCCCCTCCACCTCGACGGCTCGCCCCTCTCCATCCAGGATGTCCTCCAGGTCGCACGGCAGGCCCGCCCTGTGCGACTGTCGCCCGCCGCTTTGGCCTCGATCACGCGCGCCCGAGCGGTGGTCGAAGACGCTATGGCCGACGGAATGCCTCACTACGGCATCAACACCGGCTTCGGATCCCTTTCCCGGCAGCGCATCGGAGAGGCCGACCTTCGCACCCTGCAGCAGAACCTGCTCCGCTCTCACTCCGCAGGCGTCGGCACCCCACTGCCCCGGGACGTCGTGCGGGGCATGATGCTCCTGCTCGCGGCGTCTTTGGCGCGCGGCTGCTCCGGCGTGAGGCCGATCGTTGTAGAGCAGTTGGTGAGCCTGCTGAACGCGGGCGTCACGCCGCGCGTGCCCACGACGGGTTCGGTGGGCGCCTCGGGCGATCTGGCCCCGCTCGCTGCGCTGGGGCTGGTGCTCACGGGTGAGGGACGCGCGAGAGTCGGGGACGGGCCCGAGGTTTCAGGTGGCGAGGCGCTGCGGGCCGCGGGCGTGCCCCCCCTGCCGCTGGAGGCCAAGGAGGGGCTCGCGATCATCAACGGCACACACCTGATGGCGTCTCGGGGCGCACTGCTCTGTGCCGATGCGGAGCGGTTGTTCCATGCGGCATTGCTGGCGGCGGCGATGTCGGTGGATGCCTGCCGGGGCACGGATTCGTACTTGGACGCGAGGGTTCATGAAGTTCGCCGTCAGCCCGGGCAGGCGAGGGTGGCGGCGGAGCTTCGGGAGATGCTCGCGGGGAGCGAGATCATCCCGTCGCATGCGGAGAACGACCCTCGGGTGCAGGACCCATACTCGCTGCGGTGTATGCCTCAGGTGGCGGGCGCGGCCCTGGACTGTCTTGATTATGTAAAGCAAGCGGTCTCCCGCGAGCTCGGCGCCGTCACCGACAACCCGCTGGTGCTGGGGAACGAGGTGATCTCCGCCGGCAACTTCCATGGCATGCCCATCGCGATCCCGCTGGATGCGCTCTGTGTCGCGATCTGCCATGTGGCGGGCATCGCGGAGCGACGCGTCTTCTGGATGACCAGCGCCTTCGACCCCGAGAGCCACCTGAGGCCATACCTGACGCCGGACCCGGGGCTGTGCTCGGGGCTCATGATCGCGCAGTACACCGCCGCGGCGTGCTGCAACGAGCTCGTCGGCCTCTCGGCCCCGGCGAGCGTGGCGAACGTGCCCACGAGCGCGGAGATTGAGGACTACAACAGCTTCGGGCCGAGGGCGGCGGCCAAGGCGGCGCGGGGGCTCGAACTCGCCGAGTACGTCGTCGCCATCGAGCTGTTGTGCGCGAGCGCGGGGCTGGACGTGCACCGTCCGCTGAAGTCAGGGGCGAGGGTCGAGAGGGTGCACGCGATGGTGAGGTCTGTGGCCCCCCCACTGACGTCGGACCGAGAGCTGACTCCGGACATCGAGGCGATCGCGGGGCTCATCCGCCGGGGTGATCTGGCCTCGTGCTAGACCGGACCACGGGGCCGGGCTTTCCGGGGGCGGCCTTGTAGGGCCTCAGGGCCCGCCAGACCAGCATCGCGACGCCGATGATGAGCAGGAGGTCCGCGACGTTGGAGACATAGGGCCAGATGACCCGGCCGCCCCAAGGGAACTCCCAGCCGAAGGGCAGCACCGCGTCGGGCAGCGGATGGATGAAGTCGCGGACGCATGCAAACCTGAGGCGATCGTAGAGGTTGCCGAGCCCGCCCGAGATCAGCATGCCGAGGGCTGCGTGGGAAGACCAGTCCCGCGCCACGGTCCACCTCGCGAACATGTACATCGCAAAGCCCATGGCAAAGCACGTGAAGATGATGAAGACGACGCGCTGCCCGGCGCCGATGCCGAAGACCGCGCCCGGGTTGAGGACCAGGGTGAACTCCAGTACCCGAGGAATCACCACCACCGGCTCGTGCGCCTCGATCAGGAGCGAGGGGCTGGCGACCGCCAGCACGTCTTCACGCTTCACGTGCACCGGGCTCGGGGCGACGGTCGCGAACGCGATGCTCTTGGTCGCCAGGTCGGCGACCAGCCCCACCACTCCGACGGTCACCAGTACCACCCACGCCCGCGCGCAGCGCACCGGGCTGAGGGGCTGACGGGTGGATTGCGGCTCGGTGGGCACGGTGGAATAACCGTATCAGGACGCCCGCATCGCATGACGTTCGAGCTCTCGCGCGGCCTCGATGCTGTACCGGGTCCATGGGATCTCTTCCAGCCGCTCGTTCCTGATGGGCTTTCCGGTGACCTCGCATACGCCGTAGGTTCCGTTGTCGATCCGCTTGATCGCCTCGTCGATCTCGCGGATCAGCTTGCGGTCGTTCGCGGCGAGGTCGAGCTGCAACGATTGCTCGGAGGCGTCGGACCCCTGCTCTGCGAGGTGGGAGGGCATGTTGGAGAGCGAGCCGCTCTCGCCCTGGAGCGCCGCGGCTTCCATCCCCGCGACGTCACCCACGAGCTCGGCTCGCTTGCGGATGAGCAGCGAACGGAAATGATCGAGTTGCGCCTTAGTCAGGTGGGTCTTGAGTTCGGGGCGCACCTGCTCGACCTCCGGGCCGCCGTGCTGGCCCAGGGCCCGCCCGCCCGCCGCCTTTGGCCCCGAGGGGATCAGTGGCTTACGGATCGGGTTGTTCGGGTCCACGAGGGGTGAGAGGCCGGCGGGCATGAAGCTCGCGGCGGTCACGGGGGTCCGGACCTTCTTCGCGGGCCTGGGAGTTACGACCGTGATGCCCTTGCGCCCGGACTTTGACGCCTCGGGCGCAGCCTTCGCCGGAACCTTCGCCGCCTTCGCGGGGGTCTTGGGCGCAACCTTCGGCGCCGGAGCCTTGGGCTTTGCCTTAACCTTGGGGGCAGCCTTAGGGGCCTTTGACTTGGTCTTCGCCTTTGCGGGCGCGGGCTTCGCAGCCTTCGCCTTGGCGGCCTTGGGCTGCTTCTTCGTCTTTGTGGTAGCGGCCTTCTTGCCCACGGGTGCCCTCCGGCGCCTGACGACTGGGAATGCCAATGCGGCCCTCGGGGCCACCATCCGAGCGGGGGCAAGCCTAGCCCCGAGAACGTGGACGGTCAAAAGGAACCCGAACGGCAAACAGGCCTCAGTCGACAGCTACGCCGTGGGCGTTGCCGCCTCACCCGTCGCCTGCTCGACGACGGTCCCGATGTGCCGGTACCGGAGGTACCTGCGCTCGAGGAGGCTGTCGATCGGGAGTGCTTTAAGCTCATCGAGCTTCCGGACAAGCCATTGCTGCACCCCCGCCGCGGTCGCTGCGGCATGCCGGTGCGCCCCTCCCGCGGGCTCGTGCAGGATCTCGTCGATGATGCCCAGGGATAGGTTGTCCGCCGCCGTGAGCTTCAGGGCTTTGGCCGCCGCGGTGTTCGTCTGCTCGTTGGCTTCCTTCCAGAGGATGGCGGCGCACCCCTCGGGGCTGATGACGGTGTACCAGGAGTAGGCGAGCATGCCGACGGCGTCGGCAACGGCGATGCCCAGAGCGCCGCCCGAGCCACCCTCGCCGATGATCACGCTCAGGACCGGCGTTCGCAGGCGGCACATTTCCAGGATGTTCACGGCGATGGCTTCCGCCTGCCCGCGCTGCTCGGCGCCGAGCCCGGGGTAGGCCCCCGGCGTGTCCACGAGGGTCACGATCGGCACACCGAACTTCTCGGCGAGCTTCATCTTCGCCAGGGCCTTGCGATACCCCTCCGGGTGAGCGCAGCCGAAGTTGCACGCCAGTTTTTCGCTGGTCTGCTTGCCCTTCTGGTGGCCGATGAGCAGCACCTTGTGCGGCCCGATGCGGGCGAAGCCGGCGACGATGGCTGGGTCATCGCCAAAGCGGCGGTCGCCGTGAAGCTCCACAAAGTCACGGAAGATCATCTGAACGTAGTCGCGCGTCTGGGGGCGCGACGGGTGCCTGGCGACGCGGACCGTCTGCCAGGGTGTAAGGCCGGCGTAGGTCTTCTCGAGCAACTGCTCCCGTTGGCGATTCAGGCTCGCGATCTCGGTCTGCAGCTCGGTGACCTGCCCACCCCCGCCCGCTTCGCGGGCGACGTCCCGAAGCCGGGCCTCCGCGGCTTCGATCTTCTGCTCGAGGGCGACGACGGGCTTTTCAAAGTCCAGCTGGTAGTACGCGGACATGGCGAGATTATACGGGGCAGCCCGCCCCACAGCCCGGTACCCTTTGTCCATGACCAGGGGATTGGCGATCATCGGGGGCGGAGCTATGGGACGTGCCGTGGCGGAAGGGGCCCTCGGCGCGGGTGTGGAGACCGGCCCGCTCGTCATTGCGGAGCCAGACCCCGGCCGCCGGGCGGTGCTCGCGAGCCTTGGCGCGACCGTGGTGCCGGGTGTCGCGGAGGCCGTCGCAGAACTGTCGCGCCGCGAGGCAGCTCCGGGAGAGGGCGCGATCCTGCTCGCCGTGAAGCCGCAGGTGTTTCAATCGGTCGCTTCCGAACTCGGTGGCGTCGGCGGGCGGCCAGTACTCTCGGTGATGGCAGGAGTCACGACGGGCGCGATTCGAGCGGCCCTCGGGGGCCGCGCCAGGGTTGTGAGGCTCATGCCGAACACGCCGGCCTCCATCGGGCAGGGCGTGACGGGGTTGTGCGCGGGTGAGGGTGCGAGCGACGACGACGTGGCGAACGCCGAGCGACTCTTCCGCGCCGTGGGGGACGTCGTGCGCGTGCCCGAGCGGCTGATGGACGCGGTGACAGCCGTGTCCGGCTCCGGTCCGGCGTACCTGTTCTATCTGGCGGAAGCGATGGAGCGTGCGGCGGCGGACGCGGGGTTTGACCCCCCCACCGCCTCCAGGCTGGTCCGGGGGACGCTCGCGGGCGCGGCCCGCATGCTGCTGACAGGAGCAGACCCGGCGACGCTGCGGGCG
Organism: Phycisphaerales bacterium; assembly: GCA_020853975.1. Taxonomy (GTDB): domain Bacteria; phylum Planctomycetota; class Phycisphaerae; order Phycisphaerales; family UBA1924; genus RI-211. The sequence goes on from JADYXW010000056.1 coordinate 7,835, forward strand.
GCTGTCACGAGCAAGGGGGGCACGACGGAGGCGGCCTGCGCGGTGCTCGATGCGCGGGCGGTCCGCGAGGCGATCGCCGAAGCGGTACGAGCAGCGACCTCCCGCGGCGCGGCCCTCTCCGCCATGGTGTCGGGCCCCGCCTGAACTACAGTGGCCCTCTGCCCGGGCTGTCGGGCCGACGGAGGCGCACCCGGGTGAGCGAACTGAACCACGAACGACTTTTGGTGCGGGAGGTGGAGCGGGCCGCGTCGCGGCGCGGCATCCGCGTCGAGCACATCGCGCAGGGATGGATACTCCGTCTGCAGCGGGGGCAAACCATCCGGCACGTGCACGGGTACACGTTTGATCTGAACCCCGCCGCCACCTCCGCGATCGCCTGCGACAAGGCGGCGACGTCCGCTGCGCTCGCGGCGTCGGGCCTGCCTCGTGTCGAGCACCGGCTGTTCCTCCACCCGAGCATGGCGCGGTTTGTCGCGCACGCGGGCAACTGGGACGAGATGCTCCGCTACTTTGAGCGGTGCGCTGGCGACGTGGTGGTAAAGGACAACCTCGGTACGGGGGGGCGGGGCGTGCACCGGGCACGCTCAAGGGTTGCCCTTGAGGCCGCGGTGCTCGGTCTCTTCGAGCGGGGGCAGTCGGTCGCGATGTGCCCCTTCGTTGACATCGGCGAGGAGGCGAGGTTTGTCGTGCTCGCGGGTGTGTGCGAGGCGGCGTACATCAAGGTCCGGCCGACCGTTCACGGCGACGGGCACCGGACCGTGCTGGAACTCCTGGCTGACCAGATCACGAGATCGGGCCTCACCCGGGAGTGCGGCCGGCTGCTCGCAAACCTCGAGCCGGATTCCGCGTCGGTGCTGCGCGAGGTGCCGGCCTCTGGCGAGGTGCGGCTGCTGAACTGGCGGCACAACCTCGGTCAGGGTGCCACGCTCACGCTCTTGGACCCCCGCCCCGATGACCCGCGCGCCGTGCTCGCCGCCTCCGCCGCGGCAGCACTGAACCTTCGCTTCGGCAGTGTGGACGTGGTGACGGTCGGGGGCAGGCCGATGGTGCTCGAGGTCAACTCGGGTGTGATGATGGAAGCGCTGGCTGCGACCCCCGGGGGCGGGCAGCTCGCGGCACGCGTGTACGATCGCGCCGTGGGTCTTATGTTCGACACAGAGGAGCTCAATCCGTGAGGCATCGCTTCATCCACTCGCTCGCTCTCGTTGCCGGCGCCTTTCTGTGCGCCGCCGCGTCTGCTCAGGACCAGCCCATCGTCTTCACCGGTGCCCGCATCATTCCGGTCGGGGCGAGAGAGATTGACAGCGGCATGCTCCTGGTGCAGCACGGCAAGATCGTGTCGATCGGGGTAGACCTCACCCTGCCCGAGGGCACCACGCGAGTGGACCTTTCCGGGAAGACGGTCATGCCGGGCCTGGTGGACACGCACAGCCACATCGGGGGTGCCGCGGGTGCGGACTCGAGCTCGCCGATCCAGCCCGAGGTTCGAGTGGCCGACTCCCTGAGCCCGTTCGATGCGGGGATGCGGCGCGCCCTGGCGGGGGGGATCACCACGGTCAACGTGATGCCCGGCTCCGGGCACTTGCTCTCGGGCCAGACGATCTACCTCAAGCTCCGCTCTCGCCCGGGTGAGGCCCGGACAATTGAATCGCTCTTCATGAACGCCGCCGACGGGGACGCCCGCACGCCCGCGGGCGGGCTGAAGATGGCGAATGGAACAAACTCCATCGGCGGAGCACCCTTCCCGGGCACGCGGGCAAAGTCCGCGGCGCTGGTGCGGGATCGGTTCATCAAAGCCCGCGAATACGCCGAGAGGCAGGCCGGGGCGAGTGCGTCCGGGAAGCCCGAGGACGGGCCCGCCCGTGACCTTGGGAACGAGGCCATCGGCGAAGCCCTGCGCGGCGAACGCATCGTGCAGCACCACACCCATCGCGCCGACGACATCATGACCGTCCTGCGTCTCCAGAAGGAGTTTGGCTTCCGCGTGGTCCTGCACCACGTGAGCGAGGCCTGGAAGGTTGCGGACGAGATTGCCCTCGCCCAGAAGGAGTCTGGCGGCAAGGTCCTCGGGTGCTCGGTGATCCTCGTGGACAGCCCGGGGGGGAAGCTCGAAGCCGCCGGGCTCTCGCTGGAGACCTGCGCCGTGCTCGAGCGAGCCGGGGTAAACGTCTGTATCCACACGGACGACTGGATCACCGACTCTCGCCTGTTCCTGCGGTCCGCGGGCCTTGCGGTTCGGGGTGGCATGTCGCGCGAGGGCGCCCTCGCGGCAGTCACTCGCAACGGGGCGGCCATGCTCGACCTAGGCGATCGCGTCGGCTCGCTCGAGGCCGGCAAGGATGCGGACTTCATCGTGCTGTCCGGCGATCCGCTCTCGGTTGCCTCCCGCATCGAGCAGACGTGGGTCGAGGGCCGCAAGGTCTTCGACCTTTCGGACCCGGTGGACCGGGTGTGGGCCGAGGGCGGCTATGGCGCGGGCCAACCCCAGAGGCCCTACCTCTGCTGTGTCGACGGCGCGGGTGTTGGAAGCGGCGAGTAGGCCCTACGCTCGGGCATGCTCACCATCGCCGCTGTCGTCTTGTGCACGCTCGCCGGCGGACAACCCCAACGCGGCGACCCGTCCGCCTCGTCGGTCCCATTCACCGCGGTCACGCTGACGGACCCGTTCTGGGCGCCGCGTCAGCGAGCGAACGCCACCGGCACGCTGGATCAGAACTGGACCCAGTGCGAGAAGACCGGGCGGATCGAGAACCTTCAGCGGGCTGGCGATGCGAAGACGGGCGGGTACCAAGGGTACTTCTTCAACGACTCCGACGTGTTCAAGATGCTCGAGGGAGCGTCGAACCTGCTGGCTCGAAACAACGACCGGCAGTTGCGTCGTCGGGTGGACAAGCTCGCGGGCGTGGTTTCGGGTGCGCAGCAGCCTGATGGGTATCTCAACTCGTACTTCACCATCGCGAAGCCCGATGAGAAGTGGACGAACCTGAAGGACATGCACGAGCTCTACTGCGCCGGCCACCTCATCGAGGCGGGAGTGGCCCACTCGGAGGCGACCGGCCGCACGTCGCTCCTCGACACTGCGGTCCGGCTCGCCGCCTGCATCGAAGCGAAGTTCGGCCCCGGCAAGACGAGCGGTGTCTGCGGCCACCCCGAGATCGAACTCGCGCTCATCCGGCTCTACGAGCACACGGGCGACCCCCGCCACCTGGAAATGGCCCGGTACTTCCTGCACGAGCGAGGAAAGGGCACGGGCCGGCCGCTGCTGGGCCAGTATTGCCAGGACCACGCGCCGCTTGCCGAGCAGAGGCAGGTCGTGGGTCACGCGGTGCGAGCCATGTACCTGTACTCCGCCGCAACCGACCTCGCGCGGATCGACGGCGATGCGCCGATGGCCGACGCCCTGACCTCGCTCTGGGACAACCTCACGCTCCGCAAGATGTACGTGACCGGCGGCATCGGGAACTCCGCGCAGAACGAGGGATTCACAACTGACTATGACCTGCCGAACGAGTCCGCCTACGCGGAAACGTGCGCCTCTATCGGCCTGGCGATGTGGGCACGGCGCATGAACGTGCTGACCGGGGACGCGAAGTACGCCGACGTGATGGAGCGAGTGCTGTACAACGCGGTCGCCTCCGGCGTGTCGCTTGATGGCTGCTCGTTCTTCTACGTGAACCCGCTCGCGGCCCGGGGCGGCGTCAGCCGCCAGGAGTGGTTCAGTTGCGCGTGCTGCCCGCCCAACGTCCTCAGGCTGCTCTCCTCCATCGAGCAGTATCAGTACGTCCAGCGGCCGGATGGCCTGTCGGTCAACCTGTACGCCGCCGGCACCGCCAGGCCCCCCGCGTGGGGTGGTGCGGGGCAGATCACGCAGGAGTCACGCTATCCGTGGGACGGCAGGGTCACCCTGCGGGTCGAGGCGCCCGCGGACCGGGGCGAGTGGACGCTCCGCCTGCGCATCCCGGACTGGTGCCGGTCGCACTCGCTCCGAGTCAACGGCTCACGCGTGGACGCGAAGGTCTCGCGGGGCTATGCGGAACTCACCCGGCGCTGGGGCCGGGGGGACACGGTAGAGCTCGTCATGGACATGCCTGTGCAGCGAGTCGTCTCTCACCCGGCGGTATCCGGTAACGCGGGCCGGGTCGCCATCCGGCGCGGGCCGATTGTGTACTGCGCTGAGCAGGCGGACAACCCGGACGGCGTTTCCAACATCGTGCTCCCGGCGGAGTCGCCAATCTCCGAGAAGTGGGAGCCGGAACTGCTAGGCGGGGTCGTGGTGCTCACCGCCGCCGCGGACCGTCAGTCGGGCGTGTTCCCGTCCGACCGCCTGTACGAGCCCCGAGGCGAGGGCAGGCCCGCGACGCTGAGACTGGTGCCGTATTGCACGTGGGCGAACCGCGGCGCGGGCGAGATGACCGTGTGGCTCGCGGAGTCGCCATCGGCGGGGCTTCGGGCGGGCAAGGCGTGGCTGACCCCCAGCGTCTCCCACTGCTACGCGAGCGACACCGTTGATGCCCTGTGCGATGATGTGTGGGGTGAGTCTTCGGCGGACCCCAAGCCCCCCCGGATGACCTGGTGGCCCAGGAAGGCGAGCGAGCAGTGGGCTCGCTACGACTTTGAGCCCGTGCAGACCGTCAACGCCTGCACCGTGCAGTGGTTTGACGACACAGGCCGCGGCGAGTGCGCCCCGCCCGAGTCGTGGCGGCTGGAATGGACCGACGACGGCGCCGTGTGGCACCCCGTTGAGCTGGTCGCGGGTTCGACATACGGCATCGCGCTCGATACCCGCAACGAAGTCCGCTTCGCGCCCGTCACATGCAGGGCCTTGCGGCTCGTGGCGCAGCTGAAGCCCGGGAAGTCGGGCGGGATCATTGAGTGGGCTCTCAGCCGCGTTCCCTAGGACTCTACCATGAACAGCCAAACACGGATCAGCCAATCACGACGCGGGTGGGACTGGTGGGCCGTGGCGGTGGCCGTGACGATCCTTCTCGCGTCGGTCGCGGTGCAGAAGGTCTATTCCGCGGACCTGTGGTGGCAGATCCGCAACGGCGAGTGGATCATCGAGCACCGCGACGTGCCCAGGACGGAGCTGTACTCGTATACGGCCCAGGGCATGCCGCTCCGTGAGATGCGATGGGTCTATTGCGTTGTCATTGCCAAGGTGTGGAGCCTGGGTGAGTGGGCGCCGAGCGTGCTGCAGGCGATGCTTGTCGCACTCACCTGGGGCGTGCTGCTGTGGCCGCAGCGCCGCCTGCTGGGCCACCCGGCGGTTGCCGCGGCGATCGTGCTGGGGCTCGTGGCCGGGTCAGCGCGCTGGGTGATGAGGCCCGAGCTGATGACATATCTCATGACGGCGCTGTTCCTGGTGCTGCTGGAGCACTCACGCCGCACCGCACTCGCCGGGAAGGTCGCCCCGGTGATCTGGGTGGTGCCCGTGCTGCAAGTTGTGTGGGTCAACACGCACACCACCTTTGTCTTCGGCCCCGTGCTGTGCGTCGGAGTCCTAGCCGCGGATGCTCTGGCCCGCTGGGTCATCGGCGCCCGCGCCGCCCGTGCCGGCGTGCCCGCCCCCCGAGCCGTGAGCGGCCCCCTGCTGGCCTGCACCCTCCTGGTGATCGGGGCGTGCTGGGTGAACCCGTACGGGCACTCGGGGGCGATGTACGCGGTGCAGATGTACCGGGAGACCAGCGCAGGGCACGCCACCAGGCGCCTGATCACGGAGATGCGCAGCCCCCTCGAGATACCGCTCGCCTCGTGGGGGTGGGACTTCTGGGCGTGCGGCGCGCTCGTCGTGCTCGCCGCCGTCGCTTCCGGTCGGTCCGCCTTCGCCCTTTGGCGAGACTCTCGGGACAACGGGCTGCTCTCGCCCGCAGACCATGCCAACATGCTCGGGGGAGCGCTTATCCGGCTCGGGCTCGTGGGGCTGGCGGCGTACCTGTTCGCCATGCTCCAGCGAAACACCCCGATGACCGCCGTGGTGGGCGCGTGGGTCGTGTGCAGCGCCGTCGCCGCTGCGCCCGGGACGCTGCGCCCGGTGTGGCGAGCGGCGTCGCTCGCGGCCTCGGTTGCCGCCCTCACCATCGCGTGGTTCTTCCTGACAGACCGCTACGCCGTCGCGAGAGACTTGCCTCGCGAGTGGGGCCTGGGCATTGTCAAGTGGTACCAGCCCCGCGGGGCGGCGCAGTTCATCCTCGCACACGAACCCGGGGGCAACCTGTTCAACACGGTCCGTGACGGCGGCTACTTCGTGTACCGCGTCGCCGCGAAGATGCCTGTGTACATCGATGGTCGAACCGACGCCTACGGCCCGGCCATGTTCGAGGAGTCGGCGGCGATCGGGTCCGGCACTTTTCCGGAGGTTGCCTCGCGCCGCGGGATCAACACGGCGGTGGTCCCCACGCGCGGGCACGAGGACCTGGCAAGGTCGCTCGCCACCTCGTCCGAGTGGGCGCTCGTCCATCTCGACCCGGTGAGCCTCGTCTTTGTTCGCAACATCCCCGAGCACGCGGCACTCATCGCGGGGTGTCGCGTTGACACGGGGCGCGCCTGGACCCTGGGAGAGGTTCCGGAGGAGCGACCCGCCGGCTGGCGGGCCGCGATCGGCGGCGTGGGCCGGCCCTGGCACTCGCTCTCCATGGGCGAGGCTCTGCTGGCGGTCGGCTCTCCAGACAACGCCAAGCCATTCCTCGAACTTGCTCACGAGCGTTTCCCGGGGCACGCGCAGACCCGCCGGCGTCTTGCGGCGGTGCGGGAGGCCATGGGGGATTCGAAGGGAGCGGCATCACTCCTTGCCGGCCTGCCGGTAGAGGAGGCGGCCGCCGCACGCTTTGAGGCGGCGGGGATGCTCATCTCGCAGGGCAAGCTGCCCGAGGCGCTTCCGGCGCTGCGGGCTGCCGCGGCTGCTGATCGCACCGACCCGCGACTCGCCGAAGTGCTGGGCGACACGCTGCTGCAGCTCGGTGATGCACGAGCCGCGAAGGGGGAGTACGAGCGCCTGGTGAAGCTCGCCCCCGTGACGGTGAACACGCTGAACAAGCTCGGCACCGCGTGCGACGGCGCCGAGGACTATCCCGGGACGATCCGGGCCTTGGAGGCGTCGCTCTCGACGGTACCCAACCAGCCACAGGTATGGAATCTCCTCGGAGGCGCCTACGCAAAGTCCGGCAACCTGCAGCGTGCCGAGGCGTGCTTCCGCAAGGCCCTGGAGCTCAAGCCGGACCTGGGGCCGGCCCAGCGCAACCTGCAGCGAGTGCTCGAGCTGCGGAAATAACGGCCGCTACTTCGATCTCGCCGGCTTGGCGTTGAACACAAAGTCGATGCCCGTGACGCCCCGTCCGCTGCGGAACGCCTGTTCGCGGTCCGATGCCTCTGCCCCCTCGTTGTCGACCCCGTCGATGCCGACCGTGTAAAGCAGGTATGGCCGCGGGTCCGCCGACGGCCTGGGGATGAAGTACCCAAAGTCAAGTCCCGAGTACGGGTCCTTGGGCCGGGACACGCCCAGCTCATCGAGGCTTGACGGCGGGCGGCCGTGCTCGGCACGGTATCGTTCAACCTCCAGCAGCACCAGCGTCGCCCGTCGCATGCAGGTCGATCGGTCGGTCCGCGCGATGAAGTGGCTCAGCGCGGGAAGGAGCAGCCGGAGTACCCGATCCGCGGGCTTCGCCTGGGTCTCGAGCGCCATCTCCAGCCTCGCGGGCTCCGCCAGGCGGGCGTGGGGCTCGCTCGCCGTGGCCTCCGCGATCACCTTGAAGTGTTCCTCCGCCCGCGCCACGGTCAGGTCGAGCGATGGATACCGCCACCACAGCAGGTTCATCCACTCCGAGGGCTCCGCAGCGGCCTCGCCCTGCGACATCCGGGTCAGGGCGTCCACCCGGGTTGGGATGCACCGCCCGTTCTCGTCGTGCAGGCTCCGGAGCGTGTCCAGCACGCTCAGCCGCTCGCACTCCATTGCCCTGGTCGGCAGCGGGATGTCGGCCATCGCTCGCGTGGACGCGATCATCGCGTCGAGCGTCGCGGAGCTCAGGTCGTCACGGCTGGCGATCAGGCGTGCTGCTTCCGTCGCCTCGTCGAACACCGCGTCGGACACCAGCCGGTCGATCAGCGTCGGCTGCTGCGACTGGATGTTCGCGACCTTGATTGAGCGCCGGTACCACCGCGCGAGGTCCTCCACGCCCCCGGGCTCCGCCGCCAGGTGCATCTTGGCCACCAATGCCAGCCCCATTTCTCGCCCCGTGGTCAGCTCCGGAAAGCGAACGTCGATCAACCGGGCCACTTCCCCGTCGAGGGGCCGCACGCAGCGCGGAGGCTCCGCGATGCCGTCCAGCATGCTTCCGACCATCGGATCGCACAGGTCCGCGACCAGGTTCTTCGCCAAGTCACGGCTCGCAGAATCCGCAGTCCCTGCCTTCACCACGGTCAGCGGCACGGGCCACGGTGCGGCTTGGGGCCATCCGGAGGGCGCCGAGTCCGGTCTGCCCTCGCCGTACTTCAGCATCACCGTCGACCGCACCCTGCCGAACATGTCGCACGCGGACTCGAACTCGTCCCACTGATCCCGGGCCTCGCCACGGCCTGACCCGGCGAGGAGGCGCGCGGCCCGGACGTGCGTCCGGTCGCTGCTGGGTTGTACGGTGAGCGCCCAGCGAAGTTCGTGTGCCGCCCCCGCGAGCAGGCCCGCCGCCGCGACGCCCAACACCCACCGGCGCACCCTGCCCATGCTGCCACACCCCCGGCGTGCGCCCGACCACTCAGTCGGTCGAACTCACCACAAAGTCGATGCTCGTTCGGGAACTCCGCCGCATGGCGTCCCAGTCCCGGATGCTTGTGGCGCCGGGCTTCAGCGGCGCACCGTCATCCGTCTGATCCGCCCCGACGCTGTAGAGCACGTAGCGGAAGCCCCCCGGTGAGTAGGGCTCAACGAGGGCGCGATAGCGCAGTGGTTCGCCCGTCCACACGTCCTGCGGCGGCTCCGCGAGGTACTTCGGGACGAGCTGCTGCAGCGTCTGCGGATACCCGCCGGTCTCGATCCGAAATCGCTCCAGCGCGATCATCGCGAGGATGCCCGCCCGGTCCGTCTGCACCATGTCACACGACGTGAGTGCACGCCGCATCGCCGGCACGAGCATCTGCGGGAGAAGCAGCGAGGTCTCGGCTTCCGGATCGATCACCGCCAGGTCGCCCCGCTCCCCCGCGCGGAGCGCCGCCGCCTTGTCCACGCGGTCGAACACCGAATCGATGTACTCTCGGTTCTGGTCGAACGTGCCGAGTCTCCACCTCGGGGACATCCCGCCCCCCAGCATCCCGACCGTGCTGGCCACGCCCTTGGAGAAGCGCCCGAACCTGACGTTCGCGGGCTCGGAGAAGAGCAGCGCTGTCGACTCCACCGCGATCGACCTCTCCCCGCGGAGCATGACCAGCGCGTCCCCGGCCGGTTGCTGCTCACTCAGCACCCGGCTCATCGCATCGAGCCACTCCGGGCCGGGGTTCTTTGCCAGGACCCGCCTCATCTGGCCATAGTTGAGTGACTCGATCGCGAACCCGACAAGTCCCTCGATGAGCACGGGCGAATACGAGAGCATCCGCGCCAGCGCCTGGTTCGCGCGTGCCGCCCGCTCAAACTCCGCCACGTCCCCGGCCTCAAACGCAAGCCTCATCCGCGCCCCGTTGAGCCTCGCCATGTTCCTCGCCGGGCCCAGGTGCGGCAGGAGCAGGTTCATCGTCGGCGTTCCGGGCGTCACGGTGTAGTCCCGCCTCGCCCGGGGGCACTTCGCCATGCGGTCCATGGCCTCGTAGACGCCGTCCTTTCGGTAGGCGTCGATCATCTGCCGCCCGAGCTTTGTGTTGAGCTCGTCAGACTCGATCTGACGCGGCTGACGTTCGATGTCGTTGCGGGGAGGATCCGCCACCTGCGAGAAGTCCGCGAACGCCGGGTCGCCGTGAGAGGTCTGAGGCGGGGAGCCTCGCCAATCCCGGTCATCGGCCGCCGTGATCAATGCCTGCACCTTGTGGAACTCGACCCACGCGTCGTCGCCATCTCGCGAGGGTTGGGCTTGCTCCGCCAGGTCGTTCAGGGCCTGCCCCTGCGTGAGCGCCGCCTTGGCACGCCCCGCCTGGACCGACAGGAACCACTCGTAGAGCCCCCAACCCGCGGGCGCGACGATGACCAGCACCATCAGCGTCCACCCCGCGGCTCGCTTCAGCCGAGCGACCCGCCTCGGGGTGAGCACGCGACCCCACAGCGAGAGCTTCTCGGGTTTGGGGCTGAACACCCGCTGCGACGGGCCGTCGCTCACGAGTTCATCCAGCGCCGCGTCCACCTCTGAGATGAACCCGCACTCCGGGCACACCACGCACAGGTTTTCGGGCACAGGTACGCCCAGGAGCGAATAGCCGCAGCCCGAGCACGAGCCCCTGGCCCGGATGACGTACCGTACGCGCCGCCTGAGCACAATGTCGCGCACCAGCAGCGCCGCGAGAGCCCCGCCAAGGAACACGCCGGTCGCCATGCCCAGAACCGCCGTCGCCGGGACCACCGATCCCGCGCCGCGAGTGATGGCGTGCTTCTCCAGCATCTGCACCGGCTTCCACGCGGCCAGCGCCAGCAGTCCAGCTACGACGCAAAACGCGACCGCCATCAGCGTCATTCGCCACAGAGAGCGCCGAAAACCCCGTCTGGCGGCACGCACGAACCGCTCGCACCGCTCCTCCTCGAAGCGGTCGAGTTCCGGGAATGCCTTGTGGATCTTGCTCGTGAGAAGCCGCATGCGTCGTGGACCTCGCGGCACAGCATACCGCCGTGGCGGTTGCGAAGTTGCGGCTAGATCCGGCGCCGATACGTGATACTGAACATGCTCATCACGAACGACATGAGCACGGTCTGCACGCCCAGGGCCACCAGCAACCCGCCGAGGATCATCAGCCGCAGAGTCACGGCGCTGTCGAGAGAGCCGTGCAGCCCCGACGCCGCCCATTGCGCCGTGGGTATCCCGATCAGAGCCAGCCCGGCCAGAGTCGAGATCACCCCCGCGATGCAGCCCCGCTCCAGAGAAAACACGCTGTGGAGCCGGCGGAGGAGCGCGGGCATCGGGCCAAGCTCGGTCTGCAGCGTGTAGAGCCTCATCGCCGCCCCGGTGACGCAGAGCTGGTACCCCACGACCAGCATCAGCGACGAGGCCACCAGCGTGTGCAGGTCAAGCTGAACGCCCCCTAACTTCACCGGGCCGAACGCGACCGCCAGTGTGAGCACCAGCCCCAGCAGCCCGAGGACACACCCCGGGATCAGCAGCGTCCACCGGGGCGACATCACGAGCATGAACCGCAGGTTTCTCCAGCCATCGCGGAACGACCTCAGGTGCGGCGCCCTCCCACGCTGGTCCTTGTGCAGGCGGATCGGCACCTCCGACACGCGCAGCCTCTTGAGCTGACCTTTGATCACCATCTCGCTCGCGAACTCCATCCCCGTCGTGCGGCAGTCCAGCCTCTCGAACGCCTCCTTGCTGAACGCGCGCAGCCCGCAGTTGAAATCCCCGGCGGGGCTGCGGAACAGAATCCGCCCCATGATCGTCAGGAAGGGGTTGCCGAAATACCGGTGAAGTGGCGGCATCGCGCCGGGCATGATCCCGCCCGCGAATCGGTTGCCCATGACAAGCTCAGACCCCTCCCGCAGCCTGGCGACGAACTTCATGCCCTCGCCGAAGTCGTAGGACATGTCCGAGTCGCCCATGATGACGTAGCGACCGCGGGCCGCGCGGATGCCCCCCATGAGCGCGCTGCCATAGCCCTTCTCCGTCACGTCCACAACCCGCGCCCCGAGGCCACGGGCGATCTCCTGCGAGCCGTCCGTCGAACCGTTGTCCGCGACCACGACCTCGGCCTGGAGCCCGCCCTCCGCTGCGCACCGCTGCGCCGCCCGGATGCACTCCGCAAGCGAGTTTGCCTCGTTCAGGCAGGGCAGCACAAAGGTCACCTCGATCTCCGCACGCTCCGCCCCCGTCGGGTGCAGATCGACAACGGGCAGCGAGCCGGTCACGTTGCTCCACGTCGGGGAGGCCCCCGTAGGGTTGGCCAGGGTGTGGTCCATGAGGCGAAGGCTCCAAGGCACGCCTCACAGGGCGTCCGGTGATTGTTGGCGCGCCGCCCGAACCTGTCGCGCGGCCTCCCGCTGGGGCTCCCCCGAACGCACCAGGAGAGCCCCCACATGGTTCAGGTTTGTGTGGGTGACACGTGCCTCGATGCTCGCGCCACCTGCCCGCAAGGCGCCGAACACATCATGCTCGGTGAGCGCCCGGACGGGGTCGCACCCGCCCTCTCTCATCGCTGCCAGCGACCTTGCGTCCACGAGGGCGCCCGCCGCATCGGTTGGGCCATCGCGGCCATCGGTCGAGTAGGCAAGAGCCAGCCACTCCGCCCCACTGCCCAGCGCCGCCTCCAGTTCCAGCCCTGCCGCGAGCGCGAGTTCCTGGCTTGGCCCTCCGACCCCGCGCGACGACCCCACCGTGACCGTGGTCTCGCCCCCGAACACCAGCGCCACCTGGGTGCGGGAACGGGCGAGCCCGATCGCCTCGCGAGCAAGACTTCGCCCGACCTCGGACGCTTCACCCTCGACGTTGCGCCGAACCGTGACGCAGAAGCCCGCACGCTCCAGGCCCGACGCGACCGCATTGAGCACCGTTGCGTTGCTCGCAACTACGACGTGCTCGATGTGCGCCAGCCCGGCGTCGCCCGGTTTGGGAGTCTCAGAGTGCATCCCTCTCGCGCCGTCCCGAAGGTGCCGAGCAACGTTCGTCAGCGATTCCGTCAGGCCGCGCTCCTCAATCGCCCGCAGCGCAGCCGCGAACGTTGTCGGGTCCGGGGCGAAGGGTCCCGAAGAAATGACATCCAGCGGGTCGCCCAGCACGTCCGAGAGCACATAGACCCGCGTGGGCCCGCGCGAGATCAACCCGAGTCTGCCGCCCTTGAGCACTTCCAGGTGTTTCCGTACGAGGTTGAGTTGGCCGATGGTGGCGCCCGCCAGTTGCAGCTCGAGTGTCGCCGACGCAAGGTCCTGAACGGTCAGCCCCGGCGCGGCAACCGACAGGTACGCCGATCCGCCGCCCGAGAGGGCGACCAACAGAGTCCCCTGGGTTGAGGCCCTTTCGACGAAACTCGCCACCTGCCAGCCGGCAACCTCGTTCCTCGGCGTCGGATAGGGGTGATCCGCTCCGAGCGTGCGCCAGGCCGGGCCGGGGGCCACCGCCTCGTCCGGCCCGACAATGAGCCCCGCCACAAGCCCATCGCCACACAACACTTGGAGCTCGGCCGCCATCGGGCTGGCCGCCTTGCCAATCGCGAGTGCATAGAGCCGTCCGGGCTCCGGAATCCAGGCCCGCCTCAGTGCCGGAACCGGGTCCGCGGCACGCGTCGCTTCTCGAATGAAGTCGAGGGCGACCTCACGCAGTTCCTTCGCGTTTTCCACAACCGAGCCTAGGTACCACGTGCGGCTCGCCGGACCGTTCGCCGCTTTGACACCCAACCATGCGGCTGGTAGCCTGCATCCTTCGGAGGGGAATGGCCCCCTGCGCTCCAGGAGAACTTCACATGAGTCAGTTTCCAGGCATGGCCGGCGCCCCCACGGGTGGCGCGATGAAGCCGCACCGCGGCACGCTCATTCTGGTGCTCGGCATCGTCGGTCTCGTCATCTGCCTGCCCTGCGGCATCGCCGCGTGGGTGATGGGAAACAAGGACATCAAGGAAATGGACGCCGGGCTGATGGACCCCTCCGGGCGCGGCTCCACCAAGGCCGGCAAGATCATCGGGATGATCGCCACGATCCTCGGCTGCATCTTCCTCGTCCTGAACATCGTGCTGACCGTCGCCGGCGCCTCGCGCTGATCCCCGCGACCGAAAGGATTCCCCTTGACCCAGTACCCACAGCAGCCGGGCTATGGCTCGCCGCCACAGCAGCCCGGTAGCATGCTCAAGCCCCACCGGGGCACGGTTATTCTCGTCCTCGGGATCCTCGGACTGGTGGTCTGCGGGATCTGCGGCATCGTTGCGTGGGTCATGGGAAACGCCGACCTGCGCGAGATGGACTCGGGGCTCATGGACCCGGCGGGCCGGGGCACGACCCAGGCCGGGAAGATTCTCGGCATGATCAGCGTCGGGCTCATGGCGCTCGGCGTGGTGCTCTGGCTCATCATGATGGTCGTGGGCCTCGGTGCCGCAGCCGCAGGTGCTGCCGGATCGGGCCCCTAAGGAAGGCCGGCGCTGCCGGGCCTACAACCCGGTCCGCATGACTGCCCCACAGTCAACACTCTCACAACGCCTCAAAGACCACGCCATACCCGGCGTGGTCTTTTTCGTTTGGATCGGCATCGTCGTGTTCGCCTACGTCTTGTCGCAGCGCACCGGCGCTGACCTCCCGCTCTGCACACTCCGACGAACCACGGGCGTTCCATGCCCCACCTGCGGCGGGACGCGCGCCACCATGAGCCTCTTCTCCGGGCACCCGGCCCGCGCCCTCGCCTTCAACCCCGTGGTCACGGTCTTTGTGATCGTCGCTCCGCTCTGGTGGCTCTCGAGGCTGCTGAAGCCTCCGCCCCCGTGGAGCCCGAGCCGCCGGCGCGTCGCCTCCGTCATTGCCTGGGTGCTGGTCCTGGGCAACTGGGCCTACGTCATCTGGCACGAGGCTTCGATCAGAGCCGGCTAACCCCTCGCGAGCGTGCCGAGCCGGCCGATCGCCTCCGCGATCGTCTCTCGCTTCTTGCAGAAGGCGAACCGCACCAGGTCTCGCCCAAGGCCCGGCGTGCCGTAGAACACCGAGGGCGGGATCGCCGCCACCCCCACCCTCTCGGTCAGGTAGTAGCAGAACGCGCGATCGTCCGCGAAGCGGAGGGGCGTGTGGTCCGCCATGACGAAGTACGTGCTGTGCGACGGGTACACCCGCAGGCCCGCACGCGACAACGCGGCGCTCAGGGCGTCGCGGTTTTCGATGAACAGACGTCGCAGCTCCGCGGCGTAGGTCCCCGGTGCATCGAGCACGGCCGCCGCACCGTGCTGCAGCGGCGTGGCGGCGCAGAACGTCAGGTACTGGTGGGCCGCCCTCACGACCCGGGACAGATGCTCGGGCGCGATCGCCCAGCCGATCTTCCAGCCCGTCAGGCTGAAGGTCTTTCCGAGGCTGGAGAGCGTGATCGTCCTTTCCCACATGCCCGGGAGCGTCGCCAGCGAGATGTGGGGCAGCGTCGGCTCGAAGGTCAGATGCTCGTACACCTCGTCCGTGATCGCCACCAGTCCATGCCGGATGCACTCAGCCGCGATGCGTTCGAGTTCATCGCGCGTGTACACCTTCCCGGTCGGATTGTGGGGGGTGTTGACGATGATCGCTCGCGTCCTGGGACCGATGGCGGCCCGCAGCTCGCCGGGCTCGAACCACCACGCCCCCCGCTCGTCTGTTGGGGGCCTCAGCGTCACAAACTTCGGAATCGCGCCCGCCATCGCGATCGCGGTCACGTAGAAGTCGAAGAACGGCTCAAAGACCACGACCTCGTCGCCCGGGTTGAGCAGGCCCAGGATCGTCGCGGGAATGGCCTCCGAGCAGCCGTTCGTCACCGTCACGCTCGCCTCGGGGTTGACCTCACCCCGCCCGGAGCGTGCCCATGAAGCCGCAATCGCCCTGTTCAACACCGGCACGCCGATCATCCGGGCGTACTGGTTGTGACCCTCGTGCATCGCGCGCGCCGCCGCGTCCTTCGCCGTCGGCGGCCCGTCAAAGTCGGGAAAACCCTGCGCGAGGTTGACAGCCTCATGCCGCACCGCCAGCGCCGTCATTTCCGCGAAGATCGAAGCGCCGAAAGGGCGAAATCGGTGCGCGATGTCTGTTTGCATCGGGCGAAGCGTACTCGCCCCGGCGAGTCATCGCGCACACCATTCCGAATGCTCAGGCCAGGCCAGCCCGCGCCCGCGTTCTCGCTTCCCGACCAGCACGGCGTTACGGTGACCCTCGCGAGTCTGGTCTCTCGGGGGCCGCAGGTACTGTTCTTCTACCCCGCGGATTTCACGCCCATCTGCACCGCCGAAGCCTGCTACTACCGCGATGCCGCGAGCGAGCTCGCCTCTCTGGGCGCGCGCATCGTGGGGATCAGCGGCGACCCGCCCGAATCGCACCGAAGGTTTGAAGGCGAGCACTCCCTAGGGCTGACGCTGCTCAGCGACCCCTCGGGGGAGATCGCACGCGCCTACAGGGCGATCGGCCTCTTCGGAATCCTGCCCTTTGGCCGGAGGCGAGTCACGTACCTGGTCGGCACCGACGGCCTGATCAAGGACGCCGTCGCCCAGGAGCTCGGCATCTCACGACACCAGGACTTCGTCCGCCGCACCGTTCGGACGCTGCACGACTCGCACCACGCCGGACCTCAGACCTGAACGACCCGCCCGTCCGCGATGATGAACACGCGGTCGCCGCGGGCGGGCCTTACGGGCGCACCGGCGGCGAAGGGCGTGCACGCGGGCAGCACGCCGACCCGCGGCCCGACCAGAAACGCGGGGAGCTTCAGCCGGTCCGAGGACGACGACAGCACGAACGCCGGGTGCAGGTGCCCGCACCAGACGTACAGACCCGGCTTCTCGCCTTCAGGGGGTTCGTGCCTGAACTCGAAGGGCCCCTCGCGGACCGGTCCCGGGTGGACGTGCATCCCCCACGCCTCCGCGGCCCGCTCAACTCTGCGGTCGTGATTGCCCGGGATGAGCTCAAAGGCAGCCGTCTGCCGCCTTCGCCACGCCGCGACGCTCTGGATGAGCTCGTCCGTGAGGCCCGCCGGGGCGTGCAGCAGGTCCCCCAGCACAAGGACGCGCGCGGCACCTGTCTCTCGGATCGCATCCTCGACGAGTGCCAGCACCCCTCGCCCCGCGTCCGTGGGGATCGCGATGCCCGAAGCACGGAACGCGTCCGACTTGCCCAGGTGCAGGTCCGCCACCAGCAGCGTGCTCCGCGCGGGCCAGAACACACCCCTCTGGGGCATCAGGATGACCGGCTCGCCCTCCGCGCCCGCCTGCCCCCCGACGCGTGTGTGCTGGCTTCCTCGCATCCCCGCATCCACTCCTGCTTCATCGCCTCGATCCGCTCCAGCAACGAACGGCTGCTCAGCCTCCCCGCCAGCCGCTCGATCAGGAGCGGGAACGAAAGGGGTGATGGCTTCGCGGCCTCAACAATACGAAGCGGCCCACACCGGATCCGGTGGAACGTCCGCGCCAACCTACCCGCCTCGTAGTGCCGGGTCATGACCTCCGACGTCGCCTGCCTCAGCAACAGGTTGCCCGGCTCAAACTCGCTGAGCACGTCAAAGATCAGCGATGAGCCCGCCTGCAACTGCCTGGCCGTGCGACCCCGGCCCGGGTAGGCCTGCACCACCAGACCTGCCACGCGCGCGATCTCCCGGAACTGCAGCTTCGCCAGGAAGTTCGTGTTGGCGCTCTCCGCGGCATCGTTCGCCAGCCCCTCGGACGTGAAGAGCCCCGGCCCAAAGGCGCCCCCAAAGTCGAAGGGCTCGGCGCTCAGCACCTCCACGCCATAGTCATTCGCCGCGACCGAGAAGGTGGCCGGCGCCAGCCTCGAAAGGCGCAGCGCCAGCACCGCGCCGAGCCCGGCGTTGACCAGGCGTCCCTCGAACGGGAACACAAACAGATGGTGCCCCTCGCGCGTCCGGGCGATCTCGACGAGTGTCTCATCCGCGCGCGGGACGGCGCTGACGCGGTGCTGGACCTCGATGAAAGGGCGAATCGCCCGCGAAAGGGCGTCCTCAGCCTCCTCGCTCCTTTCGGCCAACGAGCGACGGATCGCCTGGGAGAGCGACTCGGAGATCGGCAGCCGCGTGCCCGACCAGATGGGCGTGAACGTCGTCCGTCCCGTCGCCGGCCTGACGTACGCGACGAGGTCGCGGAATCGCGCCAGCGTCAGCACCTTCCCCGCGAAAACGAACCGCTGGCCTTCGCGCAGCCTCGCGATGAAATCCTCCTCGATCCGGCCGAGCGACCGCCCAGACGTGTACTTCACCTCGATGGTTCCGTCACTGGTGATGGTCCCGACGTTCAGCCGGTGCAGAGCCGCCACCCGCCGGTCCGGCACGGTGTACACGCCATCGCGTTCCACGACCTTGTGGTAGTTCTCATACGCACGGAGCGACTCGCCGCCGTGCGTCACCATGGAGAGAGCCCAATCGAACTCTTCCTCGGCGAGGCCCTCGAAGCTGAACGCCCCGCGCACCTCTTCGAGCATCGCCCGCCGCGTGAACCCGCCCCCCAGGGCGCACGTCACCAGGTGCTGCACCAGCACGTCGATGGGCTTGGGCGCGGGCTCCCGGGGCTCGATCTCGCCCTTGGCCAGCGCCTCCCGCGTCGCCATGAACTCCACGACCTCCATCATGTGTGTAGGAACGCAGGTCACGCGGCAGGGTGTGCGAGGTCTGTGGCTCGACCGCCCCGCGCGCTGCACCAGCCGCGCGATCCCCTTGGGCGAGCCAACCTGCAGCACCCGCTCGAGCGGAGCAAAGTCCACACCAAGGTCCAGCGAGCTCGTCGCGACCACGATCCGCACGCTCCCATCCTTCAAACCCTGCTCGACGCGAGCCCGCTCCTCGCGGGCGATGGAGCCGTGGTGCAGCGCCATCACCGGCTCCCACTCGGGCCTGAGCATCCGCAGCGCGCCGTACCAGCGTTCCGCCTGCGAGCGTGTGTTCGTGAACACGAGCGAGGGCGAGGCGGGATCCAGCGCCGCCGCCACTTCCTCCGCCATCACCAGGCCCAGGTGTCCGGCCCACGGCAGCGTCCTTCCCTTCCCCGGGAGCAGCACATCGAGCTCCACCGGGCGCGGCATGTCGCCATCGATGATCACCGGCGTCTCTCGGGCACCCACCGCCGCCCGGGCGGCAACAGCCGCATTCGGCAGCGTGGCGGATACCGCCCAGGTTCGGAGATTGGGCGAGAACGCGCGAAGCCTTGCCAGCGCCAGCTCCGTCTGGCTCCCCCGCTTGCTCGCGACCAGCTCATGCCACTCGTCAAGGATCACCGCATCGCACCCGGCGAGCACCACCGGCGCGTCCGGCCGCGTGAGCAGCAGCGTCAGTGACTCCGGCGTCGTCACCAGCACCTCGGGCAAGCTTCGCTGCTGGCGGCGTCTAACCCCGTCCGGCGTATCGCCCGTGCGACTCTCGACCCGCACAGGCAGGCCCAGCTCGATCACCGGCGCCGCGAGCGCCAGCTCCACATCCCGCGAAACCGCCCTGAGCGGGCTCACGTAGAGCACCCGCAACCCCCGCCGCACGGCGCCTCGCGCGTGCTCCGCGCACAGCATCGCCAGCGGCCCGCCAAATGCCCCATAGGTCTTGCCCGCACCGGTGGAGACCTGGATCAGCCCGCTCCGCCCCGACAGAAACGCCCCCCATGCCCGCCTCTGGAACTCCCAGGGCGTCCACCCTTTCGATGCGAACCATCCCTCGACGATCTCGAGGCCGGCGTCGTGCTCACCCCCCAGTACCGGCTTGCTACCCACACGCATCTCCGCCGCCCCTGGTCCCTGCGAACGATCGCAGCGTAGCCCAGATCCGCCGCGAATCTGCCCGCGAAGGGTCTCCTAGGAGCCTGCATGCGAACGCTCGCCTGGTTCAGGCCCGACCTGCGG
>JADYXW010000057.1 GCA_020853975.1 Phycisphaerales bacterium
AATGAGCGATCCCGGACTCGAACCGGGGACCTCTTCCATGTCAAGGAAGCGCGCTAGCCAACTGCGCTAATCGCCCAAGGCGGGCAGAGTATATCGCCCATTCGACTACGAAGGCCAGCGGCGAATCCCAAAACGCAAAGGGCCCGGGCCGCGTGGCCCGGGCTTACTTTGGTTCTCCCCTCACTCCTTGGGGGCTATTGGGGACTCAGGGGCAGTCGCCGCCGGCGACGACATTGATGAGGGCGGCGACATCGTCCTGATCGACGTTGCCATCGTGGTTGATGTCGGGGTCGATACCGGTGGGGTTGGCCCCGCCGCCGACGACGTTGATGAGGTAGGCGACGTCGTCCTGATCGACGTTGCCGTCCTGGTTCACGTCCGGGTCGCAGGGGGGCGCGGGAGGCAGGATGTTGAGGTTGAAGGCGCCTGTGACGTCAGCGAAGGAGCCGACGCGGATGCGGTAGCTGTTGCCGGCGGTGAGGTTGGCCAAGACGCCGGCCTGCCGCCCGCAGTCTGTGCCGTGGTCATCGTCGCAGGCGATGGGGAGCTGGCCCGAGACGGGGCAGCCCTGGTAGACCGCGAGGACGGTGTCGAAGGCGCTGCCGCAGGTGTCGATGCGGTACTCGCCGGACTGAGCTGGGGTGAAGGAGTACCACAGGTCGTGGTGGGGGACGAAGGCGTCGGCGGAGCACATGGACGCGGTGTCCTCGGTGTTGGCGCCGCAGTTGCCGAAGGTGTGGGTGCCCTCAACGACGGTCACGGCACCGGAGCAGATGTCGTTGGGGTAGGAGTAGTAGAAGGAGGGGCGGACGTTGGCGATGCCCGAGGCGCCGTTGTAGCCGGAGATGCGGACGTAGTAGGTCTGGCCCGCGGTGTAGTTGAAGGTCGCGAGGCTGGCGCGGTTGTTGGGGGCGGGGAAGGAGGCGTCGTCGTTGCAGACGATGGTGTTGGAGTTGTTGATGAACGTGCTGGGGCAGTCGGAGTGCACGCTCAGGACGGTGTCGAAGTCGGAGCCGAAGGTGTCGATGATGGCGTTGCCCGAGCAGTCGGGGGTGAAGGAGTACCAGATGTCGGGGCCCTGACCAGAGCCGCCGGTGCCGCAGGTGGTCGAGTTGCCGCTGGAGGTCGCGTAGGTGGTGCAGGCCTGGAACTCGGAGAGGGGCATGGCGCCCGCGCCAAAGCAGACGTCGCTGGGCTGGCCGGGCTGGAGCGTGATGCCGTAGGCAGCGCCGCGGTCTGTGATGCCGGCCTCGTCGTCGCCCAGGTCGCCGACGGCGAGGTTGCTGTCCAGGATGTCGAGGCTCGTGCCGAAGGTGGTCAGGCCGTCCGGGTCGCTGAACTTGTTGGTCTGGGCCCAGACGCCATCAATCTTCTCGAAGACGTAGACGGTCTTGGTGGACTCGCCGTAGGCCGCGATGCGGGTGCCGTCGGTGCCGACGGCCGTGCCGAAGCGGAGGCTGGCGGCGGCGTCGGAGGCGGTGAGGACCGTCGCGAGGTTCCAGGAGTTGCCCGAGCGCTCGTACACGTGTACGCGCCCGGCGTTCGCGACGGAGCCGAAGAGGAGGGGCTTGGGCTCGTCGGGGGCTCCGATCACCATGAGGTCGCCCTCGATGGCGACCGAGGCGCCGAAGTGGCCGTTGGAGTAGCCGGTGGTGGGGCTGATCACACTGGGCGCCCCAACCGGGCCGTCGTCGAGCTTCTGGGCCATGTAGGCGACGCCGCTGCCGGCGGGCTGGCCGCTGGCATTGCCGCCCGGGCCGCCGACGACGGCGTAACGGGACGATTTGGACATGGCGACGCAGGACCCGCGGTGCTCGGTGGTCTTGCCGTTGAAGTCACCGCCCCAGATGGTGAAGGCGTTGGTCCAGTCGCCGTTGGCGTCACGGGTGAAGAAGAAAGCGGCGCCGGCCTGGGACACGCCGTGGAAGGAGTGGTTGGGCGCACCCATGACGGCCCAGCCCCCGCCGTAGGCGCTGATCGCGACGGACTGACCCGCGAGGTCGTCCTGGTTGGGGAAGAAGGAGAGGAGGTCGGCCTCAAAGGACCAGTTGCTGCCGCCGTTGTCGGTGCTGTAGACACGGGCCCGGCCGCGGTTGGTGCTGTAGCCGGGGGCGCCCGCGATGACGTAGGGGTAGGCGATGTCAACGGAGGTGCCCATGCGGTCGTTGGCGGTCGGGCCGAAGGAGCCGCCCAGCGATGACCAGGACTGGCCCTTGGCCCAGACGGAGAAAGAGCCGACGTCGGTGCCGCCCGGGCCGTCGTTGCCTGGGATGCCCACGACCATGATCGGGCTGGTGGGGCGGAGATCGAGCGCCACGCCCGAGCCGAGCCGCTCGTTCGCGGTCGCCCCGACACGGTTGAGCTTCTGGAAGCCGGCGCATTGCGCCGAGGCGGAGCCGGCCACAAGCGTGAGCATTGCGGCGGCGGAGACGAGGCTGACGGTCTGGGTCTTCATGGCGTACTCCCTGAATCTGTCTGCGAATCGATCGCGCCTGCCCCGCGGGGCAACACGCCCCGCGGCCGAACAGCCCGGCGCCACCACGTTTGTCATGTGTTCCCGGCTGCGGTGTGCAGGCGGACGATGTACAAGGCGACGTCCGGTCCCGGGGGCGCTAACCGGTCGGTGATAATTCCGACGGTGCTCGGACAAAAAACGAGCGCACCGGCCCAGGGGGAGCGCTTTGCACAAAGAGGGCGGCGGCCGCGATACCCTCTCTGCCGACGTGGAGGCCCGATGGACACCAACAACACGTTTGCCGTGACACGCCTGCTCGCGGCGGTTCACTCGGGCGACCCTCGTGCCTCCGAGCAGCTTCTGCCCCTCATCTACGACGAGCTCCGCAAGCTGGCACGCTCGTACATGAAACGGGAGAGCGAGGGGCAGACGATCCAGGCCACGGCGCTCGTGCACGAGGCGTACATGAGACTCGTGGGCGGCGCGGACGTCTCGTGGGACAACCGGGGCCACTTCTTTGCCGCGGCCGCTCTCGCCATGCGCCGGATCCTTGTCGAGCGTGCGCGCTCTCGGGGGCGGATCAAGCGGGGCGGCGACCGCCAACGCGTCGACCTTGCGGACCACGCGGACGCGGGTGACGAGTCCGCGGTCGACCTTGTGGCGCTCGACGGCGCCCTGCGGAAGCTCGAGGCCTTTGACCAGCGGAAGTCCGAGGTGGTCATGCTCAAGTACTTCGCGGGGCTCACGAACGACGAGGTGGCCGCCGCCCTCGGGCTTTCTTCGGCCACGATCCGCAACGAGTGGACCTTTGCCCGCGCCTGGCTGATGCGTGAGCTCTCCCAGGCCGAGACCCCGGAGGAGTGATGAGCGGCCGCCCTCCCCAACCGGACCCGAAGAAGGCGGAGGAGGTCTTCCTCGCGGTCGCGGACCTGCCCCGCGAGCACGCCGAGGGGGTGCTCCGCGAGCGCTGCGCGGGCGACGAGGCCCTCGAAGCTCTCGTCCGTGAGCTCCTGGGATTTCACGCGCAGGGCGAGGGCGTGCTCGACAAACCCGAGCTGCTGACCAAGGGCGTGCCGTTCTTTCGGCGCGATCTCGCGGAGGAGACGCTTCCCGCCGGCACGCGCCTGGGCGGGTACGTCATCGAGAAGCTGATCGGCACCGGGGGCATGGGCTCGGTATACCTCGCGACGCAGGGCCGGCCCCGGCGCACCGTCGCGCTCAAGGTCATCCGCCGGGGCGTGGCAACCGCCGCCATGATCCGTCGCTTCGAGCTCGAGGCGGAGATGCTGGGCCGGCTGCAGCACCCCGGGATTGCGCAGATCTATGAAGCGGGCGCCGCGGCGGTCGGGCCTGGCGAGTACCCGCAGCCCTACATCGCGATGGAGTTCATCGATGGCGAGTCGCTGAGCGCGCACTCGAAGTCGCACGGGCTGCGCCGAACTGAGAAGCTCGAACTCATGGCCCGCGTGTGCGACGCGGTGCAGCACGCCCACCAGCGGGGAGTGATCCACCGCGACCTGAAGCCCGGGAACATCATGGTCGACCGCACGGGCCAGCCCAAGATCCTGGACTTTGGCGTTGCGCGCGCCGCGGACGCGGACCTGCGTGTCGTCACCCTCCAAACCAGCGTGGGGCAGCTCATCGGCACCCTCCCGTACATGAGCCCGGAGCAGGTGCTGGCGGACCCCTCGGAGGTCGATACGCGCTCGGACGTGTACGCCCTGGGCGTCATGCTCTACGAGCTGCTGACGGGCAAGCTCCCGCTTGACGTTGGCAGCCGCCCCATCCCGGAGGCCGCCCGGTTGATCCGTGAGGAGACGCCATCGAGGCTGAGCTCGGTCTCGCGGGAGTATCGCGGAGACGTGGAGACCATCGTCGCGAAGGCGATGGACAAGCAGAAGAGGCGGCGTTACCAGTCCGCCGCGGAGCTTGCCGAGGACATCCGCCTGCACCTGCGTGGGATGCCGATCTCCGCGAAGCAGGATTCGGCGTGGTATGTCCTTGTGAAGCAGGCCCAGCGTCACCGCGTGGTGGCGGGCGTGGGCGCCGCCCTCCTGGCCAGCCTGCTCGCGTTCACCGTCTATGCGAGCGTGCAGGCGGGGCGTTTCCAGCGTCTGGCGCGGAGCGAGTCGCTCGCCAAGAGCGCCGCGGTGGGGGCGGGCGAGGTTGCTGCTCGCGAAGCCGCACGGGCCAACGAGCAGGCGGAGCGGCTCAACGACCAGCTCTACGCGAGCAACATCGAGCGTGGGCGGCTTCTCGGCCTCGCCGGAAACCTCGTGCAGGCGGAGGACATTCTGTGGCGGGGCTTCCTGGCCCGCCCCTTCAACGCGCGGGGCCGCTGGGCGCTCTGGGAGTTCTACGAGCGTCACCCCTGCCGATGGTCACGCACAGCGTTCCCCGGCGGCGCCTCGGTCGTGTGCGTGAGTCTCACGGGCGAGATCGCGGCCGCGTCCGACACCGGCGAGATCGCCATCTTTGAGCCGGCGCGTGGGGACGAGATCCGCCGCTGGGCCGCGGACAGCAGGCTCCCGCTCGCGATGAGTTTCAGTGCCGACGGGCGCTCGCTCGTTGTGGTGAAACGCAGCGCGGTCATATCGACCTTTGATCTCGCTTCGCCCGCGGACCCGACCCCTCCGTCCAAGGACGTTCCGGTCCCCGCGCCCACAGGGGGGGTGGCGTTTGGCCTCTCGGGCGATGGAACGCGTTCCGCGTTCTGGAAGAGGGGAGGGGAGCTGCTCATCATCAACACCGCGCACGGTACTGTCACGCAGACGCTGACGGGCGACGCCGCCGACCAGGCCTCCTGCCTCGCGTTCTCCGATGCCGGGGACCTGCTTGCGATCGGGACCGCCGGCGGGGTGCTGAAGGTCATGAAACTCGCCACGGGCGAGATCGTCCGGACCTGGACGACGGAGACTGGAAACATCATCGGCCTGGACTTCAGTGACGACGGGTCTCTCGTCGCGGCGGGCCACCGCAACCGCTTCATCCAAGTCGTGAGGGTCTCCGACGGCGAGGTCGTCGGTACCTATCGCAGCGAGCTCGCGGCCACTCGGCATGTCGAGTTCTCTCCCGACGGACGCAATCTCATGGGGAGCGATACGGGCGCCACGTGCATCTGGGACATTCGCGCCGGTCGACTCGTCCGCGAGATCGCCATGCACCGGGGGGGTAACGCCGAAGCCGCATGGACACGCGATGGGACCGGGCTGGTCTCGACCGGCCGCGACGGCATGCTCCGGATGTGGGAACCAACTTCCGTCCCGGGCACGCGTGACTTTGAGGGTCACACGAGCTGGGTCTTCGGGGCAGTTGCTTCTCCCGTGGACGGGACGCTTGCTTCGGCCGGTGGCGAAGGCATGGTCCGGTTCTGGAACCGCGACGGCTCCAGCCGGGGTGAACTGAAGGTCAGCACGGCCAGGATTCGCGTGCTTCTCTTCACCCCGGACGGCAGCCGCATGTTCGCGGGCGGCGCCGACGGCAAGGTGCACGTCATCGACCCGGTCGCCCGGACGGTGCTGGCCTCATTTGACGGGCCGAACAAGGCGGAGGTGTCCTCCCTCACGCTCACCCCGGACGGCTCGCGGCTTGTCGTCGGGGGCTACACGCACGTCATCGCGATCCACCGGATCGCGGACCTCTCGCTCGAGACGACGCTCACCCTTCCTCGCACGGGCGGCGTTGTCAGGTCTCTCCTGATCACCCGCGATGGCAAGACCATGTACACCGACGGCTGCGGCCCGGATGTCTGCGTGTTCGACCTGCCCTCGCTCACCCTCCGCGAGCGCCTTCCGGGCCCCGCGGTGCTCCGCAACCTCTCGCTCAGCGAGGACACGGGACGCCTGGCGGCGGGCATGGACGACGGGCGCATCTCCCTCTGGGATACACAGACGGGGCGGTTCCTCGCAACGCTGGATGGTCACAGCACGGGCGTCTGGGCGGTCGCGTTCTCGCCGACGGGGCGTGTGCTCGCGTCGGGCAGCGACGACTCCACGGTGAAGCTGTGGGACCCGGCGTCGGGCGCGGTGCTCGTGAGCCTGGCGCCGGGGCGGGGCGAAGTTCCGTTTGTGAGTTTCAGCCCCGACGGCCACCTGCTGATCGCATCGTTCCAGAACCGCACGTTCCGGACCTGGGACCTGCTGCACTACAACCTCAGCATCGCGGGGAACATCGACCACCAGATCGAGAGGCTGTCGGGCGAGCTCGACCCCTCGGTCGATCTCACGGGCATCCGCAACTGGGCCGCCCAGATCCGGCGCCAGGTGCCGGTAAGGTAGGAGCCGGCGAGGTAGACGCCCTGGCAGTGGTCAGCGCTGCTCGATGGTCGGACGCATCTTCTGCCCGCGCTGCTTGTACGCGTTCATCGCCGCCGTCCGATCCGGGAACTCCTGCA
Organism: Phycisphaerales bacterium; assembly: GCA_020853975.1. Classification (GTDB taxonomy): domain Bacteria; phylum Planctomycetota; class Phycisphaerae; order Phycisphaerales; family UBA1924; genus RI-211. The sequence continues at coordinate 6,849 of JADYXW010000057.1, forward strand.
CGCTGAAGACCACCTTGGAGTTGCCGATCTGGATCTCATCGTTGTCGCGCAGGTCGATCTCCGCGTCGATCTTGCGGCCGTTGATGAACATGCCGTTCGCACTCTTCATGTCCAGCGCGATGTACTTGCCCGTTCCCTCGTCGTACCTGATCTGCACGTGCTTGCGGCTCACCCGGTCGTCGACGACCTGCAGCGGGCACCCCTCGTCCCGCCCGATCACGATCGTGCGCTTTCCGAGGGGCTGGTAGAGGCCTTCGCTCGGACCTGATACGACGAGGATCGATGGCATGGCGGGTACCTCTGGGAGTGCGTTGGTCACTATATGCCCGGGCAAACGGGGCCGCGCTGCTACAGAAGCGGGCTGAAGAGCTGGGCGCACTGGTCGATGAAGCGGTGCCGGAACGGGCGCTTCTTCCAGCGCGCCGCGGAGATCTGCCTCCCTTCCGCCTCGAAGTGCTTCTGCATGAAGCGAAGTTGCTTCGCGAACCCCTCGTCATAGACGAAGAGGGTGCACTCGAAGTTGAGCCAGAAGCTCCGCATGTCAAAGTTGGCCGAGCCCACCATCGCGAGGCGCCGGTCGATGGTCGCGGTCTTGGCGTGGAGCAGGCCGTGCGGGTGGAGCACGATCCGCACGCCGGCGCCCATGAGGTCGCCGAAGTGAGATCTGGCAGCCGCCGCCACCAGCTTCGCGTCCAGCACGTCCGGCAGGACAATGGTGACGTCCACGCCCCGCCAGGCGGCGTTGATGAGCGCCGCCTTCGTCGCCTCATCCGGGACGAAGTAGGGCGTGGTCATGATGATCTCCTGCTGAGCGCCGAAGAGCATGGCCAGCATCGCGGAATGGATCGCGTCGGGCTGGCCCCCCGGGCCGGTCGCCATCACGTGCACGACGCACTGGCCGACGAGTTCCTCGGACTCACGCGGGAAGTAGGGGCTCAGGTCCGGAAGCTCTTCGCCGGCTTCCATCGCCCAGTCCCGCAGAAACACGGTCTGGAGCGCCTGGACCGCGGGCCCCCGAACTCTCACGGTTGAGTCGATCCAGTGACCGACCTTGGACCTCCGCTTGATCCGGAAGGTCTCGTCTGTGAGGTTCTGGCTGCCGCAGTACGCCGCCACGCCATCGATTACCGTGATCTTTCTGTGGTTGCGCAGATCGATCCGCGCGAGCAGCATGCGGAACGGGTTGACGGGGAGCGCCTCGACGACCTGCACGCCCGCCCTGCGCATCCGGGGCACGACCTCGTGCCTCAGGAACTGCTTGCTGCCCACGGCGTCCACGAGCACGCGGCATCGCACGCCCCGCTCCGCAGCCCGGATCAGCGCCTCGCACACTCCCAGCCCCTTGCTCGCGGGCATCCAGATGTAGAAGAGCAGGTGGCAGTGATGCTTTGCGCCGTCGATGTCCGCGATGAGCCGGTCCAGGACCGGCCCGCCCGTGCCAAGGAGCTCCACGTCGTTGCCGCGGAGCGCGGGCATGCCCGCCATGCTCGTCGCCAGCCTTGACAAGGGTCGATAGCCGGGGTCGTCGCTCGTCCAGTCCAGCCCTTGCTTGCGCCAGTGGACCACAGCCTCGTTCTCGACCCGAGAGGACAGCCGCGCGTGCCGCTCCGCACGCCTCAGGCCCAGGCGAGGCTCGCCCACGAGCAGGTAGATGGCGCTAGGCACGAAGGGGATGGGGACCAGCACCAGCAGCAGGAGCCACGACAGTGAGACCGCGACGGTCGAGTCACGCATGATGACCCGTACCGCGAGCGCCACACGCAGCAGCCAGTCGGCAGCGATGAACGCCACCCCCAGCCATGTCGCGATCTCGGTCCACACGCCCGCGAGCTCCTTCCTGGGGCGGCCCGCCGCCTACTTCGGTCGCTTTGCGGCGTCGGGCGTCTCGCCGAACTCGCCGGGGCTGAAGAGAGGGCCACGCGGGTTCTTGATGAGCGTCCGATGGAGGAGGAACTTGCCCGACGCGCGGTCGAGCTGCACGCTGCCTTCGCCCACGGGGGCCTCGGTCCAGATGCCGGCCGATCCCGGGCGGGCCGCCACCTTGGGAGAACCCCACGAGATCGCCTGCAGCGGAGTGCCATCAGGGGCGAGCAGCATCACCCAGTCCCCGTCATTGCCGAACGCCGCGTACTGGGACATGGTCTTCATGGAGAAGACTCGAGCGCCGGCGAAGGCGCCGTTCGCACCCGCGGCCGCGTCGGCGGTGCCGACGGCGCCCGGCACCCTCGAGTCCATGCCGTTGAACACGACCACGACCTCGCCGGGCTTCAGCGTGAGGTCAGGGAACGTGAATCGCACGTGCTGCCCCGGCGCGTCGTAGGGCTGCTTTTCGCGGGGCGAGGCGTCCTTCGCGTCCCCCGGGGCCGGCTGCTTCGAGGGGTCCGCGGGTGACGTTGTCCCAGCCGGAGAGGACGGCGCGCCCGGCGCCGACCTCGAGGGGGTGCTGGGGGTCGCGCGCCCGTCCGGGGCGGCTCCGCCCAGGCTTTCCTCTCTCGCCTCCCACGCGTTGGAGTCCAGCACCGTGTAGCCCTTGAGGTTGATCGGTGTTGCCGAGAGGTTCGCCAGCTCGATGAACTCATCACCCCCGGAAGTGCGCTTCCCGTCCTTGTTGGCGTCTCCGGCGAGCCTCCCCGGCACGTCGTACAGAGTCTCGGTGATGGTCGGATGCGGCCCCGCCGGCTTCGCCGGCTGTGACGCCGGCCCGCCCGGCTGCAACGCGAGGAATGCGATAAGGGTGAGTGTCTGGGGCATGCAAGGCTCCTGGCTTCCGCCCCTCGGGCGAGCGCTACCGTCTGGGCATGCAGGTCACGGTCAACGGCAAGACGATGGAACTCCCCGAACCCACAACGGTACGGCAGCTTATCGAAAAGCTGGACCTTGGGAAGGCGGCCTGTGCCGCGGAAGTGAACCGCCGTCTGGTGCCCCACAAGGAGCACCCGGCAAGGCTCCTGCGGCCCGGTGACGTCGTCGAGGTCGTTTCGCTGGTGGGAGGAGGCTGACCATGCCAGCGCAGGCTCCCCACACGCCGGCTCCCGGCCATCGCGAGCCCGGGCAGTCGCCCCTGAAAGTCGGCAGCCGCACGCTCCAATCCAGGCTGGTGGTCGGTACCGGCAAGTACGCGTCCATGGACGTCATGCGCGAGGCGCTCGACGCTTCGGGCTGTGATGTCGTGACGGTGGCGGTGCGCCGGGAGCGACTGTACAACGACCAGGGCAAGTCGCTCCTTGAGTTTCTGGATCTGTCGCGCTATGCGATCCTCCCCAACACCGCGGGCTGCTTCAACGCCGAGGACGCGATCCGGGTCGCTCGCCTCGGGCGGGACATTCTCGAGCAGCTCGGCAACCCCGGCGCTTCGTGGGTGAAGCTCGAGGTTCTGGGTGACAGGAAGACCCTTCTTCCGGACCCGGTTGGCACGCTCGAAGCCACCCGGGAACTGGTTGCGGACGGCTTTACTGTTCTGGCCTACACAAGCGACGACCCGATCTGCGCCGGGCGGATCAAGGCCGCGGGGGCAGCATCTGTCATGCCCGCCGGCTCACCGATCGGCTCCGGACAGGGCGTGCTCAATCCGGCCAACATTGTCCTCTGTTTAGAGGCCCTCAAGGACGGCGACCCGACCTACCCGGTGATCGTGGATGCCGGGGTCGGCTCCGCCAGCGATGTTGCCGCCGCGATGGAACTTGGTGCGGACGCCGTGCTTCTGAACACTGCCATCGCCCATGCCAAGCAGCCGGTGATGATGGCCCACGCCATGCGTCATGCCTGCCTGGCTGGTCGCCAGTCGTACCTCGCGGGCCGTATTCCGCGAAAGCGGTATGCCACGGCCAGCAGCCCCTGGGAGGGGGTCATCGGGTACATCCCGGGCGAGTAGCCGGGCTGGCGGATCCATCCGCTTTCGGCGCATTGAGACAGGTAGAAACCTGTACCAGGAGCCGACGGTGCCCCGCGTTCTTCTTCTCAATCCGTTTGCAACAGGCTGGCTGCTCGGAGCGCAGTGCCTGATGATCCTCGGATTCCTTCCGCTGGTAGGAATCCCTCTGATCATCCGAGCCAAGCAGGCGTTCGCCGGCCTCGATCCGGAGCCGATGTCGCTGGTCGCGGTGCCCGCCTTCTTCTGGGTCGCGTCCCTCGCGAGCGTGGGGCTCGCCATCCGGCGCGCCGGAGGCGGCTGGGGGCTCGCGATGATCGGCGGCGCCGCGATCGCGGCGGTCTTCTCCGTCTTCGCGTGGCTCTCGGTTTACTGGATGGTCCTTATGGCCGACCGCGCCTGGACCCTGGTCGCGCTCGTGAGCGTCGTCCTGCTCCTCTACCTGACGATCGGCACGCCCAAGTGGTCCGTAAGCCGCCTGCGGGCCAGCGAGGTCTGAGCCCGCTCAATCGCCGGCAAACCGCCACGCCGGGGCTTCCGCCACGATGGTCCGGCTCGGCATCAGCGCCGCCCGCATGAGCGCCACGGGGATCGGCCCCTCGCGAAGGACCGCGTCGTGGAACTGCCGGTGGGTCATCGTGCCGTGGCCAACCAGCTCGCTGTGCAGCGCCCGCACCTGAAGCCCACCGATCATGTACCCGCACTGGTAGAGGGGCGAATAGTCCCCCGCGATGTAGCGCCTGACCTCGCTGGTGGCGCCGAATCGCTCGTGCCCCACGCGCTCCACGAGGAAGTCGATCATCTGCGCTGGTGTCATCTCCCCGAGGTGGAACCTGAGGCTGACCGTGATCCGGGCGCACCGGTGAGACCGCCAGAAGAGCATCCCTATCCGGTCCTCCGGTGACGCGGGATAGCCCAGGTCCCAGAGCAACATTTCCCAGTGGAGTGCCCACCCTTCCACGAGGAAGGGCGTCGAGAACATCCGCCTGTAGGGTCTGACCCTGCTCTCGACGTAGCCCTGCAGGTGGTGCCCCGGGATCAACTCGTGGGGCGTCACGATCCGGTTGAAGTGCCGGTTGTTCCCCCGCATGGACATGAGCTTGTCGTCGTGCTTCATGCCGTCGGTCGGGTATGAGACACCCATCGCCTGACCGAAGTAGACCGCGAAGGGCCAGGTCTTCTGCTGCACGGGAGTGATCATCCGAAGCCGCCACGTCTCCTCGCACATGGGCGGGATGGTTACGAGGTCCCGCTCCTTCAGCCAGAGAATCGCGAACCGGGACTGCTCGGCGGCAAGTTCATCCTGCTTCCCCGGGGGCACATGGTCGGCCTTTACGCGTGCGAGCGCGGCGCGCCAGTCGTCGCCCGGGCCCATCTCCGCGGCGGCCTTCTTCATCTCGGCCTCGCACCACGCCAGCTCGCGGTTGCCGATCGCGATGAGCTCCTCGGGCGTGTAGGGGATCATCTCGGCCCTGAGGTCCGCGAGCAGCGCCTCCCGACCGATGGGATCTCCCACGAGCGGATCATCGTCCCCGCCCTTCTGGCCCGCGATCTCCTCGCGCAGGTACTTCGCGTGCTCTTCGAGCGCGCCCCGGACCGCGTCGTAGGGCTGCCTCACCCACCACGAAAAGTCGGGCTCAAAGCCCGCGTGAAACTCGTACCACTCGTCGAGCTGTCGCCGGATGGCGTCCGTCGCGCCCGACGCCCTGAGTGCCACGACCGGCGAGACCGGGATCGGCGCCTCCTCGGGCTTTGCCCCGGGCGCCGGGGCCTCGTTCTTCCGCCCCGCCTCGATGCGGGCCCGCACCGACTTGAGCTCCGCGACAAGCGGCGAGAGAGCCGCCGCCGCAGTTGCCGGATCCACCGGCCTGAGATCCCTCGATTCGGTTACGATCCGCTGCACCGCCCCGCGGAAGGGCAGCACCGGGCCCATCTCAGCCAGCCGCCGTGCCTCAAGGTCGAGGTCCGCGCGTGCGTGGTCGAGATGAGACGTGAGCAGGGCCGCGTCTACCTGGTTGCTCCGGTCGAGCGTTTCCTCGTCAACACCCGCGATCGCCCCCCGCCAGGACTCCGTGTGCTCGCGGAGGCGTGCGATGCGTGCCTCCGACCACGCCAGGTCGTGGAAGCGGCGGAGGTCGTTCCACTCCGTCTCATACCGGCGGATCAGGTTGGGCACGGGCCCCGTGTCCGGCGCCGGCGCCGGCTCTGCGTGCGGGGCGGGCTGTGCCAACCCAAGGCAGGAGGCGAGCGAGACACACACGATCGCGGCGTGAATCATCCTCACACGGTACCCGGCTCCACGCCCCCGCCGCAAGGCGGCCCAGCGCCGCGCTGTATCATCCCGGCATGACCCAGCGAACCCGGGCGCCGCGCGTGGAGGTGTGCGCGGCGGCCTCGGCCTCAGACCTCGACCTTGCGCGGGAGCTCTTCCGTGAGTATGCCGCCGGCCTGCCCTTCAGCCTGTGCTTCCAGGGCTTTGATGACGAGCTCGCGACGCTTCCGGGCAAGTACGCGCCACCCGCCGGAGAGATTCTCATCGCGCGTGACCACACAGGTCCGGTGGGCTGTGTTGCCGTTCGGCCCATCGACCCCTTGCCGGGTGACCCGGCGGACGCCCGCCCGGTCTGCGAGATGAAGAGGCTCTACGTGAGGCCCGCGGCCCGTGGGATAGGCGCCGGGCGAGCGCTCTGCGAGCGGCTCATCGCCGATGCCCGAGCGATGGAATACCGAACGATGAAGCTCGACAGCGAGCCGGACTTTGACGCTGCCGTGGGCCTGTACCGCTCCCTCGGATTCGTCCCGATCGCTCGCTACAACGACGACCCGCACCCGCAGACGATCTACCTCGGCCTGCGTCTGTGAGCGTCCCGGCCCGCGCGCCGCCCGCTACCCTCGCCCGTGCCCATCACCAAGGACGACGCGGTCTGCATCCGTCACTGGGACTGGTCGGAGACCAGCCAGACGGTCTCCCTCTTTTCGAGAGGGCATGGCGTGGTCCGGTGCGTCGCCAAGGGCTCCCGGCGCGAGACGTCAGACTACTCGGGGGGCCTCGAGCTCGCGACCCGGGGCGAGATGGCGGCGTCCATCAAGCGTGAGGGCCAGCTCAGCAACCTCACGGCCTGGGACCTGCAGGAGGTCTTCCCCCACGTGCGTTCCTCACTCGCCGCGTTCACGCACGCCATGGCCATGCTCGACGTCGTGCATCACTGCCTGGAACCCCTGGACCCGCACCCCGGCCTCTTCGACGCCCTGGTTCTGGGCCTGCGGGCCCTTGCCGACACAGGGGCGCGCCGCCCGGCCCTCACGGTGGTTCTGTGGACCGCGCTCGATGAGACTGGCCATCGCCCGGAGTTGTTCGCCGACGCATCCAGCGGGGCCGATCTCGCGCCCCTCACGGAGGGCGCGGTTCTCACGTTCAGCCCGAGGGCGGGCGGCCTGGTCGCCGGCGCTGTTCGTGACGGCCCCGCGTGGCGCGTCCGGGCGGAGACGGTGGACCTGCTCAGGTTGATTGCTTCCGGCGTCTGGCCCGACCCCGACGCGCGCGACCCCGCCACGTTCGAGAGGGCTGCCCGACTTCTGGGCTGGTACTTTCGCGAGGTCTTCGGCGTGGAGCCCCCGGCCCTCGCGCCTTTCCTTGTTGTCCCCGACCCGAAAGACCCAGGTCCCGCCGGGTGACTCTACTCGCTAGGCACTCTGCGGCAGGAGTCTTCCTTCGGTCACGGCCTTCATCGGAAACGCCCCGAGCACCCCGCGCACGTCGTCGACCGTCACGGCGCGCACCCGGTCCAGCTCTTCCTCGAGCGTCCGGTACGTACCGAGATACGTCCAGAGGCGGCCGAGCCGCTGCATCCGGTCGTTCGGCCGCTCGCCGCCCACCACGATGCCCGTCGCCAGCTTCTCCAGCAGGCGGCTCAGGTCCTCCCGCTTCAAGGAATCGGCGAGGGACGCGCTCTCGCGCTCGATCGCGGCCGTGATCTCGGGCATCCGTCCCGGCTCGCCGCTCGCGTAGATCGTGAACTCGCCGAACCCGTCGTGGGCGTCGTAGGACGCCTGTGCCTCGTCCGCGATGCCCGGCTCGATCAGCGACCAGTGGAGGCGGCTGTTGTCGGCCGCGCCGAGCACCTGCGCGGCGAGCGCCGCGGCGTAGCGTCGGTCGTCGCCGATGGCGGGGGCGGGAGCGAGCGTCAGGAGGTATCCGCGGGACACCTTGGCGCTGTGCATGTCGAAGCGTCCGCCCGCGAGTGGTGGGGGGGCGCTCTCGCGTGTGGCGCCCGTTCGCTCCCAGCCGCCGCACAGGCTCTCGACCTGACGGCACACGGCGTCAAAGTCCACGCGCCCGGCGAACGCCGCCACCGTGTTGTCCGCCGAGTACCGCCTGGTGAAGTACTCGTGCATCTGTGGGGATGTCATCGCTGTGATCGTCTCCGGGGTGCCCAGCACCCGGTGCGAGAGCGGGTGGGCCCCGAAGTGTCGGGCGATGGTCTCCTCGTACAGCACGAAGGACGGGTTGTCCTGGTACATCGCGATCTCTTCCAGGATCACGCCCCGCTCGGTCTGGAAGTCCGCATCGTTCAGCGCCGGGCGCAGCATCCGACCCAGCAGGTCCGTCGCGCTCGCGAGATGCTCGGGCAGCACGTGGGCGTAGAAGCACGTCAGCTCGTTGGAGGTATACGCGTTGTTCCGCGCCCCGATGGCGTCGAACCGCCGGTTCAGCTCGTCGGCGGAGATGTCCGCCGTCCCCTTGAACATCATGTGCTCAAGAAAGTGGCTGACCCCCATGCACGCGGCCTCTTCGTCCCGCGCGCCCGTGCGGACGAAGAACCCCGCGGCCGAGGTGTGGGCGTCGGGGTCGACCTCTGCGATGATGTTCAGGCCGTTGGAGAGCTGGTGCCGGCGGAAAGACACTCCCATGCCGGAGTGTATCGCCACGCCCCCGGTCACCGGCCCGCGAGCGCCCCCTCGATGAGCGACAGCAGCCACGGGGCGAAATCGGCCTTGGTCATGAGGCTCGGGGTGCGGAACTCCTCGCCCTTTGCCGTCAGCACGATGGCCTCGACGTCCGGGCTGTCCATCGTCTCCAGGGGGTTGCCGACCACCATGTCGACCTTCTTCCGCACCAGCTTGTCACGGGCCGATTGCAGCAGCTCGGCGCGGGGCTCGAGGGCGAACCCCACCATGTACTGCTCGGGCCGCCTCGTGGACGCGACCTGCGCCAGCAGGTCCGGCGTGGGTTCCAGCTCCAGCGTCAGGTTTTCACTCTTGCGCCTGAACTTCCCGCCGAAGAACGCCGGATCGACTTTCGGGCGGTAGTCCGCGACCGCCGCGGCCATCACCAGCACGTCCGCCCCCGGGGTTTCCTTGGCCAACAGGGCCTGCAGGTCGGCACACGAGCGGAACCGCACCATCCGTAAGGAGGTATCAGTGGGGGCGATGGGTGCCGGGCCCATCAGCAGCGTCACGTCCCAGCCCCGGGCCGCCGCGTGGGTGGCCAGGGCAGTACCCATCCGTCCCGAGCTGCGATTCCCAATGAACCGAACCGCGTCGATGGGCTCATGGGTCGGACCGGCGGTGATGAGGAGGCGGCGGGCCATGTCGTTGCGGGCTCCAAAGCTGAGCTGCCCCCGCTCCCGCCCCTCGTCCGTCACGTTGCCGGGGAGGTTGGGGAATGGCGGGGGTTGGGGCACTCCCGCTTCATGGTACGGCGATCGGGTAACATACACCCCCCGCCGGGTGAACACGATCCCGTCCGGGTACGGTTTGTCCTCCGCTGGAGCCCCCGGTGCTCCGGCGGTGGTTGTCGTCGGTCCGCACGCAGCAATCTTCCCGCACGGGCGAGAGCCCATCAAAGGCGTTCATGGCACGATCCCGCAAGAAACTCGGTGAGATTCTGGTCGGCTGGGGGGCCATCACACCCGAGCAGGCCGACAAGGCCTCCGTCATGGCCAAGGGCGCGGGCAAGCGCCTGGGCGAGGTCCTCGTCGAGGCCGGCTTTGCCAAAGAAGAGATGGTCGCCAAGGGCCTCGCCAACCAGTTCGGGATGGAGTACGTCGATCTCACCGCCAATGGCGTGGCCGAGAAGATCGATCTCAAGCTCGTGCCCGACGACCTGGTAAAGAAGCACCTGATCCTGCCCATGGGCAAGGCGGGCAACCGGCTCCAGCTCATTATCCACGACCCGATGGACCTGGAACTGTTCGACATGCTCCGGTTCCGCCTGAACGTGGAACTGGACCAGAGGCTGGCCGCCAAGAGCCAGATCCGCAAGTACCTCGATCTCGCCGCCACCGGAACCGCCAAGAAGTTCGCCGCGACCGAGTCGCTGGTCACGGAGTCCATCGACAAGTCGGTGGACCGCTCGGTCGACCGGTCCGTGGACAAGTCCATCGACGTCACGGACGACGAGACGCCGATCGTCAAGCTCTGCAACCGCATCATCGCCGAGGCGGTCCGGATGCGGGGCTCGGATATCCATATCGAGCCGATGGCGGACCGCGTCCGCCTCCGCTACCGCATCGACGGCGTCTGCATCGAGCGTGACAACCTTCCGAAGCGCATGCAGAACGCCCTGCTCTCCCGCTTCAAACTGATGTCGGGCGTCAACATCGCGGAAAAGCGGATCCCGCAGGACGGGCGCATCAAGCTCCCCGTCGACGACGCCACCATCGACTTCCGTGTCTCGACCACACCGGCGTACCACGGCGAGAGCATCGTCCTCCGTATTCTGCGCCCCGACAGCGTCCGAATCGGCCTGGAGAACCTGGGCTTCGAGCCCGACAACCTCTCCATCTTCAACCGCATCATCCGGCGTCCCAACGGCATCTTTCTGGTCACGGGGCCCACCGGCTCGGGAAAGACCACCACGCTCTACTCCGCGCTGGACGTCCTCAACCGGCCCGACAAGAAGATCATCACCGCCGAGGACCCCGTCGAATACAACTTCGAGGGCATCAACCAGTGCCAGGTGCGGGAGCACATCGGCCTGACCTTCCCCGCCATCCTGAGGTCTATGCTCCGCCAGGCGCCGAACATCATCCTGGTGGGCGAAATCCGCGATAAGGAGGTCGCCGAGATCGCGATTCAGGCGGCGCTCACGGGCCACCTGGTCTTCTCAACTCTGCACACCAACGACGCCCCCTCGGCGATCACCCGTCTCATCGACATCGGCGTCAAGCCGTTCCTCGTGGCCAGCTCGATCCAGGCGGTCATGGCCCAGCGCCTCATCCGAGTCAACTGCAAGGAATGCCGGCGTCCCATGACCGCCGACGAGCTCGACCCCAAGTTCCTCCACCTCGTCGGAATGTCGCCCGACGAGGCCCTCGGCAAGGCCCACAAGGGAGGAGGGTGCGCCACCTGCAACAGCACCGGCTACCGGGGTCGCCGGGCCATCTTTGAGATGATGGTGATGAACACGCAGCTCCGCGAGCTGGCGTTCAACCTCGCCCCGATCGCCGAGATTCGCAGGGCCGCCCTTGCCGCGGGCATGCGTCCCCTCGTCGCCGACGGCCGAATCAAGATCCTCAAGGGCATGACCACCCCGGAAGAGATCGCTGCCACCACGCAGGTCGAACTGGATTCCATCGCCGCCGGCTGACACCCGGGGTAGTTTGTTCCGCCCACCGCTCCGTGCACCGCCGAACTGGGAGTTACCTCGATGTCCTCGATGCAAATTGACCGCCTGCTTGACACCGTCGTCAAGAACGGCGCTTCCGACCTTCACCTCACCGTGGGCCGCCAGCCCACCATCCGCCTCCACGGCAACCTGCGGAACCTCCAGACGAAGACCCTGGAATCCGACGACATGGTCTCGCTCATGAAGGCCATCACCCCCGAGCGGAACCAGCAGGAACTGCAGGAAGAGGGCGGCACCGACTTTGGCTTCGCCTATGGCGAGGCGGCCCGTTTCCGCGTCTCGGTTTTCCGCCAGAGGGGCGACCTCGCGATCGTCTGCCGCCAGATTCCCAATCGACTTCTGACGTTCGAGCAGATCGGCTTGCCCGACGTCTGCAAGGAGCTCATCCGCCGCCCCCGCGGCATGTTCCTTGTGACGGGCCCCACGGGCTCGGGCAAGACGACGACGCTGGCGACGATGATCGACTACATCAACACCAACATGGATCGCCACATCGTTACGATGGAAGACCCCATCGAGTACTACCACCTCCACAAGAAGTCGATCGTGAACCAGCGAGAGGTGGGCAACGACGTTCCGAGCTTCGCGGAGGCCCTCCGTCGCTCGCTGCGCCAGGACCCGGACGTGATTCTCGTGGGCGAAATGCGAGACCTGGAGACCATCGAGTCCGCGGTCCGCGCCGCCGAAACGGGCCACCTGGTGTTCGCGACCCTGCACACCACAGGAGCCGCCAAGACCATCGACCGCGTGGTTGACGCCTTCCCGGTCACCCAGCAGAACCAGATCCGGGTTCAGCTTTCGACCGCCCTCCTGTGCATTCTCAGCCAGGCGCTCCTCACAAGGGTGGACCAGCCCGGCATGGTCGCAGCCTATGAGTTCCTGGTCGTGACTCCGGCGATCGCCAACCTGATCCGCGAGGCCAAGACCTTCCGAATCGATTCCGCGATCCAGACGGGCAAGAAGTTCGGCATGCAGCTCCTCGATGACCACCTCTGGTCCCTTTATATGCGGGGTATGGTTTCCGCTGAGGAGATGATCGACGTGAGCAAAAATCCTGCTGAGCTAACCTCCCGTATCCATCGCCTGGGCCGAACGGTTGGTCGCATGGAGTGGGACGAGGAGATCGAGGGCGAGCAGAAGCCCGGCGGCCAGTGATTCAAAAGCCAGTTGATCAAACTTTCCAGCCCGGTTATTCGGGTTGTGCAAGTGCAACATTTTGGGTAGTCTGTCCGAAGGTACCGTAGTCGGTGGCCGCGCATGGGGTATCGGTCCATGCCGCCGCCAACGCGGATTTCGTCAGGCCGTCCGGAGAGGAACACAGTTCGCATGGACTTTGACCCCGTTGAGATGAAGGGACGCAAGCTCGGTCGCGTGCTCACCAAGATGGGCAAGGTGACTCGGGAGCAGGTGCACGAGGCGCTCGCAGTCCAGAAGACCAAGAAGTCTCGACTCGGGGAGCTTCTGGTCGAGCTTGGGTATTGCTCCAAGACGGACGTTTCGGCGGCCCTCGCCGGCCAGGCCGGCATGCCTTACGTCGACCTCACGGGCTTCTCGCTGTCGGACGCCTTGAAAGAGGTCTTGCCCGCGGACAGCGTGCGGATGTACGAGGTCATCCCGATCGACTACAACGCGACGAGCCGTCGTCTGAAGATCGCGATGAAGTCGGCGGACAACTTCCGGGCTGTGGACGATCTGCGCCTCTTGATGGGCTTCAACGTCGAGGCGGCGGTGGGCGACGCCTCCACCATCGAAGCGCTTATCAAGAAGCATTTCGCGAAGGTGGAGTCGGTGACGGAGGTCGTTTCCAGCCTCGCGGCGGACAAGAAGTTTGAGGGGCTGGGGGGGCGGGGGGATCAGTCGATCGACATCGACGCCCTTGCCGCCGCCGCCAGCGACAACCAGGTCATCAAGCTCATCAACCTTGTGCTGATGCAGGCGATCAAGGACCGGGCGAGCGATATTCACTTCGAGCCCTTCGAGAACGAGTTCAAGATGCGGTACCGCATCGACGGCGTTCTGTACGAGATGGTCCCTCCTCCCAAGCAGCTCGGGCCGGCGATCACCAGCCGCATCAAGGTGATGTCGAATCTCGACATCGCCGAGCGCCGCCTGCCCCAGGACGGGCGCATCGAGCTCACGGTGGGCGGCAAGCCCGTCGATCTTCGTATCGCGATCCTGCCGACGATCCACGGCGAGAGCTGCGTGATGCGCGTTCTGGACCGGAGCAACGTGGAGTTGGCGCTGGAGCGCATCGGCCTCCGCCCCGACGATTACGACAAGGTCACGAAGCTGATCAGCCGCCCCAACGGGATCGTCGTCGTCACCGGCCCCACGGGCTCGGGCAAGACGACCACGCTCTACGCCTGCCTCTCGAAGCTCAACGATGTTGAGACCAAGATCCTCACCGCCGAGGACCCGGTCGAGTATGACATCGACGGCCTGTGCCAGTGCCAGGTGAACACGGAGACGGGCAACACCTTCGGCAAGCTGCTCCGCAGCTTCCTGCGTCAGGACCCGGACATCATTCTTGTGGGCGAAATCCGCGATCTAGAGACCGCGCAGATCGCGGTGCAGGCCTCGCTGACCGGCCACCTGGTGCTCTCCACGCTGCACACAAACGACGCCCCGAGCTCGATCATCCGACTCATCGACCTTGGCATGGAGCCGTTCCTGCTCACGGCCACGATCGAGGGCATTGTCGCGCAGCGTCTGGTCCGCGCCATCTGCAAGAACTGCAAGGAGACCTACACGCCCCGCGAGGAGGAGCTCATGGAGCTCAACCTCCGTCCGGAGGACGTCGCGGGCAAGCAGTTCTGCCGTGGCCGGGGCTGCGACAACTGCAACAAGTCCGGCTATAGGGGCCGCATGGCCTTGTTCGAGATCATGGTGATCGACGACGAGATGCGGGAACTCATCATGAAGCAGGCGAACACGGGGGTGCTCCGCGCGTACGCCAGGAAGCGCGGCATGCGCTCCCTCCGCGAGTGCGGCCTGCTGGCCATCTACGAGGGGCTCACCACCATCGACGAGGTCGTGCGCGAGACGCTGTCGGAAGAAGACTGAGACGCAACGCGAACGCGTCCGCACCGGCGAGGCCGGCATCCGGGACGCGAAGAGCATCGGAGGCTGGCATGGCGACGTATACGTATGAGGCGCTGAACTCCGCCGGGAAGCCCCAGAAGGGCACCATCGAGGCCGGGACCACGGAGGAGGCCATCCAGCGCATCAAGGCGCAGGGTTTCTATCCCACGTCCGTTCGCGAGCAGGCCGCCAAGAAGGGCGGACCCGCGGAGGGCGAGGGCGCCAAGCTCAAGAAGGCCAAGGGGGGCGGGTTCGGCCTGGGCGGAGTCTCCGCCAAGCTCATGACCACCTTCACCCGCCAGCTTTCCACGCTGCAGGACGCGGGCCTGCCCCTGCTCCGGTCGCTCCAGATTCTCGAGAGCCAGCAGAAGCCGGGCCGCTTCAAGAACACGCTCGTGGGCGTCTGCGAAGAGGTCGAGGGCGGCTCGTCGCTCTCCGAGGCCATGGGCAAGTACCCCAAGGTCTTCAACCACCTCTACGTCAAGATGGTCAACGCGGGCGAGATCGGCGGCGTGCTTGACGTCATCCTCCAGCGCCTCGCGGAGTTCATGGAGAAGGCCGAACGCCTCAAGCGGAAGATCCGCGGCGCGATGGTCTATCCCATCGTCGTCATTCTCATCGCCACGCTCATCCTCGTGGGCATCATGATCTTCATCATCCCGAAGTTCGAGGAGATCTTCCGCGACTTCGGCGTCTCCCTCCCGATGCTCACGCGGTGGCTGATCAGAACCTCTCGGTGGATGGCGGGGACGAACCCGGGCCAGTCCATCCCGGGCTGGATCGTCGTCCTCCCGTCCCCCGTCATCATCTGGATCCTCTTCAAGCTGATCCGCAAGGCCGGCCCCGGCCGGGCGGCGACAGACATCGTCGCCCTTTACTCGCCGATCTTCGGCAATATCGTGCGAAAGACGGTCATCGCCCGCTTCACGCGGACGCTCGGCACCCTGGTCGCTGCGGGCGTGCCCATCCTCGAGGCCATCAAGATCACCAAGGAAACCTCGGGCAACTACGTCTTCGAGAAGGCGCTCCAGCGCGTCTACGACAGCATCCGCGAGGGCGAGGGCTTCGCCGGACCGCTCCGCGAGAGCAGGACATGCGACGCGATCGTGGTGAACATGATCGACGTGGGTGAGGAGACCGGCGAGCTCGACGCCATGCTCCTCAAAATCGCGGACAACTACGACGAAGAGGTCGACGTCGCGGTCGCCTCGCTCGTGAGCCTTCTGGAACCCCTCATGGTCGTGGTCCTGGGCGGCATCGTCGGCACCATCGTGCTCGCGATGTTCCTCCCCATGGTCAAGATGATCGAATCGCTCCAGGGTGGCGCTATCTGATCGGAGCCAACCAGATGTCCTCGCATTCCACATCACGGCCGCGGGGCTTCACGCTCCTGGAACTCCTGATGTCGATCCTTGTGATCGGCATGCTGATGGGCCTGCTCATCACCGCCGCGGTCCACGTGCGATCGCTCGCCCGCAAGACCGCGGACGGGCAGGCCGTGCTCAACGCGGCCCAGGCGGCGGCGAAGTTCCGCACCGACTTCGGCTTCTCCCCGCCTTTGGTCCGCGATCAAGACACCACGGCGGGCGCGAGCCGTGTCATCATCCCCGGCTCGGGCAGCACCCCTTCGCGGCTGAACGTCCGCAACCCGGTCATCGCCGGAGACGAGGCCTTCCTGAGGGGCACTACCCAGGCCTACAACCCGTCCAACCCGCTCCTCGACACCCGATACAGCACCGTCTCGCTCGCTGCCTATCTCGCAGGCGGCGTCGCCTCGTCCCGTGGCGGCGGGCCCGACGTGCCGCCCGGGCTCCCCATCGATGGCGTGCCCGGCCCGGGGTTCTACAAGCCCAAGCGGGACGGGTCCTTCGAGGTCGCCGCCGATGCGCTCAAGGCCTCGAACGCGCCGGGAGCCACCGCCCGCATGGGTCGCACCTTTGAGCCCATGGTCGCGCTCGAGGGTTCGGGGCTCAAGCTTGCTATTCCGAGCAGCCCGCCCGCGAACCTCGAAGGCCAGGCCGAGCTGCAGGACCGCCGTAACAAGCCTCTGCGCTTCTACGCGTGGGTCCCGGGCGACGCCAACGGACGCATCACCGACAACGCGAGCATGAACATCCCCGCGATGGTCGGCCGGTGGCAGATCACCGCGCAAGAGCCCGATCCGCGGGCCGCGCTGGCCCAGTTCAAGCTGCCCCCGGGGCGCGACGTCAGCGCGAACACGAAGCTGCGCTCCGCCCGCTGGGCCGTGGTCGGCGCGGGGCTCGACGGCCTGTTCGGCGATGAGTCCGACCTCGAGATCTCGCAGGTGTATGGCGGAGCCGCGAACGCGGCGGCCCAGCTCCCGAACCGCGTGAAGGCCGAGGCCGACAACTTCGTGGAGGTGGGCGAATGACCACGACCCGCAGCCGGAACCCGCAGGGCTTCACGCTCACCGAGCTGATGGTGGTCATCTCCATCGTCGTGCTGCTCATGGCCATCGCTCTCCCCGCGTTCACGGGGATGGTGCGTGATTCCGAGAAGTCCCTGGCGGACAACCAGCTTCGGGTCGCGGTCGGCGCGGGGCGCGACGCCGCCATTCGCTCCAGTGCGGGCGACGGGGCGGCGGTCTTCCTGTTCAGCGCATCGGGCCGGGTGCAGGTTGTGCCCTGCGTGCAGGTGGGCACGCTGGACGACGAGGTGATGGACGGGCCCGTTCCCACGGGTCGATTCAGGCCCCGTGACGTCTTCGTGCCCGTCGCGGAGGTCGAGCCGCTGGTCATGCCGCGGGGCTGGTCCGTCCGCGCGTACGCGGGCCCCGGGGCCATCTCTCGCGCAGGGACCCAGTCCACCGGCTGGTACGAGAACGCGCAGGCCAACGTGGACCTGACGACGAACTGGGTCTTCCCGGAATCCGGCTTCACCCGTCCGACGGGGAACACCGATGCCGCGGTCCGCTCCAGGGGCTGGCAGAGGCAGAGCTTCCTGGTCCGCTTCAAGGCCGGGTCGGGCGAGCTTGACACGTCCGGGCGCGAGGCGCTGGTGCTCGATCCTCTGGCGGTCGCGGACGCGATGTACCGCGAGGCTTCTCCGTGGACCGGCACGACGACGCTCCAGGTGCCGCTCGCGAGGCAGCTCGCGATCGATCCCGCGCGTTTCGTTCGCACCGTCCTGGGCGGCTCCGGCGCGAGCGGCTTCACGGTGCAGCAGCAGCGGGACCTCCTGGGCGACCGCAGCGCCGAGACCGTGCTCTGCCGCGGCGTGACGGAGCTCGCGCTCTACCGAGAGGACTCACTCGCCAGCGGCCTCGGCGCCGCGGTGAACCGCCGCACCGGCACGCTCTACGCGCCGGACGCGGACAACTCGACCGGTCCCCGCATCGACCCCGCGGTGCTCACGCAGGCGGGCGCGGCGGATGATGCGGAACTGCTCGAGCAGATCGGGGAATGGATTACGGGCACGCTCCGGCGGAACAACGCCGCGGTCGCGTCCGACGCGAGGATATACACGATCGAGCGGAACCTGGGGCAGATCCGCGAGATCGAGGCATCGGTTGCCGGGGAGGTTTCGCCATGAGGATCGCACGCTCGCTCGAACTTGCCGCTTCGGGCCGCCGGGGCTTCTCGCTCGTGGAGGTGCTCATCGCGGTCGTGGTGCTCTCACTGGGTCTTCTGGGGCTCGCGGCAGTCTTTCCGGTGGTCGTCACGCAGCAGCGCCGCGCCTCGGACAGTGTCCAGGGCGTCTCGCTCGAACGCACCGCGGGCGAGGCCCTGCTCAACGACACGCGTCTCACGCAGCCCTCGTATGGCCCGCTAGTCACCCCCGACAACCGGCTCGGTTGGGACATGCTCATCGGCGACACCGCCTGGTCCGACCGGGAGCAGTGGGTCCTCGCCGAGGACACCGACACCTCCAGCCCGCTCGAGTATGCCGGGGGCCAACTCAACTTCCGTGCGGGCACCACCCTGCGGCACTCGATGCCAGCGGTCCAGCGGGTGAACCCGAAGACCGAGTCCGCCGGCGGAGGGACGGACCCCAAGTACGTCTGGGACTTTGTCGCTCGCCGCGTCGATGCCGGGTTTGATCTTGGCGACGCGGGCCCCTCCCAGGCCGAGCAGCGCGCCGCGATGGAGGACGACAACGTCCAGGTCGCGATCTTCATCCGCCGCATCGACTCGGCAATCCGCAAGGGCAACAACTCGCTGCTCTCGCTCATCCGAAGCGGGGCGGTGCTTCCGGTCTCCGTCTCTCCCGTCACCGAGGCGCCGACCAACGACGGGCGGGGTGTCTATTCCGAAATCCGCCGGATCGACTTCCGCCGCGTCAACGGCACGCAGGGACGCCAGATTTCTCTCGACCCCACCAACAGCCTCCCGCAGCTCCGGGGGTTGGCGGCGATCCCCGGGCAGCAGTTTGTGGACCAGCTCGGCGTCGTGCACCGGGTGGTGGGGGTCGTCCCCAGCACCGTGCCCGACGAGCTGATCGTGCGGATCGAGCCCGCACTCTCGCCCAAGGTTGACGTGTTCAACCAGACTCAGGGCGGGGGCGAAATGCACATGCTCTTCACCCCGCAGTCGCCCCTGGGCGTCCGCGTCATCACCATCAGCCGCAAGACCCTGTCCTAGCCCCGGAGGCGCGTCGCGATGAGCCAGAGCACACGCAGAAAGCTTCGAGGGAACGAGCCGCTCGCACTCGCGAGCGCCGCGGGACGTGGCTTCACGCTGATGGAGATGGTGGTCGCGGTCGCTGCGGTCGCGCTGATCTCCGTGGGCCTCGCCGCCATCTTCGACGCGGTCGGCAAGACCGTCTCGGGCGGGCGTCGCGTGAGCGTGCTGAACACGTACGCCGGCCTGATGGAGGCCCGGCTCCGGCGCGACTTTGAGCGAATGTCGCGCGAGGGATTCCTCATGGTCCGCCAGCAGTGGGCCAACGACGGCGTGGGGCGGCTCGCCGTCCCGGTGGCGGACTCGCAGCGCCAGGCCGATTGGCGCGAGCGCCGCGTCGACGAGATTCTGTTCTTCACCAAGGGCAAGTCCGAGTCCGCCAGACTCCCCGTCGGCATCGACCCGGTTTCCGGCACGCCCCTCATCGCAAGCGGTGAAGCCTCGCGCATCTACTACGGCCATGGCCAGCGCGTGGGCGCCTCCAACGCCGCGTTCAGCATCCCCGGCATCGGCGACCTCAACCCGCCGGCTGTTTCGGGTGAGCCCGTGGTGGCCCTGGGCGTTCCGTTCGTCGCCGACCCGTCGCAGAACCCCAACTACTACGCCGGTGGCTGGACGCTGCTGCGTCACGAGACCGTGCTCGCCCGCTCCCGCGCCTCGGCAGGGGCCGCGGGCGACTTCCGGGGCCTGCTCGGCGCGAATCAGCCCCCGCTCGGCGACCCGAGCTCACTCGACAGCGACGTGCAGGTCGGGGGCCAGCCCGCCGCGCCCGGCATCTTCCGGTCCCACAACCGGTGGTTCCCGGGCGGGGCGGGCGCGCCGCTCCCCTCGTGGATGCACCCCGCGAGCCCAAACCCAGCCTCGATGCTGACCCCCAGGTTCGCCTCGGGCCTCATCGACATCGCGACGACGGACCTCGAGGAAATCCGCTGGTGGGTCACGGGCGGCACGCTCCTGCCCGGTCGGATCGAGGACCCCGCCACGCCCGCGAACCTGATCTACCCGAACAGGCGCATGGCGAGCAGCCCGGTCGCGTTCACGTCGAACCCGCCGCCCCTCACGCAGCGCGACCTCGCCGGCAACCCGATCGACTGGCAGCACGCATGGATGGACGACGCGTGGCCCACGCAGTCCGCGGTGCTCCCCGCGGGCAACACGCCCGAGTACAACCCTGCGCCGTCCGCGGTCCCGGGCACCTCCAACGCTCTGGACCCCTCCGGCGCGCGGACTCGCTACGAGCCCCAGTCGCCCGACCTGTTCGGAGAGATCGCCGCGGGCAACCTCTATGGCCGGGCCGACCAGCTCCTGCTCACCGCCAGCAACTTCGTTCCCCGCTGCAGCGAGTTCATCGTCGAGTGGTCATTCGGCGACACGGACCCGAACTTCACGAACAGCGAGCCCGTGTGGTTCGGTCTTCCCCGCAATCCGGGCGCGGTGGGCGAGACCTATCCGTACCCGTACGCCAGCCAGGGCCGCGGGAACTGGGTTGTGCACACCCGCCCACTTCGCGTCAAGGGTGGCAACGCCCTCGCCACAGTCTCCGACCGGCTCATCTATGGCTTTTCGCCGGACGAGGCCTCGCTCGTGTGCACGAGCTTCTTCGGCTACACAGACCCATCCCTGCCTTCCACGTCCGACACCGACAGCGATGGGCAGATCGACAACCTCAGCCCCCTGCGGCCCCAGCCCTGGCCCTGGCCCCGGCTGATCCGCGTCACCATCGTGCTCTCCGATCCTCAGGACCCCACCATCGAGAGCGCCTTCCAGTACATCTTCACCACCCCGGCGGACCCGGGCTCCAACTGACCCACCGCACGTGCACACGCGCGACGCCCCGGGGGCGAGCGCGCGACGGACAGGAGGCCACGCATGGAACGCACGACCGAACACCCCACCGAGCAGCGGCCCTCAGGTCGCCTTGCCGGAATCATCCGCTCGCTCGCCGGCTCGACCGCCGGCTGGAAGCGGTCCCGCCGTGGCTCGTTCCTCGTCATGGTCGTGGGCACGCTCGCTCTGCTCTCGGTCTTTGCGATCCTCTACGTCTCGATCGGCTCGCAGGACCTCCGCGCCAAAGCCGCCACCGTCCACCGCGAGAACCTCGACAGCGTCCCGGAGCAGTTCCGCGACTACCTCGCGAACGACATCATCGCCAGGGACGCGACCGCCGTCTGGGTCGATCGCATCGCGCTCGCAGCCGGCGCGCAGGGCATCCGCCCGCGCCGTGAGGCCACCGACTACCCGTCCATCGACTGGAGCAGGCGCAGCGATGTTCCCGTCGACCCCGGGCTCCCCGGGTTCGACGCGGCACAGGTCTTCACGCCCGTCGGCGACTACGTCCCCGCCCTGGTGCTCACCGATCAGCGCGGGTGCCTGCCCACCGACCCTTGGCTTGCGTCCACCGAGCCGACCTACCTCTCCTATCTGATCCCCGGCTCGCCCAACGCCACCGATCCGGACGAGCACTACCTCCGCCGCACGGACTGGGCGAACATCTCGAACGTCGCGCCCGATGGCCGCTTCGTCAACTTCAACAACCTTCGCGGCAACTTCCGGGCCTCTCACGCCCTGATGACGCAGAACCTCCGGGTGTGGGACGCGACCGGCGCGGTCTCGAACTCCACCTTCTTCCCGGGTGTGAATCTCGACGCCGACATTCCGGCGCACTTCTCTTCCTACCAGCTCGGCGCCTTCCGCCCCATCGTCGATTCCGCCGGCCTTACCCCCGCCAGCCCGTACTTCCCCGCCTATCAGTGGTGCGATACCGATGGCGACGGCATGTACGACGCCCGCTGGTTCGAGATGCTCCAGTACCAGGACCGCTCAGTCACCGGCGCCGGCGCGCTCTTCGAGTCTCTCATCGAGAGCGACGACTCGGTCCGCTGGTTCTTCGCCACACGCGTCGTCGACCTCTCTGGCCTGGTCAACGTCAACACCTCGGGCGACTTCCGTGCGGCGCCGACGATCGCGGCCCCCGCGGGCGTGGGCGGCACCGCCGAGATCGACCTCCGCCGCCTCCTGACGCTCCGCGACGCCTACGACGACAACGGCGCCACGCCCAGCGCGCCCGGCATCGGTTACGACGGGCTGACCGCGGACACCTCGCTCGGCACCTGGGACTACCGGGGCCAGTACACCCAGGCCGCGGCGGAATCCGTCGGTCGGTTCTCGTACGACGCCATCCGCTTCTCCCTGGCCATGGGCGCTCCTCTGCCGTCGACCGCACCCAGCGGCGTGCTCCTGGCTGGTCCGAACCTGCTGGCCAACTCCCAGGCCGGGTTCCTTTCCACCGGCGTCAACGCCGCGGAGTACGACCTGCTGAGCCCGACGATCCCGCTCGCGGCGACACCCGAGCTTCGCCGCAAGGAGTACGGGCGCCGGGCGGGCCTCTCGTTTGAGGCCTTCCGCTCCACGTGGACCGAGTCCCCCGGCACGACAAACCCGGAACTCCGGCTGTTCGGCGCCTTTGGCATCGATGATCAGGCCGAGTTGCTCACGTTCTGGGGCAGCAATGACGCCAGCGTGACCTCCGCGCTCGAGGGTGTCCTGGGCGCCCGGGACAACACCAGCACCACGTCACCCAACCTCCTCGCCTTCAGCCCGCTGCGTGACAATCGCTCCGCGCAGGCCGAGCGCCGCGCCAACACGCTTCCGCTCCCCGCCGCCGTGACTTCGGAGATCATGACGCACGCCGCCAGCGATGTCCGCCGGCACCTCACCACCATCAGCGGCGGCCGTCCACTCCGCTCCGCCCTCGACGCGACCTCCGCACGCCTTACCAGCGGCGAGCTCAAGCTCGACCTCGCCGAACTCCTGGAAACCAACTCCTCTCGCTCGGTGTTCTTCGGCCTTGCGGACGCGCTCGCCCCCTTCGCCTATGTCCGCGACGCCTGGGACGCGCCCAGCACCGCCACGCACCAGACGTACGCCACTGCGTTCTACGGCAACCGTGGTCCGGAGCTCGCGCTCCACGTCGCGGGGCACATGGCCGCGAACATGCGGGATCTCTACGACTACGACCAGCCCTGGACTGGCACCACCAACCCCAACACCTCCCCGGACACAAACCCCAACCAGACTGTCTTCACGCTCGTCCTGAGCGACGACGCCATCGACCGCTCCGACCCGCAGAACCCGGTCGTCAACAGTTCCTACCAGCCCGACCTCTTCCCCGGCATGCGCACGGGCCGGCGCGACTACTTCTACCTCAACCAGGGCATTACCCCGGGCGCAGGCTCGGACGACTACCTGGGTGATTCGTCCAGCGCCCTGCACGCGCCCATTCTCAATGTCTACGGCGTCGAGCCCCAGCCCTTCATCACCGGGATGTCCACCTGCACCGTCTACACCGACTCGCCCAACGGCGACGACGAGGCCGGTGATGGTCGCACCACCGCCACCATCGATGGCTCCGTCGCCGAGGACAACAAGGACTTCCTCTACCGCGCGGTCGCCATCCAGATCACCAACCCTTTCGACCAGGAGATCAGCCTCTCCACGGGCTCGCCGGGCAGCGTCACCGCGGAGTACTACCTGCGGCTGAACCTCACCGGCACACCCATGGCATACCTCGCGGGCGGCATCGACACCACAAACCTCTCGGTGCTCACGCCCGTCTCCATCGAGCCCCGCAGCTCCGTGGTGCTCCTCATCCTGAGCGCGCCTCTGTCGGACATCCTTGCCCGCGTGCAGGACAACGACCCGGGCGCGGGCACGCTCACCGAGCAGTCGCTCTTCAAGAACATCGTAGCGAACAACATGGAGGACACCCTCCGCCGCATGTCCGGCGTCTACTGGATCCCCGAGCTCGATCCTCTTACCGGCGCGACCACATTCCCAGCGGCCGTCGGTCCCGTCATCACTACCGACACCCCCGTCGTGGAGCTGTGGCGTGCCCGAACCGCCGACCGCGTTGCCGGCCAGACCACGGGCGATCAGCTCATCGACCGGATGCGCATGCCCGCGGGCGCGGACCTCGACCGCCGCCTTCCCTCGGGGCAGAACGACATCGCGGGCTCCGACCCCGACGACGACGGGCTGACGATCACGGTCTGGGCGAATGTGCGGCGTCCCGCCGACCCCTCGGGCACCGGGGCGTTCACCGCCGGTCGGTTCAAGGAGCCCCAGGGCTGCTTCCCCGCGTTCTGCATGGAGCCCAAGTACACCGACGCCGCAAACCCCAACGGCACCACCTGGAACATCGCCGACGACGACAATGTTTCGCTGGCCTCGCTCAGCATGTCGGACTTCGACGGCGCGGGCCGCAAGCACGGCAATCGCCAGAGCATGGGCGCCTGGCGCGCCGCGATGGTGAGCGCGCCGGTTGTCCCGGCCATGGGCACCTACCCCGGCGCTCACAGCGCGACGGACTACTTCGGCGCCTCCATGGCCTCCAGCTCTCCCAACGACCCGGCGCGGCGAACGCCGCAACCCTTCTTCGCGGCGACCGAGGGCTACGAGGACCACTACCCGCTGCTGGCGATCGACAACCGCCGCTTCCGCCGCCCTTCGGACCCGGCGAACGCCGCGTCCGCCCAGGTCAGCGGGCTGCGCGTCGCGGACATCCTGCTCGCGCAGGGCATCGGTCCAATGTGGGCGCCCGTCAGCACGACAGGTGCCGCCTACGACACCACCAACGAGATGGAGATGCGCAAGAGCTGGACGACCCTCGCCGAGTCGATGGCCGCGGCGATGGGCTTCGAGCGATTCGACCAGCTTGACACCAGCGACCTGACCAAGCTCGACCCGATCGGGCTCTACGCGCCGCGCGCGTTCGGGACCGAGTTCGCGTTCCCGCTCGACCGCGGGCACCTGTGGCTCGACCGCTTCACACCCTTCCTGGACACCAACCAGGATGGCGACTTCGACGCCGGGTCCGACATCCGTGGCGGACTCGAGGTCCCTGCCGCCGCCGCCATCTTCGATGTCTTCGATATCTTCGGCCCCGGCGAGCGCACGCTCACCTCGCTCGTCCCGGGCCGCGTGAACATCAACACCGCGACCCTCCCCGTGCTCCGGACGCTCCCGATGGTGAGCCCGATGACCGGCGTCAACCCGGAGAACTCGCAGAACAACTGGTGGTGGGCCGGCCCCAACAACTTCTCCACCGACGTGGACCTTGCCGTCTCGCTGCAGGCGTACCGTGAGCGGATCGCGATGGTGAAGCGATTCCCCAGCCGGGGCACCGCGACGCCCTTTGAGTTGTCCTTCCTCGACGGGCCTGTCGGCACCCCGTCGCCCCTGCCCCCGGAGGGTCGTCTCGCGGAGTACGTCGGGCTGACCGGGCGGAGCGCCGCGACGCAGGTCGATCGCCTGACCGCCGCGGGTGTCAGCGAGTGGCCGGGCTTCCGCACCCTTGGCGAGGTGCTCCTGCCGCGCCAGCGGGATGCGACCCCCGAGTCCGCCGGCTGGAACTCCAACGTGGACTTCCTGGGTCGCAACAACGCATTCGCCGCCTCCAACGGCAGCCCGGACAACGACGACCGCGCGGGAGTCAACTCCCTCATCATCCAGCCCGACCCGGCGCTGCCCAACACGATCCAGACCGACGACGTCCGCGACGACTACGCGGAGCAACTCGCCGCGGCCCAGGGCATCCTCTCGACCACGACCACCCGCAGCGACATCTTCGCCGCGTGGTTTGTGGTCGCGGGGTTCAAGGAGGGCGACGTTGCGTACCTGGGGGCCTCCGACCAGGTGACTCCGTCCATCAAACGTCGCTTCCTCATGATCGTCGACCGCTCCAACGTCGTGAAGGCGGGCGACAAGCCCACGATCCTCTACTTCAAGGAACTCCCGGTCGAGAACTGACCGCCACTTCCAGTCAGCCCCCACCCTCCGACCGGGGTGTTCCCGGCGGGGGGTTTTTTGTTGAAACCCTCGGGCCGCGGTCCGCGCCCCGCCCTCCGTCGCCCGCGGATACCCTGCTTGCTTCCATGCTGCGCGACATCGAACGCGTGCTGATCGACCGGGCCTCCATCGACCGCAGGGTCGACGAGCTGGGCCGCGCAATCGTCGCGGACCTTTCGCGCGACGGCGCCGCGGGGGAGGACTCCGAGCTTGTCATCGTTCCCATCCTCACGGGCGCGATGATCCTCGTTGCCGACCTCATCCGGCACCTCCCGCTCAAGCTCCGGCTCGAACTCGCGGGCGTTTCCTCCTATCCCGGGACCAGCATGGAGAGCAAGGGCGCCTCCATGAAGCACGACCTCCCGGGAACCCTGGGGGGAAAGCACGTCCTGATCGTGGACGACATCCTCGACAGCGGCCAGACGCTTGACCTTGTAGCGCGCCTGGTCCGCGACATGAAGCCCGCCAGCCTCCGCACCTGCGTCCTCCTCCGAAAGCCCGGAAAGGCCAAGGTCAACTTCACGCCGGACTATGTCGGATTTGACATCCCCGACGAGTTCGTCGTCGGCTACGGCCTGGACTACGGCGGCTACTACCGCAACTACCCGGAGATCGCCACCCTCAAACCGGAGGCGCGTTGACCCCCCCCGCGCCGCAGGACGCCGGCGAAGAGACGCTCGTCGCGGCGATCCATCCCGCGGCTCGCTCCATCGCCCTCCGCTCTTGGCGCGTCGTCACCCTCGCCATCGCGATGGGCGTGATCTGCTCGATGGCCTCTCGCTTCACGTTTCCGGGCGCCCACTGGCTCGCCCGCTGGGGGCCGCTCATCTGGGCCCTGCTGGGCGGGGCGCGCCTGGGCTGGGAGTTCGTCGTTTGGATCAACCGCTCATACGCCCTCACGAGCCGGCGTGTCATCGCGAGCGCCGGCGTGTTCCGGCGCGTCCGCGTCGACATTCCCCTGCACCGCGTTCAGCAGGTCGTCGTCGACCGCACGCTCGGCGAGCGGCTCCTGGGGCTCGGCACCGTTCTGGTCACGAGCGCCGGCTCGCAGAGCGACAGCCTGGCGTGGGTCATGGTTGCCGAGCCCGACTCGGCCGCGGAGCTGGTTCGAGCGAGGCTGACCGGGGGCTCGGGTGCTCCGCTGGTCATCGGTCTGGCGGGGGGGATCGGCTCCGGCAAGTCCGCCGTCGCCGGCGTGTTCGCGTCGCGGGGCTACGTCGTGCTCGACTCGGACGCGCAGGCCAAGGAGGCCCTTGACCGCCCGGCGGTCCGGGCCGAACTGGTGAAGTGGTGGGGGAGTCGGATCCTCACGCCCGATGGCCGCGTGAACCGCAAGGCACTCGCGGATGTCATCTTCGCCGACCCGGCGGAGCGTCAGAGGCTTGAGGCCCTCGTGCACCCGCTGGTCCGTGCCGAGCGTGCCTCGCTCATCGCTCGGGCGAGTGCGGCCGGCGCTCCGGGAGTCATCGTCGATGCCCCCCTTCTGTTCGAAGCGGGTTCCGACGCCGAGTGCGATCTGGTGATCTTCGTCGAGGCCCCAGAGGGTCAGCGCCTGGCCCGGGTGCTGCAGACGAGGGGGTGGTCTGCGGACGAGCTCCGCCGGCGTGAGAAAGCGCAGATTCCCCTTGAGACCAAGCGAGCAAGGTCCGATCTGGTGATCGTCAACGACGCCGACTTGGCGTCGCTGGTCCATCAGGTCGACGCCGCGATCACCTCCATGGGCTCCCTCCCAAGGCGGGGCCGCCAGTCGTCGCCCCCTGGCGGCAAGCACGGAAATCGTGAAACTTGAAGCCCCCCGAGGGCCTATACTGACTCCGTGGGACGGGTGCCGCCGGGATGATCGGCCGGGCACGACCGACCACGACCAAGCCTTCTGAACAGCCCGTGGCGTGAGGACCGTTCTCGTGTGCGCGCCGCCCCGTTGAGTGGTCTTTCAGACGTGCAGATCCTCCCAACTCCCGGCAGGGGTTGGTTCTTGCTGAGGAGTTTCGGCCCGCCGATGGCGTCCGGGTGTTTCCGGCGTCGAGGGCAGGGCCAGTTCCCGGGATTCTGACCCCCGGGGACCGCCGGCACCAGCCGGCCTGGGCACGCCGCGATTCCGTGGCACGCCACTTTCGGAACAACGCATCATGGCGAAGACAACGCAATCCGTAGCCGAGGAAAAGGCCTCCAAGTCCGGGGCCGAGCGATCCGCGAAGGCCAAGCCGGCAAAGCCTGCGCGGCCCGCGGAAGCAGAATCCAAGCCCGCCTCCCCGGCCCCACGCCCCGAGCCCGCGCCCCGCAGTGAACCCCGCCCGGAGGTGAAGCCGGAGACCCCTTCGGAGAGCGCACAGCCACGCCAGGACGCACAGCCCCGTCCGACCGACACTCGGCCGCATCAGGGGCCCCCGTCCGGCCAGGGGGCCCAGCAGGGCGGCCAGGGTGAGCCTCGGCCCCAACCGGGAGCCCACCAGAGCCACCAGCAGGGCCAAGGCAACCAGCACCAGGGCCAGCAAGGCAACATCGGCGGCGGGCAGGGCGGCCAGGGCAACCAGGGTGGTCAAGGGGGCCAGGGCGGACAGGGGGGCGGCTACCCGCAAGGTGGCGGCTACCCCGGGCAGTTCCAGGGGCAGGGCGGCTTCGGCCGCCGCAAGAAGAAGCGCCGCAAGGGCGGAATGGGTGGCGGCATGGGAGGCCCCGGGGGCAACTCCTCCATGGGCCACTCCTACCCACGGGCCCACGACCTCTTCCTCCCGAGCGACGAGGAACTCGAGCGCGAGGCCCAGGAGCTCGACCGAGTCATCCGCTCGGGTGAGCCCAAGGACGCCGGCGAGACCCTCAGCATCACCGACCTCCAGCGCATGGCGCTCGACGACCTATGGAAGCTCGCAAAGAAGGAGGGCTTCACCGACGTCGAACAGGTCCCCAAGCAGGAGCTCATCTTCAAGATCCTCAAGGCCCGTGCCGCGCGCCAGGGCCTGATGTTCGGCGAGGGCACCCTCGAAGTCATGCCCGACGGCTTCGGCTTCCTCCGCAGCGCGGAGATGAGCTATCTCCCCGGGCCGGACGACATCTACGTCTCTCCCACCCAGGTCCGGCGGTACGGCCTCCGCCGCGGCATGGTCGTCCGCGGCTGGGTTCGCCCGCCCAAGGAGAACGAGCGTTACTTCGCGCTTCTACGCGTTGACCGCATCAACAGCCGCGAGCCCGGCAAGGTGCACAGCCTCCGCAACTTCGAGGACCTCACCCCGCTGCACCCCGAGAAGCGCTACGTCCTCGAGACGGACCCCGACCAGCTTGAGTGCCGCGTTGTCGACCTCGTGACGCCCATCGGCAAGGGTCAGCGCATGCTGATCGTGGCCCCGCCCCGCACGGGCAAGACCGTGCTCATGCAGCGCATGACCAAGGCCATCGCCCGCAACTACAAGGACGTCTACATCATCGTCCTCCTCGTGGACGAGCGCCCCGAGGAAGTGACCGACTTCAGGCGCAACTGCTCCGGTCCGCGCGTGGAGGTCGTCGCCAGCACCTTCGACGAGCAGTCGTCCCGCCACGTGCAGGTCGCGGAGATGGTCATCGAGAAGGCCAAGCGCATGGTCGAGTTCGGCGACGACGTCGTCATCCTGCTGGACTCCATCACCCGCCTTGCCCGCGCCCACAACGCCGAGGCGCCCCACAGCGGGCGCATCATGACGGGCGGCCTCGACAGCAACGCGCTGCAGCGCCCCAAGAAGTTCTTCGGCGCCGCCCGCGCCATCGAGGGCGGAGGCTCCCTCACCATCATCGGCACCGCCCTGGTGGACACAGGCTCCAAGATGGACGAGGTCATCTTCGAGGAGTTCAAGGGCACCGGCAACGCCGAGCTTCACCTGGAACGCAAGCTCGTCGAGAAGCGCATCTACCCCGCGATCGACGTTGCAGGCTCCGGCACCCGCCGGGAAGAGCTGCTGCTGGACCACAAGGAGAAGGAGCTCGTCGACCGCCTCCGCAAGGTTCTGAGCGACATGAACACGGTGGAAGCCATGGAGCTGCTCAAGAACCGCCTCAAGAAGGTCAAGACCAACGCCGAGTTCCTCATGACCATGGCCCTCGGCTGATGATCGCGGATCGAACCCTCGCCCGCCCGGCGAAGTATGCTCTGGCGATGCGGCGCCTGCTCTACCTTGCGCTCACCCTCCCCTCGCTGCTCTGGGCCGCGGGGCTGGTTGTGCTCGGCCTCGCGCTGCTCGGGCACGGCGCCTCGGGCGGGCACCTGCCTCAGGCCGTCCGAGGCCGAGAGTGGCTGGGCCTGGCGGGCGTCGCCGGCGGGCTCTTTGTGTTCATGCTTCTGGTGGCGGACCGATGGTTCCCCCGGGCCTTTCCACGGACAGTGGCGATCCTGGAGGGGGTGGTGTTCGCTGTCTTCGTCCTGACTCTGGCGGGCTTCGGGGTATCGTTGTCGGGCCACGCCGGATCGTGAGCCGGCGGCAAGGAGCCGTGATGGGAGGGTGCGGGTTGTCGATCGTGCTCAAAGCCGTGCTGTGTGCCTCTGCGTGTGCCTCCCTGGCGGGCGCCCAGCCCGCCAAGCCCACCGAGCTCGACCCCGCAGACTTCGCGGCCCGGAGCGTCGAGCGGCTCGCGCTTCTTGATCTCCGCGCCACGCTCCCCACGCTCCCCGAGTCCTTCGGCGTGACCGAACGGCTGCTCGGCATCGTCTCGGAACTCCGGCCGGGCGACGCGGACCTTTACCGCCGGCGCGCCGAGGCCGCCTGGAGCGCGGGCGAGCACGAGCTGGTCATCGAGCACACCCGACGGGTCGTCGAGCTTGATCCTCGCGACACGGTGGCACAGCTCCGGCTGATCACCGCACGTATCGGCCGCCTCCAGACTGTCGGCGAACGGCTGGCGACGTACGAACACCTCCTGGGGCCGAAAGGCCGGACGCTGGACCCCTCCATCCGCAGCCGCCTCGCGGTAGACGCGGCGCTCCTCCGCCGCGAGCGGGGCGACGACGCCGGCTTTGTCGCGGCGCTCAAGCAGGCGGTGGAGCTTGACGGCACGAACAAGGAGGCGGCCCTCCTCGCCCTCACCTACTTCAACAGCCGCGTGGACGACGTGATGGGGCGCGTCGAGCTGATGGCCAACATTCTGTACGCCGACCCGCTGGACCCCCGCACGCACCGCATGCTCCGCGACGAGCTTGTCGAGCACGGGGCGTACATCGGCGCTCGCCGGTTCCACCGCATGGAGCTCCTGATCGCCGACGCGGTGGACAACCCCGAGCCCGAGGGGCACACCCTTGAGTCGTTCGTGTTCGACTGGGTCGAGTCCGGGCCTCAGAAGGTCGCGGACGACCTGACCCTCCAGCTCGAGAGCCGACGGGCCCAGGTCCGGACCGCCTCCGACCGAGACCCGGGCGACGTGGACCCCACCGAGTCCCTCCAGCGGGCCCAGGACATTCGGCTGGACCTCGAGTACGAGCAGATGCGTGCCCTCGCCGCGTTCGCCGCGGGAGACAAGGAGAAGCTCGACAGCTCCATGGCGGACCTGGCGCAGACAGCGGTGAACAAGGCGCTCGCGCTCAACGACGTGACCCGCAGGCCGCTCGGCATGTCCGAGGCCGACGCTTTTCAGCGCGCCATCGAGCTTGTTCTCGAGCTGAACCTGATTCGCACGCTCGTGGGCGTCGGGCTGGAGGACGTCAAGACGGAATTTGAAGCCCAGGTGGACGCCCTTCCCGCGACCGACCCCCGCCGCATCGATTACAACGTGTGGCGGGCCTTCCGGGCCCAGCAGTGGGAGGAGGTGCTCGTGCGTGCCCGCACGCAGCCCACGCCGACCATCTGGACCAAGCTTGCGGTCGGTCTCTCACACGCCCGCCTGGGCCGCAACCCCGAGGCTATCGATAGCCTGCTCGCACTCGCGCAGCAGAATCCGCTCCACCCGCTGGGCGGCTACGCGTACTGGTTCGCTCAGGGGCTCGGGGGCGATCCCGCCCGCGCGAAGGTCGCCGGCGACCTTGATCGCTACTCCAAGACCATCCCCGAGTGGCTCGACACCATGATCTCTACCCCGGCGCTCACGCACTCGCTGTGGGTTCGTGCCGACAAGCTCGAAGCACCCTGCGGCGAGGCGGTCCAGGCCGAGGTGCAGATCAAGAACCTTGCGCCGATCCCGCTCGCGCTCGGCTCCGGCAAGCCCCTCAACTCCCGCCTCTTCTTCGGGCCCAATCTCGAGATCGGCGTGCGATCCCGCAGCGACGACGCCTCGGGTGAGGTCTTCGACGTCGACAGACGCCTGCGGCTCATGCCCAACGAGGAGATCTCCGAACGCGTCTGGCCCGAGACCGGGCTCGTCGGCTGGCTGTCGGAAGTCGCCTCACCCAACGCGACCCGCTTGAGGTGGCGTGTCTTCCAAGGCTTCGAAACAGCCAGCACGGGGCAGAAGCAGACCGGCCCCGGGTGCCTGGACGCGACCACCGGCACGCTTTCCAGACGCCCGCTTGATGAGTCCCGGCTCGCGGTGCCGGCGCTCGCTTCCCGCGTCGCCTCCGCGGATGAGAAGCAGGTGCCCGCGGTCCTCATTGCGATCCGGTCAAAGCTGTTCGGAGGCGTGCCCGGGGGCGAGGCCGATGCGGACGCCGCCAAGCTCGTGGAGGCGCTTATCGCGGCCTATCCGAGCTGGTCCGCTCGGTCGCGCCTGACCGCGGCTGCGGTTCTTCCCCCTGCGGGCATGTCGCCCGCGCTCGCGCCCTTTGACGCGGCGCTCCGCGCCGACGAGGATCCCCTGGTCCGCAAGCTCGTCATGGTGACCCGCGTGGCCGCGGCGGGTGACCCGTGGCTCGCAGAGCAGCGGGGCAGTTCGGACAAGTCGATCGCGGACCTCGCGAACCTCCAGCACGCGAGGTTGCAGCTCGCGACCCGCACCTATGCCGCAGCCGGCCCGCTCCTCTTCCCCAAGACCCCCACGGGCTCCGCGAGCGTGCCCGGCGTCCAGCCCGCGGCGCCGCCAAAGTGAGCCTGCAGCGTGTACCGCCTGATCCAACCCGATGAAGCTCGCCCGGCGCGCACAAGACCGGTCGTGGGCCTTGCGGTCGCGGCTCTGCTCTTGGCCGCCGCGGTCTGGACGCTTGCCCGCGACCGTGAGCAACTCGCCTCGACATGGGAGTTTGTAGGCACCGGCCCGTGGTGGATGCTCACCCTCTGGCTTCTGCTCCCCGGCGCCAACTGGGTGTTCTCGTCAAGGCTCGCGTGGGCGTTGCTGAGACCCCAGCCCCTCATCGACCCCGACGAAGCCGCGGACCAGCCGACCCTGACCAAATCCGAGACCTATGAGGTCATCGGGGCGGCGTGGCTGGCGAATCTTCTCCCGCTCCGCGCCGGCCTCGTGAGCCGCGCCTTTTACCACAAGGCCGCCAACCGGATTCCGGTCGGCACCACCGTGCGCTCGGTGCTCGCTTCCATGGTGCTCGGGCTCGTCGGGTCGCTGTTGCTGGGGGCAATCTCGGGTGGGCTCCTCTGGGCACGCCTCTCTCCGCTGCCAACGCTCGTAGCGCTCGCCGTCCCCTACCCGGTGCTCTTGCTGATCGGCGCAGCCTCGCCTGTCGGCGACCGGGGATCGATCTGGACCGGCGGCTTTGGCCGCTGGAGACTCTGGGATGCGCTCGCCGCCCGCTACGCCGACATCGTCTGCTGGATGGCGCGATACTGGGTCGTGTTCGCCCTCGTGGGGGCGCCGATCTCGATCGCGCACGCCGCGGTCTTCGCCGCCGTCTCGCAGATCGTGATGCTGGTGCCGATGCCCGGCAACGCCATCGGCCTGCGTGAGTGGGTCATCGCACTCATCGGCCCCCTGCTCCCGACGTGGTTGGGCGACGATCAGGGGCAGCTCACGCAGCAGGTGTGCCTGGCCGCCGATCTCACCAACCGCGCCGCCGAAGTTCTGATGACGATCGTCGTCGGTTCGGCCTGCGGCGGGCGGGTGACACAGCGGCTGCGTTTCCGACTTCCGTGAGGCCTGCGCCCGCCCGAAGGAGGGAACCCTGCCCCTTCGCCGGACTTCGATTTAGGTCGATCCCCGGGCCTGCCGAACCCGTATGAAGGATGGGGTGTCCGCACCCTACCAACGCAGGCCGCGGCCATGGTCAACAAGATCGAACAAGATCACCAGCGGTTCAGGCAGATCGTCCGCGGCAAGATCCGCAAGGACCT
This sequence comes from Phycisphaerales bacterium, assembly GCA_020853975.1. Taxonomy (GTDB): domain Bacteria; phylum Planctomycetota; class Phycisphaerae; order Phycisphaerales; family UBA1924; genus RI-211. The sequence continues at coordinate 41,082 of JADYXW010000057.1, forward strand.
TCGCCGCTTCCTCTCCAAGGGCGAACTGCTGGGCCGCGAAGGCCGTCGCGTGGTTTCGATCCCCATCCACGACATTGACATCCCGACCTTCCGCTATGGCGACAACTCCGGAGGGGTCGGCATGGGCGATGGCGACGAGGGGGAGCCCGTCGGCCAGCAGCAGGGCGGCAAGAACGGGCAGGGTGGCGAGCACGAGGGCCGCCACCTGCTCGAAGTCGATGTCTCGCTGGAAGAGCTCGCCGACATCCTCGCCGAGGAACTCAAGCTCCCCCGGATCCTGCCCCGCGGCGCCCACCGCATCACGACGGTCCGGGACAAGTACTCCGGCATCCGCCCTCAGGGCCCGATGTCGCTCCGACATTTCAAACGCACGTACCGCGAGGCGCTCCGCCGCCAGCTGTCCCTGGGCACCTACGACCCGGACAATCCGATCGTCATCCCGATCAAGAACGATCTCCGCTTCCGTTCGTGGAACGAGGTCAAGAAGCCCCAGAGCAACGCGGTCATCGTCTACATGATGGACGTCTCAGGCTCCATGGGTGACGAGCAGAAGGAGCTCGTCCGCCTCGAGGCATTCTGGATCGACACCTGGCTCCGCCGCAACTACGAGGGCATCGAGAGCCGCTACATCGTCCACGACGTCCGCGCCGGAGAGGTCGACAAGAAGACCTTTTTCTCGATGAAAGAGGACGGCGGCACACGCATTTCATCCGCGTACCAGTGCTGCAAGGAACTCCTCGATCAGCACTATGACCCCGCCGACTGGAACGTGTATCTCTTTCACTTCTCCGACGGGGACAACTCCTCGGACGCGGACAATCGCCTCTCCGTCAAGCTCATCCGCGAGAGCCTGCTCCCGACGTCGAATATGTTTGGGTACTGTCAGGTGGCTTCGGCCTACGGCTCCGGCGCGTTTCATGGCGTGCTCACAGAGGCCTTCCCAGGCGGAGAACCCGACGAGCTCGGGCCGCGGCTGGTCCTCTCGAAGATCGGAGGTCGCGAGGACATCATCGACTCGCTCCGCACCCTCTTCCGCGCCGGGCGTTAGGCGAAAGCCCCAAGAGCGGGTAGACTGCCCGTGGACGTCCGGAGCGACCTCTTGTTCATCTTTCCCCTGTACGCAGCGCTGGTCTGGTACTGCTGCGCCCGCTGGCGCCGCGAGTTCCTCGGATTCGCGGCGTACGTCGCGGGCGTCGCGGGTATCGTCCTGCTCGTCTACGTTGACGTCCGACTGATGAGGCTGGTCTTCAACACCGGGGCCTCTCCAACTTTCCTGCTGCTTCTGTGGGCCGAGGCTGGGATCATCGCACTCATCGGGGGCTTCGTCGTATTCTCCCCGAAGGAGCGTGTCGTCCGCCCTTGCCGTGGCTGCGGCTACGAGCTCGCGGGCCTCGACGACCCGAACCCCCGCTGCCCCGAGTGCGGCATCGCCGACGCGTTCACCGAGCCCACCGACGGCTCGTGCGTGAGCTGCGGCACCCGTACCGCGATGGTCTCGGCGCTCGCCCCCCGGTGCGAGCGGTGCCTTCGAGCGATCAACGCGCGTCCAGCGATCAGCGCCTGATCAGCCGATAGAGCGCGCCCAGCAGCAGGACCAGCGCCGGCAGGCCCAGGGCCATCGCGAGCCTCAGCCTCACCAGAGGCGTTTCGCCCGGGTCCTTCACCATCGACACGGCCCGCGCCGTGGGGCTCTGGGCGATCAGGTCGTCCTGCCCGGCAAGCCAAGAGACCGCGGCGTCGAAGAGTTCCAGGTTTCCCGGGTTCCGGAGCACCGGCCTGCCGTCCGGGCCCGTTGTCCGCTGCTGCGTAACGGGGTCGATGAACCACCCGTTGGAGCCCACCGCGACGAACCGGCGCACGGGCTTGCGCAGTTCGCTCCGCTCGACCGCGGCGGCCACCATCCACCTCTGGGGCTTGCCCGTGTCCCGGCCCTCAGGCCAACGCCCGTCTCTGCCCGCGTCAAACACCGGCAGATCAGGGATGTAGGGCCTTTGGTCGCGGGGAGTCTGCCACAGCCTCAGCCACTGCGTTTCGGCCCAAATGTCGTCGCCCGACATCACCGCCAGAAGCGGGATCGTCGCGAACCTTACGTGCTGGGGCGCCGGGCGCTCGTACAGGGGGACCGCCCAGGGCGTCAGCGATGGCAGGCCTGAGAGTGCCCCCGCGAGCGCGTGAGGGCCCGCCACGGGAAGCGCGGTGCACTCGGTCTCCACCATGCGGCCCCGGGGTGAGGCGACTTCCCTCACCAGCGGCCGGCCGGAGTCGGCCGCGAGCCCGAAGTGCTCCAAGGTCGCCGCGAACGGGTCCGGGTCCCCGATGGTGGGCGACAGCGATTGGCTGACCGTCAGGCACACTGGCTTTCCGTCCTCGACCAGCCTCGACACTGCCTCCGCCAGGCGCGACGCCCGTTGCGAGCCCGTGAGCCCTCCCCGGTCGCTCGGCGCCGCCGAATCCGGAGGCCAGGTTAGGTAGACCACGGGCCGATCACCGCCCGGGTCAAGCGTCGAGAGCGCCGCGGGCCGGTCGCCCGTGAGCACCGACCACTCGATGAAATCCACGCCGCGAAGCCTCAGCCGCTGGGTCAGCGCGCCCAAGGCCGCGGTCGACTCGAGGAGCGAGACGTTCTCCGCGTGCGTCAGCACCACGATGGGGCGGTGGGGCACCAGCAGCGACCCGAGCGAGGTTGCGAGAAGCTCTTCCGCGCGTCGCTGCAGATCTGCCCGGCTCGCGTCCGCGCTATCCAGGAGTGTCCCGGCGGGAAGCAGCGACTCCGTGTCGATCGCCGCCAGCCCCTTCTGAGCCGGGCCGATGATCAGCACCGCCGAGCCCTGGGCCAGGACGTCGGTCACGCGGAAGACGTCGGGCTTCCTGAGGTTCTTGAGCGAATCCAGCACGACCGCGGCCTGGTCGCGGCGCTCGCGGATTCCGGGCACTGCCTGGCGGGCAAGGTCCGCCCCCGGCCCCTGGTCCGAGCCCACGAGCCTCGTCAGGTCCTTGTCGAGCGCGCCGAGCAAGTTCACCACCGGCGCGTAGGCGTTCGCGAGCTCGGCCGCGGCCAGGTCGGTCCGGGGCAGGGGCCTCTCGCCCAGCTTCAGCTTCAGCGCGTCCCGCGCCCTGCCCGCGGCGTCGGTCAGGTCTCTGGCCATGAGCCGCGCGCCGCCCGCGGCCTGATCGAGCAGTTTCCGCGGGTCGCGTGCCGGGTCTGCCGCCGGGGGTAGCGCCTCCTTCACTCCGAGGAGTGTGGGAGAGAGCGACTCGCTGAGGTAGACAGCGATGGAGGCAGCGCCGGCAGCGTGCAGGTCCACAGCCGCCGCCTGGTCAGAGATCACCTGCCCGTCGCGGTCGATGAGATCGCCTACGAGCCCGCGATACGACGTCATACCCGAGCCCGTGCTCGTGTCAATGAACTGCGAGGTCAGGTTCGGCGACGCCCGCTTCATCTCGTCCAGAACGTCCGCGACACGCTGCCTCGCCCTAAGGTCGGTCGTTCGGAAATCCGCCGCCACCACAACGCGATACTGCCCGTCCAGCCTCGCCAGTATCTGCGCCGTTCGAGGTGAGAGCGTCTGCACGCCGGTGCCTGTCACATCCGCCCGAATGCAGTGCCGGTCACCTAGCGCCACCAGGGCCGCACAGCTCACGGTCACGGCGACAAAGGTCACCACCGCCGCGAAAGTCGCGCGAGCACGCCCCCTCGTGTGGCGAGTCGTGGTCCGGGCTGAGGCGGGGAGTGTGCTCATCGTGCTACCGCCAACGGCGGGACTCCATCACGAGCGTGGCCATCACCAGCATCCAGATCGACGCCGCCGCCAGCGCCACGATGTTCCCCGAATCGATGACCCCCTTCGCGAAGTCTGTCACTCTTGGGCCCACGCTCAGGGCGTTCAGAACTGGTCTCGCCCAGTCGGGAGCCAGCGGCACCGCGGACGGCACCAGCAGCACCCCAAGAATCGCGAACAGCGCCACCATGAACGCGAGCGTGCTGTTCTGCGTCAGAGATGACGCGAGAGTGCCGACCGAGAGAAACAGCACTCCCATCAGCACAAGGCACAGGTACCCGGAGAGTATCGGCCCCGCGTCCAGCGGCGAACTCGAGAACTTCGAGAGCACCAGCACGTAGACCCCGGTGGGGGCGATCATCGCGGCCAGGAACCCCGCGGCTCCGAGGAACTTCCCCATCACCAGCGACGCTGAGCCGACCGGCGCCGTCAGCAGCGCCTCGATCGTCCCGCTGCGCATTTCATCGGCGAGCAGCCTCATGGTGATCGCGGGGGCCACCGGAAGCAGGAGCCACCCCGCCGTCGCAAAGAACGCCCGCAGGCTTGCGGGCGAACCCGGCACCATCACGCTGAAGGCGAACACGAACCCTGTCAGCAGGAGGAACAGCGACACGATCACCCATCCCGCCGGGGTGCGGAAGTACGAGCCCAGCTCGCGCCGGGCGATGGCCAGCGCCGTGCTCATGCCGCGGCCTCCGTCGGCCTTGGCGAGGGGTCCGGCTCGGATGGCGTGCCCGCCGCACGGTCCAGCACCTCCATGAACACCCGCTCCAGCGTCGGCAGGTCGGCTCGCAGTTCGCGGACTGTCAGTCCGAGCTGCGTGGCCGTCATCGAGATCTGCTCGCGCAGGTCGGGTGCCCCGGGCCTGGCTGTCACCACCCATTCCGTCCAGCCGAGCGAAGGGGCCGGCCCCTCAGGCCTGCGATCAACCGCCCGGTCCACGTGGGGCAGGTTCATGAGCGCCTTGGCGACCCGCTCGTGGTCGCCCACGCGAGAATCCCGCGCCTGCATGACGTACGTCGCCGCGGAGCGCCGCGTCAGTTCCGCGGGCGTGCCATCCGCCAGCACCCTTCCGCCCGCGATGATGATCGCCCGGTGACACACCCTCTCCACTTCGGGCAGGATGTGCGTGCTCACAAGCATGGTCCGGTCCGAGGCGAGCTCGCGGATCAGGTTCCGCGTCTCATGCAGTTGCGAGGGGTCGAGCCCGTTGGTCGGCTCGTCGAGGACCAGCACCTTGGGGTTGTGCAGAAGCGCCGCCGCCAGCCCGACCCGCTGCTTGTATCCCTTGCTCAGTGTGGCGATCCGCCTTCCGGACATGCTCGCCAGCCAGCACCGCTCCAGGCACCAGGCCACGGCCCGCTTCCGCAGGTCGCGCGGGATGCCGAACAGCCGCCCCCGGAAGTCCAGATACTCCGTGACCCGCATCTCCGGATACAGCGGATTCCCCTCGGGCAAGTACCCGAGCCGTGTCCGAGCCGCCGCGGGCGCTTCTGCCGTGTCGTGCCCGCCGATGGTCACCCGCCCCGCGTCGGGCATGAGAAAGCCCGCGATCATCCGTATGGTGGTCGTCTTCCCCGCCCCGTTCGGCCCGAGCAGGCCCGCGATCTGACCCGGCTGGAGCTCGAAAGAGACCCCGCGGACCGCGGCGACCGACCCAAAGGACTTGTGCACCGAATCGACGATGACCATGCCGGTTCCCGTTGGGGCCAGGGGTGATCCCGCCGTCCCATAAGCAGGATAACGGCAGATCGGTCCGATGGTTCGCTCCGGTCCAAAGGTATCGGCGGAAACAGCCGACCCTTCCGGCGGCGGCGTCGAATAGGGGGCCGTCAAGCCCACCTATCATGGTGGAGCGAGTCAGGCCGACAGTTCGGTCGGCAGCCGGGTCTTCCGGCGTTCCAGGGTCGGGCGGGGCGAGGTGGCCCCGCGTCGTCGAGAAATCGCGTGGCGTCGTCCGCGGGATCCGAAGACATGAGCCGAAACGCTCCCATGACAGGCGAGCCAGCGGAGACGTTGCCGACTGATCACGACGTCGCGACGCAGGGACTTCCTGCTCCCGTCGCCATGTCCCTGCTGAACGCCATCGGCGAGGGCGTGGCTCTCGCCACCCGTCGGGGGGACATTCACTGGGCGAACGATCTGGTGCTCCGACTGGGTGGGGCGATGGCCGAACGGCTGGGTGCCTGTTGCCGCCAGTTCGATCGGGACTACCCCCTCCCGCCCGGGGGCCGAGTGCCTTCCACGGTGCTCGAGCTCGTCCTGGTCGATGCCGACAAGGCGTGGCAGGTGATGCTCGTTCCCGCGGCGGCGGACCTGGTTCGCAGCGCGGGCCTGGGGCCGGACACGCTTGTTCTGGTCATGCGCGACGTCTCCGCCGCCCGGCGCCTCCAGCAGAAGATCAGCGCCATCGATCAGGCGGGCAGCGAGCTTGTGCGCGTCGACCCCGAGACCGTCCGCAAGTTCAACGCCCACGAACGCCTGAAACTCCTTGAAGACAAGATCATAAACGTCGCACGCAACCTGCTTCACTTTGATCACTTCGCCATCCGCCTCCTCGACGAACGCTCGGGCAAGCTCGAACTGGTCATCGGCTGCAACCTCCCGCAGTCCTTCGACGCCTTCCTCATCAAACCCGGCCTCGAGGGCTTCGGTATCAGCGGCTATGTCGCGGCCAGCGGCCGCAGCTACCTCTGCTCCGACACCGCCACGGATCCCCTCTACCTCCCCGGCGTCGAGGGTGCACGCAGCACCCTCACGGTCCCTCTCCGGTTGCATGACAAGGTCATCGGCATCATGAACGTCGAGAGCCTCGAGGCGGGCGCCTTCGGCGAGGAAGAACGCCAGCTCGGCGAGATCTTCGCACGCTACATCGCTGTCGCCGTCCACATGCTCGACCTGCTCGTCGTCGAGCGCAGCACGACCAACATCAGCGTCAGCGGCAGGGTCGCTACCGAGCTCCGAGAGCCCCTGGAGGACATCGCCCGCGAGGTCGAACTCCTGCGCGGCGAGCAGGGCGCGGGGCAGGCCCCGGACCCGCACCTCGAACGCATCGTGACCGACCTCCACTCCATCCGTCAGCGGCTCACGGAGTGCGCCGCCGGCCCCGCCTCGCTGCTCGGCGTCGAGCAGGCCATGCAGCACGTGGGCGTCGATCCCGCCATCAACGGCCGGCGAATCCTCGTCGCCGACGACGAGCACCGCATCCGCAAGACCATCGGCGATGTCCTCGTCAAGCGCGGCGCCGTTGTCACGGTGTGCGCCAACGGGCTCGAGGCCATCAACACCCTTCAGGCGGCGCCCAACGCCTTCGACCTTGTCATCACCGACATCCGCATGCCCGACCACAATGGGTACGAGGTCTTCTCCGCGGTCAAGCAGTTCTCGCCCGCGGCCCCGGTCATCCTCATGACGGGCTTCGGCTACGACCCGCACCACTCGATCGTCCGCGCCAGCCAGGAGGGCCTGCAGGGCGTCCTCTTCAAGCCCTTCCAGGTCGAACGCCTGCTCGACGACGTGCGAAAGGCCCTTGCGCCCAAGGCCTGACCGCCACCAGCGTGGCCACCGCACGCCTGGGCACCCCATTCCCCCGTCGCTGGTACACTCTCCTGATGCTCTCGGGGAGTTCATCAAGGACTTCGGCCGGCACCGGGCCCGCCAAGTGGGCCGCCGTGGTCGCGCTTTCATCAGGTCTCGGCGCGGGCGTCACGTATTGGCTGACCCGGGGCACCGAGCAGCCCACGCCGGGTCGGCCGGTGCAGGTCGAACTGCCGGCGATCGAGTCTCCCGGCCGGCGCGTCGCCTTGCCGCCTCGGGTGCACAAGCCTGACGACCCGCACCCGGCGGCGGATGTGGCCCCGGGTGCAGCCGCGGGCGAGCCCGCCGCCGGAAGCGGCCCACGGCCGCCAAGCGGAGAGACTCCCTCGCTCGCCGCGCGACGCCTCGATCTGAACGCCGCGACCCAGGCCGAGCTCGAACTCCTCCCGGGTATCGGCCCGGCCACCGCCAAGGCCATCGTTGACTTTCGCACGCAGAGCGGCGGCTTCAAGTCCATCGACGATCTCGACGCGGTCCCCGGCATCGGCCCCAAGACCGTCGAACGCGTGAAGCCGTACCTGCGGCTGGGGCCGGGGTGAGGCAGTAGGTCCGCGTCGTCGGCTGACCTTTCCCTCCCTGTACAAGACCGTTTCGGAGGGTTGGCGGGCCACTCTCGGGGTGGCCCGATGGGTGTGCGATCGACCTCCCTATCCAGAACGGGTTCAAACCGTTTCTCTCCTGGCGATTCCCATGATCTGCGTCAAAGTTCGCGGTTAACAGGCGACGGCGGCGGGTCGGGAGACGATAGGTGGGGCTTCGAACCCGAAACCGGGGACAGGGCCGAAAACCGCCTTTTCAGGCCCGCCAGCGGTGTGCAAATATCCCGTACCGGCCTACACCTGCCGCCGGAAAGGGTCGGCGTTGCCCCTGTCGGGCGGGAGAAGC
>JADYXW010000058.1 GCA_020853975.1 Phycisphaerales bacterium
CATCCACCTCCGCACGCTCGCCCTCTCCGGTCGTACTGCCCTACGCATCCGGGGCCGCTCGTCAAAGCCGCCCGAGGCCGTCGGACCCCGAGCGGCAGAATGCCTGCCGAAAGGCGTGATTACTTGGACAGGTCCGTCTTCGAGGCCGCCGTGGCCTTGGCGACGCGGGTGTAGTTGATTTCCATCACCTTCATCTCACCCTTGCCGTCCATACTGGGCCCGTACATCTCGAGCTTCATGGAGTCGGGGCCCGAGTGGGTCTCGACCTCGCGCATCCAGGTCTCCTGCCCGCTCATCGGGTCGATGAACTTCGAGTTCCAGGTCAGCACCTTGCCGTCCTCGCTAAGGGACCCGGTGAAGTGCATCATGCAGGTACCCAGGTTGTCGCACCACGTGGACTCGAACTGCTTGGTGGTGTTGTTGTAGCCGTAGATCCCGAAACCCTCGAAGGGGGCCGGGCCGCCGCCCATGTCGAAGTTGCCCTTGGTCTCACCCTTGACGAAGCGGCCACCCATGACGCTGGTCATGACCGTCGTGCACTTGCTCTCGGTGGGCGGGGCGGAGGGGTCCATCCACATCTTGACCGAGCCTTCCCAGGTGCCCGCTCCCTTGGCCAGGTGCTCGTGCATCTTGCCGGGCTTGGCGGCTGCCTCCCAGGCGGCCATCATCGCGGCCATGTCGGGCTGCCCCGCTGCCGCAGGAGCCTCCGGAGCCTTGGGCGCCGCCGCGGGGTGCTTGTCGCTCCCGGGCTGGGCGACTGCCGCCGCAATGAGTGCCCCGATCACACACGCCGACGCCAGTTTCGCTGCTACTGCCATTGGTCAGTTCTCCTGAGGCCCCGCCGGCCAACCCCGGTCTTTGGGCCAGTTGCGCCGGCATCATCACCGGACGCGAGCCTCAGCATACCCAAACAACCGCCCAACTTGCTGGCGATAAGACCGAGAACTTTTTCAAGTCGTTCCTGTGTAATCGCTTACTGATTCAGGTTTCCAGCAAAAATACGGGAAACCGCCCCCTGTGGAGCGGCCTCACCGAGTTCGACAACTGCGGTACGAGCGCGGGTGGAATCAGCTGCCCGAGGGTGCGGGCTTGCGGCCCTCCCCTTCTTCCTCGTCCTTCACGCCAAACTTCTCGTGCGCCGCATCACGGGCCGCTTCGATCTTCTTGACCGTGGCCACGGCGGCATCGATCTTGCCATCAAGAACCTCGCCTTCGAGTTCGACCAGCAGGACGGTCATGGCGTGCATGTCACGCCGGAACTCGATGAGCATCTTGGCCTCGTCGCCCTTGAGGTGCTCGGGCTTCGCACGCTTGGCATTGGCGCACGCCGCCTGCATCCCGTAGACGCCCATGAGCGTCTGCTCCTGCTTGGTCGCATCAGCGACGCTCGCCTTGACCTCGCGCAACGCGCGGTTCAGGCCCCTCATGGAGCCCTCTACAGAGGCGGCTCGCCCGCCCTGTTGGCCACCGGGCCCACCGGGACCACCCCCCGGCTGCCCGGGCTGGCCGCCGCGGCGTCCCTGGCCATCTGGCTGCCCGGGCTGACCGCCGCCGGCGCCGGGCTGGGCGTACCCGGACTGCACAAGCACGCCCGCGCCGACGAGCGCGAACAGGCAGGCCCCGGCCACGAACGACTTCGCACGATTCCGCATGTACTGGCTCCTGGATTGACGACACCGCCCGGCGGCCAAGGGAACTCGCTCCCCGCAGGTCACGCCGATCCGGCGACATAGCCGGATCGTACCGCGCCCATCGGGGGGAGTGTCAGGGAGTAACCCAGGCACCGGAGACCGGGGCCGCGGTGCACCCCGTGACCCCGGGGAGCGTGATCGGCACACGATCCTGGCAGAGGGCGCCCAGGACCGCGAAGTGGGCCGCTTCCCGGTACGCCCCGGGAAGCCCCAGGTCCGCGAGGGGCCGGACCGTGGCGCCAAGGTCCCGGGCGGCGCTCTTCGTGATGGCCGCGACAAGGGCATGATTGCGTTCGCCCCCACCCGCCAGATAGAGCCCGCCCGCGCCGCGCACGGACTCCACGACCCTCGCGGCGACTCCCTCGCACGCCGTTCTGGCGAGGTCTGGCCCCGAGATCGCCGAGCGGTGCCTACGAACCCAGTTCAAAGCTTCATCGCCGGTGCCGAGGCTTCGTCCCGCGCGGTGCTGAGCGCCGAGCACGTGAACAAGGTCGGCCAGAGCGTCTGAGCTCACCGCACCCCGCATCGCGTGCGTGCCCCCCTCATCGAAGGCGCAGCCCAGAGCCTCGCGGGCGACGCCGTCCAACAGTTGATTGCACGCGCAGACGTCGCCCGCCCTGATCTCATCCGGATACACACCGGGCCTGCCCCCGCCACCCCGGGTGACGTTGCAGAAGCCGCCGAGGTTGACGACGGCCCAAGGCACTTCGACGCCGCGCAGCCAGAGGGCGTCGGCGATCGGGGTGATGGGCGCCCCCTGCCCGCCCCACGTCAGGTCCGCCTGACGTAGGTCAAAGACGATCGGAGTCCCAATCGCTCGGGCGATCGGAAAGACGTTGATCATCTGCCAGGAGACGGGCGGCTGGTGGAACACGGTCTGTCCGTGAACGCAGACAAGGTCGCAGGCCGTCCCCGCGAGCAACTCCCCCACTGCCCAGGCGTGAAGCTCGCCGAGTTGAAGGGCCGCGCGGGCCATCTCCCCCGCGGGCATCGGCTGCTGCTCCGCGATGCGTCGCAGCAATGGGCCGACGCTTCCCAAGGGCTTCGACGCCCCGCGGAGAAAGCGAGGAGTCATGTCCAGCCCGCGCCCTTCGATCTCCACGAGAGCGACGTCGAGGCCGTCGAGACTGGTGCCCGTCATGCAGCCGACCACAAGCCGCCTGAGAGTTGTCACGAGGTGCCTCCTGCGGGTTCACCCGGCGCCGGGGCAACGCGATCGAAGAACGCGAGGCTCTGCGCGAGGCCGCCCGTGCGCGAGCGTTCGGTCCACAGCTCCGCGTGCCGTCGTCGGACCTCGGCCCGACTCCGGGCGGCGGTCTTCAGGTCCGATCGCAGGTCCCAGCCCCGCCGGAGCGCGAAACGCCCGAGCATCCAGCGTGTCGCGCCAAGCGTGTGAGCGAGCTCACGTGCAACCAGCGTCGAGGACATTGGTGGCGAACCGAGCTGGTCGAGCGCGGCCTCGGCGGCCTCCCACGCGGCGCGGGTGCCCACCTCGGTCTTGGCCTCCCAGGACTGGAAGAGATCGGCAAACAGCGCCGTCTGGTTCCGGATTGCCCCGGCGACCCCGGGTCGTGAAAGCCCCATGCACTCCGCCCGTAGCGCCGCATCGATGTCTCCCAGCGAGTCGATCCATGCGGCGCACGCGCCGTTGTCACCCCAGAGCAGGGCGGACCCGTGCGCATGGTCGGCATCGCCGGGGAGTACGCTCGTCCACGCGGCGGCAAGGCCATCCGCGATGGCATGCATCGCGACGGGCCAGGTCTGCCAGTGCCCGCTATCTCCCCAGTCACAGATCATCAGCCCCACGGCACCGCGGTCCACCGTCGCTCGTACGGCCCCTGCGAGGTTGGCCCGGCGTTCGGCCCTGCGGCCTGTCATGCTCCTCCACGAGCTCGTGCCGGGGCAGAGCCAGAACTCTCTCCCTTCGAGCGCCCCGCACCAGCGATCCCACGGCGCGTCGGGCTCGTACCCCCAGGCCAGAGGCACCGCGTCGGGCGGCAGCAGCGAGAGACACTCCGGGTGCGACAGCGCGATGTCCGCCCAGAACATCGAACGCTTGCCCAGGCCCGACGCGATCGCCGCGATCTTCGACACAAACTCCGCGAACACCACACCCCGACCCTTTGATGCGACCTCTGCCTTCGACCGGCCATAGGCGATGTCGTAGGTCTCGTCGCAGCCGATGTTGACGAGGTCGCTGCGCACGCAGGGCAGAAGCTGCCCCAGCAGATTCTGGATCAGCGCAAGCGACCGGGGGTCGGTCGGGCACAGCGAGAACGGGCCCGACCGGGGCCACACGTCGAACATCCATTCCCCGTGCGTCTCCGCGAGGTGCGCGTAGCCCGGTTGCTCGAGCCACTGGCGGAGGTGCCCGAAGCAGTTCTGATTCGCAGCGAGCTCGATCCCCAGAGACGAGGCGAGCGAGTCCAGCTCGAGCAGCTCTTCGGCCGTGATGGGCGACCAGCCATCCCACACCGCCTCGTGGCCCTCGTACGCGAACGTGTGCTCCGTGTACAGCTGAAGGTGGTTGCAGCGCAACGCCGCGAGCGTCCGCAGGAGGCGCCCGAACTCCTCCATCGTCGGGATACGGCATCGCGAGACGTCGAGCATGACGCCCCGGCGCGCGATCGCGGGCCGGTCCTCGATCTCCACGCAGGGGAGCCTCTGCCCGCAAGTGCGGAGCACCTGCACCAGCGCCGCGCGGGCGTGTCGCAGCCCCGCGGGCGAAGCGGCCTCGGACTCCGCTGTCGCGTCCGGTCGAATGCGGAGCCGAAAGGCCTGGGCATCACAGGGCGACGCGCCGCACCATGCGCCGGTCGTGCGCTCTCGGAGCCAGGCGGGGGCCAGACCCATCCTCAGCGGGTCGGACCCGGCCCACTCCGCGGCCCCTGGGGGCATCGCAGAGGTTTCGTCCCTCCAGCGCAGGCTCGCGGGATGGGGAAACACCCTCAGCGCGGGGGGCCAGTGATCACGGGAGGGTGTGGTCATCCCGCCGCCCCCGGCGAGGGCGCCCTGCCCCGCGGGGCAGCGGCGACGAGCGTTGCGAGTACGGCCCCGATGACCAGGCGCCAGGGGCTCGCGATGCGCACCGCCGCGAGGTGGGCCGCCGTCCAGTCGGTCCATGCGGTCCAGGTCTTCCAGACCGGGGGCTGGAGTACGAGGACGGCGAGGAAGCCGACGACCATCGCCGCGATGGCGGAGGCAGTGGTGCCCCGCCTCGTGAACAGCGCCGTCAAGAATACCCCCAGCAGGCCGGCATACGCGAACGCCATCACGCCGAGCACGAAGTCGATGATGGACTGCCCGCTGTGACGCTGCCACCAGATGCAGAGGATCGCGAAGCCCCCAAGAACCACGCCCCAGAGGACCACCGCCAGGCGCCCCGCCTTCACGTAGTGGGCCTCGTCGCGCCCCGGTGCGATCACCGGGCGGTAGAAATCGCTGATCAGCGTGCCGGCCATCGAGTTCAGAGAGGCGTTGACCCCCGCCGGCCCCGCGGCGATGACACCCGCGACGATCAGCCCCGCGGCGCCGCCGGGCATCTCCCGCATGACGAACTTCAGGAAAATGTCCGCGGTGTCCCCGGACGCGTACTCGGGCGTCGGGCGCCCCATAAGGTCGGGCCTGGCGTAGACGATCCACAACAGCAGCCCCACGAGCGCGAAGACCAGCACCACAGGTATGCCCAGCAGCGTGCTGGCGATGATGGAGCGGCCTCCCTGCTTCGCGCCCTGGCAGGCGAGGAGCCTTTGCACGAGGTCCTGGTCGGTGCCGAAGGCCGCGAGGTTGAGCAACGTCCAGCCGGTGAGCGCGGTCAGGAGCGTGAAGGGGGCCGCGGGGTCAAAGCCCATGGGCTTGGCGGGGTCCAGGCCGGTGCGGACGAGGGTGAGCTTCGACGTGCCGTCGGGCATGCCGTGGCGCCATGCGTCGAAGATCTCCGCCGCGGGCGCCGGGATGTGCCTCCAAAGCACGAACACCGCGACCAGCGCGGCCCCGACGTAGACCGCGACCTGCACAACGTCGGTCCAGATCACGCTGTCCAGCCCACCCCAGAGCGTGTAGAGGATCGAGAACACCATAATGCCCGCGATCACCCACATCATGGTGACGTCCGGGCGGTCGCCGAAGAACGCGATGGCCACCGGGATCGCGCCGACGTACACGCGCGAGCCGCTGGCGAACACCCGGCCGATGAGGTACGCCCAGCTCGTCGCTAGCTTGGACCCGGGGCCAAAGCGGGCTTCCAACAACTGATACGGCGTCGCGACGCCCATCCGGTAGTACGAGGGGATGACGAACCGGGCGAGAAGGAGCGCCGCCAGGATGGCGCCGATGCTCGCGGAAAAGTACGTGAGGTCGTTGGCGTACGAATCCTGCGGGACGCCTACGAAGGTGGCCGCGGACTGGGCCGTGGCGATGGTGGAGACCGCCACCGCCCAGACCGGCATGTGGCGCCCGGCCAGAAAGTAATCCGTCGCGGTCTTCGACCTCTGCTTGACCTGGGACCACACTCCGGCCCCGATGATCAATGCCGCGTACAGCGCGAGCACAAGCCAGTCGGTCGGTCGCAGGCCCTGGGCGAGCAGAAGCATCCGTGCCTCCAAGCCCGGAGACCGGGCGCCCCGAGGGTACCTTTTTTTCGACCCGGATGCACCGCGCTCGGCAAAAAGGAAAAGACTCGTCTGGGCGTTTCCGCTCGCAGGCGAGTCATAGGAGGAGAGAGAGACAAGACTTCGTCGAAGGGCCCGTCGTTCGGCCGCCCTTCATGAAGCCCGGCTGCAAGATTCCGCCTGCACCCGAGTCAAGGAGGAGAGAGAGACAAGACAACCCGAATGTGCCACACATTCTGGGTCGTGCCACCTATTCAGACGGAATTTCTCGCGCGACACTCACATTCCATGCAGACAGAACAGACGGAATAGTCGCCACGGCCCCTCTGATAGGGCTCCGTTCGGCTTTTTCCGCTGCCCTGCGGGGTTCATGACCCGGCCGGGCCTCACCCACAAGGCCTACGACGCCAGGAAGTTGGCCAGCAGCAGCGGTCCGTCTCGGGTCAGGAAGCTCTCGGGGTGGAACTGCACCCCTTCGAGCGGCGCCCGGCCGGGGTCGGCCCAGCGGCGCCGGAGCCCCATCACCACCCGCCGGGTGCCCCCCGTGGCAAGGTCCGGCTCGTCGGTCCAGGCCGAGACCTCCCACCCATCCTTGCCCGCGGGTGCGGAGGGAATGGTCTCTGCCAGGACCACCAGAGAGTGGTAGCGGGTCGCGTCGAAGGGGTTCGGCAGGCCGGCGAACACGCCCCGCCCGTCGTGATGGACCGGGCTCGTCTTGCCGTGGACCGGGATGGCGTGGCGCGCCACGGTCATGCCGTGCATGTCGGCGATGGTCTGGTGTCCGAGGCAGACGCCCAGGACCGGGACCGCTCCCGCAAAAGCCCCGATGATCTCCGCCGAGCAGCCGGCCTCCTTCGGGGTGCACGGACCGGGGGAGATGATGACGCGGGTGGGCCCGCGCCCCCCGTTGAGCTGGCGGGCGCGAGCCGCGTCGATCTCATCATTCCGAACGACGAGCAGGTCCTTACCGACGACGAGCGATCGATCGATCTCCCCCAGGCGCTGCACAAGGTTCCAGGTGAACGAGTCGTAGTTGTCGATCAGCAGGATCATGCCGAGCTGAGCGTATGGAGAGCCCACGGACCGGGGCGGACCGGGCTACTGGACATGGCAGGAGAGGCAGAGCACGGATCGCTGGTTGCTCGTGACAAGCAGGTCCCCCTGGTCGGAGTAGACGTTGTGGCAGATCCCGCAGCCTATGGCGTTGTTGTACAGCCGCACGCGGGGGTCGATCGCGTGCGGGGTTCGGATGGTGCAGTCCTCGCGGGTGCTGTTGGCACTGACCAGGACGCCGATGGGGTGGTCCGTGGGCCCCAAGCCGGGCGACATGGACATCGCGTGCCCGCCCGCATCGCTGGCGGTTGAGCCGTCGTGGCAGCCGACACACCCGGTGCTCTCAGCGTCGAGCCGCCCGCCCGGATGTGGGCCGGCGCGCCGCGAACCCCTTGAGAGGTGGGCTCGGCCGAGGCCCGCGGCGTGCGCGACGGCGGCGTCGGGCCCGCCGGTGTGGCACCGGACGCAGAGCCCGCCCGCGGCCTCTGTTCCCCGCAGATACGCGGCACCGCTCGCTTTCCGGGCTTCGTGACCTCTGGCCTTGTCCCCGTCGTGACAGGTCAGGCATGTCAGTCGGCCAGCGTCGAGAGGAAGCGAAGCCGGAGTGACCGCGCTCGGTCGCACCAGCAGCGGGTGAGAGAGCGACGCGTCGGTACCGTGGCACGAGGTGCACGCGCCGATGCCAACGGGGAGCGAACCAACCTCGCCCCAGGCGGCCCGGGGCCCTGGGAAGAGGATCGCGGGAGCGAGGGCCGCGGCCAGCACCGCGAGACGTGCCGTGACTCTCGCTCGCTAGCGGGCCCGTGTCGGATGGTCTTGTGATTGCATCAACCCGCGCCTCCGGCCTGCTGCACAGGGAGCATCGGGACGTGGGACCGCTTCCTTCATCTGCGGCGGCGCGGCACGTGCGATCCACACGAGCCGGCGCGTTGTGCTGAAGCGAGCGGGGTATCCGCAAGTACCGCGGACGTTGGAGCTCCGGCGTCAAGCCCCGGGGGCGGGGCGCCGCTGGTTGAGAGTGCCATCGCGAACGGCAGGCGTTACCGGGCGTGCGGTTCGGTCTGTGAGGGTCGGGTGGCGTGCCACGGCGCCGTTGGGGCCGCGTCGCCTGTCCCGGTGGGTCTACGGGCCGATACGAACGACGCCCCGCTCCGGAGCTGAAGATGAAGACCGTGGACAACGAACAGGTTCGCCAGCACAGCCGCCGCTCGTGCTGCCTGGCTGCCGTGGTGGCCCCCGCCGCCGCCGAGGGCCAGGTGCAGCTCACGAAGCAGGCGATGGAGAACGCCGCGGAGCACACGCTCGTGGTGGACTTCAGCGAGGGCGGGCTGGGCCTTCGTGGCCCCGTGATGTTCCCACGCGGGTGCCAGCTCGAAGTGCGTCTCTCCGGTCTGGATGAAACGGCCGAGGGGGAGATGAAGTCGCTCACGATGCGGGTGCGGGTCCAGCGCGTGCAGATGCGCGCCGGGAACGTGTACTACATGGGCACCTCCTTTGACAACGCCAAGGACTCTCCGACCCACGTGGCGGCGCTCCGCTCGCTGACGGACCGCGCGGCAGGAGGCGCGGATGTCTGACACCTCCACGTTCGTCACCACCGCTCTGCTCGAGGAAAAGGCCCTGAGCGCCGAGGGCGCCGCCAAAGCCCGCGCCATCGCCGCGGAGCGGGGCGTCCAGCTCGACGAGGCCCTGGTCGGCATCGAGGGGATCACCGCGGAAAAGATCGCGATTACCCGGGCCACCATCGCGGAAGTACCCTTTGTCCGCCTCTCGGACTACACGATCGACGTGGCGAACGCGAGGTTTCTGCCCAGGTCGCTCGCGGAGCGGCACAGGGTCTTCCCGCTCTTCGTGATCGGGCAGGTAGCCACACTCGCCATGGTCGATCCGCTCGACCTCCTGCTGCTGGACCGCGTGAGGCAGTCGCTGCAGTGCGAGCTCGAGCCTGTCGCCTGCGACCCCGCGGCGCTGGGAGATCTCATCGGCCGCGCCTACTCGATGGCCCTCGAGGAGGGCCTGGGCGAAGCCGGCGCCGAGGCCTCCGTCGAGTCACTTCTGTCGGGTGAAGAGCCGATCGTCGCAGCGGTCAACCAGATTCTTGCACAGGCGGTCGCCGAAAACGCGTCGGACGTGCACATCAGCCCGGACGAGCACGAGTTGCAACTGCGCTTCAGGATCGATGGAGACCTGCACCGCAGGCCCGGCCCGCCAAAGTCCTCGCACGCGGGGCTCGTGCAGCGGATCAAGGTCATGGCCCGGATGGACCTCACCCAGACCCGCCTGCCCCAGGACGGCAAGTTCCGGTTCACCTCGCGGCAGCGCGCCGTTGACGTGCGTGCGAGCGTGCTGCCCACCATCCACGGCGAGAACGTGGTGCTTCGGATCCTGGCGACGGGCGCCGCGATCAAGGGGTTCGCGGAGCTCGGCCTCTCGCCCGACGCCGCGGAGCGCATCGAACGAGTGATCTCCCACCCGCACGGCATGCTCCTGGTCACGGGCCCCACGGGCTCGGGCAAGACCACCACGCTCTACACGGCCCTCAAGAGGCTCAACACACCCGACGCGAACGTCATGACGATCGAGGACCCCGTCGAGATCCGCCTGCCCATGGTGAGGCACGTGCAGGTGCACGCCGAGGCCGGGATGACCTTTGCCGGCACGCTGAGGGCCGTGCTGCGCCAGGACCCCGACGTCGTGCTCGTGGGCGAGATCCGCGACGAAGAAACCGCGCGCACCGCACTTCAGGCGGCACTCACGGGCCACCTGGTGCTGTCGACACTGCACACCAACGACGCCTCGGGCGCCATCCCCAGGCTGCGCGACCTGGGGTGCGCCGCCTTCGCCGTCAACGCCGGGCTGCTGGGTGTGCTGGCGCAGAGGCTGGTCGCCCGGGCGTGCCAGGCGTGCGCGCTGCCCTGCACCCCCCCACACCAGACCCTCGCCAAGTTCGGCCTCGAACCCGGAGAATCTGGCTTCGTGCAGGGCGCAGGCTGCGCCATGTGCGGCGGTCAGGGCTCGAAGGGCCGGCTGGCGGTGCTCGAGCTCCTTGAAGTCACCCGCGAGGTACGGGCCCTCATCGATCAGGGCGCCGGCTCCGACAGGCTGCGCGCCGCGGCGATCCGGGCCGGGATGAGGCCCATGTGGCTCGACGGGCTCGACAAGGCCCTCCGGGGACTTGTCACGCTCGACGACCTGGCCAAGGCCGTGGTCGCCACTCCCGAAGACCTGTCGGACTCCGACCCCGCGGGCAATTCGCGGAGGGTCGCGTGAGCGCGCTCTCGTTCCAGTATCGCGCGACCGACGCCGGCGGCAAGCGCTCCAAGGGCACCATCGTCGCGACCACCCGCGACGCGGCGCTGGCCAGGCTACGGGCTTTAGGCCTCACGCCCTTGGAGGTCGTGCCCAGCGCCTCTCAGCGCGGGCCCCGCGGCGGAAAGCGGGTTTCCCAGGCAGAGGTCGCGCAGTTCACGAGACAGCTCGGCGTGCTCCTCGGAGCGAAGTTCACGCTGAGCGAGGCGCTGGCCTCCCTCGCGGAGCAGGAAGATCATCCGAGGCTTCGCACCGTGCTGACCGCGCTGGCAGGCTCGGTGCAGGCGGGCCGGCCCCTCGCCCAGTCGCTGGGCGACCACGCCTCAGTCTTCGGGACCATCTACGTCGAGTCCGTCCGGGCCGCGGAGCAGTCCGGCAACCTCACGAAGGTCCTCGGGTTCCTCTCCGCGATGCTGGACCGCGATCACGAGACGCGCCGGCAGGTGCGCGGCGCCCTGATGTACCCGGCGTGCGTGGTCTCGACGCTCGCGCTGGCGGTCTCCTTCCTGGTGATCTTCGTCGTGCCCAAGTTCGCCGCCATGTTCGCGAAGCGGGGCGTCGAGCTGCCCTTGCTCACGCGGGCCCTGGTGGGTGCTGGGGAGTCCGTCCAGTCCTACTGGTTCGTGTACCTGCCGCTCCTGGTGGTCGGGGTGTTCGCGGCCCGTGCGGCCCTGCGCCGAGAGCGCGTCCGCACGGCCCTAGAGGGACTCGTGCTCCGCGTGCCGGTGGTCGGAGAGATCGCGCGCGGGCGGGCCGTCGCACGGTTCGCACGCGTGCTCGGGGTGTGCCTGGGTTCCGGGCTCGGGCTCGTGCACTCGCTGCAGATGGCCGGGAAGTCGAGCGGAAGCCGCCGCATGGGCGCCCTCGCATCGGAACTCGCCGCCAGCGTCGAAGGCGGCTCGCCCTTGCACCCGCTGCTGACGCGTTCTCCGTACCTGCCCAAGCTGGCCAAGCGGCTGCTGAGCGCCGGCGAACAGAGCGCCGAACTGCCCCGGATGTGCTCCGTCGTGGCCGACCACTTCGACGCCGAGTCCAGCCACCTTACCAAGCAGCTTGGCACCGTTATCGAGCCCGTGATGGTCGTAGGGATTGCAGCGGCGGTTCTGGTAGTTGCGCTGGCAATCTTCCTCCCCATGTGGGATTTGGTGACACTGACCGGATGAGCGCGCCGAGTTAGGTCCGTCGTGGCCCCGATTCGTGGGGGGCCGGGAAACCGCAATGCTCGCGAAAGGAACTGATCATGAACGCGAACGTGGCTCGGACTGGTCGTAGGGGGTTCTCACTCGTCGAGTTGATCGCAGTCATTGCCGTCATGGCGATCCTCGCGGCGGTTGCCATCCCCAAGTTCTTCAACTACACCGGCAAGGCCAAGGAGGCGTCGGTCAAGGCGACCCTCGCAACGACCCGTACGGCGATCGCGAACTTCTACGCCGACAAGGCAGCCAGCGGCACCGCGGCCTATCCCACGCTCAAGGAGCTCCGCACGCTTGGCACCGTGCTGAATGAGGGGATGCCCGCCAACCCCTTCAACAAGTCCGAGACGATCGCCAAGGCGGTCTTCGACGCCAACAACCCCCCCACCGCGGGCAAGGCGGGCTGGAACTACGACCCGGCCACCGGCCGCTTCTGGCCAAACACCGCGACCGCGAGCGTCAAAGAGAACACCTGGTGAGCACATGCCCCGCACGCGAGCCAGGACGCACGGCTTCAGCCTCATCGAGCTGATCACGGTGGTAAGCATCGTGATCGTGCTCGGCTCGCTCGCCCTCCCCGTCATCACGTCGATGGGGAGGGCGCGCGAGTTTGCAGCGGCACGCACGCTCGCGAGAGACCTCGACAGCGCCCGCGATCGCGCCCTGCTGACCGGGCGGGCGACCTTCGTCGTCTTCTCCACTGCCGCCGAGGAGTACGCGGTGCTCGAGGAGCCGACGCTTGAGGCAGGTCGGTCTGCGGCCCGGCCGGTCGTTGACCCCGCTCGCCGAGCGGCTTGGACCGTCCGCTTCGTAGGGCCCGAGTGGGGCGTCGTAGACCTGAGCACGGTCCGCGTGCCGGGGACGTCGGCCCCGGAGTTGCGGTTTGACGAGAAAGGGCGCCCGACGACGTCCGCGGGCACTCCGCTTGTCTCGGGGGCGAGCGTTGAGTTCCTGGGAGGTACCCGTGTGACGGTGGAGCCCCGCACGGGGCTCTCGCGCGTGAGAGGGTCTGGAACCTGATGATCGTGAGGCACCACATGACCGGATCGGACCCCCGCGAGGCAGCTCGCGCGGCTTCGTGCGCGCGGGGCTTCACGCTCGTGGAGTCCATCGTGGGCCTCGTCCTGCTCTCGGTGTGCGTGCCGCCCCTGCTGTGGGCCCTCGCCGAGTCCAGACGAACCGCCGCGGCGCCCGCGCAGGCCGAGGTGGCATACTGGCTGGCCAGCGAACGCCTGGAGGACCTCGTCGCGGATCGCTGCAGCCCCGGCCGGGGCTTCGCGTACCTGACGCCAGCCCACTACCCGGATGAGAAGTCCGTGGAGGGCTTTTCGGGGTTCTCGCGGAGCGTCACTCTGACCGGCTGCGGGCCGGACCTCACGCCGCCCGAAGACGGCTTCGTGCTCGCCCGGGTGACGGTGCGTTGGACCGGCGCCAGGGGAACCTCCCTGTCCGTCAGCGCGACGACGGTCCTTGCGGAGAAGCTGCCATGAGCCCAGGGCGAGGCTTCACGCTCGTCGAGCTGGTGACGTCGATGACGATCACCGCAACAGCGGGGATCGCCGCCGTCGCGGTGCTCCACGAAGCCGTGGACGCGAGCCATGGTGTCATGGACCAGGGCGCGGCGACCGCAAAGGCCTCCGTGGCGCTCCGACGTGTCGCGGCCGAGCTCCGCGAGATCCCGGCGCTCGACGCAGGCCCCGATATCTCCGTGCTCTCACCCACCAGGCTCGTGTGGGGAGAGGGCTCGGAACTGCGGCTCAGCGGCGAGGACCTGCTCCTGACCGAGGCGGGCGGTGAACCGGCGGTGCTCTGTTCCCCCTGCGAGGCATTCCGGATCGCGGGGATCGGCCCGACCGGCAGCGAAGTCTCCGCGACGCCCGGCCAGGCCGAGATCGCGACGATCACGCGCCTGACGGTCGAACTCACCGTGTCCGATGGGGCTGGCCAGCGCATGCTCCGGACCCGGGTGTTCCCGAGAGCGCTCACGCGGGAGGTGCCATGAAGCGCTCCCTCCCGTCCCGCCGGGGCGCCATCGCAACGGCGCTGGTCCTTGCGATCGTGCTGCTGGGTGTGGCGGTCACCGCCGCGACGGTCGCCGCCGGGTCCGGGTTGGGGCTCGCCTCGCTCCGGGTTGACCACCTGAGGGCCGTCGCAGCGTGCGACGCCGGTCTGCAGCTCTCGCTCGCAGAACTGGCCGCGGGCCTGGACACGGACGGCGACGGGACCATCGGCGGCGTCTCCGACAACGGCATTGACGCCGACGACCCCACCTTGGAGGGCGCCTCGTTCCTCGTCGCGCTTGAGGATGGCGTGCTCATCGCGATGGCATCCTGCGGCGAGATCACGCACACAACGTACTTCGAGCTTGAGGAGACGGACCCCGGCGCACCCGAGCCCGCGGGCGCGGGCCCGGCCGCCGCAAAGGGCAAGGGCAAGGCCGACGCAAAGAGCAAGAAGGAAAAGAAGAGCAAGAAGGGCAAGAAGCCGAACGGAAGGCGCTGGCGGGGCCGGGGCGGTTGAGCATCGCCCGGGGGCATCGCGCCGCACCGCGCGTCACGGAGACACTCGATGATCGGACGACACTCTCCAATCCTCAGACTGAGCGACCGTGCGGTCGAGTGGATCGCCCCGGACGGCACGGTCCGCGCGCAGGTAGTGCGCGAGCGAAGCACCACCGATGATGCAAGGCTCGCGGCCTGGCGAGCCTCGCTCCCGCCGTTCGTCGCGGCTCATCACCTGGCGGGCGCTCGCGTCGACGTTGTGTACGCGAGCGCGACGGGCGTTTCCTCGGTCGTCACACTGCCCGCCGGCCTGGGCTCCGTTGAACGTCGATCGGGGGCGTTCCTCTCTCTCGCGGAGTCCCTGACGCTCGACCTGGACTCCAGCCCGCACGACGCGGTCGACGTCAGCGCGGGGGCAGGCCCCCGGCAGATGCTCGCCGCGGCGGACCAGGCCGGGATCGTTGCGGACGTGTACGCGCTGGCAACCGCCTCCGGGCTGCACGTCCGGCGTCTGGTGCCGGAGCCTGCGTTCGAAGCAGCACGGGCGATGGCCGCCGTCAGCGGACGACGCACAACGACGCCCGCGATGGTTTCGCTTTGGGTCGGGAACGCGTCCTCCGTGCTGGTGGCGAGGGACGGCGGCGCGATCACCATGGTGCGCGCCGTGCCGGTGGGCGTGTGGACTCTGCTCGACGCGCTGGAACGGCCTTTCACCGCAAAGTCCTCGGGAAACCAGGTGTCGCTGGACCGCGCAGACGCGGAGCGTGTGCTCCTGGAGCACGGCGTCCCGGGGGCGAGCGCGACCGTCACGATCCGCGAGGGCGTGGTCGCCCAGGACCTGGCCCCAGCGCTCGTGCCCATCGTGAGACGGCT
Source organism: Phycisphaerales bacterium (assembly GCA_020853975.1). GTDB lineage: Bacteria > Planctomycetota > Phycisphaerae > Phycisphaerales > UBA1924 > RI-211. The sequence continues at coordinate 15,231 of JADYXW010000058.1, forward strand.
CGCGGTCGAGTTGAAGCAGACGATCCGGTTCGGGATCGCCTCCGAGAGCCGCGCCGCGTGCTCGTGCGTGGTGGTCGGTCCGGGTGCCGCCGTGCCGGGGCTGGCGGAGACCGTCGGCGAGGCTTCCGGCGTGCCGAACTGCACGAGCGTCACCGATGCCGGCGCTGGCCGCCTCGAGCTCCCCACGCTGCTGCCGATGCCGGAGCGGGCGCGGCGCGAAGGCCGCAGGGGCCGCGCGCTGCTCTGGTCGGGCGTCGCGGTTGCAGCGATCGCGGTGGGCGTCGAGGGCGTGCAGGCGGAGCGCGAGGCGATGGCCATCGAGCGGCTCGGCGGCACGCTGCTGGTCGAGGCAAGCCCCGACGCGGGCGCCACGCTCGCACCCGCACCTCTGCGTGAGGCGGTCGACGACACGCTCGCCCGGGTCCGGGCAGCGTGGCCGGTGAGGGCGCCCTGGCACGGGCTGCTCGCGAGCATCGCCCGCGAAGCTCCCGAGCAGGTGCGAGTCTCCCGCATCGAGTTCGCGCAGGAGCCCGAGGGCGCCACCTGCTCCATTCACGGGACGTGTCTGACGCGCGACGGCGGGGTCGCCACCCTCGTGGGTGAGTTCACGAGGCGACTGAGCTCGCTCCCCGCTGTCGAGGGTGTGAGGCTTGGGGAGGTGACCTCCGAGGTGGAGAGCGTGGACTTCTCACTTGAACTCCGGCTTCGGCTTGTGCCGGTCCGCCTCGCGGGAGAGACCATCGGAGGGGGGGGAACACCATGATCAAGAACAGCACCCGCAGCCTGTTCTCGTACGCCGCCATCGCCGCGGCCGCGCTCTTCGGCGTCAGGCTTGTCTGGATCGGGCCGGCCCGCGCCCGCGCGGAGGAGGGCATGGCCCGCATCGAGGAGGTCCGCGCGGAGTCGCAGCGCCTCGCGGACGCCGCGGCAACCGCCCCGGCCCACAGGGACGATGCACGGCGAGCCGATGCGCAGGCCGAGGTCATCCGGCGCGCCGCGATGGCTTCCGGAAGCGAAAGCGGCGCCTTTCAGACGCTTGAGGGCCTGGCCGCCCACGCTGGCGTGCACCTGGAGCAGGTCCGGCCCCAGCGCGCGGAGCGTGACGAGCCCGGGCCAGCGGACGACGTCGACGCCCCCCGCGCAAACCGGGACGTGGCGTTCCGAACGACCGTCACTGTGCACGGATCCTACGAGGGTGTCACCAGGTTCATGGCGGCACTCGCGCGGCACGAGTGGTACGCGAGTGTGCGCTCGGGGATGATCGTGAGGCGGGAGAGGCGCGATGTGGATCAGGTTATTGCGACGCTCGAAGTCGACCACTTCGGTCCGGAGCTCGCGGAGACCGCCTCGATCGGGGGTGAGGAATGATCGGCCGATTTTCGCACGCGTGGGCTCATCGCGCCGCCCTGGTGCTGGCCCCGTTGGCGCTGATCAAGCTCGGTGGCCTGCTGGTGGGCGTGAAAGGCCCAGACCACGCCGCGGCGGTCGAACCGAGCCCCGAGGAATCAACCGAGCACGCTCCTGTCGCTCCGAACGCTGAGGTCGAGGCGTGGGAAGAACGCGTCATGTCCGGTCCCGCACTCAGGTCGCCGATGGTCGAACCCTCCCAGGAGCACGAGCCGAGCCCGGAGGCGTCGGTGCAAGCCGCGACCACGCCCCCGGCACCGGGCGTCCAGCACCCCGCCCTGCTGCTCTCTGCCGTCTCCGGCGGCAGGGGCTCCCAGAGCGCCGCGATCGTGAACGGCAGGCTGCGCCGTGTGGGCGAGGCGGTCGCGCCCGGGTATCGGCTGGTCGCGGTTGATGCCGCGGGACGATCCGCGCGTGTCGAGGGACCGGACGGCACGGTGATCGTGCTGCTGATCCAGCGGTAGCACTCCGCCGCGCGGGCCCCTTCAGGCTCCCGAGCGGCACCCTCCCCCGCCACAACAGCACTTCACCATCGGGGCCTCTGCCTCCTCAGTGAGCAGTACGCGGCTGCCCGTCACCGGCGCAAACCGGGCCTGGAAGAACCGCAGGTGCTTGGGCTCAAACGTGAAGCCGAGCCCAACGACCTTCGGCGCGTTCCTGAACAGCTCGATCACCGACTCGGCGGTCACGTCCATGTGCGCCTGCGTGTACACGCGCCGGGGCAGCGTCAGCCTCACCAGTTCGAGCTTCGGGAAGATGTTCTGCCCCGTGTCCGGGTTCCGCCCCGCCGAGACGGCCCCCCGCTCCATCGCCCGAACGCCCGAATCGACATACAGCGCACTCGCCAGCGCCTGCGCCGGGAACTGGTCGCGGGGGATGTGGGGCAGGAATCGTGCGGCGTCGAGGAAGATGCCGTGCCCCCCGATCGGCCTCACGATGGGCACCCCCGCGCGCAGCAGCGCTTCTCCAAGATACATCACCTGCCCGATCCTCGCCTGCATGTGGTCTTGTTCGACCGACTCCTCGATGCCGATGGCCATCGCCTCCATGTCGCGTCCGGCCAGCCCGCCATACGTGTGCAGGCCCTCGTACAGCACGACCATGTTCTGCGCCTCTTCGGCGAGCGCGTCGTCGTTCACGCAGAGGAACCCGCCGATGTTCACAAGCGAGTCCTTCTTCGCCGAGCACGTACACCCATCGCTGAGCGAGCAGATCTCCAGCAGGATGTCACGTATGGAGCGACCCTCGCACCCGGGCTCACGCTGCTGGATGAAGTACGCGTTCTCTGCCGCCCGCGTTGCATCGAGAAACACCCGGATGCCGTGACGCCGGCATACCGCTGCAACCTCGCGGAGGTTCGCGAGGCTGATGGGTTGCCCGCCCGCCATGTTCACGTTGCACTGCACGCAGAGGTAGGGGATCTTCGACGCGCCGACCTTTTCGATGAGTGCCGTCAGCTTCGACAGGTCGATATCGCCCTTGAACGGATGCTCCAGCGTGGAATCGTGCGCGCGGTCGTGGATGATGTCGACAAAGCGCCCGCCCGCAAGCTCTTGGTGCGCCTTCGTCGTCGTGAAGTACATGTTGCCGGGGATGTAGTCGCCGTCCTTGATGCACATGCGGCTGAGAATGTGCTCCGCACCGCGCCCCTGGTGTGTCGGGATCACGTGCTTGTAGCCGTAGACGTGACGCACGGCGTCCTCGAGGTGATAGAAGTTCTCCGAGCCCGCGTACGCCTCGTCACCCAGCATCATCCCCGCCCACTGGCGGTCGCTCATCGCGGCGGTGCCGGAGTCGGTGAGCAGGTCAATGTAGACGTCGCGGCTGCGAAGCAGGAACGTGTTGAAACCGGCCTCCGAGATCGCCGCCTCGCGCTGCGCTCTCGTGGTCATCCGCAGCGGCTCCACCATCTTGATCTTGAAGGGCTCGGCCCAGGAACGACGACTTGCCATGACAAACCTCCATGGAGCATCAGATCGGCGGGACCCCCGCCGCGCACAATAGCGGATAAGTCTATCCGCTACAAGCCCCGCACGCTGCGTCCGGCCACCCACGGTCTAATTCCCACCCTCCCCGAGCGTGCGTCCTATTGCCGACCATATCATCTCTTATTCGTGCTCGGAGCGCACCCCGGCGACCCTGCCGGAGCGGAGTTGCCATGGCTATCCACCACGTCGCACACGCCCCCGCCGGTCTTGACGGCATCGCGGCGCTGATCGGACGCACCCCTCTCCTCGAAGTTCACTACGAGTCCGGGGGCCGGCCCAGACGCCTCTATGCCAAGTACGAGCAGCGGAACATGACCGGCAGCATCAAGGATCGAATGGCGCTCTGGGTGCTCCGCCGCGGGTACGCCACCGGCGAGTTGCGGCCAGGCGATGAGATCGCCGAGGCGACAAGCGGCAACACCGGCATCTCCATCGCCGCAATGGGCCGCGCGTTGGGCCACCCCGTGCGGATCTACATGCCGGACTGGATGAGCCGCGAACGCGTCTCGCTCATCAGGTCCTTCGGTGCCGAGGTCGTGCCGGTTTCAAAGGAGCAGGGCGGGTTCCTCGGGAGCATCCGCCTGGCGGGCGAGTACGCGACGTCCGCGACGGAGCGACGCGTGTTCCTGCCTCGCCAGTTCGACAACCCCGCGAACGCGGAGGCCCACGAGCGCACCACCGGGCCGGAAATCCTCTCCCAACTCGGGGCGGTCGGCCTCCGCCCGAGTGCCTTCGTCGCGGGCGTGGGCACGGGAGGCACCGTCATGGGCGTTGGAAGGTGCCTCAGGGGCGCCAACCCCGACGTGCGGGTGCACCCGCTCGAACCCGCAAACTCCCCCACACTGAGGACGGGGTACAAGGTGGGGTCGCACCGAATCCAGGGAATCAGCGACGAGTTCATCCCATCGATCGTTCGCCTGGATGAACTGGACCCGGTGGTGGACGTCTGGGACGGGGACGCGATCCTGATGGCGCAGGCCCTGGGCCGAGTTGGGCTCGCGGTCGGCATCTCATCGGGCGCGAACTTTCTTGGGGCAGATCGGCTCCTCGACGAACTGGGCGATGACGCGGTGGTCGTGACGGTCTTCGCGGACAGCAACAAGAAATACCTGAGCACCGACCTCTGCCGTGAGGAACCGTCGAAGGAGGGGTACCGGACCCAAGGCATCCGGCTCCGGGGCTGGGGAACCATCGGCTGCGAGCCCTGCTGCGGGCGAGCCGCGTGCGGCGGGGCCTCCTGAGTCGGGCCGGGCCGCCGGCCTGCACAACGGGGCTTGGTACCATGGTGCCGTTCTGTCGCCGCGCATGCGGCGTTCACACCGCCACGATCCGGAGGCGCCCATGCACCCGACGCACGCTCGCACCGACTACCTCGAACTCTCGGTGCGCGCCGCGGCGCACGCCAAGGACTTCTACGCCGCCGCGTTCGGGTGGACCTTTCAGGAGTACGGACCGGACTACATCGGATTCAACGACGGCACGCGAGAGAGCGGCGGGATGCGCGTGGAGCCCGCGCCCGCCCCACCTCTGCCGGTGCTCTACGCCGACGACCTTGACGCGGTAAAGGCCCGAGTGCTTGCAGCGGGAGGGACGATCCTGGGCAAGGACCTGGAGTTCCCGGGAGGGCGGCGGTTCCACTTCCGGGATCCATCGGGCAATGAGCTCGCCGTCTGGACCAAGGCCTGAGGGTGGGCCGGCCGCAAGGCCGCGGGCGCGACCCGGTGCAGAGTCGCGCGCGGGCCGCCGCGGGATTGGCCCGTCCGGGCATCCCTACACTCGGCGGGATTGGCAACGGAGTGCCGCACATGGCAAAGGTCAAGACGAGCGCACGCACCAAGGAAAAGGACGCGAAGACGCTCGCGAAACTCGTGGAGCTGGCGACGAGCGTCTCCAAGACCGCGCTCGCGGGCAAAGACCCGGCGATCGAGATCCCCACGCGCACGAAGTCCAACACCATCTGGAACAGGAAACGGGGCATCCTGGAGATGGGCGACGCGGTCGCGCAGCGTGAGCTGTTCAACCTCAATCAGGCCAAGCAGTTCATGCAGACGATGATCCACGCGTCGTCGATCAAGGAACTGATCGAGACGGAGAAATCGTCGAGCCTGCGGTCGCTGTTCTACGCCGCCAAGCACACGGTCGCGGGCACGAAGGAGAACACCTTCGACGAGCAGGGCGAGAGCGACCCGATCCTCGAGGACCTCGAAGTCTCTCTGGGTGCGCTCCGCGAGGAGTTGCACATCTTCGCTGAGAACCGGGGCACCCTGGTCGGGAACCTCACGATCATCGACAAGGGGGACGAGATCGACTGCCGCCGGATGGGCTCCGGGGGCTACGGCATCCCGAGCATCGTCGAGCCCGACGTGATCCAGTTCAAGAAGTGCGAGGCGAAGTTTGTCCTGCACGTCGAGAAGGGCACGGTGTGGAACCGCTTCAACGAGGACCGGTTTTGGGAGAATAACAACTGCATCCTGACACACGGCGGCGGGCAGCCCCCCCGGGGTGTACGGCGCCTACTTCAGCGGTTCAACCAGGAGCTCAAGCTGCCGATCATCTGCGTGCTCGACTGCGACCCCTGGGGGCACTACATCTATTCCGTGATCAAGCAGGGCTCGATCTCGCTCGCCTTCGAGTCGTCGAGGCTCGCGATCCCCGAGGCCAAGTTCCTCGGGCTCCGCTCGAAGGACTTCGAGGTGTGCAAACTGCCCGACGCTGTCAAAATCACCCTCAGCGACAACGACGTGAAGCGTGCCAAGGAAATCGCGGCGTACCCGTGGTTCGAGCAGCACAAGGGCTGGCAGAAGGAGATCGATCATCTCCTCCGCAACGGCTTCAAGATGGAAGTCGAATCGCTGGTGAAGCGCGGCATCTCCTTCGTCACCGAGGAGTACGTGCCCCAGCGCCTGAAGGCGAAGGACTGGCTCGACTGAGCCGAAGGAGAGAGCACGATGGCGCTCTGGGGCGGCAGGTTTGAAACCGGGCCGGATTCGCTCTTCCGGGAGCTCAACGACTCTCTGCGGTTCGACCACCGCCTCGCGGAGCAGGACATCCGTGGAAGCCTGGGCTGGGCGCGGGCCATCGCCGGCGCGGGCGTGCTCACCCCGGATGAGCTGGCGAGGCTCGAGGCGGCGATGGCGGAGCTCGCGGCGCTCGTGACCGCGGACCCGGGCCTGCCCGGGCGAGGCAGCGACGAGGACATCCACTCGTGGGTCGAGAGAGAGCTCATCGCCCGCGTGGGCGACCTCGGCAAGAAGCTCCACACGGGGCGCAGCCGCAACGATCAGGTCTCCACCGACCTGCGCCTCTGGACGCGTGACGCCATCGGCGAGCGTGGCCGTGAACTCTGGGAGTGCCGGCGGAGCCTCATCGCCCTGGCGGAGCGAGAAGCCGGCACGGTCGTCAGCGGCTATACCCACCTGCAACGGGCGCAGCCCGTGCTTCTGTCGCACTGGTGCCTGGCCTACGCGGAGATGCTCGAACGCGACCAGGGCCGCTTCATGGACGCGACGGAAAGGCTCAACATCTGCCCGCTGGGCTCGGGAGCGCTCGCGGGCACCGCGTACCCCGTGGATCGCGACGCGCTGGCACGCGGGCTTGGGTTCTCCGCCGCCAGCCGCAACAGCCTGGACGCGGTCTCCGACCGGGACTTTGTCGCCGAGACATTGGGGGCGTGCGCGATCACCGCGGCGCACCTTTCTCGCCTTGGCGAGGACCTAATCCTGTGGGGCTCCCAGGAGTTCGGATTCGTGGAGTTTGACGACGCCGTCTCAAGCGGGTCGTCTCTCATGCCCCAGAAGAAGAACCCCGACGCCGCCGAGCTGCTGCGTGGCAAGTGCGGGCGCATCGTCGGGTCGCTCGTCGCGATTCTGACAACGCTCAAAGGCCTGCCCCTCGCGTACAACAAGGACCTGCAGGAAGACAAGGAGCCGCTCTTTGACGCGATGGACCACCTCTCCATGTGCCTGCGCGTGGTGCCAAGGATCATCGACACGCTGAAGGTAAGGCGCGAGGCGTGCCTTGAGGCCGCGAAGGGCGGGTACAGCAACGCGACCGACCTCGCGGACTACCTGGTGGGACGGGGCGTGCCCTTCCGCGAGGCGCACGAGCAGGCGGGGCGTGCGGTCAGGCTCGGGCTCTCCCTTGGGCTGCCGCTGGAAGGGCTCTCGGCCGAGCAACTGCGCAGCGTCGCCCCGCGCGTGCAGCCCGACGTCTTCGATCGCCTGGCGATCAGCGCCGGCATGTCCAAGCGCGAGGTGCCGGGGGGCACCGGGCCGGCCGCCGTGACCTCGGCGCTGCGCTCCGCGCGGGACAGGCTCGATGCCTCCCGGCCCGGAGGCTGATCAGGCTCTTCCACCACGTCTCATCACGCACGCACGATCTCTTCCCACTTCTCGTGCAGCCTCTTCACCGAGACGGGGATGGACGTCCGGAGTTCCTGGGCGAAGAGCGACACGCGGAGCTCCTCGACCATCCAGCGGTACTCCTCCAGGCGATCGTCCGTGATACCCAGCTCCTGCTGGCGCTTCACGAGCTCGTGATAGCCGAGCCAGATCGGCGTGATCTCTCGCAGCCGCTCCCGGTCTCGGTGCACGCCGCTGCCCGCAAGCCGCTGCAGACGCAGGTCGACCGCCGCCAGGAATCGGGGCAGGTGAATCAGCCACGCCGGGGGGGTCGAAAGCAAGAAGCCCGGCGGTGTGAGCGAAGTCAGTTGTGAGCGGATGTCGGCGATCGAGTCAGCCCAGAGCTCCGGGTGCCGCCCCGCGAGACGGGACTCGGCAGCCCGGTAGGCCGCAAGCACCGGCTCGGCGACGGCACAGGCCTCCCGCACCGCCTCGCCAAGCCGTGAAACCGCGAACCTGCACCGCTCCTTGAACTGGGCCGCGGTGCGGGGAGGCGCGTCGCTCGCGCGGATCGCACGGTCCACGACGAAACCAACCAGCGACTCGCGGAACCTGTCCGGGCTGCCCAGGGCCGCAGCACCGAGCACAAGGCGCTCGATATCCGGGTGGCGGTGCGTGAATCGTCTCACTTCGTCGGCCGCATCGAGGAGGAACAGCCGCCTCAGCCCGGCCCGCGTCGCCCTCGCCGCATTCTCCGGTCGTTCAAACAGCCGCAGGGCGACCGACCGGACCTGGTCGACCAGGCCCAGGTACGCGGGGAATCTCGTGCCGAACCTGTCCAGCTCCACGCGCTCGGGCAGCTCACCGAAGTCCCACGAGGTCAGATTGTCCCGGGTGTACCGCTCCACCCCGTGCAGCACGATCCCCCCCGCGGTCGCCCTGCGCCCGGAGGCCAGGTGCCCGCGGATCACGTGCATATCCCTGCTCGCGACCAGCAGCTTTCCGTCGTCGCCGAGCACCTCCACCCGCATTCTGAGAAACTCGGGAATGGGGGAGCGTTCAAGCACCTCACGGGGTACCTCCAGCCCTGCCGCTCGCAGCGCCTCCGACACGCGATCCGCGAGCAGCCCCTGGGCGAAGGGCAGTCGCCGGCTCCACCCATCGCGTTCGGTCTCCGGTGGGAGCAGCCGGCGATATTCCCTGGGCAACCCGCGGAGCATCGCGCCGACCTTCTCATCGAGGGAACCGGGCACTAGCCACTCGAGACGAGATTCCGGAAGATGAGCCGCGAGCTCCGCGGGGGCCCGAACCGTGATGCCGTCCGACCCGTGCCCCGGCTCGCAGCGGTACTCCAGCGGCAGGCTCGCATCGCCGAGCGCCAGGTGATCCGGATAGTCCGCCGCGGACGGTGGAGTCATCCCCGGCTCGCACACCTCCGCCGCGGTCATCTCCAGGCCTCGTCGGATACGCCCGGGCACCGCCTTCAGCCACTCCTCGAACTGCGCGACGGAGCAGACGCCCGCGGGCACGCGGGCGGCGTAGAACGCGAACACGCGGTGCGGATCGACAACGCCCCCGGGCCGGCGAGCGCGGTGTTCCATCTCCCGAAGGGCAGCGAGGAGCCCCTCGTTGTGGGCGCGGAAGTCGGCCTGAAGGATCATGTCCCCCTCGACCAGCGCGTGCTGGATGAAGAGCTCGCGCGCCTTGGATGGGTCGATCGCGCCAAAGTGCACCCGTCGCCTCGCCGCGAGTTCCACGCCCAGCAGCGTGACGCGCTCAAAGGCCATGACCTTGCCCGTGCGGGCGTCCCAGTGCGGGTCATAGTGGCTTCGCTTCAGCAGGTGTGCCCCCGCCTGCTCGATCCAGCGGGGTTCCACGGGCCCGACCGTGCGGGCGTAGAGCGCGCTGGTGCGCACCAACTCGGCAGCGACCAGCCAGCCCGGCCCCGCACGGAACAGCGCCGAGCCCGGAAAAACCCGGAACTTCACCGAACGCGCGCCGGAATACTCCCCCGCTTCCCCCTTGAGGCCGATGTTCGAGAGAAGGCCCGCGAGCACAGCGCGATGGATGGCGTCCACCCGGGGCTGTTCGGCCTTCGCGTCGTCACCCAGGGGCCGCCGGGCCGCGATGCCGTGGTGCTCGCCGGCCACTTCGCGCCGTGAGACGGGCGATGCCGCTCCGCCCGCGCTTCCCCTCCGGCGCCTGCTCGCAGGGGCCGGCGCCGCTGCCACGCTCCCGATCATGTCCGCGAGCTGGTGGTGGATGTCCTCCCACTCCCGCACGCGGACGAAGGAGACGAACGACTCCTTGCACTCCTTGCGCAGCTTGCTCCACGAGAGGTGCCGCTTGCGGTCCTGGAACCAGTCCCACAGGCGGAGGAGCGACAGGAAGTCGCTCCGGGGGTCCCTCCAGCGGGCGTGCGCCGCGTCCGCCGCGGACTGCTTCTCCAGGGGCCGTTCGCGCGGGTCCTGCACGCTGAGTGCCGCGGCGATCACCAGCACGTCAGCCAGACAGCACCCGGGCTCCTCGCGCGCCGCGAGCAGCATGCGGGCCACGCGCGGGTCGATGGGCAGGCGGGCCATCTCTCGCCCCATGGGCGTGAGCGTGCCCGATGCGGAGACCGCGCCGAGCTCGTGCAGCGTGTCGTAGCCATCCCTCACCAGGCGGGAATCCGGCGCCTCAAGGAATGGGAACGCCTCGACCTCACCGAGGTTGAGCGCGACCATCTGCAGGATGACGCTTGCGAGGTTTGTGCGCACGATCTCCGGGGGCGTGTACCTGGGGCGAGCCTCGAAGTCCTCCTGGGCGTAGAGCCTCACGCACACGCCGGGGCCGATTCTGCCGCACCGGCCCGCACGCTGGTCCGCGCTCGACCGGCTGATCGGCTCCACCTCCAGCCTCTGCACCTTGGTCCTCGGGCTGTAGCGGTTGAGCCTCGCCACGCCCGTGTCCACGACAAAGCGGATGCCCGGCACGGTCAGGCTTGTCTCCGCGACGTTGGTCGCGAGGATGATGCGTCGGTGCGTGTGCGGGCGGAAGACCTCCATCTGCTCGTCCGCCGAAAGCTTCGCGTACAGGGGCAGCACCTTCGTGCCCGGCGCACCCGGCACGTGGTGGTTCCGCAGCGACTCGGCGGTCTCGCGTATCTCCCGCTCGCCGCTCAGAAACACAAGGATGTCCCCGCTTCCCCGCGTGGCGCACTCGTCCACCGCGTCCACGATGTGGCGCTGCATGCCCTCATCGCGCTCGTCCTGCCCCTCCTCGGTCGGCGGTCTGTACAGCACCTCCACCGGGTACGTGCGGCCTGTCACCGTGAGGACGGGCGCATCATCAAAGTGACGGCTGAACCGCTCCGGGTCGATCGTCGCGCTCGTCACCACCACCTTCAGGTCCGGCCGGCGCGGCAGGAGTCGCTTGATATAGCCCAGCAGGAAGTCGATGTTCAGGCTGCGCTCGTGCGCCTCGTCCAGGATGATCGTGTCGTAGGCCTCCAGGTCCGGGTCGCTCTGCGTCTCGGCGAGCAGGATGCCGTCGGTCATGAGCTTCACGAGCGTGCCCGGGCCCGTCTTGTCGCCAAACCGGACCTTGTACCCCACACCCTCGCCCAGTGAGACGCCCAGTTCCTCCGCGATGCGCGACGACACGCTGCGGGCCGCGAGACGCCTGGGCTGCGTGTGCCCGATCATACCCGAGACGCCACGCCCGAGCTCGAGGCAAACCTTGGGGAGCTGGGTCGTCTTGCCGGAACCCGTCTCCCCGCACACCACGACGACCTGGTGCTCGCGGATCGCGGCGAGGATGTCGTCTCGTCGCTGGCTGACCGGAAGATCCGGCGGATACGTGACCGTGGGGACCGAGCGGCGTCTGGCCTCGGCCCGGGCATGGGCCGGCGCGATGGACTGGGCGAGCGATTGCAGCGACCGGGCCCGGTCCTCGCCCCGGCGCATCGCCTCAAGCTCTGCGCGAAGGCGCGGCAATAGCCTCCGCCGGTCCCGGACCATGCAGCCGGCCACCTGTCTCGCGAGTTCGTGCGGACTGACTTCCACGCCCCGCGAGGGTATGGGGCGGCTACTCGCCGGGCGCTTCGGTTCTCGCCTTCAGGATCATCCGGACAAGCTCAAGCCGGTCTGGCGTCTGCCGCACCGGGCCCACAAGCATCAGGGAAGGCTGATCCGGGCCGGCGGCGACAAGACGCGGAACGTACTGCGTTCCGATGACCGTCGTCCCCACCCCCGTCGGTCCGCCCGAGCCGATCTTGGGGACAAAGGAGAGCCCTTCGGGGGTCGTGCAGAAGTAGCCCGGGCTCAGCGGGTCGGGAGAGCGCGCCGCCGCGACGGACTTTGGCGTGAGCGCCTCGAAGACGCCGCTGGAGAGATCGAACACCGCCATGCACCCGGTGCGGGGGCTGAAGAGCACGAGCGGCCCGGGCTCAAGACCCAGCCTCGACGGGGCCGGCCCCGGAGACGTCAGTGCGATCTGGTGGGCCAGCAACGGGTCGGCCGACCCGCCGAGAAGCCGCCTCATCACCGTCCCCTCAAGCTTCCCGCCCTGCACCCGGATCGCCTCGAGGTCCGTCGCGTTTCGCCCGATGCGGCAGGCATACACGACCGCCGGATCGTCTCCGACCATCGGGAACGCGAACGCCTCGCCACCGGCGGGCCGGACCGACTCCGGCTTGCCGGGAGAGATCAGCACAAGGTCCGCCTCCGGGGCGCCCTGAGCACGCCGTGTGAACACGAGCGAGCCGTCGCTGGTGAGCACCCCGTGCGCGTTGCAGTTGCCATCCTTCGCCAGCCACTGGAGCTTCCCTGTGCCCCAGGCGACGCGGCCGATCCACCGGCTTCCGTCCCGCTGGGGGGATTCCACCAGGAAGCCCGCGCCGTCCGAGGCCCTGCCCAGCATGAGCCCGCCGGGAACGGGGTCCGGGCCTTCCATGGGCGTGGGCGTGGGTCCCGAGACGTCAAAGACCGTGATCGTCGTGCGGTTCACGGGCTCGGACGCGGGCTCCGCGAGGAGCGTGGGCCAGGTCGGCGCCTCGCCGCTCTGCACCGCGAGAAACTTGCCGTCCGGAGAGAAGAGCGGCAGCGTGGCGCCGTCATAGGGCACCGAGCCGGCGGGGAAAAACGTCACCCGCACCGCGGCGCTGCTCGTCACGGCGACAGCCGGCGTCGCGACAGGGCCATCCGGCAGGGTGGGCCTTGGTCCCTCAGTCGTGGCAGGGGCCTGCCCCCCGGGGCGCACCGGCACACCACGCGAACCCGGCCCGGACTGCACCTCCGAGACGCACCCGGCGAGCGACCCAAGCGCGACCAGGCACGCCGTGTGCAGCGCGGGAGAGGCCTTCATGACGTGGGCCCCTGCGGCGCTTCGGCAGGCGCGGAGTTCGGCTCGGCGGCGGGTCCCGACGGAACGCGCTGCGTGTCGGGGGCCTTCATGGACTTGCGGAGCTCGTCCAGCCGCTGCCGGAACGGTTCATTCACCGGGCTCATGCTCTCGCTCGTCGTGTTGTTGACCACCACGGGTGTGATGAACACGAGCAGCTCGGACGTCACCTCGCTCTTGTCGCGGCTGCGGAACGCCCAGCCCAGGATCGGGATGTCTCCGAGCAGGGGCACCTTCCGCAGGATGTTCGTGTCCTGCTTCCTCAGGATGCCTGAGATCACCACCGTCTGGCGGTCCTTCACGATGAGCTGCGTGGTGGTCTGCCGCCGGTCGAAGATGAACCCGCCGTTGGTCGTCTCCTCGGGCGAGATCGACGAGACCTGCAGGTTCACGCGCAGGTCGACGTCGCCCTGCACCGTGATGCGGGGCCGGGCCTTGAGCTGGATGCCCACGGCGCGATAGTCAAAGGTCTGCGTGACGCTCCCCGTGTTCGCGGTCTGGCTGGAGGTTGGCACCAGCACGTCCTGCCCGTCGAAGAACTCCGCCTCCTGGTTGTCGGCGGTGAAGACCTTCGGCTCGCTCAGGATGTTGACCGACTGCTTCTCTGAGAGAGCCTGGAGCAGCAGGTTGAGATTCACGCTGCTGTTGAGGACCGAGGTGTCGAAGAGCGACGTCGCCCAGTTGTTGCGCGTGCCGCTCGCGTTGTTCCCGATGCTGATCGAGTTGTCCGCGTTCGAGGGGTTCAGCGTCTGGCTCGACCAGCGGAGGCCGAGTTGCAGGCTGTCGGTCGCGGAGACCTCCACCACCATCGCCGCGATCAGCACCTGGCGTCCCGGCTTGTCGAGCATCTCGATCATGTCGAGCACGGACTGCTTGTACTCGGGCGGTGCCGTGACGAGCAGCGCGTTCTGGCGCCAGATCGGCACGATGCGGAGTTGGCCCACGAGGTTCGAGCTCGCACGCCGGTCGGTGGGCGTGCGCGACCGCTGCCACCAGAACGCGATCGTCTCCGCCGTGCTTCCCTCCTCGCCGGTGGTGTTGCTCGTTGACGACGTGGACTGCTCCACCGCCGACTGCGAGAACGGGCTCACGTTCGACGAGCTCGCGGAGAGCCCCTGCTCTGACCGGCGAACCGACGCGAGCGTGCCGTCCTGCGCCAGCAGAGCGTTGAGTTGTTCGGACAGGTCCTCCGCCGAGGCGTGCTTGAGCTCCACGACCGACGGGAGACCGACGGTCTGGGGCTGATCGAGGTCCGCGATGATCTTGTCGATCACCGCAAGGTTGTCCTGCGACTTGGCGACGACGATGAGCCTCCCGGCGTCCGGCACGGCCTGAAACGAGAACTGTCCGGCGAGCCGCCCCACGCCCTGGGAGCTCGACGCGGACGAGGTGTTCCCGCCCTGCTGCCCGCCTCCCCCCTGGTTGGTGCGGCCCGCCTGCGGGTTGGCCCGCCCGAACATCCCCTCCAGCGCGTCGCGGATCTTGATCGGATCGCTGTTTTTGAGGTCGTAGACCTTGGGAACGACCGCCTCCTCGGGAAGCTGCTTGTCCCAATAGTCGTTGATCTGCGCACGGATCTGGTCGAGAATCGTGGGGTCGGCCACGACCGTCACCGCGTTTTGCTGCGTGTTGGCCGTCACGCGGACCTCGGTGCTGGCGGACGTGCCGCCCTCCCCGCCGCCCCCCGAAACGCCCGCGAACCGGAAGAACCCGCCGCCCGGGCCCTGGTTGTTCTGGTTGCTTTGATTGGACCGGCGGTTGCCGCCCCCCCCGGTGCCGGAGCCCCCCTGAAAGAGCTCCTCGATGTTCGCCTTGACCGCCTCCGCGTCCGCGTAACGCAGCCGAAAGGTCTCCGTCTGCAGAGCCGCGGACGACGGACGATCCAGGCTGGTGATCAGCCGCTCCATGCGCTGCTGGAGAGAAATGGGCCCGATGATCGCGACCTGGTTGGACTCCTCGTCGATGTTGAGCTTCGCGTAGTCGGGCACCGCGTCCTTGATGACGTCGCCCAGCGCCTTGGCGGTCGAGTTCCGCAGGGCGAAGACCTTCTGCACCAGCGTGCCGCTGTCCCGCCTGCTCAGCACGCTCTCGCTGGGCGGAATCACCGGCACGTCGTGTTTCGAGACCTCCTCGATCGCGCGGAGCGTGATGACGTGCTCGTTCTCGACCACACCCACGCCGTTCTGTGCCAGCGCCTGGAACACAAGGTCCAGCGCCTGCTCCCGCGGAATCGGCCGATCGTTCAGCACGGTGATCTTGCGGCTCATCACGTCCTGCTGAGGGATCACGACCTTCCCCGTCGCCTGGACGATGAAATCAATGAGCTTCTCGACCGTGACCTGCTTGAAGGCCAGGGGCGTGGGCTCTCCCTCGACCGGGCGGCGGCCGGACGGGCCGGTGGGCTGGCCCTCCTGGGCCAGGGCCGAGAGGCCAAGGCCCGCGAGCGCCACCAGGGCCGAGGCAGTCATCACGCGAAAGTGTGCGTGCTTGTTCATGTCGTTCCTTGTGCTGAACCCTTCAGGAGAGACCAGAGGACTACCGAAGTCTGTCAACCACCGAGGCCGTTGCTGCTCGCGGGCTCGCCGCCCGCCCCGCCATCACCCGCCGAACCCGGGTTGGGCGGGTCCGCCGGGGGCGGCTCGGGCGGTGGCTCTTTCTTGGGCTCGGGTGGCGAGGCCCAGACGAGATTCTCCCGCGCGAAGAGCGGGACCTTGAACTCAACGCCACGCCACTTCAATGTCGCATCCCAGGGGGCGTTGATGGCGGAGACGGCGACGCCCTCGGACTCGTCATCACCGGGCCTCAGCCGCTTGCCGTCCGCGAACCAGACCTCGCCGTTGACCATCGCGATGATCGCGGGTCCACCATAGCTCGACGGGGGCGGCGGCGGCGCGGGCGGGCCGGGCGGCGGGGGCGGGGCAGAGTGTGTGCCCGGAGCCGCGGGAACGTGGAAGAGCGAGCGCCCATCGACCTGGGCGATGTAGAGCTCGTACTGCTCCGCCCGTTGCTCCGACGCCTCGCTGGCCACTCGCGCCGGCACGTCGGGCCGAGGGCGGATGAGGGCATCCAGAAGCGACCATACCTGAGGCAGGACGACCAGGCCCGCGACGCACGCGACCGCGGCCGCGATCTTCCCGGGCGCCCCCAGGCCGCGCCACACCGTTCTCATGTCCGTGGGTGCTGTCACCGGGGGGTCCCCTTCTTGGCTGTCACCCAGGTCTCGATGGTGATGACCGCGTTGAGCAGGCGGCCGGACTCGCCGTCGCGGCCCTCCACCTGGCGGAGTTGCACGGACGAGATGGTAGAGACCACCGGCGTCTGCTCGAGGTCGGCAAGGACGCCCGCGACCGCCCCGGGGTGGGCCGTGAAGTCGATCGTTCGCGTCAGCCGCTCCACGCGAGAATCCTCGGGAAGTCGCTTCGTGACCAGCCCCTGCCCCATGGCGACCGTGCGGGTGGTGCCTGTGTATCCCTCGACTCCATTGGTTGCCAGAATGCCATCGATGGCGGTGTTGAGCTCTCTCGTGCGCTGGTTGTAGTCGCCGGGGAACTCCACGGCGCCGAAGTGCGCCATGCCGAGCTTTACGACATCATCCGCGCGCCGGACCTCGTCCTTGGCCTCGGCATACTTCGCGAGGGTGGCCCGATGCACGTCGCCCAGGGCCGCGTACCTCAGGAACAGGTCCACGCCGGGCTCCACAACGAAAAAGTAGAGCCCCAGGAACACCAGGAACACCCCGAGCCAGCGGCCCGCGCGGGGCAAGCGCTGCCAGGTCTGCTTGAACCCGCTCACGTGCCACCTCCCTCGGACGACTTCAGCTGGTCAAAGCGGGCCTTGATCTTCGGCCACTCCTCCTCGAGCCGCTGCCTGGTGGCGGGGTCGAGCTTCGGGTTCTTCTGCGGGTAGGTCTTCCGCTTCACCCACTCCGACATCGCCGTGGCCCGGTCCATCTTCGCGATGTCCTCGTCCGAGACCGCGGGCGGGACGGTCTCGCTGGGCGAGGGTCGCCGCTCGGTCGCGCTGGGCGTCGAGCCGCCGGAGGGTGTCGCCCCGGAACTGTGGGAAGCGCCGCCCGCGCGCCGCGAGCGGGTGGGCCGCTCGCCGTTCGCGACCGAATCGTTGCTTGCGCCCTCGCCGTAGAGCCGCTGCGCCAGCGGAAGTGAGGCGAAGTCGGTGTTCTTCGCCGCGTCCGCGTCCTTGCTGATGGGCACTCTCGCGAAAGGCTGCCCGACCTGCAGCGTCATGTCGAAGTCGACCCCGCCATCCTTGAACTCGGTGCGGTTGATCGTGGACTTCGAGAACACCTTGGAGTCAACAAGCGCGGCGCCGAAGCGGGTAACAAGCTCCTGGGATTTCGCCGTGCCCCGCAGGTTCACGTCCTGGCCCGCGTTCACCCGCATGTTGCTCACAGAAACGCCGACCGGCGCCAGCGTTGACAGGTCGTTCAACAGCTTCGTGACCGGCCACCGGCTGCCCTCGAGCTGCTGATACAGGGCGGCGCGGTCCTCCAGTTCCTTCTGCCCACCCACGCGGCTCTCGATCTCCCGCACGCGCGAGCCGAGGATGGCGGCCCGACCGGCGGCGAACGCGATCGGCGCGCCAAGCAGCAGCACGACCGCGGCACCCGCCGTCAGCCACGCGGTCCGCGGGTTCGCCAGCGCGGTGCCTATCCGCGCGGGCAGCGACATCTTCTGCTTCGGGGGCACCGAACGGATCGCGCCGAGCGCGTTCACCGAAACCCGCGGCTCGATCCCCAGCACCGCGGCGCCGAGCGCCAGACCGAACGAGTCCATCCAGGCGGCCTCGTCCCGGACCCCTCGGACCCTGGCACGCAGCCCGGCCTTGGCGGCGTCGCTCAGCACGAGCGACCGGCCACCCGGCATCCGCGTGGGCTCTTCCGCCTCTGCCGCGGTGCACGTCTCCCGGAGCACCTGCTCAGCCTCTTCACCGGCCCCCGGCCCGATCTCCGTGGGGACCACGCGGGCGACGAGCCTCGAGGGTGACTGCACGAGCACCGCAACCCCGCCCTCGCGCTCGCTCACGTACGCCGCGTGCTCACCCTTGCCCGCCCACAGCACGGCGAGCGCCGCGATGGGCGTCGCCCAGGTCTCTTCGCTCTCACCCAGCGTCTCTCTGACCGGGCCCGTCCACGCGGTCATGAGCACGTGGCGCGCTCCATCCGCCATGGGCAGCCCCACCACGCCCGCACCCCGTCGGTGCGCCGGCACGCTCGTCGGCAGCTCCGCCTCCCCCAGCAGCGAGACGGCGCCCGCGGTCTGCTCGTCGTTATCCGCGGTCCCGGCCAGTGGCAGCGTTGTCACGCGGCAGAGCGACTCCCGCAGAGGCGTCACCCGCACCACCCGGGCAGCACCCGCAAGCAGCCCAGGGAGCGCACCCTCCGCTTCCGCCCGCGTCATGCTCCGGGACTGCGAGACGCTCTGCACGCCGTCCGCGGGCGTGAGAATGACCACAGCGACCGAGTCCCCCGACTCGTGCACGCCCGCGATCACGCCGCGGTGCTCCTTGGACCGGCCTGGGGAGGTCAATCGACTCATCGCACGCTCACCTCCTGCAGCACCACGGGCATTGTCGAACGGTCAAGCACCGCGTGAATCTCCGTCTCGATGCCCGTTCTCGTATCTCGCCCGCGGCAAGTCACCTCGTACACATTTGACCGTACGCACAGCAGTTCGTAGATGGCCGCGAGCTGGCGTCTGCCGATCCCGGGAACGCTCAGGAGGTCCGCGAGGCTGACGAACCCGTCCGGCCGTGCCGAACGCTCCGCGATGATGGCGTCGGCAACCTCCGGGGTGATCTGTGGCAGGTACTCGAGCGTCTTGGCCGGACAGGTGTTGATGTTCAGCTTCCCGGGGATGTACGCGCCGCTCTCCGGAGCCCCCACCGTGGCCTCGTCGAGCAGCAGCCCGAGCTGCTCCCTCGTGAGGTTCTCGACGCGCACCGTCTGGCCGCCCCCCCCCCCGCCCCCGGTCTGCGGGGCAAGCTGGCGGAGGTCGCGAATGATGAAGTCTCGCATGGCAGCGCCGGAGTTGTTGGCGACGTAATCGACGATCGCCTGGGCCTGGTTGGAGTCGACCTTCGCCCGCTGGACAAGCTCGCCCGCGTCCGCGCTCTGGAGGTCGATCTTGGGCTGCCCCGAGGGGGCGAGGGCCCCGTCGAGGCTGGTGGTGGTCAGAACGCCGGACCACGCGCGGTCGAGAATGCCATCCGCGTTGTCAGGGGGCCAGCTCTCATCCCCATCGTCCTCGTTGGGGTCAAGCAGTCCATTGAGGTTCCAGTCTTCACCCCGCACATCGCGCGGATCAACGCCCGCAACCAGCTCCATCTCGAGGATGCTGCGCATGGGCGCGTTGCGCGGCTCGTAAGGGAAGGGCAGCCCGGCGTAGTAGCCGATCTCAGCCCCGAGCGGGTTGGTGTCGTCGTCCGCGTCGATCCAGTCCAGGATGGAGTCCGCCACGTCCTCGGACATGAGGGGCTCGATCATAAGAAGCTGATCCTTCGTCAGCCGGTTGATGTTCAGCTTCGAGTGCGCGTCCGCGGGCCCCAGCACCTCGCGGGATTCCTCGAAGGTCGCGATGCGGTACGTCGCGCCGTCGAGATCGCCCGCCGACACCGCCACAAAGTCGTCCATCAGGGTGAACGCGCTGCCCGTGTCCGGGTTCTCGGTGCTCCATTCGAGAGTCGCAATGATCGACTCCAGCCCCGCACGGGCCGCCCACTGCGCCCGGACGCGCGCGAGCGCCTCCCGCCCCGCCGACGCCTGGCCGAAGGCGCTGGTCTGGATCATGCCGATGATGATCGCCGCCAGCGCGATGACCGCAAAGACCATGAGCGTCGCGAAGCCTCTTTCGCCGGGGTGGGTGCGCCTCATCGAGCGCCTCCCGCGGGCGTCGTGCCGGCGCTGTCCTCTTCCTCCGTCGTTTCGAGCGGGATGGGCACGCGGTCGATGGCCACCAGCCGCCGCGCGACCGAGGTCGTCCGTCTGTCGTCCGAGGTCGCGCTCACCACCACCCGCACCGCGTGGGGCATCCCGTCCGAATCAGAATCCCAGGAGTCGAACCACGCGCTGCCGTCAAAGGCCTGGATCGACAGAGACGTGATGCCCGAGGCGACCGTGGACGCGACACCCCCCGCGTCCAGATACAGATCAAACGCCGGATCGGTCCGCCTCCAGAGTGCCGCGGCCCCGCCGGCAACGCCCGGCCGAATCCGGTACTGCACCTCGACCTCGGGGCCCTCCGCGATACCGTCCTCGCCCCGCACGGGCCGCGAGGCATTCGAGAGAATGAGCAACTCGTCCGTCTCGACGCCGGGGGCGCCGCTGTTCACCACCAGCACACGGGCAAAGGTCAGCTCGTAATGCCGCACAACGTTGGAGAGGTCCAGCGCGATGCGCGACGCCGCCGCGTCGCTCCTCCCGTACGCCTGCTGCCTCGCGATCGACGACGCCCTCGCCCGCTGAAGGCTCGACACGCTGCTCACAACGGCGCCGGCGACCAGCACGCCGATCACCGAGGTCACGATCAGTTCCACCAGCGTAAACGCGCGGCGGCTCATGGCAGCACCCCCGCCAGGCGGTCGGTCGTCTCCGGGGGCTTGCGGTCAGGGTCCGGCTCGTCGCCCAGCCTCGGGGCGATCAGCGTGTGGACGGTCTCGCTGTGGGGCTTCCCGCTCTCGTCCCATGTCACGGTGCACGAAACTCTGAACGGCTGTCCGGCGGTGCCCTCCTGGATGCTCAGCGCGTAGCGGAACCTCGCGTAGGGCTCGTCGCACGGCCCCTCCAACGCTCCAAAGGCGGTCGCGTAATCCTCCGGCCCCTTGGCGAGCACCATGTTCAGCCGCTCATCGATCAGCATCGCCGCGATCTGGAGGTTCTCACCCGCCCGCTGAGCCGAAACCGCCCGCGCCGAGAGCCCGATCATGACCGCGAGCGCCACGCCCAGCATGACGACACCCACCAGCACGTCCACCAGCAGCGCGCCGCGCCTTGATCCGTACCGGTCCGTGCTCACCATGGGGTCACCCCCTGGCCGTTGGCGTCTAGGTCGATGAACTCCGAGCCTTCCACACCCTCGCGCGCGGGCGTCTGGCCCGCGGTCACGACCGCTCGGGTCGCCCGGGGAGCCAGGTCCACCCGCCACAGGTTCTGGCCCCCCGCGTCGGCGAGAACCATCGCGATGGCCGGCCTCATCTGGTTCTGGGGCAGCTCCACCCGCCACTGCCTGGGATCGAGCGACGACCCGTCCGCCCAGGCCTCCAGCACGCGGGCGTTCCCGATGTCCGCGGCGGGCGCGAGCGCGTCGGGCTTCCACACAGCCGCCGCCCCGGACTCCGGCTCCGGCACCACGAGCGTCACAAGCCGCAACCGCCCGTCTCGGGCGTCAAACTCGACCGCGATGCGCTGGCTGAGAAGCGAGTCCCTGCGTGCCGCGATCGTGAGAAGGTCCGCCAGTCTCAGCGCGCTCGCCTGCACCTCCCGACCCCGTGTGGAGATCATCCGGGGAACGACCGCCATGGCGAGCACACCCAGGATCACGACAACCACGACCATCTCCACCATGGAGAAGGCGCTTCGTCGGGCGGGCATGGCTGTGGCGTGTCTCACGGGCGCTGCCTGGCGCGGCCTACTTCTTGCCGTTCACGATGTCCGCGGCTTCACCCTCGCCACCCATCTGCCCGTCCGCGCCGTAGCTGACGATGTCGAAGTCCACGTTGACGTCGCCCGGGATGCGGAGCCCGAAGAGGTTGCCCCAGGGATCCTTCAGGGCGTCGAGGTTGTCCACATAGGGGTGCCACTTGTCGGCCTCGATGTTCGCGGGCTTCACGAACAGAATTTCGATGGAGGCGCCGGAGTCCGGCATGTAGTGGTCGGCGATGAACAGCTTCATCTGGGTCGCCAGCGACTCCGCGTTCGCGCGTGCCACCGCCTGGCGGCTCTGGCCGATGCGCCCCAGCAGCCGCGGGGCGATGAGCGCCGCCAGCACGCCCAGGATGACCACGATCACGATGACCTCGATGATCGTGAAGGCTCGCCGGGCGTGCCCGGTGCGACGAATGCGTGTTGACCTGGGCATCATGTGAGGACTCCAAGAAGGTGAACGAGATCAGCCGGCCATCGCGGCGTCCTGGACCTGGAGCAGTGCCATCAGGATGGCGAGCACCACAAAGCCCACAACGCACGCGAGCATGACGACGAGTATGGGCGGGAGCGCCGTGGTGAAGAGCTTGATGCTTTGCTCCGTCTTCTCCTCGAACGCGCGAGAGGCGTTCATCAGCATCTCGTCGAGCCGCCCGGAACGCTCGCCGAGATTCACGATCTGCACCAGCATGGGCGGGAAGTAGCCGCTCTGCTCCATGGGGTCCGCGATGGTCTTGCCCGCGGAAACCTGCTCCACAACCTGGTCGATCACCCGCTCCATCGCGACGTTGCCCAGCGTGCCGCGCGTGATCCGCAGCGCCTGCACGATCGGCACGCCCGAGCTCGTCAGCGTCCCCAGCGTGCGCGTGAACCGCGCGACCGCCACATCCCTCAGCAGCCTTCCCACGATCGGAATCCGCAGCAGTTTCTCGTCCACCGCCATGCGCCCCTCGGGCGTGCGGTAGTACCGGTGCGCCGCCAGCACCCCCACCAGCACCACGGGAATGATGATGTACCAGTAGCCCGCGAAGAAATCAGAGAAGCCCTTGACGATCTGCGTGGGCCACGGAAGCGTCGCCGCGGCCCCGGAGAGCTGCTTCAGAATGCCCGGAACGATCACCGTCACCACCACGATGATCGCGATCACGACCAGCCCCAGGATGATCAGCGGATACAGCGTCGCCCCCAGGAGCGACCGACGCAGCTTCACGTCCTTGTCGAGCAGTTCCGCGGCATGGCTCAGCACCTCCGCGAGCTTGCCCGACGCTTCGCCCGCCCGCGTCAGGTTGATCGTCAGGTCCTGGAACGGCGCCCCCCACGCCGCCATCGCCTCCGCGAGACTCTTGCCCGCCTCCACCTGCTCGATCACCGAGCGCAGCATCTCCTTCTGACCCGCGGAACGGCCCTGCCTCGCGATGGTCCTCAGCGACTGCACCAGCGGCAGGCCCGCGGTCAGCGCCACCGAGAGCTCGCGGATCATCGAGGCCATCTCGACCCGCGACATCACAGGCAGCCACGAGAATTCCACCGCACCGGGCGCCTCCACCGCCCCGCCCTGCGCCACGGGATCGACCGACAGCGGCGTCTCACCCCGGCGGACCAGTTCCCGCACCGCGGCGGCCCGATCCGGGGCATCGATCGTCGCCCCGGCGGCTCGCGCGCCCATGGCGGCGGTTCGATAGACAAAGCTTGCCATGCGTCAGCCCGCCCTCCCGGCGTCTACCGCTTCCTCGGCGTCCTGCGTCGCTCGCAGCACCTCGTCCACGGTCGTGAACCCCGCCGCCGCCTTCAGGATGCCGTCGCGACGCATCGTCGTGAACGGTGCGGTGCGAGCCAGTTCCTGCATCCCCATCCGGGACGAAATGCCCGACCGCATCGCCGGCGTCGTGAGGATGAGCTCGAAGAACCCCACCCGGCCCTTCATGCCCCGCCCGCCGCACGCCTCGCATCCCGCGCCGATGAACCCCTGACCGCCCGGGAACATCGCCGCCTCCGCGGGCGCCAGCCGGTGCGCCAGCGCCTCGGCGATCGGCGCCCGCTTCTTGCACGTCTGGCACAGCCGCCGGCCCAGCCTCTGCGCCAGCACTCCCTCCAGCACGCTGCTGAGCAGGAAGGGCTCCACCCCCATGTCCATCAGCCGTCCGGCGGCGGAAATGGCGTTGTTCGTGTGCAGCGTGCTGAAGAGCAGGTGGCCCGTGAGGGCCGCCCGCACGCTGATCTCCGCGGTCTCATAGTCGCGGATCTCACCGACCATGATCACATCCGGGTCCTGCCTAAGGATGCTGCGCAGGCCGTCCGCGAACGACACGCCACGCTTGGGGTTCACGGGGATCTGGTTGACGCCCGAGAGCTCGTACTCCACCGGATCCTCGATCGTGATGATCTTGAGCGAGGGGTCGTACAGCTTGGTGAGCGCCGCATAGAGCGTCGTCGTCTTGCCGCTGCCCGTCGGCCCCGTCACCAGCACCATGCCGTGGGGCAGATCAATCAGCTTCTGCATCCCGTCCCGGTCCGCCTGGCCCATGCCCAGGGCCTGCAGATCGAGCTGGATCGCCTCCTTGTCCAGGATTCGCATCACCACGCTCTCGCCGTAGAGCGTCGGAACCGTGGACACGCGGATGTCGATCTTGCGTCCCTCAAACCGGAGCGAGATGTGCCCGTCCTGCGGCGCGAACCGCTCCGCGATGTTCATCCCCGCCATGATCTTCACGCGGCTGGTGATCGCCGGCTGGAGCTGCTTGGGGGGCGGCTCCTGCTCCACCAGCATCCCGTCGATCCGGTACTTGACCGCGAGCTTCTTCTCGAAGGGCTCGATGTGCACATCGCTCGCCCGGGCCCGGATGCCCTCCAGGATGATCAGATTCACGAGGTTGATGAGGCTCGGCTGCTCGGCCATCCGGTGCAGGTCGTCCGCCTCGATCGCCTCGAGATTGCTGCTCAGCTCGTCCTCGCCGCCCCCGCCGCCCAGCCGCGCCGCCATCTGCGCCGCCGTGATGCCGTAGCCCTCGCGGAGCATCTCGGCGAAGACATCCCGCGTCACCGCGACGCGAGAGACCGGGCCGGCGCAGAGAACTGCGAGTTCATCCGACGCCGCCAGGTCCGCGGTGTCGAGCATGGCGAGCTTCACGCGTCCGCCCTCTCTCACGAAAGGAATGGCGCGCAGCCTCACCGCCTGCTCCGGGGCAATGAGCGTCGCGACAGCCAGATCGATATCGGGCTTCTTCGTCAGCGTGCTTGGCCCCGCATCGGGTGCCCGGGGTTCCTGGCGGGTCTCGATCATGCGTCCTACATCTCCTTGCCGCTCACGCCCAACGCCGCCGACGGGCCTACCTTGCCTCGACTCTCGGTCATTCCGAGTCGGGTTCGACGACCATGAAATCGGCCATGGGGTTGAAGGGCTCCTCATCGCGGGCGGGCAACTGTTCCCGCTGAGCCTCGGTCAGAACCCCCTTCAGGCGTTCGAGAACCTGCTTGTCCAGATCGCGCCGCGCCTTCCGCGCATCGCGAACCGGATCCTGCCCCTCGTCCCCGCCCCCCATGAAGCCCATGGTCATGACCCCAAAGGTCCCGCCGTTCTTGGCTTCCTGCTCCTCGATCGCGCCCGCCCAGCGCGTGTTCAGCCCCTGCGCGTCGGAGGCGTACGTCTCGCGCATGCCGCGAATCTGCTCGGCCTGCTCCGGGGTCAGGTCCGCCAGCTTCAACGCCGCGTCGAGCGACTTGGTCGTGTGCGACGCCCGGTAGACCCTGGGGTGGGTCCGCAGATCGACCTCGGCGTTGAACTTGCTCCGGTCGGCCTCGGTCATCAGGTCCGCGAGCTTGCGGGCGTACTCACGGTTGGTATCTCGGAGAGACGTGGAGATCTCAACGATCGGCTTGAGCATCTCCTGCGCCTTGGCCATCATCTCCTGCATCTTGCTGAAGTCAAAGCCCTCCTCGGCCTGCTTCATCTGCTGGGCCTGCATCTCCTCCTGCACCCGCTTGAAATCGGTGAGCTTGCGGTCGATTTCCAGTTCGTACTGCTCCGCGACCGCGTCGTACGCCTCGTTGCCCGTCATCGCGGTCTTCGTGCGGTCCGCCGCCGCGAGCACGTCGACACCCGCGCCGCTGACCATGCCCACGCGCAGGAACTGGTCCCGCCGCCGGGCACGCTCCACCGACGGCCACTTCCCGGCCTGCTCCTCGGTGCACAACGACCTGAAGTCCTCGAGAAACTGCTTCTCCGAGGCCTGCATCCGCTCCTGGAGCTTCGCCCCTTCCTTCGCCATGATCTTCCCCATGGCGCCCCAGTCCTGCTCCTCCTGCGCCTCACGCATCGCCTCGCGCTGCGCCTTGCCGAACTCGTCCGCCGCCTCCTTCGCGTCGGACCGGTAGCCCTCGTGCAGCGCCCGCAGCGCCTCCGACTGCTCGGGCGTAAACCCCAGTTTCTTCGCGTACGAGTCCAGCGAGCGTTTGCTGATGGACATCATGCCCATCATGTCCGGCCCGCCAAAGCCCTGCGCTCGGGCCTCCGACGCCCCCGCCTGCATCGCAACAACAAGCGAAAGCACCGCCAGCACCAAGCGGCCGGCCCTCTTCACGCGGCTCCACATGCGCAACCCCTTTCAGTCCTTGCGAACCCACCACCATTCCCCCGGAGTGTACGGCGACCGCCGCCTCCTCTTTCTACACACCCGGGGGGCGCCGATGTTGCACTACTTCGGGGGCGGCGCATCGGCGCGCTCCTCCACCACAAACATCATCCGGGGCTCCCCGTCACCCATCTCTCCATCACCCCCCGGAGCCGCCTTGGAAAGCTTCTCCTGCTGCTCAGGCCTGAGCACGGACTTCAGCCGCTCGCGGGCCTTCTCATCCATCTCACGCCGGGCCTTGCGGGCCTCTCGCAGGCCCTCGGGCTCCTCGCCCATGCGCATGGAGATGAACCCGCCCCCGCCCAGGGCCATGCCGCCCTCCTGCCCGCTCTGCTCGGACTCGCGGATCGCGTCCGCCCAGCGGTTGTTCACCGGGCCAAGGTCCCGGGCGTACGCCGCCTTGATCTCCTTCAGCCGCTCGCGCTGCGACTCGTCCAGGTCGCTCATGGCGAGCGCCGCGTCCAGGTCCTTCGCAACGCGGCTCTCCTTGTAGACCGTCGGGAACGAACGCCGCCTGACCTCGTCCGCGAACTTCTGCTGAAGCTCCTCCGGAAGGGCCGCCTTGATCTTCTCCGCCGTCGTCGCGTTGAGCTGCACGATCTTCTCACCCATCTGGCGGGAGGACTCCATCTGCTTCTGCATGGCCTCCACGTCCATCGGCTTCCCGGGTTCGAAGGCTGTCGCCTCGGACTGCGCCGCCTCCTTCGCCCTCAGGTGCGAGTCCATCGCGGACTCATAGTCCTCCACCATCGGCGCCACGAGCTGGGCCGGCTCCGCCGGCAGCTTCATCGCGTGCACCACGTCCGCGATGTCCAGGCTCTCACCGCTCAGCCCGCCCCGCAGACCCGTCTCGCGCCGGCGCATCCGTTCCACCCGTGTCCACCCCGCCTCCTGCTCGCTCGTGAGCAGCGACTTCAGGTCAGAGAACAGCGACTTCTCCGCCGCCTGCGTCGTCTCCCGGCTCTTCTTCTGGATGGCCGGCAGCTTCTCCATGAACACGCCGTGGTCGCCCGAGTCCTCCTCGCTCCGGCGGAGCTCGTCCATCGCGTCACGCTGCGACTTCCGGGCCTGCTCGCAGGTGGCGCTGTACCCCTCGTGGATCGCCAGCGCGGTCTCCCGCTGCGTCTGATCCAGGCCCAGCAGGTCCGCGTAGCGCTCCATGCTGCGCTTGGTCACCTGCCCGCCCCCCCTGCCGCCCATCGGGCTGGTCGCCCGCACCGACATGGTCTGCTGTGCGCTGGCCTCTTCGGGCGCTCCCGCGAGCACCCCGAGCACCATCGCGGCCAGGCCGAGTCCGATTCGAACTCCGTGGCGGTCCTTCATGGCTGGGACTCCGGTTGACCTCGCCGGGACGACCGGCGCGGAACAACGCCCCGGGGTGCATCCGCCGGGGCGCTGGCTGTGCTCACTCTAGATGTCCGAAGCGGGAGAACCCGTCAGCGACCTCAGGTGGGGTCCTGGGCCGGGCGGTTCCGGCGACGGGGCGCGGGCGCGTCCTCGCCGCCGCGGATCTGCCCGCCCTGGCCGCCGCGATCCTCCGCTGTTGGCAGACGCTCGGCCTGCTCGGACGTCAGAATTTTCTTGAGAGACTCCACCGTGGTGTCGCCGAGTTCGCGACGCTCGCGGCGGATGTCCCCCATCGGGTCCTCGCCCTGGCCGCCACGCCCGAAGCGCTGCATCATTCCTGCGACCGTCGCCTCGCTCTCCTGCTTCTCGATGGCCTCGCGCATCTTGGCGTTCACGGTCTCCAGCGACCGGTTGTAGCTCTCCTGGAGGGCCGCCACGCTCTCCTTCTGCTCCGTGGTCAGGTCAGCCAGGCCCAAGGCCGCCTCGATGGATCGCCCGGCCTGCGTGGGCCGGTAGACCTCGGGGAAGCTCTCGCGCAAGAACGCGTTCTCAAACCCGGGCCGCTTGTCCTCGGGCATCGCCTCGCCGATCTGGCGGGCGAAGCGGCGGTTCACGTCGCGCACCCGGAACGCCGCCTCGCGGCCCTTGTTCATCGCCTCCTGCGCCTTCTCCATGTCCGGACCGCCCTCGCCCCCGAACATGCGGCCAAACTGCCCGAACGCGGACTCGTATGCCGTGTTGCGCGCCTGCAGGGCGCGGTCCAGCTCCACGTCATACTCGCCCAGGATCGGATCCAGCGCCTGCTTCTGTGCGGGCTCAAGTTCCGAACGGTCCACCAGCTCAAAGAGGTTCACTCGCTCGCCGCTCACAAACCCGCGGCGGAGGCTCTGGTCACGGCGTTGGGCACGCTCGAAGACGGGCCAGCGATCCTCCTGCTCCGGCGACAGAATGCTCTTCAGGTCCGTCATCAGCGACGCGTCAAGCTTCTTCCGGTCCGCCTGCGCCTTCTCGCCGATCTCTCGCATCTCGCCCCACACGGACATGTCGCCCGTGTCGCGCGCCTTGTCGCGAATCTCCTCCATCTTCGTGCGCATCGATTCGCGCAGCTCGCGCGTCTGCTGCTCGTAACCCTCCAGCAGCGACTCCGCGACTTCCTTCTGATCCGCGGACAGGCCGAGCACGCCCGCGTACTTATCCATGTTGCGGCGTTCGATCGCGGGGGCGTTGAAGTCGCCCATCCGCCCGCCCATGCCCCCACCGGGGCCTCCGCCGATCCGGACACCAGGCCCACCGCCACCGCCACCACCCTGCTGACCACGCCCGCCATCGGCGCCCGGCTGGGCCAGGGCGTCCGACGCGACAAGAGCCAGACCGGCAACGACCGCGAGAGTCGCCGCCTTGAGAGAGAATCCGCCCCGAATCCTGGTGAGCATGATGGTCGCCTTTCCTGAGTTCAGCCGTTCAAGCGCGGACTCTCCGCGCCCTTCGTTCCAACCGCCCAACGCCCCGCACCGCCCCCAATTGCACCCGTTCCTTCGTGGGGCAACGCAAGCCCAGACCGCCCGGGCTCCTTATTTGACTCCCGAGATCGTCCCGAGGTCCACGACCGCTCCATCGGGCTGGTAGTAGTCTACCGAGAGCACGCACTCCCCCACCGCCGTCATCACAAGACATGCACGTCCGAATCTGGCCGCGTATTCCAGGTCCGCCGGGCTCGGGCCCGCAAGTTCGTGGTTCCGCCACGACTGCGCGTGAAAGTGAAAGTGCCCGGCCGCGGTATCGCTCCGCAGGATCATGTCCGGCGACGCGATAAACCTGTTGTCACCCTGCCTCTCCCCGGGCCGGGGCGGGAACAGGGCCCAGGCGGCAGCAGAGCGGGGACCGGCCGCCTCCAGCCGCACCAACCCGCCATACTCGGTCGTCTGGTCCTTTCGGTCGAGCTTGACCTGCTCGCACAGATGCCCGCCAAGTCCTGAGGCCTGCAGGGCGTCGTCCAACGCGAGGATGCTGACCAGGTCCGCCCGTGAAAGCCCCGGCCCCGTCTGGCTCAGCGCCTCCCGGGGCCTGGTGTTCTGCGCCTCCGCCGTGCGCTCAAAGTGCTGACGCCCCGCCAGCCTCCCGCTGACCTCCCCGAGCAGAGCGTCGCGGCTCATGGCAAGTCGCTCGGGCCTGTTCGCGGCGGTCCACCTCAGATGCTCCGCGTGGCGCAGCCCGAGCGGGGCGGGGTCGGCGAAGCTCGCAATGACCGAACTGGCCTCCTGCCACCAGGCCGCGTTCTCTGCCCCCTGCAGCCGTCGCAGCCAGAGCAACTGCTCGCCACTCACCGCCACCGCCCGAAGGTCCGCAATCCCCTTCCGAAGAGCCCTTACGTCCGCGTCGTCGGCGGAGGCGGACTCGACAAGGCGGCGGTGCGTTAGGCCGGACGGATCAAGCCTCGCCAGCAGGTCCCAGGCGTCCAGCCGGGTCCGGTCCGTCGAAGTCGTGTCGATCGGCCCGGCCGCTAGAAAGACGCTGAATGCAGTCTCCTCGATGCTCCGCCCCGGAAAGAGCGCCAGCAGAGCCGCCCGCTCGGCCCGGTCCTTTTCCTCGGGCACCATGGGCACCTTGCGGGAGTAGGACCTCACGATCGCAGGGCCAAAGTCGGTCCACCCCCGCGAAGAGGCGACCTCGCACAGCGCCAGCACGACCTCGCGAGAGCTCTCCTTGGGCAGAATCCGCATCGCGGTGGCGCGGCACACCGCTCGAAACTCGCTCTCCGGCTCGGCAAAGATCGTCTTGATCGCTGCCGCCCGCACCGAGGGCACCTCAGTCGTATCCCACGCGAGGCGTGCGAGCGCCGTGCGCCATCCGGCGATGGCCGCCTCGCTCGCCCCGGCCTGCGTCTTCGCAACCGGGATCGCGTCGATCCTCGATCGGGGCGCGCTCCCCCTGCTCTGCATGTGCTCCAGTGCGTTACCCTGAGGCCCAGCACAACCAACGAGCAGCAACGCCACCGAGACCAGGCCGGCGAGCGTGCGAGACACCGGGCGAAGATCGTTCATGCTCTCAGTGTATCGTCCCGGCCGGACCGGCCCCGCCGTCCGGGGCCCTTCGAAACCGCAGGATCGCGACGGTCCCGACAGCTCCCAGCCCCGCGGCGACCGCGCCCATCATGGGGGTCAGCCGGCCGGTCAGCGCCAAGACCGCACCCGAGACCGAGAGCGAGAGCCACATCATGCCCAGCGCCGTCCGACGCACCGCCGCGGGCATCGGCCCCTTCGACCGGATGAATCCGGCGTACTTTGCGAACAGCCGGCGCCGGAAGAACCAATCCTCGAGCCTCGGGCAGCTCCGGATGAGGCAGAACGACCCGATCAGGAGAAAGATCGTGGTCGGCAGAAGGGGCGTGACCGCGCCAACTGCGCCAAGCGCGAAGCAGACCACGCCGACGCCCGCGAGGCCCCACCGATAAGGCGTCACGCGGGCCGCCAGCGGGGCATTCAAGCTTTCAACCGGCTCCTTCATAGGCTCGCGGATAGTAGCGAGGGGCCGCCGGTCTAATCGATGAGCCCCGCCATTCCGGCGCCAAGCCCCGCGAGCACCACAACGCACGCCCCCACGAACACCCAGTTCCGACGCCGAACATAGTGCAGCAGCGCCAGCCCCACGCACACGACAGGAGCCGCGACCAGCACCAGCACCGCGAGCTGCATCCACGCCGCCGGGTCCCAGTCTCCGGCCCCGCGTGCCACCGCGCCTGCGCTGTCAAGCCCGTGGGGCTCCCCGCTAAACGACGAAAGGTCCGCCCGCTCCGAGCCGTGCGCTCGCAGGTACGCGGCTCCTGCGGCCAACGCGATCGCGGACGACGCCCACACCCCCACGCGCAGCACGTTCGACAGCGCCCGCTCGAGCGCTCCCGGGTGGCCTGCCGTGCCGAGTGGCTGCCTGCTCATAGCGCCCGCACCCCGCGGATGATCATCTGAACCCCAACGATCGACAGAACCACCGCGAAGATGATCCGAAGCGTCGCCACGTTGAACCGCTTGAGCAGCCTCGCCCCAAGCGCCGACCCCGCGAGCGCCCCCACCGCGACCGGCATCGCCAGCCCGGCGTGCACCTGCCCGCGGTGCAGATACACCGCCACGCTCGCCGCGGCGGTCACGCCGATCATGAAGTTGCTCGTGGTCGTAGAGACCTTGAACGGCATCCTCATCAGGCGGTCCATCGCGAGAACCTTGAACACTCCGCTGCCGATCCCGATGAGTGCGCTCAGCACGCCCGCCCCGAGCATGACCCCGAACCCCGCCGGCACCCTGTGCACGGAATAGGCCTGCCGGCCACCCGGGCCGGGAAAGGTCGAACCCAGCCTCAACCGATCCGCCAGCGGATCCGGCACCGTGTCCCCGGGGGTCGGCTCCGGACTCCGGCGGCTGTGCCACGCGGTCCAGATCATCACGACGCCAAAGAGGCCCCCCAGGGCCCCGACCGGCACGTGCGCCGCAAGGATCGCCCCGCCGATCGCCCCCAATACCGTCGCGACCTCGAGCAACAGGGCGACGCGGACATTGACGAACCCCTCGCGCAGAAAGGCCCCCGCGCTCCCGCAGCTCGTCGCAATGACCGCGACCAGCGACGCGCCGATCGCATAGCGGATGTCCACCCCAAGCGCGAGCACGAGGATGGGCGTGAGGATCCCGCCCCCGCCCAGGCCCGTGAGCGCGCCAAAGAGCCCCGCCGCCAGCGAGGCCCCGCACACCACGAGAGTGAACGTCAGAGAATCCACCGGGGCCAGAATAGACCCTCGCCTGGCCGGGCGGCGGCGCGGGCGGAGACTACCATCCGGGCCCGAAGGAACCACCATGCACTACGACGCCCACCAGCCCGTGATCGCCGACCTCGAGGCGCGGATCTTGACGATCCGCGACTCTCTTTAACTACGTCCAGCGGGACGTCCGGCAGCGAGAGCTCGAAGCCCTCATGAACGACGCGTCGTTCTGGGAAGACCAGGGCCGCGCACGCAAGATCGTCGGCGAGGTCAAGCTCCTCAAGGCCCAGCTCGACCCGCTCCGCTCCATCGTCACCGACCTCGAGGACGCCAGGACCGCCTACGAGTTCTACAAGGAGTCCGGCGACAAGGACATGCTCGCCGAGGCGGATTCCAAGCTCTTCGATCTGGTGGCTCGCATGGAGCGTCTGGAACTCCGCTCGCTCCTCTCCGGACGCCACGACCACCGAAACTGCTTCCTCACCATCTCCGCGGGCGTCGGGGGCACCGAGGCCAACGACTGGGCCGAGATGCTCCTCCGCATGTACATCTACTACTGCGAGAAGATGGGCTTCGAGATGGAGGAGGTGGACAAGGGCTTCGGCGCCGAGGTCGGCATCGACTCCGTCACCCTGCACATCCGGGGCCCCTACGCCTTCGGCTACCTCAAGTGCGAGCGGGGCACCCACCGCCTCGCCCGCGTCAGCCCCTTCAACGCCCAGGGCAAACGTCAGACATCCTTCGCCACCGTCGAGATCGCGCCGGAGTTCGAGGAGACCGAGCTCACCGTCCCCGAGAAGGACCTCAAGATCGAGCCGTTCGTCCGCGCCAGCGGCCCGGGCGGCCAGAACGTAAACAAGGTCGCCAGCGCCATCCGAGTCACCCACATCCCCACCGGCCTCCAGGTCGTCGCCTCCACCTACCGCGACCAGCCCCAGAACCGCAAGCAGGCCCTCACCATCCTCATGGCCAAGCTCGAGCAAATCGAAGAGGAGAAGCGAGAGCGTGAGATCGCCGCGGCTCAGGGCGGCGCGCTCGAACAGGGCTGGGGTACGCAGATCCGCTCGTACGTGTTCTACGACAACCGCGTGAAGGATCACCGCACCAACCACGAGTCCCGCAACTACGAGGCCGTGCTCCGCGGCGAGATCGCGGACTTCATCAACGCCGAACTCCAGCGGCGCCGCGCCGAGCAGGAACGTCAGCGCACCTGAACCTCGCACCGCCGTGCAGCCCCAGCACCCCACCCCAGCCAGCCGCCGAGAACGCCATGAGCAAGCAGCCCGCCCGAGCCGAACACCCCCGCTACGCCGAACTCCGCGAGTATGCCCGCAAGACCTCGCTCCTGGAGGGCATGTCGCGACTGCTCTCCTGGGATCAGGAGGTCTACATGCCCGCCGCCGCATACCCCATGCGGAGCGACCAGACCGCGCTCATCGTGGGGCTTGTGCACGAGCGGCACACTTCCCCCCGCCTGGGCGAGCTGATACAGGAGTGCCTCGCGGACAGCGAGCTCTGCGCGGACCCCGCCACCAGCGCCAACCTCCGCGAGATGAAGCGGGACCACGACCTTGCGACCAAGCTCCCCGGGGACCTCGTGGAAGAGCTCGCCAAGACCACGACCCTCGCGCAGCAGGCCTGGAAGTCCGCCCGCGAGAAGAGCGACTTCGCGTCCTTCGCCCCGATGCTCGAGAAGGTGCTGACGCTCACGGGCCGCAAGGCCGACTGCCTGGGCGTCCCCGCCGGGGGCGAGCGCTACGACGCGCTGCTCGACCTCTACGAGCCCGAGATGCGCGCCTCGCAGGTCGAGGCCACCTTCACGCCCCTCCGCCAGAGCCTCACCACCCTCATCGAAGAGGTCCGCGCCTCCGGGGCCAAGGTCAACACCAAGTGCCTGGACGTGGAGATCGACGCCGACCGCCAGCACGCCCTGGGCCTCTGGGTCATCCGCCAGATGGGCTTTGACCTCGACGCCGGGCGCCTCGACACCACCACCCACCCCTTCTGCGACGGCTTCGGCCCGGGCGACACCCGCCTCACCACCCGCTACCGCGAGTCCCGCTTCACCGACGCGCTCTACGGCACGCTCCACGAGATGGGCCACGGGCTCTACGAGCAGGGCCTCCCCAAGGCCTCTCACCCCGGTCAGCCCCTCGCCGAGGCCGTGTCGCTCGGCATCCACGAGAGCCAGAGCCGCATGTGGGAGAACTTTGTTGGCCGGTCCAAGTCCTTCTGGAAGTGGGCGCTGCCCAGGAGCGGCAAGCACGTGGGCAAGGCCCTCGCAAAGTACAGCGCCAAGGACTTCTTCGCCGCGACCAACACCATCAAGCCCTCGTTCATCCGCGTGGAAGCCGACGAGGGCACGTACAACATGCACGTCATGATCCGCTTCGAGATCGAGCGCGCGCTCTTCTCGGGCTCCATGACCGTCAAGCAGATCCCACGCGAGTGGAACGACCGCTCCCACGCCTACCTGGGCCTGAAGGTCCCCGACGCCGCCCGCGGCTGCCTGCAGGACGTGCACTGGTCCGCGGGGCTCATCGGTTACTTCCCCACCTACACGCTGGGCAACCTCTACGCCGCGCAGTTCTGGGAGAAAATCCTCCGCGACATCCCCGATCTCTCCGACCAGATCGCCAAGGGTGAGTTCGCCTCCCTCAAGGCGTGGCTCGTGAAGAACATCCACCGCCACGGCAGGCGGTTCAAGGCCGCCGAGCTCTGCACCCGCATCACGGGCGCCCCCCTCAGCGCCGAGCCGCTCCTCAGGCACCTCCGCAAGAAGGCCTCGCAGGTCTACGGCCTCAAGTAGCCCGCCGCAAACTCCCCGCGCGCTCAGTGGCCTCCATGCCCGTCGTCGTGCGCCTCGGGGGCGACGGCGGTCGCCTGACCCGCCGGGGCGTTCAGCGCCGTCATCAGCTCCGTCTGCCAGGGGTGCTCGCCCATGAACTCGACTCGCCCGGTGCCGATGTCGCACACGGCCCCGACGATGCGGAGCTGCCCCTGCTGCACCTGCGTGCGCAGGTCATCGCTCTGCTTGAGCAGGTCAAAGACCGTCTGCCACACGTTCTCCTTCACCGCCGCCGCCACCAGCTCATCGCCCTTGAGCGAAGGGTTCTGTCGCTTGGCGCGCTCGACCGCGGGCCCGACCTTCGCGAGAATGCCGGCGACCTGCCCGTGAACCTTCGCGTCCGCCGCGGCCGCCGCAACGGCGCCGCACTTGGCGTGCCCCATCACGACCAGCAGTGGCGTGTGCAGGTGCCCCACAGCGTACTCGATGGTCCCGGTCTCGCTGGGCCCGGCGATGTTCCCCGCTACGCGGGTCACAAAGATCTCGCCCACGCCCCGATCAAACATCCGCTCGACCGGCAGTCGTGAGTCCGCGCACGTGAGGATCGTTACGAACGGGTGCTGCCCGCCGGAGGTCGTCGCCTCGCGGCGCTCAGGGCTCGTGGACGGCGCGTCGACACGGTTCGCGACCCAGCGCTCGTTGCCCTCCATCAGCATGGAGAGCGCCTCCTCCGCCGTGTAGGCCCGGTCCTCGACCGCCTTGGGCGTCGTCTTTGCCGCCGCTCTGGGGGCAGTTCCTCCCTGCGCCCTTGGGCTCTCAGGTGGGGTCTTGGCCGGCGCCGTCGGCTTCGTCGGGGCCGCGTGCTCGCCGCGCGCGGGCGGCTCAGCCGCGGTGCTCAGGGCCAGGGTGCTCAGGGCGATCAGCGCGACGGTCTTCTTTGACTGCATGGGTGCCTCCACGCGTGCGGACCGGCCTGCATCGGCCCGCACACGCGTCAACTTCTCCAATAACAACCCGGTTCCTGCGGTTTTTCCTCGGCCTGCCGCGTTCGCTACCATGCGCGTATGCACCCAATCGCGCTCGCCGCACTGGTCTCTCTCTCAAGTCCGACCACCTTCTCGCAGCCCGTGAGCCGGCCCGCGGTCACGGCCCCAGCCACGGACGCTCGCGCGGACGCCGCCGCCAAGGCCACCGCCTTCCTCCTCTCCAAGCAGGACAAGGAGACCGGCGGCTGGGGTGTCTCACCCGGTCGTCCCGTCTTCCCCGCCATCACCGGCCTCGCGCTCCAGGGGCTCCTGGCAAACCCCGGCGCCTCGATGACCGACCCCGCGATCTCGCGCGCCGTGGGCTTCATCCTCTCGCATCAGCAGGAGAACGGCGGCATCTACGACCGAGTGCTGCCCACATACAACACCGCCATCTCGCTCGCCGCACTCGCCAAGGTCCCCAATCCCGATGATAAGGTCACCGCCGCCGTCGCCAAGGCGCAGGCGTACCTCAAGACTCTGCAGTTCGGCGAAGGCGCCGTCGCCTACGAGTCCGGCGAGACCGCACGCGTCGTCACCAAGGACGATCCGTTCTACGGCGCCTGGGGCTATGGCAACCATGGCCGCCCAGACCTTTCCAACTCCAGCTTCGCCATCGAAGCCCTGCACGCCTCCGGCCTCCCCGAGAACGACGCCGCCTACCAGCGTGCACTCGTCTTCCTCCGCCGTTGCCAGATGCTCGACCTTCCGAACGGCGATGGCAACGACATGCCCTACGCCAAGGATTCCAAGCAGGGTGGCTTCGTCTACGCGACAAGCGAGAACAAGGACCGCGTGGGCAGCGGTCAGTCTTCCGCAGGCGAAATCGCCGAGTCTCTCTCCGGCCCGCCCGGCGTCTCCGTCACGTTCACGCTGACCCCCGGCGCCGATGGCAAGCCCCGCCCGCTTACCCGCGCCGAGTGCTCCGAGCGCCTGAGTCTCCACAAGCAGGTGCTCGCCAGCGGAAACGCCTCCGCGGAGTTCATCGTGCTCCACGGCCCCGGCCTGTCCGGAGACAAGAGCCCCGCCTTCGAGGTCCGCACGTCAACCGCCGACCCCATGGCCGCGTCGGAGTTTGTCCTCGCCGCCTTCCGCGACGAGGTCGATCCCGCCTCCATCACCGCCCGGCCCGTGCCGCACTGGCAGGGTGAGAGCCGGCTGCGCGCCTATGGC
This sequence comes from Phycisphaerales bacterium, assembly GCA_020853975.1. Lineage (GTDB taxonomy): Bacteria > Planctomycetota > Phycisphaerae > Phycisphaerales > UBA1924 > RI-211. The sequence continues at coordinate 52,709 of JADYXW010000058.1, forward strand.
TCGATGTCCTACTCCGGCTTCAAATCCTACCTCTACGCGGGCCTGACCCCCTCAGACCCACGCGTGAAGGCCGCGCAGAACTGGATCGCCGAGAACTACACGCTCGAAGAAAACCCCGGGGTCGGCACCGACGGGCTCTACTACTACATGCTTGTATTCTCACGCGCGCTCCGCGCGTCGGGCCTCGACACCGTCCCCTCCACCACCGGCGGAGCCCCCCGCGACTGGCGTTCCGACCTCGTCACTCGCCTCAGGGGCCTGCAGCAGGCCGACGGCTCCTTCAAGCCCGTCGACGACCGCTGGATGGAAAGCGACCCCGTCCTGATCACCGCCTACTCCCTCATCGCGCTCCAGGAAGCAAAGCGGTAGCCCCCGCGAGGCCCCGGGGCCCCATACGATCGCCCCGTGACCGACGCGGCAGCCTCACTCAATCCCCTCTCCCACACCAGCGAGCAGTTTGTCTCGCTCGCAAGGCCACTCGGCGTTCGTGCGCCCGCGGCACTGGCCGCCTACCGCGCGTGCTTCCGCCAGGGCGCCCGCGCCGCCGGCCTCGCACGCGTCGAAGTCGCGGAAATCGGGGCCGAGGTGCGTGAGGACTCCTCCGAGGGCACCGTCATCAAGTTCACCCAGCGCGTGCCGGGAGTCGTCGCAAGCCCCGGCTCGGAGTCCGGCAACAGCACCGCGAGGCCGGCCTTCACGGACCTCCGCACCGAGTCCGTGCTCATCCCCATGATCAGCTCGCGGGGCGATCGCTCTTACACGCTCTGCGTGTCGAGCCAGATCGGTTGCGCCATGGGCTGCACCTTCTGCGAGACCGCGCAGATGGGGCTCATCCGGTCCCTCAACCCCGCGGAGATCGTGGGCCAGTGGTACGCCGC
>JADYXW010000059.1 GCA_020853975.1 Phycisphaerales bacterium
CCCGTGGCGGAACGGCAGACGCAGCGGACTTAAAATCCGCGGCCCTTCACCGGGCGTGTGAGTTCAAGTCTCACCGGGGCCATTTGGGACGCGGGGGCGGCGCCGGGCTCCTCCAAAGACGCGAGCTTATCGGTCTGGAGCCGGCGAAGATTCACGCCGCGTCTGGGGGGCTTGCACCCACCTGTATACTTGCCCCTGGCGGGCCAAGCGGCCCGCTCTCAAGGAGGCACAAGATGCGTGCAGTTCTAGTCGTTACGGTCTCCGTCTGCCTGCTCTCCGGAGCCGCCGGGGCACAGCCTGTCTCTACCGCGTTCACATATCAGGGAGTTCTGGACTCCGCGGGGCAGCCCGCGACCGGCCTGCATGACTTCCGCTTTCGCCTCTACACCGGGCTGACGAGCGGCTCGCAGGACGGCCCCACGCTCTGCGCCGACAACGTCGCCGTCGCCGACGGCCGCTTCACGGTCGAGCTGGATTTCGGCGGCGTCTACGCCGGGAGCACGCGGTATCTCGAGATCGACGCGAGGCCGGACGCGGGCCAGGGCTGCGGCGTGACGACCGGGTTTACAACGCTCGCGCCCCGCCAGCGGCTCGCCGCCACGCCGTACGCGATGCACGCGCTCTCCGCGGGGTCGGCGTCCACAGCGACGACCGCGGCCAATGCCGCGCTCTTCAACGGCCAGGCCCCGTCCTTCTACACCAACGCCGCCAATCTCGCGTCCGGCACGCTGTCAGACGCTCGACTCTCCTCGAACATCACGACGCTCAACACGGCTCAGGCGTTCAGCGGCGTGAAGATGTTCAATGCGGCCCCGGTGTTCGCGTCCGCGGGCGCGCCGTTTCAGGTCTCCAGCACCACCAAGGTCACGGGGCTCAACGCCGACCTGCTCGACGGGATCGACAGCGCCGGGTTCGCGGCGGCGAGCCACAGCCACGACGCGGGCGCGATCAGCTCCGGAACCCTCGTCGACGCGAGGCTGAGCGCCAACATCCCCAGGCTGAACACCTCCAACACCTTCACGGCGGCGCTCGCACATTCCGGGTCCGCGCAGACACCCCTCTCTCTGGTCAGCACCAACACAGGCGGCACCTGGACAACCCTCAGCAACACCTCCGTCGGCGGGCGGGCATTTAATCTCATCGCGACCGGCAGCGGCAACAGCGAGGGCGTCGGGAAGCTCCTCCTTCGGGACGCCTCCGCCGGCTCTGTCCGCGCCACACTCGATGCGTCCGGGCGGCTCGGACTTGGCACCACTGCCCCGGACGACCTCTTGCATCTGGCTGGCGGCGACGCCGCGGCACGCTTCCGCAACACGAATGACCCGGGCGGCGCGTACCTGCGGAATACGTGGGGAACACTGCAGCTGGGCCTCTACAACCCCGGGGCCTCGGCATGGGGAGTCATCGCGGCGGGGGCGCAGCGCTCCATGCTGGGCATGGACAGCACCGGCCAAGTCGGCACGCTCACGAATGTCTCCGGCCCGCCCGCGTGGCGGAACGTGATCGACGACGGCAGCGGCAACGCGACGTTTGCGGGCCGGCTCGATGCGCCGACCATGCCCGGCATCGAGTACGCGCAGACGTTCCGGGATTCGCGTAACGGGGAACTGTGCAGTGTGGCCTACTGCCTCAACCAGGGCGATAGTGTGGCTCTCAACTCGGTCACGTTCACAGCGCCCGCCGACGGGTTCGTCCTCCTGCTCGCGAACGCCGCCGTCTCGGTCGACCCGTGCCTCCCAGGCACCGGGGCGAAGTTTGAGCTGAAGATCGACGAGGTTGGTGGGCCCACGCTCGTCAACGGGCAGCACACGGGCCGGGACGCCTTCGAGGCCGGCACCGTCAACCTCAACTGGGTGGTCCCGATCAGCGCGGGGAGCACCAGGACGTTCAAGAGCGGGGGGCTCGCGTACGACGGCGCCGGCTGCTCCAAGACATACATCTGGTCGACGTCTCTGCAGGCCATCTTCATTCCCAAGGGCCTCTAGCCGTCTCCCCTCGGCCCGCACGGTGCGTGGTCATACCATGGCCCGCGGCACCTGGGCCGACCGATCCGGTCATGATCGACGCCGGGCCGGCATGGCGGAGGGGACCATGACCCACGACGTCTTCATCAGCCATTCGAGCAAGGACAAGGCCATCGCGGACGCGGCGTGCGCTCGGCTGGAGGCCCGGGGCCTCCGGTGTTGGATCGCCCCCCGGGACGTCGTGCCGGGTGCGACCTATCCCGGCGAAATCCGCCGGGGCATCGCCGACTGCCGTGTGTTCCTCGCGGTCTACACCGCCGCGTTCAACGAGAGCGAAGAGACGCTGGCGGAGGTGCACCGCGCTGTCAAGGACGGCAAGTACGTGATCCCGTTCCGCATCGAGGACGTGCAGATGCGCGTGGACATGGAGCACTTCCTGTCGACGCGGCACTGGCTCGACGCGATGACCCCGCCTCTTGAGGCGCACCTGGACCGTCTCGCGAGCGTGATCGAGCACGTGCTGAGGGGTGACGACTCGCGCCCGCTCCCGCAGCCCGCGGCGCCACGCAAGGGCCGCCCCGGCGCCAAGCTGCTCGTGGGAGTTGTGCTTGCGCTGATGCTCATCACGTCTGCTCTGGCGTGGTTCCTCCGCCCGCAGCCACTAGCGAAGGACCCGCGGATCGGAAGCCGCATCGGCGAGAGGCTCGAGGCGCTCGCGAGCGCCACAGACTCGTTTCTACTCGCCCAGGATACCTCGCGTCTGGCGGTTGCGCGGGAGGAGTGGAGTTCGATCTCGCACGCGGATTGGAATCGCGCCTCCGCGGCGGAACTGACCACCCGCCTCTCGGCGCTGGAGCAGGAAGCCGTGAGGCTGGAGAAGGCGGATCGCGCACGGCCCGCCCCGATGCCGCACGCTCCGGCGGTACCCGCAAAGCTCGTCGCGGAGTTCAGCGGCGAGCCGGCGGATCGCGTGTTCTCCAGGTGCGACGAGATCCTCCTCCGGTTCAGAGTCAGGAACTCGGGACCAACGACCGCGACCGGAGTAACGGCGCGGGTCTCTTCCGACCTCGCGGCCCAGATCCGCTCCACGGCTCCTGAGGGCCGCGCAGAGGCCGACGCGGTCGTCATCAGCCTGCCCGACCTGCCCCCCGGCATCGCCAGTGGCGAGTTCTCGCTCAGCGCGAGGCCCAACAGGGACGGGCCCGCCTTGTTCCGCGTGTCCGTGGCGTCATCCGATGCCGCCTGCGAGGACGCGGTCGCCACGGTCCGAATCGACTCTCCCCGGCTCTCGCTCACGCCGACGTTGGGCGAGGCCACGGGCGCGGCCTACGCCACCGAGTGGACCGTTGCGAATGTCGGCGATACGCCGGTAGCATTCTGCGAGGTAAGCTGCGGCGGCGATCGCAAGCGCGTGCCGCCGTTGGCGCCCGGCGAGCGTGGGATTCTCTCGTTTGTCGCAACGCCGGACCCCGAGAGACGCGCCATCTTCGCCACGCTCTCCGCTCCGTGTGTTGAACCATTCACGAAATCGGTGAGCATCCCCGTGACTGCGCCGGCGGAGGTGCCGGCAGCGCGGCCTGCACCGAGTCAGCCTCCCCATGCGGACCAGCGCGGGCCTGACGCGGCGAAGCCCGAGCAGGTCACGCCCGATCCGGAGACCAAGCCGGCCACACCTTCCGGGGCCGCACCGCCCGGGGAC
>JADYXW010000060.1 GCA_020853975.1 Phycisphaerales bacterium
GGGAGTCAGCATGTCCGTCCCCAGCCACCTCAACTTCTACATCGACGCCTCCCGCTGCATCGGGTGCCAGGCGTGCGTGCAGGCGTGCACCGAGTGCGACACCCACAAGGGCGTGTCGATGATCCACCTCGAGACGGTCGATCGGGCCCACTCGACGCAGACCATCCCCGTGATCTGCATGCACTGCGACTCACCGACGTGCGCGGAAGTGTGCCCCGCCGACGCGATCAAGCGCAGCGAGGACGGCGTGGTGCAGTCGGCCCGGAAGCCGCGCTGCATCGCGTGCAGCAACTGCGTGCTGGCGTGCCCCTTCGGCGTGCCCAAGATGCAGGTCGAGTTCGAGCTGATGATGAAGTGCGACATGTGCTACGACCGCTCGTCGGTGGGCTTGAAACCCATGTGCGCCAGCGTCTGCCCGAGCCAGGCGCTCTTCTTCGGCACGCGTGAGGAGATCGAGGCCCTGCGGCCCCAGGCGGCGCCGATCGACCGCTTCCAGTTCGGCAACCAGACGATCACGACCAAGGTGAAGATGATGGGGCCGCGGAGCGTCGGGGGGGTGCGGCCCGAGCATATTGATGTGACGGCCGCGCTGGAGGAGCACGCCCCACCGCGATCGGTATCGCTGGGCGTGCTCAACGGAGGACGGTGAGCGCGGCCGGTTGCCGCGATGGATCGGAGTTGCCCATGCCTGACCCTGCACATGTCCGCGTCCACACGCCCAACGGCCGCCCGAGCGAGGCCCAGCCCAAGTGGCGGCGGGACTTCCCCATCGACACGCAGCAGGACAACTACGTCGCCCGGCGCGACTTCACCAAGTTCATGGTGCTCATCAGTGCCTCGTTCGTCGCGGGGCAGGGATGGATCGCGCTCAAGACCCTGCGCGGCGATGGCGCGGCCCACGGGCCGAAGGCCATCGCGGGCGTCGACGAGATCGCCGTCGGGCAGGCCGCGATCTTCTTCTATCCCGGCGAGCATGACTCGTGCCTTCTGGTCCGCGCCGGCGAGCGAGAGTTCCTCGCCTACAGCAACAAGTGCTCGCACCTCTCCTGTCCGGTGACGCCCGATGTGCCCTCGGGGTGCCTGCGCTGCCCGTGCCACCACGGGTCGTTTGATCTGGCGACGGGCAAGCCGCTCGCCGGGCCGCCGCGCCGACCGCTGGCGAAGATCCTGCTCGACGTGCGCGAGGGAACGATCTACGCGACGGGCGTGGAGGAGCGCACGGTATGAACCCCTCCACGCCAGCCCCCGGCACATCCCGCATCGCACCCCCGCTCCCGCTCCCCCCAGCGCCGCGCGGGGGGACCGCGCCGAGCCGCCTGACCGTCGAAACGCGCACGGGGATCATCACGGGCATCCTGTGCATCGTGCTCATCATCACGCTGATGCAGCTGTGGCTCCTGACGGCGACGATGAACGCCTTCCTCGGGGGCGACCACGTGGTGGCGTGGCCGGCACTGGGGGCGAGCCTCGTCTGCCTGCTGCTCAACCTCGGGCTGCTGCGGTATCTCTACCTCCTGGAGAAGCCGCGATGAGCGGCGTGCCCGCCGCGCCGGCGGGGCACGGCTCCACGCCCGAGCGCGGCCCGCATCCGGCCGGGCCGCTGGACCGCGCCGCCGCCGACCTGCACCCGGCGTACTTCGCGCTGGTGATGGCCACGGGGATCGTCTCGCTGGCAGCGTCGATCCATGGATTCGCCTCGCTGGCGCGCGGGCTGCTCTGGCCGAACGTCGTGTTTTTCGCGGCTCTGTGGGCGCTCACGCTCCTACGGCTGGCCCGCCACCGCGCGCGCGTGCTGGCGGACCTGGCCGACCACAACCGCAGCGTCGGGTTCTTCACGATGGTCCCCGCCGCGTGCGTGCTCGGGACGCAGATGCTGCTGATCGCGGACTCACCCGCCGCGGCGTGGGGGCTATGGATCTTCGGGGCCGCGCTGTGGGCGCTGCTCACCTACGGCATCTTCACGATTCTGATCGTCAAGCCGAGCAAGCCCGCCCTGGCCGACGGGCTCAGCGGCGGGTGGCTGGTCTCGGTGGTGGCGACGCAGGCGGTCTCGGTGCTGGCGGGTCAGCTGGCCGGGCACGCGGGAACCCATGGGGAATCGCTGCTGCTCGTCGCGCTGGTGATGTGGCTCGGTGGGGCGATGCTCTATGTGTGGATCATCGCGCTGATTTTCTACCGCTACATGTTCTTCCCCTTCAAGCCGTCGGACCTCGCGCCGCCCTACTGGATCAACATGGGGGCGATGGCGATCTCGACGCTCGCGGGAGCGACGCTGCTGCTGGCGGGGAAAGAGAGCCCGGTGATCCAGGGGCTGCTCCCCTTCGTGCGCGGGGCCACGCTGCTCTTCTGGGCGACGGCGACGTGGTGGATCCCGATGCTGCTCATCCTGGGCGTGTGGCGGCACATCATCAAGAAGTTCCCCCTCCGCTACGACCCGCTCTACTGGGGCGCGGTCTTCCCGCTGGGGATGTACTCGGTGGCGACGGCCCGCATGAACACGGCTATGGACCTGCCCATCCTGGGCCACGTCCCGGCCGTGGCGTTCTACGCGGCAATCGCGGCGTGGACGCTCGCGGCCATCGGGCTGGGGCATCGGCTGATTGCCCCCAAGCCGCCGGCGCTGGGCCGGTGAGCCCGTCGTGCGGCGGCCTCGCCCTTACGGCTCCGGCTTGAGGCCGCGGCGGGCGCGCATCTCATCCCCGACCCGTGCGAGTTCATCGCCCGAGAGGACTTTCCCGGCCAGCGGGAAGACCGCTTCCTCCTCGACGCGGATGTGCTCGCGGTAGAGGTGGTCGAGCGACTCCAGCAGCGTGACGAGTTCGGTCGCCCGCTCGCCCGGGAGCGTCCCCTCGCGCAGCCACGCGGTCAGGAGGACATCCACGCGGGCGTGCATGGCGTCGGCGCGGCCGTGGTCGGCGTGCAGGCGGTCGAGATCAGCGAACGCATCGGCTCCGCCCACCCCAGCCGGCAACGCGGCCCGCACGCGGGGGAACAGCGACTCCTCCTCGTCGGCGGTGTGCCTGGGGGCGGCGTGGGCGAAGTATGCCTGGGCCTTGCGAACAGCCTCGGCGTGCTTTGCACCCAGCGGTCGCCCCTGGTCCCCGCGGGCCACACGGAGGAGGATGCCGAGGAAGGACTCGATGCGGCGGTGGCAGTCCGACAGAAGGCCCAAGGGCTCATCGAAACCGTGGTCGTTCGAACGGCCGAGGATGTTGAGCATGGCGAATAGTATTCCGGCGTGGACCAGACGTCCGAATCCCCGACACCGCCCCTGCATCGGCACGCCGCACTGGTGCCGCTCTCGCGCGAGCACATGAGCGGGCTCGTGCAGGCCCGGAATCTCCGGCGGGCATCGCCATTGGATGCAGCGTCGCGGCGACGCGCCATCGAAGATTTCACGCGGGTGTGGGATACGGAGATCCGCGCGCACTTCGACGATGAAGAACGGCTGCTCCTGCCGCTGACGCGCGATCCGGCCCTGCGCCGGCGGCTCCTTGACGAGCACGGCGCGATCCGCGCCATGGCTGAGGCGTGCCGCGCGAGCGCGGCGGACGGCGCGGACCCGGCCATGATGGACCGCCTCGGCGCGCTCCTGCACGACCACATCCGTTGGGAAGAGCGAGAGTACTTCGAGGCCGTGCAGCGCGAGCACCCTGGCGCACTGGCGGAACTGGAACACGAGGCCGCGGGCATCGAGCAGCGGCGACCGGGCTCGCGGGCGCGGAAGATGTTGACGTGGCTCGACGGCCCGGACGACAAAGGAGCATCAACCATGAGCGATGACCGACAGCGGACTCCGCCCGCGGAGCGGTTCGCCGCGGACCACCTGGTGTTCGACCTGCGCGAGGAGGCCGCGGCGCTGGACGCCGAGCACAGTCCCACCACGCACGGCCACCGGCAGAAGACGCTTTACAAGCGGCCCGGCCTCACCGTCGCGCTCTTCGTGCTCGACGCCGGGGCAGCGCTCCATGAGCACGCTGCCGCGGGTACGGTCACGGTTCAGGCCATTGAGGGATCGTTGACTCTGACCGTCGGCAGCCATACCCATCGACTCGCCGCTGGCGGGCTCATGGTCATGGCCCCGGGCATTCGACACGGCGTGCGGGCCGAGTCGCGTGCGGTGTTTCTGCTGCAAGTGTCCCTGCCGGGGCAGGCCCGGCGGGATTGATCCCGGGCGAATCAACAGTTCTGGAGGATTTCGTGATGGAACGCACCGAGCCACCCGGACCGCGACTCCCCGGCACGTACAAGGAGTTCGTGCGGAAGTTTCCAGCGCTGGGGCAATCGCATGAGCGGATCGCCAAGGCCGTCGAGGACGCCGGCCCACTCGACGCCAAGACGCTCGCGCTCATCAAGATCGGGATCTGCGTCGGGGCCGGACTTGAGTCCGCGCTCAGGAGCCATGTTCGTCGCGCGATGCAGCACGGCGCGACGGCGGTTGAGATCGAGCAGACGATACTCCTGGGCATGAATACCGTAGGGTTTCCCCGGACTGTCGCGGCGTGGGCTTGGGCAAACGAGCAGTTGGAGCGTGGCGTTTGACACATGATCCCGGAGTGGCCTCCGTGCGAGTGAGCCCGGAGCACGCCCAAGGCGCCGCGGTTGCGCCGCGAACCCGTCGGCGATCGGAAGTTGCCTTGCCGCAGCTTCGCTGGCCGCCGGCCTCACACGGGGTCGCTCTGCCCATGGCGCCGCCCCACGTGCGGGCCGGACGCCGGATGGTGGATTCCTACGGCAGGATCATCCGCGACCTGCGGATCAGCATTACGGATCGATGCAACTTCCGTTGTGTCTACTGCATGGAGCCCGACGTTCGATTCCTGCCCCGTGAAGATCTGCTCACCGTGGATGAGATCGTGCGTGTCGCGTCCATCACGGGCTCGCTCGGCGTCCGCAAGATCCGCCTGACCGGCGGGGAGCCCACGCTTCATCCACAGCTTGGCGCGATCATCGGCAGGATCCGCGCGACGACCAGCGCCGAGATCGCGATGATCACCAACGCCTCGGGACTGAGTCCGGTCTCACTTCGGGACTGGAAGGCCGCGGGCTTGACGCGGCTGACCGTGAGCATCGATTCACTCAAAGAAGACCGCTTTGCGCGGCTCACGCGGTCGACCTGCACCCCTGCCACGGTGCTTACCGGCGTTGAGATGGCGCTGGCGGAGGATCTGACGCCCATCAAACTCAATGCCGTTCTCATGCGTGGGTTCAACGATGATGAGGCCACGGATCTCGCGTGGGTCGCTCGCTCCCTCGGCGTGGAGGTCCGGTTCATTGAGTACATGCCGCTCGATTCCGCTCATGCATGGGAATCGTCGAAATGGGTTCCGGCCGCCGAAACTCGCGCGGCGATCGAACGCGTGTATCCGCTTGTCGCCTGCGACGACAGCGACCCCTCCAGCACCGCCCGGACATTCCGGTTCGCCGACCTTCCGGCAGAATCCGCGGCCCGCGTCGGCTTCATCGCGCCCGTCAGCAGCCCGTTCTGCGGCGCCTGCAGCCGACTGCGGATCACGGCCGACGGCATGGTCAGACCATGCCTGTTTAGCACCACCGAATGGGACCTGCGCTCGCCTATGCGGAGCGGTGCGACGGACCAGGAACTGGCCGACATCCTCATCGACGCTACCTGGACCAAGCAGGCGGGCCACGGGATCACCTCGCCGGAGTTTGTCCAGCCCGAGAGGCCGATGTCGGCCATTGGCGGGTAGCCTTCCGTTCCGGACACTCATGCCCGACGTCTCCCTGCTCATCCTCTCCGCATTGTTCCTTGTCGTGGGTGCGCTGTACGCCTCGGTCGGCCACGCCGGCGCCTCGGGGTACCTGGCGGTCATGGCCCTGCTGGGTGTCGATGTGGTGGCCACGCGGCCGACGGCCCTCTCGATCAACGTGCTGGTTGCGGCGATCGCGTTCACGCAGTACGCGCGTGCAGGGCATTTTTCGTGGGCGCTGTTCTGGCCGTTCGCAGCCGCGTCCATCCCAGCAGCCTATGCGGGTGGGCTCGTTCGACTGCCGCAGCACGCCCTCAAGGTCGCCATCGGCGTCGTGTTACTGCTGTCAGCCGTGCGCATGGCGCACGTCGCGTTGCGTCCTCCGGCTGCGATCAGATCGCCCCAGCCGCCCTCGGTGCCGATCGCATTGATGGTTGGGGCCGGGCTGGGCTTCATGGCAGGGCTCACTGGCACGGGCGGGGGCATCTTCCTGAGCCCCCTGATTCTGATCCTGGGCTGGGCGGAACCCAAGCGCACCGCGGCGACGTCGTCCCTGTTCATCCTCCTGAACTCGGTCGCCGGGCTCGCCGGCCTGGCAACCCAGGGGTGGGCGCCACCCACCTCGGTGTGGCTCCCGGGGACCTGTGCTGCCATAGGGGGAACCTTGGGAGCAACGCTGGGCAGCCGTCGCGCAACACCGCGCACACTCAACGTGCTGCTTGCGCTCGTCCTGCTCATCGCGGGCACGAAACTGGCGTGCGCGTGAAGGATCGCCTACCGCCAAATCGGCTTCTTCCAGATCGGCACATCCTGCTTGAGCATGTCGATGAACAGCGTCATCGCCGCGAGCGCCTCCGCCCGGTGGGGGCTCTCCATGATGAGCAGGAAGGAGACCTCGCCTACCCCGACGCGCCCCCGGCTGTGCAACGCCACGAGTGACGAGAGCGCGTGCCGCTCGACGATGTCGAGAGCGATTCGTCGGAGCTCGCGCTCGGCCATCGGGTCGTATGCCTGATACTCCAGCGCCAGCAGCTCTCGCTCGGTGCCGCCCGCCGATGGGTCTGGCTCACCCCGGCGCACGATCCCCTCGAAGCGGAGCACGGCGCCGACCGTGCGCGCCACGGAGTTCCCCGCGGGAGCAAAGGCGTGCGGCCACCCCTGCAGCAGAAGCTCCGCTCTCTCGGCGTCGCGCGTCAGCGGACTGTCGATGATGCGAGCGAGGACGGGTGCAGGAGTTCGCGCCATGTTCACCCGCCCCCGACAAGAGTGATGAGGGCAATCTCATCACCCGCCCGGACGGGATGTTCGGCTGTGGCAAAGACATGGTTCACCGCCAGCCGGCCCGTCTCGATCGGGGGCATCGCGAACCGAAGGTCCGGGTGCTGTTCGTGCAGGGCCGCCAGCACGTCTCGTACCGTTGGACGATCGCCGACGGTGACCACGACATTCCCCCCCTTCACGTGTATTGCCGCAGCTCCGAAGACCAGGACCTCGACTTCCATCATCGAAGTGTAGGTCCTGGCGTGTACAATCCTCCCGAGGGTTAGCCATGGATTTCCGAGGTCAGCCGTTCGCGTTCGACTCGCCCTCCGCGGCGGTGGCGGGGTTGATGGCGCACCTCAACGGGCGAGGAGAGCTCCGGTCGACGGAATCGGTCGACCTGGCCGATGTCTCGGGACGCATCCTCGCCTCTGACGTGCACGCGGACCGTGACAGCCCAGCATTTGACTACTCGGCAATGGATGGGTACGCGGTCCGCGCCGCGCACGTTCACGCGGCCGCGGCGAGTGGGTCCGTCACGATTCCCGTCGAGGTGGAGTCTCGGATCGGCAAGCCGCCGCCCGTATTGCGACAGGGAAGCTCGGCGCCCATCGCGGCGCGAATCGCGACGGGCGCGCCCGTTCCGGTCGAAGTCGATTCGGTGATTCGTCGAGAGGACGTCGCGGAGCACCGCGCAACGACCTCGGGCGGGGTTGATGCCATCACAGTTTCCGCAGACGTTGCCGCACGCGTTGCGCCCGGGGATCACATCCGTCGTCGAGCCGAGAACGCGCGAGCGGGAGCCCGCGTACTGCGCGCCGGACAGGTCCTTTCCGCCGCTGCGGTGGGATCGCTCGCCGCTGCTGGTGTTGTCAGCCCCAGGGTTTACTCGCGTCTCCGAGTGGCCGTCATCGCGACTGGGGACGAGTTGGTCGATCCAAGCAAGCCGCCGGAGTTGTACCAGATCCGCGACTCCAACGGCCCGGCGGTGAGGGCGGCGCTTGCGTCCCAGGCCTGGGTCGAGGTCCGGAGTGTCACACGCGCGGACGATGAGGAAGAGGTATCCGGCGCCTTGCGTCTCGCCTGCAAGGACTCCGACGCGGTCATCATCACCGGTGGCGTCTCTGTCGGGCACCGCGATCCCGTTCGCAGCGCCGTGGAGCGTGCCGGCGCCGAGATCGTGTTTCACGGTCTGCCGCAGCGGCCGGGAAAGCCGATGCTCGGCGCTGTGATCGGGCCTGGGACCGGCTCGGCCGTGCAGGCGATGCCCGTCTTCGGCCTTCCGGGAAATCCTGTGTCCGCATTGGTCACCTGCACCAGGATCGTCCTGCCGGTGCTCGCGGCCTGCGCCGGCGCCGCGCGGACGCCGCCCTGTTTTCTCCCGCAACAGTTGGAACTTATCAACGCGGACGGGCGCACGCTGGACCTGTGGTGGCACCGATTGGCGCGACACGTCGTTGATGCCGCGGGCGTCCCGACGCTGGAGTTGATCGACGCCCGGGGCTCGGGAGATGTCGTCGCGGCGGGGATGTGCGACGGCTTTGTGGAGATACCGCCGCGGAGTACGCACCGATCCGTTTCCTTTTACGCTTGGCCGGGGAACCGGTAATCACGAGTTGTTTCTACCCCCCCACGCGGAGATCACCGGAATGAGCAGCACGCCATTACATCCATCATCTCGCGATCTCACGCATGTTCGACCTGATGGCGCCGCCCGCATGGTGGACGTCGGGGGAAAGCCGATCACCTCGAGGTCTGCGACCGCGGAGGGGCATGTGCGCATTTCTGGCGAACTCGAGCGAGCGATCCGCGAGAACGCCCTGAAGAAAGGCCGCGTGCTCGACGTGGCTCGGCTCGCCGCGATCCTCGCGGCGAAGCGCACCGACGAGCTCATCCCGCTCTGCCACACGGTTCCGCTCGATGCCGTTGAAGTGGAAGTCGTGCTCGAGCCCGGCCGCGTCCGAGTGAGTGCCACCGCCCGGACGCAGGCCCGGACCGGAGTCGAAATGGAGGCGTTGGCGGCGGTGACCGTCGCCTGCCTCACCGTCATCGACATGGGCAAGTCGATCGACAAGGAGATGGTGATCGAGGGTGTCCGCGTCACGGAGAAGCGGGGCGGTCGCGGGGGCCACTATTCCGCGCCGGGCGGGCCCATGCCATGAGCGCACCCACCCGTTCGATTCGAGCCGCAGTGCTCACCGTGAGCGATCGTTGCTCACAAGGCATTACGGTCGATACCTCAGGGCCAGCGCTGGTGGACATGCTGCGCACCCGGCTACACGCAGACGTGGTTGAAACCCGGTGTCTCCCGGACGAGCGCGACCTGCTCGCCGCGTGCTTCGTCGAATGGTCCAGGCGTCAGCACGGCATCGATCTCGTGATCAGCACAGGCGGAACAGGGTTGGCACCACGCGACGTCACGCCGGAGGCCGCAAGGAGCGTCTTCCAGCGCGAGCACCCCGGGCTCATGGAGCTCGCACGCCTCCGCTGCCTGGCCAAGACGCCGCGGACCTTCCTGTCGCGCGGCGTTGCGGGCACGGTCGGGAGAACGTTGATCCTGACGCTCCCCGGATCGCTCAGGGCGAGCACGGAGAACCTCGACGCGCTGCTCGACATCCTGCCGCACGCCATCGAGACACTGCGCGGGGAGGTCCAGGACGACGGGCGCCCAGACGCTAATCCGGTAAGCGGAAAGGTTGTTGCACATGAAGATTGAGGGCGTATCCGTCTCGCCGGGATTCCGTGAGAGTATTCAGCCGATCGTCCTCGTCGGCGGCAGAAGTCGTCGCTTCGGCCGGGACAAGCTTCGCGAGCCCTGGGGAGACGGCGGGCGCGTGCTCGTCCAGTGCCCCATCGATACTCTGCGGGCTGTGTTCGGGCATCGCGTCCTGTTGATGGGCGAGTGTGATCCCGCCATCCTGCCGCTGGCCGACGGAGTGCTCGCGGATATTCACCCGGGTATCGGCCCGATCGGCGGCATACTCTCGGGGCTGAAGCAACGATCGGGGCCTATCTGTGTGCTCGCCGGCGACATGCCGTCATTTCGCGATGTGGAGCTTATGGAAATGCTCTCGACCGCGCGGATGCACCACAACGCTCTGGCGATCCTCGCCTCCACGGACCGCCTTCACCCGTGCGCCGGCGTTTATACGCAGCACGCTCGGCCGTACCTGGAGGCCAGCGTGACGCGTGGCGACCACCGGCTGCATAGCGCCTTGGACCCGAACGGGATCATCATGGTGCCTGTGACCCCCGAGGCAACGGCCAATGTGAACACGCTCGACGACCTGCGCCAGCGGGATACGCCGCAACACACGCTCTGCTCGCGAGCGTCGCGATGATCCGTGGGCGGGCCTGACGTTCCACCGCAGGGCCCGTCGGCACGGCTCCGATCCCTCAGGGAGACGGCACCTCGTTCGCCATCGCATCGAGTTCCGCGAGGGTAAACCGCACGCTCAGGATGGACGGCTGCTCGCCGGCGGCCCATGTGCCGTAGGTCGTCGCGACAAGCGTGCCATCGGCGAGAGCCTCCAGGCCCGGATACCCGCAATCCCACGATGTGAGGTTGTCCTTCAGCCGAACGAGGTACTCGCCCGCCCCGCGCCCCGCGCCGCTCGACACCGGAGGCTGAGGGTCGCCCTCCGCGCCCCGCCCTCCCGTTCGCGCCAACGCCGCGGATTCCGGCGCACACCGTGCAAGCCGGTCCCACGATCCGACCCATGCGACCCAGTCTCCCTTCCATGGGTCGTCCTTGGCCATGCACCGAAACGTCACGACAAGCCGCCCGTCCTTCGCATACGCCGTGATATGCCGGTCGCCGGTGAGGCACGCAGGTAACTCCGCGGGCGCGGACCACGTCGCTGCCTTGTCGGTGCTGAACATGACGTGCGAGTTCTTCACACGCCGGTTCTCGCGGAGCAGGAGCGCGATCGTGCCGCCGTCGGGCGAGACCACCACGCCCGGCTCGCACAGGTGGATGTCCGACCCGCTCCAGATCGTCCGCGGCGCGGACCATGCTGCGCCGCGGTCGGTCGTGTCGGTCTGGTAGAGCGTGAACATCCCGGTTGCCTTGCCCTTGGCGGTGATGAACCGCCCGTCGTCGTGGAAGAACGCGGCGAACTTGCCATCGCCCGTCTGCGTCAGCCCGCCCATCGCGACGATCCCGCCGAAGCCGCCGATGGGCGCGAGTTCCGACCATGTGCGCCCGCTGTCCGACGACCTCGCCGCGCGGATGGGGTACAAGCCGGAGAAGAGGATCAAGGACTCACCCTTGTCTGTCTTGCCCACGCGAAAGAGCGTCGGCGTCTCCAGGCTCGTGGTCCACGATGCGGGCGTGGGGAGGCGCTCCGACCACGTCCTACCACCGTCCTCGCTGCGCTTGAGCACGATCGGCCCCTTGCCGTGCCCCTTGGGATACGCGGCGAGAATGGTCCTGCCGTCGTCCACCAGCACAGTGGAGACGTGGCCGAGGTACACGCCCGCCTCTTTGTCGACCACCGTCTGCCGGGCAGAATCGGCATCAAGATCAAGGCGCACGACGGACTCGGCCGCGGGCACGCCCGCACCCGGTGCCACCGCCGCGCCGTCGGGCTGCGTCGCGGGTTGTTCGATTCGTGCGAAGAGCCCGGCGGTCGGTGAATACAAAGCGACCACCGAGATCACGATCGCCAAGGAAGGTCGGAATGCCATGCCGGAGTCTAGGAATCACGGACGTGCAAACGGCGCGGCCAATGGCGCCGCGCCGTATATGTGTTGCATGGACAATCCCGCGAGCGATCCGCTCGCAGCGCGGCGGTCACTTCAGGACGGAGAGATCGGCCCCGTGGTTGATGTGGAAGGGCTGACCGTTGATGACCAGGGCGGGGACGGACTTGACGCCCGCCCTCTCGGCTTCGCCGACGCGGCCCTTCTGCTGGCCCAGGTGGACGATCTCGACGGTGTACTTCGACTTGTCCAGCGCCTCGGCGACGGTGCGCTCGGCGGCGACGCAGACAGGGCAGCCGGCGTGATAGAACGTGGCCTTCGTGCTCATGATGAAACTCCTTTGCTTGATGCGCGGCCCGCGCGGCGGGAATGTGATGCACGGACGCCGGGCCGCGCGCGGCCTTCCCTCCCGGGTCCGTGTTGATCCAGCGGTTGACCGTTGACGAAGACCTCCCACAGCCGCGCCGGCGTGGGCGTGCCGGCGTCCTTGCCGGTCGGCTCCATCTCGGCGCAGTCCAGGCGCAGGTCGGCATCGCCGATGGGCGCGCCGATGAGCAGGCAGTGGTGCGGCCTGGCCTCATTACAGTATTCGTTGGGGCGGAAGTAGCGGCACTCCACGCACATCCGCGAGGTCGGTACCAGCCCGCGCTCCTGCATCGTGCGGACCATGCCGACCAGCCCGCGCAGGAGCGGGGCACGCTCGGACTCGGGCATCGCATCCACGGCCGCGACGATCGCCACGGGCCACTCCGAGGTGTTCGCCGCCTCGCGTCGGCCCCGGGCGGTGAGCGTCAGCACCACCGCGCGACCGTCGGACTCATCGGCCTTCTTGCGGAGCAGCCCCTTGTCCACCAGCGCGCCCACGGCCTCGCTGGCGGTGGCCACGGTCACGGCCATCCGCTCCGCCACGGCCTTGACGCCCATCGGCGCGTGGCTTGCCGCCCCCCCGGCCGCCTCCCCGGCCACGATCGCGAGGATCTGCGCCTGCGTGGGCGTCAGCCCGCGCCCGCCCGAGGCGGCCCACTGGGCCTGGCGGAAGACCAGCGCAACCTTCGCCAGCCCCGCGACGATGCGCTGGCCCGTGGTCTGATCGGCGGATGGTGCATCCCGGCGGGGCATGACACCAGATAGTATGGACTCCGAAGTATCGCGGTCAACCGCGTACGCGTGCGCAAGCACCGCCGGTCCAACGAAACCGGCCCCGGCTCATCCCTTGTGGGGGTTGAACCGGGGCCATCGTTGCATTCTGCCTTTGCGGGGTTGCAGGGGCGGCAGCCCCTGCATCAGCAATCAAGCTTGTTCACGCGGCCAACTTGACCGGCGTCGCCGCCGTCCCCTCGGTCACGCTCGTGATCGCGAACCCGCCACCACCACCAATGCCGAAGTTCACGGTGAACTGCGCCGGGTTGCCGCGGGCTGTCGAGCGGACGGCGGTGACCTGGTAGGTCGCGGGCATCGCGCCATTGGGGAGCGTCTCATCGGTGAACATCTTGACGCCGCTGACGCCGATGAACGCAAACGCGCCGCTGCCGATGGACCGCTTCACCTCGTAGATCGTGCCGACGGTCCCGCTGGGGTTGCTGCACTTCCACTTGAGTTCGAGCGCGCCGTTCTGAAGCAGGCCGACGGTGAACTCGAAGGGCGTGCCGGGCGGGGGCGTCGTGCCGGGCGTCGCGGGCGTGGCACGCGCCATGCCGTGCGCCGGTCGATGTGATGTGAGCCGCATCGACGCGCGCGCGGGGCGACTTGAGCCCCCCCCCGGGGGGGGCGGGCGCAACAAACTTGGAAATGGTCGCCGTCACCCGATCGACGCTGGGCATAGACCGATCGACGATCGCCGTAGACCGATCGACGATGGGCGTGGACCGATCCACGGCGGGCGTCGGGGGCTCGACGGGCCGCGTGGACCGAGCGAATGTGGACGTGGACCGAGTGATCGCGGTCAATGCCCGACCGCGCGGTGGCGTCGATCGGTCGCGAATGCCAGAGGAAGGGGAAGCCCCTTCCTCCGGCACCTCCATCCCCAGAAAGGCAAAGGCGCGCCGAACTCGCCGCGCGCTCCCGACCTCCCCTCCGGGCGGGCTGGGGGGTTGCAGGGGCGGCAGCCCCTGAACTTCCATTCCAGCCCCCCCTCCCCCCGCCCCCTCATTCGTTGCCGGTTCAGTATCCGGGCGTTACCATCCCCCATCATGGCGAAAGCGCCGACACAACGCGGATCGGGCAAGGCCAAAGGGGCGGGCGGGGGGTGCGGTTTACTGTTTCCATGA
>JADYXW010000061.1 GCA_020853975.1 Phycisphaerales bacterium
CGGCGCGACCATGAGCGTGAGCCCCCTCAGCCACGCCGCGAAGACGCGGCTACGCCAGCGTGGCGGGCTCGAAGCCTGCGCCGCTTGGGAACCGTGTGATGGCAGGCTGGAAGCCTGCCCCACTGGCAGAACGGCAGAACGCGCATCAGGGGCCTCCCGAAAACTCCCCTATCCCCGAACCAACGTACCACACGAAGCGGGCCCGGGCAAGCAAAGTTGGATAGCAACGTCCCAAACTGCGCGCGCATACGTGGCCTGTGGAGAAACCGGGCGGGAATCAAAACACGCCGTCTCGGTGAGGGACGGCCTGCGGGGGGGCCCAGATTCAGGAAGCGAGGCTCACGGGCACCCCCCGCCGGCGATGGTGCGGATGAGCGCGGCGACATCGTCCTGGTCGACATTCCCATCGCGGTTGAAGTCTGGATCCAGCGTCGTGCACGTGGCGTCCCCTGCGATGGTGGCGACAAGGCAGGCGATGTCGTCCTGGTCGGCGTTGCCGTCGGCGTTGAAGTCCGGGTCGCAGGAGGGCGGGCAGGTTGAGGGCAGCGGGACCACCCACGCGCCGCGGCCCTGGGTGGAGACGATGAGGCGGCCCCGCGCGGGTTCGAGTTTGAGGTCGATGACGCAGGCGCGGGGCAGGCCGTCCGCGACGAGCGTCCATGACTGACCATCGTTGGTGGAGCGGTAGAGCCCGGAGTCTGAGCCGGCGAAGAGCACGGCGGGGGAGCAGCGGGCGTCCGCGGCGACGACGTTCACGGGAACGTCGGGAAGGTTGCCATCGAGGGCTTGCCAGGTGAGGCCCCGGTCGTGCGAGCGGCGGATGTGCGGGCCGCCGAACACCGCACCGGCGAGATAGACGGCGGCGGGGTCGATCGCGTCGGGCCAGACTTCGCGCGTGACGCGGGGCCAGCCCCGTGCCTCGACATCGCGCAGGTCGAAGGTGACGCCCGCGTCGGCGGAGGCGAGGAAGCGGTGGTTGTTGGTGACGGCGTAGACAATGCTGACATCCGCGGGGCTGATGGCGAGGGCGCGGATGGCGGCTTTTTCGTCGATGTCGGCGGTGAGGTCGTCGCTGATGGCTGTCCAGTTGGCGCCGGAGTCGGTGGAGCGGTAGACGCGGTGCGTGGCGTAGAGCATGCGCTGGGAGTTGCCGGGCTCGATGAGGTAGGGCGGGAGGAAGCAGTTGCGGTCTGTGCGGTCGATGCCCCGGCCCGTGCCGCTGAACGACTGTCCCCCATTGGTGGAGAGGTAGACGTTGGCTGTGCCCTGGAGTTCTGTGAAGAGGCGGAGGGGGCTGGTCTGGTCCCACTGGGTCCAGCCTCCATCGCCCCCGGTGACGCGGGTCCAGGCGAGGCCCGGGGCGGAGCGGAGGTTGGTGCCGTTGTCCTGCGTGCCGCCGAGGAATCGCTCGTCGTCGGTTGGATGGGTCGAGAGCCCCGCGTAGAACTGGACGGCGCCCAGGCCGGAGTTGAGGGCGGTCCAGTTGGTGCCGAGGTTGGCGGAGCGGTGGGCGCCTCCATCGTCGCCTACGACGAGCCGGCCCGAAGCGTCCCAGGCGATGGCGTGCATGTCGACGTGTGGCGGGGTGATGGTGGCGAAGGTGCTGCCGGCGGTGGTGGAGCGAACGAGTTGCACGCCGCCGAAGATGACGGTGTCGGGGTCGTCGGGCTTCACGCCGACGGTGCAGAGATACCAGCCGTAGGTGGCCTGGATCTGGCCCGCGGGGATCTGGGTCCAGGAGACTCCGGCGTTGTCGGAGCGGAAGGCGCCGAGGGTGCTGGCCTCTGAGCCGTCGGGCTGGGCGCGGGTGGCGAAGAGCGCGTAGAGGCGGCTGGGGTTACTCGGGGCGATGGCGATGGCGATGCGGCCGACGAGAACGGTGGGAAGGCCGCCGGCGAGGCGTGCCCAGGTGGCGCCGGCGTCGGTGGACACGTAGATGCCGTTGCGGTCATCGCCGAAGATGTGCCCGATGCAGGCGTAGAGGACCGCCGGGCTTTCGGGGCTCATGGCGAGATCGGTAACGGAGAGGTCGGGCAGGCCGTTGAGCGCGGCCCATGTGTGGCCCGCGTCGTCGGAACGGAAGAGGCCGACGGGCCCGAAGGCCCCCGGGTGGCCCTTGGAGGCCGCGAGCTCAGGAAAGCCCCCGGCGCGGGTCACGGCGGCGTAGACGCGCGTGGGAAGGGCTGGGTCCACGATAATGCGCGAGATGCAGCGGCCCGAGAAGGCGTCCTGGGCGAGGTGAGCCCAGGTGGCGCCGGCGTCGAGGGACTTGTAGATGCCCACGCCGTAGCGGCTGTGATTGGCGAAGTTGGCCTCGCCTGTGCCGGCGTAGATGATGTCCGGGTTGGTGGGGTCGAGGGTGATGGCACCGATGGCGAGGCAGGGGAGGTGGTCGGTGAGCGGGGTCCAGGAAGCGCCGGCGTCGTCGGTGCGCCACACGCCGCCATCGGCGGCGGCGGCGAAGTAGCGACCGGGGAGCGTGGGATGGCAAGCGATGGAGGCGATGCGTCCGGTGTCTCCCGCGTTGGTGATGGGTGCGGGGCCGAGGGGAGTCTGCGCGGCGCAGAGCGAGGCGAGCAGGGCGAGGATGAGGCCGATGAGGCGGCTCACGGGGCTGGCACCGGCGGGGGGGGCGGCGCGTCGAAGGTGAGCGACGCCTCCCCCACTGACATCGCGGCCTCGCCCTCGGCGGCCGCGCGGAGCATCGTGGAGCGGATGACCCACGTGCCGGGCAGGGTGATTTGGATGTCCGCGATGCCCTTGGCGTCGGAGGTGACGCGCTGCGTCTCGCCGCTGGAGGAGTGGGTGGCGAGGATGACGGCGCCGGGTGCGGCGTCGCCCAGCAGATAGGCGCGGACGGGAAGCACGCCTCCCGCGGGCGTGAGTGCGGCGTCCATGAGCGGGCGGATCTCGGCGAGGAGACCGGCCTTGGATGTGCCTGTGCCATCCGGGGGCACGCGGCCTGACTCATCGCGCACGCGGACGAGCGTCGCGGCGCTCTTCACCCATCGCACAAGGATCGGCCTGTCGGGGCAGACGTCCGTGCGGCCGGCGGCGTGGGCGGCGGAGAGCACGCGCGCCGGCTGGGCGCTCTCCGTGCGGGCCGGGAGGTCCAGGCCGATCAAGGCGACACCGGGGGAAGCGGGCGTGACCTTGACCTGGCCTTCGAACGGCTTGGGCGCGTCCTGCGGACCACGGTTCTCCTGGGTGCCGCCGGATCGGACAAAGAGCCATGCGATCTCGACAGGCCAGGGGGCAGGCGAGGGCGCGTTGCCACCCGCGTTCTCTGATCGGAGCGTGACATCGGCCCCGAGCGGCGCATCAAAGGCGGAGGGCAGCACCACGAGGTGCTGCGCGAGAGCGGGTGCGCCCGTGAGCAGGAGCGGCAGGATGACGAGGGGCGTGCGGATCGTCAGGGGCACGGACCACCCGCGAGAACATTGACGAGCGAGGCGAGGTCGTCCTGGTCGGCATTGCCATCCTGGTTGAAGTCGGGGTCGATGCCGGTGGGGTTTTCGCCGCCGCCGATGACGTTGGTGAGGTACGCGAAGTCGTCCTGGTCGGCGTTGCCGTCCTGGTTGACATCGGGGTCGCAGGACGGACCGGAGTCTGCGGCGTGGAGGACGAAGGCAACGTCCTGGGATTGGGGGGTGAAGGTCGGGGAGAAGAATCGCTGCATGCAGCCCGGTGCGTTGAATGCGGAAGAGGCGATCCACCCCCACTGGGGTTCGTTGGCGGTCCCGCCCCGGTCGAGAATGGCGGTGATGCTGATCCAGTACTGGCCATCGGCGGGGATGGTGACGGGCGCACCGAGGTCGAGGGTGTAGTGATAGCCGCGGAGGATGCCGATGGGCGGGATGGTGGTGTTGTAGTACTCAGTTTCGGTGAAGGAGAAGACGTCCTGGGTTGAGAGGAGCGTGCCGACCTGGCCATCGGCGCCGTCGTAGAAGCGGATCATGAAGCCGTGGGTGTTGCCGGGGAGGTCTTGGGCGTAACCGCCCCAGAACTCGATGGAGCCGATGGCGGAGCCGGCTTGGCCCTGGAAGTTGTCCACGACCTCGCTGAACCAGCCGAGGCCTCCGGGGTTGCGAGCGTCCTGGGCGGAGGGCCCGCCGAAGGAGTTGACCGGGTTCTGACGCCAGAGCTCCTGGGCGAATGCGCAGGGTGCGAGGCAGGTGGAGAGAGCGAGTACGCTGAGGGCTGTCCGGTGCATGGTGTTCCTTTCCTCGATGGGTGACGGTCGGCATCAGTATCGGGGCTGGCGCTGTTTCGTGCAAGGCTGTTTGAGGGACCGAGCCCTGGCGGGGCGGCTCGGCGATAGGATCGCCCGCATGAACCAGCCCGGGACGAAGTGCCGGCCACTGATCCCAGCGCTCGCGATGGCGGGGATCTCGCTCGCGTGCTCGCTTGCCCTCATCGCGACCCAGCGAATCCCGCAGCGCGTGGCGTTCGACGTGGTGGTGTACCACGAGCCCACGGCGAGGCAGTTTGCAACGGACTGGCCAGCGTTTGACCTTCAGGACTATCTGTCGGCGACGACCCCGGGCTTTCACCTGCTGCTGGCGGCGATGGTGAAGTTCGTGTCGGGGTCGTTCGTGCTGATGCAGGTGGCCAGCGCGGTGCTCGGCGCGCTGCTCGCGGGCCTGGTGGGCTGGACAAACGGCGGGCGGGCGGCCCCTGTCTGGGCGGTGCTGCTCACGCTGCCTGTGGTGCTCAGTGGCTATGTGATGCACGCGGGCGCCTGGCCCCTGCCCGACAACCTGGGCTGGCTCGGTGTCGCGGCGGTGCTGGTGCTGGCCCTGAGGCTGCGCTCCACGGTCGGGGCGATCGTGGCCTTCGGCGCCGTGCTGGCGGCGCTGGTCTTTGTGAGACAGTCGCACCTGTGGGTGGCGGCGGCGATGCTCGCGGCGATGTGGATGGCGCCTTCTCCTCCCGGCGGGGTCATTCGCTCGCTCATCTTCCGATGGCGGCAACGGCTACCCCGCACGCTGCTCGCGGCGCTGGCGTGCGTGCCCGCGGGGCTGGTGCTGTGGTGGTTCTGGCGGCTGTGGGGAGGGCTGACGCCCGCACGGTTCGCCACGCAACACCAGGGGCTGAACTGGGCGACCCCGGCGTTCGTGCTGGCGAATCTGGGCGTTGTGAGCGTGTGCCTGGCGCCGCTGCTGGCGCCCGCGGCGGTGGGCGCGTGGAAGCACGCTCGCGGGTGGCTCGTGCTCGCCCTGCTCCTGGGCCTTGCGTGCGGACGCATCCCCGCGACGACGTATGACCTGGAGGCGGGACGCTCGTCGGGCCTCTGGAACCTTGCGAAGATCGGGCCGGTGGAGGGCGAGAGTTCGGTGGTCATCCTGGGGCTGGCGGTGCTGGGAGCGCTGTCGGTGGTGGTGTGGGTGCGTGCTCTGCCCCAGAAACATGGGGTGGTGTTCTTGGCGGCGCTGGTGGGGTTCATGCTGGCGCAGACCGCGAACCACAACTGCTGGCAGCGGTATGTCGAGCCCCTGGTGCTGATCCTGTGCTCGCTGAGTGCCGCGAGCGTATGGCGGGCGGGAGGAGAGGCGGGCCCGCTGAGGCGGCGGCTTGTGGGAGTGGGCGTGGCGGGGCTCTGTGTGCTCCTGGCGGGGGCGAATGCGGCGACGCTGAGACCATTCCCGACGATCGAGGAGTATCGTGAGGGGTACAGGCGGGAGGGGGTACCGCCGATCGGTGGCGCGTATGTGCCCAAGTCCCGGCGGGGTGCGCCCGAGCAGGGTCAACCTCAATAGAGGTCTGGACGCCCCCCCCTCGGATGACCGAAAATGGACGTAGGAGGGTCCGCCGCGGGTCCGAGAACCACGGCCACGCGGGCACCGTACCAGGCCCCTCGACATCAAGGCCTTCTTCCGACAGGACGACACATGACCACCTTGCGGCGAGCACTCATCACCGGCATCACTGGGCAGGACGGCTCGTACCTCGCGGAGCTGCTGCTCACCAAGGGCTACGAGGTGCACGGCATCATCCGGCGCTCGTCGTCGTTCAACACACAGCGCATCGAGGGCATCTACTCGGACCCGCACTTCCAGGCGGCGAGGCTGAAGCTGCACTACGGCGACCTGTGCGACGGGTCGTCGCTGGCCGACGTGCTGCGGAAGGTGCGGCCCCACGAGGTATACAACCTGGGCGCGCAGTCGCACGTGCGCGTGTCGTTCGACATGCCGCTGTTCACGGCGGACACCGTGGGGATGGGGGCGCTGCGGCTGCTGGACGCGGTGCGTGACTTCCAGCAGGAGTCCGGGCAGCAGGTGAGGTTCTATCAGGCGTCGAGCTCGGAGCAGTACGGCAAGGTGGTCGAGACGCCCCAGAAGGAATCCACGCCCTTCTATCCGCGCTCGCCCTACGCGTGCGCGAAGCTGATGGCGCACTGGGCGACGGTCAACTACCGCGAGAGCTACGACCTGCACGCGTCGTGCGGGATCCTGTTCAACCACGAGTCGCCCCGGCGGGGCGAGACGTTCGTGACGCGGAAGATCACGCGGGCCGTGGGGCGCATCAAGCTGGGGCTGCAGGAGAAGATCTTCCTGGGCAACCTGGACGCGAAGCGCGACTGGGGCTTCGCGGGCGACTACGTGAAGGCGATGTGGATGATGCTGCAGCAGGACAAGCCCGACGACTACGTGATCGCGACGAACAAGACGTGGTCGGTGCGCGAGTTCTGCGAGAAGGCCTTCGGGCACGCCGGGATGGACTACAAGGACTTCGTGTCCTTCGACGCCCGGTACCTGCGTCCGGCGGAGGTCGACCTGCTGCTGGGCGACGCGTCGAAGGCGCAGCGGAAGTTCGGCTGGCAGCCCACGACAAGCTTTGACCAGCTCGTGCAGATGATGGTCGATCACGACATGGAGCTGGCGCGGCGTGAGAAGACGCTGCGCGACGCGGGGCACAAGCTGACCGAGCGGCGCGGGCACGACTGACCGGGCGTTCAGCGGACGACTCGGCTGGTCGCGGGGTCGTGGTTGGCGGGCCAGCGTGCGCTCGACTCCTTCGTGTGACCCTCACCCCAGGCGGCGCTGGCGGCTCCCCAGTGATTCGCGGGCCAGGCGGAAGACTGGAAGACAGCGTGCCCTCCCGACTCGTACGCGGGGGGTGCGCGCCAGTCACGCTTGTACTCGTAGGTGGCGCCGACCCAGGCGCGGGGCGACGCGCCGTCCTTCACGGCGGCGGCGACGATGGATTCCAGCTCCGGGCCCGAGACATATTCCTGGTAGGGGCTGATTGCCACGCGCTGACCGGGCTGCGTGAGGAAGTTGCCGTGCGCGTCCAGTCCGCCGGCGTCGAGTACGTAGGGGTAGGCCTCTTCGAGCATCGCCCGGATGGGAAGGCGCGGGGGCACCTGGTCGAACGGGCCGTCGAACCACGTGTTCTCGCGGATTTCGCGCTGGTTGACACCCACAAGAATGAACCTGCCCGTCGCGCGGTCCTTGAGAAAGCAGAAGCGGGACTCCTCGCCCCACCAGAGCTCGACGGACGATGAGTCGCCCCGGTGCCAGTGTTCGGGGCGAGGCCTGTCCGGATTGAGCACGTAGTAGAAGGAGCGTTCCGGGGGCCAGTAGATGAGGTGGAGGAAGTACCCGGACTCATCGCGGATGCCCGAAACGTGAACCTCGCCGGGCAGGAGAGGGAAGGAAGGCGGCGCGAAGGCCGAGGTATCGAGGACAAAGGTGCGTGCGACGCCATCGAGCGCGAGACGGACCTCGCCACGTGAAGTGTCGAAGGAGAGCTGCACGCCTTCGACGCCGTGGCGGAACTCTGCGGTGCGGAGGTCGGCCCCGTTGGACGCGTCGAAGTACCCGACGGAGATTCGGCGCTCTTCGGCGTCGGCGAAGCGGAGATTCCCGCTGACGAGGCGGGGTCCGAGCGGGAAGCGGTAGTAGTAGTAGCGCTCGGAGGGGTAGACGACGGCCCGGGGTGGCGCCGCGGTGAGGATGTAGGCGAGCACCGACCGCGGAGAGTCGAACTGGACACCCTCCGTGCTCGGGGCGTGGGCCCCGAGAGCGGCACCTACCTCGCTCGGCTGAAGTCTGCGCTCGTTGAGCACGAGGCCAAGGGCGTTCACCGGCTGTGAGTCATGTCGCTGCGGGGGGCGGGGGGCGCAGGACGCGACCAGGAGCAGCAGGGCGAGGGAGATTCGTCTGGTGCCGTTCATGGGACGCGCGGTCTAACGGGGCCCGGTCCAGGGATCGCGGGCGTTCTGTCCCGGCAGCAAGGCCGAGTGCGAGGTGAGCCAGGCGTGGTCGGGCGGGAATGTCGGCCATGGCGGCGCCGTGAGTTGGCGGGCCCGTTCCGCGGACTCGGCACCATCGTGAGCTGCGGGGAACACCCACGCGATCGAGGAATCCTGCGTGTGGCTGGGGGGCCAGGTTGGGGAAGGGCCTCTCCATGTGGCGGAGGCGGCGACGTGATGGCCCGGCGGGAAGCTGATGCTGACACCGACGGCGTGTTCGCGCGGCCAGCCGGAAGAGGCTGCGGGCGCGTGGTTGGGCGGCCAGCGGCGGCGCGAATCCGCGGTGGCGTGCGACCACGAGATGCTCGCCTCGGTGGCGTGCACGGGCGGAGAGATGAAGGTCCGGGAGTCGCCGAAGGAGTGCCCGGGCCACCACGCTCTGGAGACGGCGGGGTCGTGGGTGACGGGCCAGGTCGAGGACGCCGCGGCGATGTGCGCGGGAGGCCAGGCGCGGCTGGTCTTGGCCTCGTGCGTGGGTGGACCGGGCCAGCGCCGGGAAGTCTGGGCATCGTGGTTCGCCGGCCACGAGAGGGCGGCGGCGTCATCCGCTTTGGCGTAGGAGGCGGAGACACTGGTGAGGTGGCCCCCGGGCATGGCACTCTGGCACGGGCGCACGTGCTGACCAGCGCACCCCGCGAGCAGCGCGGCACCGAGAGCGGCTGCCCCGCGGATGGCCGCCGAGCGGGCCAAGGTGGGGAAGGCCGCTCTCCTGAAGCCGGGGAGAGGCACGTCGTGAAAGGGTGCAGTTTTCCGGCTCATGGGAGGAGAGTACCAGTCAGCCGCCGACGACAGGCCAGGGGATGCGCGGGATGATCGGGTAGAGCTCTTTGAAGGTCGTGAACCAGTCATGCCCGGGCGGAAAGAGCGGCGGCCATGGGTTCGGGGTGGGCTCCCCCCACTGCCTTGAGAGTTCCCCTGTATGGCCCGGGGGCCAGAGGGGCTGGGGGCCGGGCCAGGTATTGGAGGCATAGGAGAGATGTCCCGGGGGGTAGGCGGCGCTGATGTTGATGGTGTGCCCGGGTCCCCAGCCGTCTGAGATGGAGGGGTAGTGGTTGGGTGGCCAGGTCGCCTCAGAGAGCTGGGTGGAGTGGCGCCAGAGGTCGCTGAACGTGGGAGCGTGCATGGGGGGCCAGGTACGTGTGCTGGAGTCGGCCTGGGTGTGCTGGGGCCACCAGGTTCGTGAGATGGTCTGATCGTGATTCGCGGGCCATGTGACGGAGGCGGCGTGGACATGGCTGGGGGGCCACGTCCGCGTGATGGAGTAGTCGTGCGAGGGGGGCGGGGTTTCACCCTGGAGTGAGGCGATGAGGCCGTGGCTTGGCGGGGGAAGCCAGGTTTCGGAGGCGGCCTTGAGGTGGTTGGCCGGCCAGCGACGGCTGACGTCGGTCTGGTGCGGGGGCGGGCCGGGGTAGAGGCGGGTGTCGTAGTCGGTGTGGTATGGCGATCGCGGCGGGGGCTCGTAGCTCTGGGAGACTCCGGTGGTGTGGTTGGGAGGCCACCAGTTCGGATGCGAAGGCGGCCAGGTGTTGCTGACGCCCTGCAGGTGGTTCCTTGGTGCGGCCATGGTGGCCATGAAAGACTCTCGCCCGTTGGTGAGAATCGCGCCGATGTAATCGAAGAGTTCGCGTGCGGCCCCGTCGGCCGCGTTGAACTCCTCCGGGTCTGTGCCGATGCCGGCGACGGTGAGCTCTATGTCTCCGCTGTCGGCCTGGCCGTCGAGGTTGAGGTCGCCAGAGGAGGCCTGGTCCACCACAAGCGTCACGGTGGTTTCAAGGTCTTGTTCGCCGATGGGCTGGGCGTCGGGCACGGACTTGCCGAACGCGCCGCGCACGATGCGGGCGATTGCCTCGACCATATCTTCGCCGTTTTCGACGCCGTTGGCGTCGAGGTCGCCGACGGCGAGGTCTTCGCCGTAGCTCACGACGAGGCGGTCGAGAACGTCGAGCGCGATGTCGACGTCGCTCAGGGCCTGGTCGTTGTTGCGATCCTTGATCTGCATGCCCGATTCGGACATGATCTGGAGGATGCTGGTGCGATCAGGCGGGCCATAGACCTGCGCGGGGGCCCGGAGGCTCACGCCGCCGCATGCGACGGCGATCCACCCCAGGAGCGACGTGATTTTCATGTGTATTCCCCGATGCTGTCGTCGCGGGCCAGGGCGCGGCAGCATGGAGTGATAGTAACGACAGCCGCGGCAGGATGCAATATAGCGCCACGCACCGTGAGATTAGCGCGCGGCCTCCGCGCACTCAGGTCAGAGAGACCTGGGCCTTCATGAAGGGGAGATGCGGAGGATGTAGCGGGGCTACTTTGCGACGGCCCTCGCGGGGCTCTGAGGAGGTTGAGCCGCGGCGTCCGCGGGGAGGTAGGGCATCGGGCGCACGCCGATCTCCCTCGCTTCCGCGATCGAGATCATCACATGCTCCTCGTCGAGGGGGTCGTTGATCTTCTCGATGTGCTTGGCGAAGTTCTCCGAGCCGACCTTGACGGCGAGGTTGAACGTGTCCAGCGAGGCCTTCTCGAAGGAGGGTCGCAGCCTGAGCGTGGGCTTCTCGAAGTCCTCGTGCACGGCCTTGCCGATGACGGTGGTCTCGATGCCGATGGTGAGGCTGCCGTCGCGGACGATGCTGAGCGCGAGGTAGCAGTGCCCGGGGACGAACACGAGGCTGGGCTGAAGACCGATCTTGCGGAGCAGGGAGGCGAGCATGATGGCGCCGTCCACGCAGTTGGCCTGGTGGGCGACGATGGACTCATCGAGAAAGCGCACGTGCTGGCTGGCGACGGTCGCGGACTCGATGGAGTTGGTGCTGACGTCGCTGTAGCGGATGCCCCGCTTCTGGAGCGTCTGCCAGACCGCGAAGACCTGGTTGAGCACGTCCTCTTCCTTGCCCGTCTGATAGCCCGTGAATGACTCGACGATGCCGGTGCCCAGGGACTCCTTGAGAATCTGGTCGACCCAGGGGTGGTCCTCGTTCACGTAGGCGGCGAACATCCAGCGGGTGTCGCGGACCTCGTCGCCAATGTGCATGACGTAGGGGCAGTCGTTGATGGTGCGGAGCGTGACGGTCTGGGTCTTCTCCTCTTCGGGGCGGTCGCCGACCTTGACCTTGAAGGTGACATTGACCGGCATCTGCTGGCGGCTCTTGAGGAGCTCCTTGAACTTCCACTTGATCTTGGGTGAGATGGCGTAGGTCTCACCCTCCTTCACGAGCTTGCCGGTGAAGGTGCTCTCTTCCATGATGTCGGGCGCGGAGACGGTGACGCGCACGGGGAGCGCGACGCCCGGAGAGACGATGCCGACGCCAAGGAGGCCCATGGGGTCTCCCAGCGAGGTGGGGTCGGCGTCTTCCTCGTCGGGCTTGATGGTGGCCTGGCCCACGACGAGCGAGGGAAAGATGCTCTCGCCGGGCTCGACGACGGTGACCCAGGTGAGGCTGCCACCCCGGTCGACGGGGAGGAGCAGGTCTTCCAGGGCCTTGGTCGAGCCGCTGGGCTGGGCTTCCTGCGCGAGGGCGGGCGCGACGCCAGGGGCGAGGAGCGCGAGCCCGAGGATGACGGAGTGCGTGGTCCGGTTTGGCATGGGCTGATTGTTAGCCGCGCGGGGAGGCCCGTGGAGGTCAATCGGCGCGGCGTGTAGGAAGGCGGTCGGTGGCGAGCGAGGCCCCCACCGCGACGGCGGCCACAACCAGCACCAGCCACCAGCGATCACGCGGCACGTGGAGCCAACGGGAGGAGTCCGCGAGAGACCAGATGACGAGGTGGTAGCCGAGGCCGAGGCAGGCGAGGCCGCAGGCGAGGCGGGACTGGAGGGACAGCCGCCGAAGGAACGGTGCGAGGCCGAGGCGAGGCCCCCAGAGGATGAGGGCGCCGGCGATGGCGAGCAGGGCGCCCGCGGGCATCTGAAGGGTCAGCATCGCATGTGCAAACGAGGTGTTCATGCTAACCCCGCGGGCGATCCAGCGTACGCTCGCGGGTGAAGGGAGGCCGGCTTGAACGAGGCAGACAAACGGGCGGTGCCCCCCCCCCCCCGCTCCAGGCGCATCAACGCGCCCAAGGCCTGACTGCCGCGGCGGAATGACGCTCGAACGAACTGCGGAGATCGCGCGAGCGCTCCGCGAGACCTACTTCGCCGGGTGGAGTCCCGAGTACCTCCGATCTCAGGAGTTTGCACGAGACTTGGACGACCACGTGCACGTTCGCTTCGAGCTATGCCGGCGCCACGTGATTCCGTGGCTCGGGAAGGTGTGCGAGCTTTCCGGTACGGCGGTCGTCGAGATCGGCTGCGGGACGGGCTCCAGCACCGCGGCGCTAGCGCCGCATGTCGGACACATTCAGGCGTATGACATTGCCCCGGCTTCTGTGGAGGCGGCGAGGCGGCGGCTTGGCATCATGGGTCTCACGGAACGGGCGACCTGCAACTGCGTCGAGCCCCAGCGTCTGCTGGCGACCATGGCGGCGCAAGCACCACGGAGGTCGGTGGGTGGCAAGCCGGATCGGCCGACAGCAGACATCGTCCTGATCTACGCGGTGCTGGAACACCAGACCGTTCCGGAGCGGCTGGAAACGCTGTCCGCGTCTTGGAATCTGCTCCGCCCGGGCGGCATGCTCGTCGTCGCGGACACTCCGAATCGCCTGACCTATTGGGACGCCCACACCAGCGACCTTCCCTTCTTTCACATGCTGCCGGACTCGGTGGCGCTTCCCTACGCCTCACGGTCGCCCAGGGCCGGGCTGCGAGAGTCCATTGCTGACGTACTCCCGAAGGGAGAAGCCCGGGCCGCCGAGGTGCTCGCCCGGTGGGGCCGGGGTGTGTCATACCACGAGTTTGAGCTCGCCCTTGGCGACCTCACGAACCTGGTGGTTCTGGACGGCTTCGCGCCGGAGATGCTTGAGTGGCTTGGACTGTCCGTCGAGGAACAGCTGCTCATCGACTACTGGAAGCGCAAGCCGATCCCGGTTCCCATCGGGTTTGCGCGCAAGACCATCGACGTGATACTTCGGAAGCCCGAAGGGGATGCGGAGGCTTAGACCTTCGGCCCGGCGTTTCGGACGGCGTCGGGCATGTCGAAGGACTTGTCGTTGTCGCGGAAGCCCTTGGCGAGCTTCTTGGCCTGGGCGTCGTAGGCGGCGCCGTCCTTCCAGGTATTGCGGGGCATGAGGACCTCGCTGGGCACGCCCGGGACGGCCTTGGGGAGGTGCAAGCCGAAGACGGGGTCCTGGTGGTAGTCGGCCTTGGCGAGGGAGCCATCGAGGATGGCGGTGACGAAGGCGCGGGTGTACTTGAGGCTGAAGCGCTGGCCCGTGCCGTAGGGACCGCCCGTCCAGCCGGTGTTGAGGAGCCAGACGTTGGCGCCGTGCTTCTTGATTTTGTCGGCGAGCTGATTGGCGTAGACGATGGGGGGCCTGGGGAGGAAGACGCCGCCGAAGCAGGGGGAGAAGTTGGGCTGGGGCTCTGTGACACCCGCCTCTGTGCCGGCGAGCTTGCTGGTGTAGCCGTTCATGAAGTAGTACATGGCCTGCTCGGGCGTGAGCTTGGAGACGGGGGGCATGACGCCGTAGGCATCGGCGGTGAGGAAGATGACGTTCTTGGGATGGCCGCAGAGGCTGGGGATGACGGCGCCGTCGATGAAATCGACGGGGTAGGTGACGCGGGTGTTCTCGGTGAGCCTGGAGGAGTCGTAGTCGGGGATTCTGGAGGCGGGGTCGATGACGGTGTTTTCGAGAACGGAGCCGAAGCGGATGGCGTTCCAGATTTCGGGCTCGCCGGTCTTGGAGAGCTTGATGCACTTGGCGTAGCAGCCGCCCTCGAAGTTGAAGCAGCCGGTGTCGGTCCAGCCGTGCTCGTCATCGCCGATGAGGGCGCGGTTGGGGTCGGCGGAGAGGGTGGTCTTTCCGGTGCCGGAGAGGCCGAAGAAGAGGGCGGGGTTCTGGCCCGAGGCGCGGTCGACGTTGCAGGAGCAGTGCATCGGGAAGACGCCGACCTCGGGCATGTCGTAGTTCATCGCGTAGAAGATGCTCTTCTTCATCTCGCCCGCGTACTCGGAGCCGAGGATGACGACAATCTTGCGGGTGATGCTCTGGGCGATGAGGACGGAGGACTTGTAGCCCATCTTCGCCTGCTCGTCGGCGGTGAGGCGGCGCTTGCCCGCGTTGATGATGGTCCAGTCCTTCTTGAAGGGGACGGGGGCGCCGGCGGCCTTGCTGCCCTGCTTGATGAAGAGGGTGCTGGCGAAGAGGCTGTGCCAGGCCTGCTCGGTGATGACCTGGACGCCCAGGCGGTGCTTGGGGTCGGCGCCGGCGTAGCCCTCGAAGACAAAGGCGCGGGGCTGGCTGTTGAGGTGGTTGACGGCGATCTCGAGGGCGGCGTCGAACTGCGCGGGCGTGACGGGGGTGTTGACCTTGCCCCACCAGATCTTGTCGTGGATGGCGGGGACGTCCTCGAGGTGCTTGTCCTTGGGGCTGCGGCCCGTGCGGTCGCCCGTGAGGCAGACCAGGGCGCCGTTGGCGGCGAGCTGCCCTTCGCCCGCGGCGAGCGCTCGCTCGACCAGCTCGGCGGAGGAGAGGTTCTTGAGAACGCGGTGGGAGGAGAGGTCGAGACGGTCGAGTGCGGAAGAGGACATCGGCGGATACTCCACGGTCCGGCGCGGCCTGCACGCCGCGCGGGCGGAATGTTAGGCGATTCCGGACCCTGCTCGGCGATTCGGGGGCGGCGCGCGGCCGGGAGGCCGGCGGCGGGTGACGCGCTGTTGGCCCGGGCATATAGTCTTGGCCCTGCGGCGGGCCTGCCGCCGCGGGGTCAGATGGTGGCCATAGCTCAGTTGGTTAGAGCACGGGATTGTGATTCCCGGGGTCGCGGGTTCGAGTCCCGTTGGCCACCCTTGTTCCGAAGGCGAGCGGATCAGCCCTGCCGGTCTTGGAGCCGGTCGAGGTCCTTGCGGCAGGCGGAGATGAGCTCTCTCAGCACGCCCTGCTCGTCCTTGGACGAGGCGTTGCCGCCCATCGCGGCGCAGGCGCGGTCGGCGACCCCGGCGGCGGTCTTCATCCCGAGCATGGCGCCGCAGCCCCGGAGCTGGTAGCAGAGCTCCACGGTGCGGTCGCGGGTCTGGTCGGCGACGCTCTTTTCGAGTGACTGCACGAGGTCCTTGGCGTATTCGGCTGTGAGGTTGCCCGGCAGAGTGTCCTGGCCCACGGGCAGGGTGGCGGTCTCGCGGTTTTCGGCGAGGAGGACCTCGCCTAGGTCCTGGAGGAGCTGTGCCTGCGTGAAGGGCTTGGGGAGCATGCGCACGCCGGGCACCTTCCAGACCGGGTCGGCGCTCAGGCCGCCCGGGTCCGCGGAGACGAAGATGGCGGGCGTCATCATGCCCTGGTCGCGCGCGGCCATGAGGAGGTCGGTGCCCTTGCCGCCCGCGAGGCGCCAGTCGATGAGCATGACGTCGAACTGCTCGCTGAGGCGCTGAAGCCCGCCCTCGACGGTGCCGACGACGACCATAGAGATGGAGGAGTCGCGGAGGAAGTGCGCGACGATCTTGGCGTCGAGCGGGTTGTCCTCGGCGTAGAGCATGCGGCCCCGGAGGCGCGAGGGATCGACGCGTTCCAGCGAGTTGACGTCGCCGCGGGTCGACGCGGAGATGAAGTCGCGGAGCCGGATCGGGGTGGAGAATCGCAGGCCCAGCTCGTGGAGCGTGCCCCGGCGGTGGATGCAGCGGCTGACGATCGCGGAGCGTTCGAGGGTGCCGCCCTGGGTCTTGGGGAGTTGCACCGTGCACTCCGTGCCCGGGTGGACGAAGGCGTTGTGCAGCACCGAGAGCCCGCCCTTGGAGATGTTGCGTCCGGCGAGTTTGAGCGAGACCAGCGACCCGCCCGGGTGAGCGAAACTGACCGGGATTCCCGCGTGGCGGAAGGGCCAGCGGATGAACTCCCGCCTGGGCGAGACGCCGCCCGACTCGGCGGAGTCGAAGGCATCCAGCACGGCGGCGAGGTCACGGCCCGCCAGCCCGATGGTGTTCGGACGATCGACCGACGACACGCCCGCCCGCGCCTGGGTAATGGAGACCCGACCCGGTCTGTTCCCCGCCATGCTCAAGCCTCCGGACGTCGCAGATGCGGCGAGCCCCGCATTGCATCGACAGCCGGAGATCGACGGTCCACCGGATCGGGCGATCCGGAAGCGCCGGGGCGGGTTATGGGTCGCTACACGTCGAGGTTCTTCACTTCGAGCGCGTGGTCCTCGATAAACCTGCGCCGGGGTTCTACTTCCTCGCCCATGAGGACGGAGAAGAGGGCGTCGGCGTTGCTGCCCATGTCCCAGGTGACCTTGAGGAGCGTGCGGCGGGTGGGGTCCATGGTCGTCTCCCAGAGCTGCTCGGCGTCCATCTCGCCCAGGCCCTTGAAGCGCTTGACCTGCATACCCCGGCGGCCGATGGCGCGCAGGCCCTCCATGACCGCGGGGAGGTTCGGGCACTCGACCTCGCGGGAGGGTGGCGACTTGGCCTTTGCCTCGTCATCGGGGATGTCGTGGGGGTGGTCGTCGGACTCGTCGGCGGACGCCACGGGCTGCGAACCGCGATCCTCACCAAGGACCCAGGCGAACCGCGCCGGGACCCTCTCGCCCGTGACGGCCTCTTTCTGCACGCCCGCGTAGGTCTCCACGTCGACGGGCAGGCCGAGGTCGGCCAGCTCGGCAAAGAGGCGTTCGAGCTCGCGGTTCTCATGGAGCTCACGCACGAGGGCCTCTTCTCCCCTGCCGGCGGCGGGGGTCTCGTTGGACCGGTCCGCGAGGCGGAGCCCTGCCTTGGCGATGGCGTCGAGCGCTTCGCCTTCGGACCATGCCCAGGAGTCGCCCCCGCGCCAGGTGACGCGGTGGGTCGGGAGCCTACCGCGGCCCGTGGGATCGGCCCTGCGGGAGTGGAGCAGGTCCTGGAAGCGCACGCCCCTGCGCTCGGCGATCTCGACAAGGTCGGCCATCCGGCGGAGCAGATGGAGCGTGCGCCGGAGGGGGACGCCCTCGAGTCTGCGGGACTCGGTGGTGGAGTAGGAGGCTTCGCCGACGGGGCGGACATCGCGGACGACGAGCGCGGCGCCGTCGAGGCCCATCTCGACGAGGGTGTCGTCGAGGAGCTTGCCGTTGAGCACGTAGGTGCCCTTCTTGGACCGGCCTCCTTTGCTGACGTGATAGAGCGGGGGCTGCGCGATGTAGACGTGCCCGCGGCGGATGAGCTCGGGCATCTGGCGGAAGAAGAAGGTGAGGAGGAGGGTGCGGATGTGGCTGCCGTCCACATCGGCGTCGGTCATGATGATGACCTTGCCGTAGCGGAGCTTGGAGATGTCGAACTCGCTGCTGATACCGACGCGGAGGGCGCCGATGAGGGTTCGGATCTCGTCGCTGTCGAGCATGCGGTCGATGCGGGCCTTTTCGACGTTGAGGATTTTGCCCTTGAGCGGGAGGATCGCCTGGGTCTCGACGTCGCGGCCCTGGGTGGCGCTGCCGCCGGCGGAGTCACCCTCGACGATGAAGAGCTCGCTGGCGTCGACGTCGCGGGTCTTGCAGTCTCGGAGCTTGTGGGGCATGGAGCCGCTGTCGAGCGCGCTCTTGCGCCGGGTCAGCTCTCTCGCCTTGCGGGCGGCTTCGCGGGCCTGGGCGGCGACGATGCCCTTGAGGCACAGCCGCTTGGCCTCGCCCGGGTGGTCTTCGAGCCAGGAATCGAGCCCTTCCTGCACGGCCTGGGAGACGAAGGTCTCGATCTCGGGGTTGAGGAGCTTCTCCTTGGGCTGGTTGTTGAAGGTGGGGTTGCCGAGCTTGACGGAGACGATGGCGATGAGGCCCTCGCGGAGGTCCTCGCCCGTGGGGACGGGGTCCTTGTCCTTCACGATGCCGGCCTTGCGGCTGTAGGCGTTGAGCGCGCGGGTGAGCGCGACCTTGAAACCCTGTGCGTGGGTGCCGCCGTCAACGTTGTTGATGTTGTTCGCGAAGGTGAGGAGCGATTCGTTGTAGCCGTCGTGATACTGGAGCGCGACCTCGCAGACCATGCCGGCCTGGGAGTCTTCCCGCCTCACGTAGATGAGCTGGCTGACGGCGTTCTTACCCGACATGAGGTGGGCGACGTACTCGGGCAGGCCGTTCTCGGCGCGGAGCGTCTCGGAGCGGACGCGACCGTCGGCGGAAACCCGCTCGTCGGAGAGGACAAGCGTGACGCCCGGGTTGAGGAACGAGAGCTCTCGCAGGCGGGCGAGCAGGGTCTCGTAGCTGAACGTGGTGTCGGGGAAGATGTCGGGATCGGGGCGGAAGGTGACGATGGTGCCCCGGGACCTCGCGGCGCCCGCGGGGACCTTGCCGATCTCGCGGAGCGGTGAGGCGACCCGGCCTCGCTCGAACCCGATGGAGAACACGCGGCCCTCGCGCCAGACTTCGCAGTCGAGGTACTCGCTGAGCGCGTTGACGCAGGAGACGCCCACGCCGTGGAGGCCGCCCGAGACCTTGTAGGCGCTCCCCTCCTGCTGGAACTTGCCGCCGGCGTGAAGCTTGCTGAGGACGATCTCGACCGCGGGCCTGCCGTTGAGCGACGGATCATCGTGCTTCATCGGCTCGACGGGGATGCCTCTGCCGTCGTCGCTGACGCTGCACGAGCCGTCGGGCTGGATGGTGACCTGGACGAAGGATGCGTGCCCGGCCATGGCCTCGTCGATGGAGTTGTCAACGACTTCGTAGACGAGGTGGTGCAGGGCGTTGAGCCCGGTGCCTCCGATGTACATTCCCGGGCGCTTGCGGACAGCGTCGAGGCCTTCGAGCACCTGGATCTGGTCGGCGCCGTAGTTGCCGTCCACCACTCCCACCGGCACGCCCGCGGCCGCGCCGTTGAGGGGCTTGACGGCAGCGAGAGAGGCGTCTGGCAAGGGAGGGGTGTTGGTGTCGGGCATGAGGGTTCCGGGCGGTTAGGGTGCCTCTTGCGTCGCCGCGGCGTGAGGGGCGGTGGTCTTTGGGCCGCTGCGGGCCTTTGGCGGACATGCATTGTAGCGTCCAGCAGGGCGTCTGGCGCGCGGCATGAGCGATCGAAAAAGACCGACAAAACCAGCAGTTTTTGACTCCTTGAGCTTGTGGACTGAGCGGCGGATGAATGCCGTGGGGCACCGGCGGCTGGCGGGGCGGGGGACACGTCCAATCGGGGGCGTGTTGCCGGGCGGCGCTCGACGCTTCCAAAATCCAAACAACATGCGAACTTCCGAGGGCTGCGCCGGGGCGCGCCAACGATGCGGGCCGGAAGGGGTACCCCGATGACTGAGCCGGGCCCGGAACGCATCGAGACGCTCGCCATGGAGCCCATGAGGCCGGACAGGGTGCGTGTGGCGCGCGTTGCGACGAAGGAAGATCCGTGGCCCAGAAGCGGACCGCTGCCCTACTTCGCGGCGGCGGGGCTGGTGATCCTGCTGCTTGGCGCGTCGCTCGCGGTGGCGCGGCGTGCGGGCGTGGCGGTGTCCGCCTTCGAAGTGTCGCAGATTGCGGTGGGTGTGATGGGGCTCGGCGTCGGCGTGTGGGCGATCGGGCGAGCGGTGAAAAGGTCTCGGGCGAAGAAGGCTGCGGGGCCGGAGGAGCACAGCGACCCGACGGTGCGGTTGCAGGCGATCGGGGACGCCGGGCAGATCGAGGAACTGCTACGCGAGGTCGCGAACGTCTCATTCGAGCCGGTGGTGATGCGGTGCGTCTACGCCCTCTCGCGCGGCGAGCGGACGCCGGACGGGAAGGTGGCGGTGCGGAGCGGGTTGAAGCGCGGGAGGGTGAAGACCTCGCAACTGGTCCCGGCGAGATCACGGGTCGCACTGGGCGTGTGCGCCGCCACGGGGGTGCTGGCCCTCGCGGCCATGCACCTGCTGTTCCTGGACGGCAAGTTCAACATGAACTACTTCGAGGTCATCGCGGCGATGGTCGTGGGCGCGGGCGTCGCGGCGTTTGTCTGCCCGACGTACGTGCGCCTAGCGCCTGGGGTGCTGGACGTGTTCCACTTCGGGATCCTGGGCACGGGAGAGCCGGAGGTTGCTCGCTACGACCTGCGGAAGGCAAGGGTGCACGTGCACGTGCCGAACCAGTTCGTGCGGATCGAGTTTCCGGATCACCCGGACCGCCTGACCCTGTACCTTGACATGCGGCGGCTGCTTGGTGGGACGCGGCCGAAGGGGCGCGCCTTCCTGCTCGCGGCGATGAGCACGCACCCGACCCCCCCGATGCCCGCGGACCGGCTGGAGTAGGGCTCAGGCGGTGCAGTGGGCGGGCTGGCGCGACACCACGAAGAGGAACTCGGTGTTGGTGAGCCGCCCGGGCTCGCCGACCTTCTCGCCCGCGGGGTTGTAGATGCCGATCTGCGCGCCGACGTACCGCCTGAAGGGGATCTCGATGGTGTGCAGGCGGGCCTGACCATCCCAGAGCGAGGTCAGCAGGGACTCGATCTGGGCACGCGAGATAAACCCCTCATCGCTGAATGAGACGACGATGACGGGGGCGCGGATGGCACGGAGGACTTCGGCAAAATGCTGAGCAGCGAGTGGCCTGGAGTTGAAGGGGCTGCGGCGGGTCCGGACATCGGCGCGCTTGCACGCCACGCCGTAGACCTCGGGCTTGTCCCATCGAACGAGGGACTCCCACACGTGGTAGTTGGCGAGGTACGAGTGCTGGTTGTAGGGCGGGTCGATATAGACGAGGTCGGCATCGAGGGAGCGTGCGGCGTCGAGCGCGTCGAGGCTGTGCGCGGCACTCTTGCCGTGTGTCGAACGGGGCAGCACGTCGGGCATGCGCAGCTCAAGCCGGTTGAGGGCCCTCGGAGCCCAGGCCTTGAGGTACGCCATCTGGAGGCCCGTGGTGGAGTCCACGCGGTCGGCCGCTTCCATGAGCGAGACGAGCAGCACGGCCTCGAGCTCGGGCGCGAGCGCCTTGCGGGCGATGGCCTCGCGGATGGCGTCGATGCGTTCGCCGTTGCTCGGGTGCACGTAGCGGGCCTTCTCGCAGAAGGTGCTGGTGAAGTAGCCGGGCGACCCCGGGAGCGTGCCGAGCTCGGCGAGGAGGGTGCGGGCGTCTTCGAGCACTTCCTCCGCGTCGGCCTGCACGTAGCAGCGGGCGAGGGCGAGGGCGTAGGCGTTGTGGTCGTTGGCGAGGACGCGAAATCCGGCACGCTTGAGGGCGTGGCCCACTCGGGAGGTGCCGGAGAAAAGATCGAGCACGGTGCGAACGCCTCCCCCCGCGATCGGCGCGTCGGCGCGGCGTACCTCCTGGAGGATGAGAGGCAGGATGGTGCGCTTTGAGCCGAGGTACTTGATCACGCGCGGGGGCCCTGTGCCCCGGGCTTGTCGCACCTCGGGGAGGGAGCACTGTACACGCCCGGTCTGCACCCTCCGGGGCGTGCGGCCCCTACCATGGGGCCACACGCGTGCGGACGACCCCGGGCAAGCCCTCGCCGACGACGCAAGACGACGCCGAAGACGACCTGCGTTTGGTCGAGGCGATTCGTCGGGGTGACACCACCGGGTGGTCGCGGCTGATCACGCGGTATCAGGACCGGTTGTACTCGGTCTGCTACCGGATGGTGCATCACCGGGAACTGGCGGCGGACCTGACGCAGGACGCGTTCGTAAAGATCATCCAGGGGCTCGACACATTTGACGGGCGGGCGAAGCTCTCGACGTGGATGATCCGGGTCACGATGAACGTATGCCTTTCGCGGCTGCGGTCCGAGAAACTGCGGCGGCACGCGAGCCTGGACGCCCCGCCCGGGGGTGGGGGCGACTCCCGATCAAAGCCCTCCCAACCCCGCAATCACGAGCAGTCGCGGGAACTTTCGGCGGATGACCGCGTCGATACGGAAGAAGAGCGAACCCGGGTTCTCGAGGCCCTTCGACGGATCGACCCGGAGCAGCGTGCCGTGATCATCCTGTGCGATTGCCACGGCAAGAGTTACGAGCAGATCGCGGAAGTGCTGGGGGTCGCGGTCGGAACGGTGAAGAGCCGGCTTTTTCGGGCGCGTGCGGCGCTGCGAGAGGCTGTTGAGAATCTGAGCGATGCCCCGAAGGGCAAGAACGAATGACGAGCACGCCCGGACAACCCCCCGCGGACAGGCCCCTGACCGAGGATCAGATCCTCGATCTGGTCGAGGGTCGTCTGTCGGAGGCGGACGCAGAAGCTGTGTTCTCAAGGTCCGGGCGGGCGGGGCTTTCGGAGCGGGTGAGGCAGATGCAGGCGCATCGGCGTGCGCTGCAGAACATGCCGCTGGAGGTGGCGCCCCCCCACTTGGCGGAGCGCGTGATCGCAACGCTGGAGCGGGACGCGCTGCTCGGGCTGGCCAAGGGCGAGCCCGTGGACGGGCACATCCCCATTCACATCGGAGACCGCACAAGGCACGCCGGGCATCGCCCGTGGATGAAGGCGGCCCCGGGGCTCGCGCTCGCGGCGGGATTGGTGCTGCTGGTCGGCGGCGGGGCGTACTGGTCGTCGCTGCTCATCGGGGGCAAGGACCGGCCGGCGCCGACAGTCACGCCGGGCCCACTCGCGATCAAGACCGAGAAGGGCCCCCGGGCAACGTCGCCGTCGGGCGCTGCCATTGAGGTCGAGGCGCCTGCGGCGGCCCTGGCGATCGCTGACTCGGCGCCGCGGAATGAGGCCGCGACCAAGGTGCTCTCGTCCGAGGACGCGGCGAGGCTGGCGCAGGAGGGCCGTCTGGTCATCCGTGTAGCCTCGTCGAGCACTCGCGGCGTCGGGCAGCTCGAGGCGATGGGAAACGGGCGGAATCACAGGACCTGGAGGCTGCGGAAGGACGTGCCGGCGGAGGTCTCTTCGACCATCCTGGCCGTGGTCACCGCGGCGCCGGTGAACCCGGAGTTCGTGGGGCCGGTGATGGCGGCGTCGGAGCCGGAGCGTTTCGGCTCGGTGATCGCGCCGCTGGTGGGCCCACGGGCGGCGTTGAACATCGTGCCGCCGCGCATCGAGCGTGCGGGTGCGGCGATCGCGGGGAGCTACCTGCTCGAAATGCCCGCGGACGCGGCGAGCGTGGAGTCGATCACCACGCTGCTGAGCGACCGCCTGAAGGGCGAGGTGCGGCTCGAGGTCCTGCCCGAGTCGATCGAGGCTCCGCTGACGGACGACGCGGAGTCTCTGACCTGGTGGACGCAGCCTCCGCAGCACTGGGCGCCGCGGGCGGCGGTACCGCTGGTGATCGAAGAGCGGGAGTAGGGCCCGGGCCGGGCTCGACCGGGCCGGAACCGTCCCAACTTAGCGGCGTCTAACATCCGTGGACTCGCGCCGGGGGGTTTCCGGGCGCGTCACGGAGAGGACCCGATGCTTCGACTGCCCCAAATCGCGTGGCTGACCTTTCCCCTGCTCCTTCTGACCGCGTGCAACGCCCCGCCCCAGGGCGAGCAGACGCGGCGCGTGGAGATGACGGACACGACCAAGGCCGAGCGTCGCTCACCCCTGGTGCAGCCCGCGGCGCTGGTGGAGTTTTCTGACCAGGCGGCGCAGCAGCTCGTCGAGGACCTGGTGGAGTTGCCCGAGTTCAACACCGGGCAGCGCGTGAACGTGGTGTTCGGCGACATCGTGAACAAGACGGGGATCGTGCCGACCTCGGACTTTGAGGCGTTCCGTTCGCGGGTGAGGTCGAAGCTGCTGAGCAGCAGCGTGGCGCGGTCGCGGGTGCGCTGGATCGAGAGCCGCGCGCGGATGGACGAGCTGCGCCGGCGCGAGGCGGGGGGCAACCCCGGGCAGAGCCAGGAGCTGAACTGGGGCGTGACGTACTTCCTGAACGGCGAGATGTACAACGTCTCGCGGGTCGAGGGGCAGGAGGCGCACCTGTACATGCTCAACTGGACGATCAGCAACGCGGACTCTCGCGAGCTGATCTGGCAGAACTCGTACGAGGTGAAGCAGACGCCGGGCCGGTGACCGGTGCGGGGGAGCGTCGTGATGAAACGCAGCCGGAAGTTGGGCGATGCCGCGGGTGCGCGGGGGCAGGGCGTGCGTGCGGCACGCGGGCTGCTGCTGGCCTGGCTCGCGTTGGGCGCGGGGCTCGCGGCGCCCACGGTGCCCGGGTGCGCCAGCGCCCCAAAGTCGAGCACACTCTCGGTGGACGACATCGAGTTCACGGCGGATGAGCTGGTCCACAAGCTGTCGGCCTCGGACTGGCTGAGGGGCCGCACGGCGGAGCCGTCCCGCGTGGTCATCGCGATCCAGAAGGTCGAGAACCTTTCGTCGGACGTGATCCCCGAGCCGGACCGCTGGTACATCATGACCCGGCTGCGGGCGAGCCGGCCTCTGGAAACGTTTCGCAGGCTGTACAACGTGGCGTTCGTGATCCCGGCGGAGCACCTGGCGGCGTCGAGCACGCAGAGCGAGGCGGAGCGGGAGATCGGCGCGGGGCGCCGGCCGACGCACGGGCTGACGGCGACCTTCAGGTCCGCGACGCGCAGCGCCGGGCTGGACCGGACCGACGCGTACCAGTGTGAGTGCCGC
Source organism: Phycisphaerales bacterium (assembly GCA_020853975.1). GTDB lineage: Bacteria > Planctomycetota > Phycisphaerae > Phycisphaerales > UBA1924 > RI-211. The sequence continues at coordinate 24,738 of JADYXW010000061.1, forward strand.
GTGACGGACCTGGCGAGCGGCGAGCTGGTGTGGACCGACACCGTGGAGTTCAAGAAGACCGCCTTTGGAAAGGCGTACGACTGAGATGAAGCGATTCGCGGTCATTTCGGTGGCGCTGGTGCTGGCGGCGGCGCTCGGGGGCTGCGCGAGCAGCACGGACCGGGTGGACGCCCGCATCGCTGCGGCGGCTCAGACGGGCCGGTATGGCGAGGCGAGAGTGAGGCTCGGCGCCTTGCTGGCGACGGACACCTCCGACAGGGCGTACATCCTCGACCGGCTGAGGCTGCTGATCCTGACGCTGGCGGACGGCCAGCCCGATGCCGCGGAGACCACGGCGAACGAGGCCTACCAGCTCTTGCGCACGCAGGGCCTCAACGCGGACAAGACGGCGGCGTCGGTCATCTTCAACGAGCGGGTTCGCACGTGGAAGGGAGAGCCCTTCGAGCAGGCGATGGCCTACTCGTACATCGCGGTGCAGAAGGCGATGCGCGGGGAGTGGGACAACGCTCGGGCGGCGGCACAGTCCTCGCTGTTCCTGCTGAGGGACTTCGGCGAGAACGAGAGGGGTGAGAAGCTGACGGGCGAGGATTTGGCCCGGCGAGCCGCGGAGGCGGAGGCGCGGGGCGGCTCCGGGGATGCCCTGATCGACCACGGCTATACCCCGGTCAAGACTGACTTCGCGCTGGGTTATCTGCTCGCGGGGCTCTCGAACCGCGCTCTGGGCCGGGTCGACGAGGCCTCGGACAACTTCCGCGAGGCGGCGGCGGTGAACCCCGCGCTCGGGCCGCTCTGCGAGCAGCTGCGCACCGGCGACTTCAACACGGTATTCGTGGTGGACTATGGCGTTGGCCCGCGGAAGACAGCCTTTGGCCCGGACAACGCGCTGGTGCGATTCGAGCCCGCGTGGCGGTCGACGGGCCTTGCCATCACCTCCGGCGCGAGCGGCGGGGCGGCGCTCTCGGGCCTGCCGCCGGTCGCGGACGTGGCGGCGATGGGCCGGAGCCTGGCGTGGAACAACCTGGAGGACGTGAGAGCCGCCAAGAGCACGCTGGGCAGCCTGCTGATGGTGGGCGGCATCGCGGTGGCGACGGCGCCGCAGGGCCGGGACGAGAGCGACGAGGCGAGGCAGAATCGGGCGCTCATCGGCGCGGGCGTGGCGATCATCGGGGCCTTGATGAAGGCGACGGCGTCGGCGGACACTCGCTACTGCGAGTTTTTGCCCGCCAACACCTACATCGTGCCGGCGCGGATCAACGAGCCGGGCGCGAGCGTGACGCTGGAGGTGGCGGGCGACCCCGCCAGCCGCGTGGTGCTCACGGACCTTTCCCCGCCCGCACCGACCGGGCCGCCCATGCAGCTTCGGTACGTGAGGCTCACGCCCTCTCCAGCCCCGTGGCAGGCGTCGGGAACGCTGGTGTATTCCAACGAGTACTCGGGGCCGGTGGCGGGTGGCGACCTGCCCTTCATCATGGGAGGCATGGACGCGAGCCGTCCCTCGCCTGAGGTACTCGCGCGGTATCAGGCCGCCGGGCGGCTGCTGGGGTACACGACGAACGATCTGGAGAATCTGTATCGCGAGGAGGGCATCGCCCTCACGACCGAGGAGGCGGGCGCCACGTCGGCGCACGTGCTGGAGGGTGGAAGGTCCATGGTTCCGCCGCGGCCGGGCAGCGCGGGCTATCAACGGCTGTTCGGCCAGGTCCACCCGCCTTATCGCCCGGTCAGCGACGCGTTGAAGCGCGCCGTCGAGAACCTGAACACCCCGGCCCAACAGCCGTGAGAAGGAGAATGCCAATGAGCACGACCCAACGCACCATCGGAACCGTCGCGGCGCTGCTGACCCTGCTGGGGCTCGGAGCCTGCCGCAACTCGGAGAAGGCGCCGTACGAGGGCAAGCGCGACACGCTGGCGACGAGCACGACGCCCGCGGGCGAGACGGCGTGGGGCCTGGTGGACCAGCCCGATGGCGGGCGGCGCGAGTATCCGCAGATTACGGTGGAATATGGCCTCCGCAACCACCTGGCCTTTGGCGAGCCCGTGGTGGAGCAGCGGGAGATCATGTCTGTCACGGTCCCCTGCCGCCTGCTCGCGGACCGCTCGGAGTTCTCCCGCGTGCAGTACCGGTTCATTTTCCTGAAGGACAACGGCACGCCCCTGCGCGACCAGCCGGACTGGCGTTTCATGAGGCTCGACGCCCGCCAGCAGGTGTTCCTGCGGATGTCGTCCACCGACGCGGCGGCGTCGTGGCGGCTGGAAGTGCGCGGGGCGCGCTGAGCATGTACGAGCTCACGGTCGAGCACGTTTTTTCCGCGGCGCATGCCATCCGCATCGGGGGCGTTGTCGAGACGCTGCACGGGCACGACTGGCGCGTGACCGCGACCATCCGGGGCGCCACGCTGGACGAGGACGGCCTGCTCTGCGACTTCCACACGGTGCACGGGGTGCTGGCGGAGTTGTGCGCGCCATTTCACAACAGCACGCTGAATGCGGTGCCGCCGTTCGACCGCACGAACCCCACGGCGGAACTCGTGGCCCGGCACCTGGCGGACGGGCTGGCGGAGCGGCTGGACCCGGCCCTGGAGCCCCACGCTCGCGTGCACAGCGTGCGCGTGACGGAGGCGGTGGGGTGTGCGGCGGTGGCGTATTCAGCGGGGGGGTAGGCCCCAAAGTTTGAAGCAAGTTGACCTGTTTCAGACGGGAGCCCCGCGAGCCGATAACCTTGGTCGCACCCGCTTTGCACCGAGAGTGAGGATGAAAGGCGCGGGATCGTCCCGCGGATGCATGCCCAACACCCCCCGAAAGCCCCAGGCTCGGCCCTCCGGCATCACGTTCGTCGGAGATGAGTCCGCGCAGTACTTCAACCGTGATCTGTCTTGGCTGGAGTTCAACCGGCGGGTGCTGGAGCAGGCGTCTGACCCGGGCGTGCCGCTGCTGGAGCGGGTGCGGTTCCTGACGATCTTCACGAGCAATCTCGACGAGTTCTTCATGAAGCGGGTGGGGCTGGTGAAGCGGCAAGTGCACGCGGGGATCGACGACGCCTCAGCGGACGGCATGACCCCCCGGCAGCAGTTGCAGCAGATCCGCGAGTTCGTGACGCGGTTGTGCAAGCAGCGGCAGCAGATCTACGCCGAGCAGATTGTGCCCTCGCTGCGCGAGGCGGGGATCGAGGTGCTCGCGTACACAGACCTCCAGCCCAAGGACCGGGCGTGGGCGCAGGACTGGTACGTGCAGAACGTGTACCCGGCGCTGACCCCCCTGGCGGTGAACCCCACCCACCGCTTCCCATTCATCTCGAACCTCTCGGAGAGCCTGGCGATCCTCGCGGCAGACCCGACCAGGGAGCACACGCCCCTGCCCACGGAGGGGGAAGCACCGGACCCCCTCTTCGCGAGGCTGAAGTTCCCAGCGTCCATCAGGCAGCATGTGCCCCTGCCCACGCGGAGCCAGCCCGGGCAGCACCGCTTCGTCATGCTGCAGGACATCATCCGCAACAACCTGGACGATCTGTTCCCGGGGCTGAACATCCTCGAACTCGCGAACTTCCGTGTCACGCGGTCCGCGGGCATCCAGAAGGACGACCTGGACACGGCGAACCTGCTCCAGTCCATCGAGGCGGACATCAAGCAGCGCCGCTTCGCGCGGGTGGTGCGGGTGGAGCTGGAGGAGGGCGCAAGCCCGGAGCTGCGCCGGTGGCTCCTGGACAAGTTGAACGTAGATCAGCACGACACGTACTACCTCCAGCCCGGTGTAGATTTTCTGGGGCTGGCGGAGCTGTGCGATCTGGACCGGCCGGACCTGAAGTTCCGCCAATGGAAGCCCGCGATCCCGCCCCGGCTCGCCCCGGTGGCACTGGCCCCTGCGGGCGAGAAGGCGGCGGCGGCGTTCTTCGCCGCCATCCGCAAGCAGGACATCCTGGTCCATCACCCGTACGAGAGCTTCAACGCGTCGGTGGAGCGGTTCATCGCGGCGGCGGCGAACGACCCGGACGTGGTGACCATCAAGCAGACGCTGTATCGCACGAGCCCGGACTCGCCCTTCATCGAGAGCCTGATGCGTGCGGCGGAGGCGGGCAAGCAGGTCGCCTGCCTCGTGGAGCTGCGCGCCAGGTTCGATGAGTCCAGGAACGTGAGGTTCGCCAGGCAGCTTGAGAAGGCCGGCGTGCATGTCGCGTATGGAGTGGCCGGACTCAAGACACACTGCAAGACCAGCCTCGTGGTCCGCAAGGAGCGGCACGGGCTGCGGTGCTATGCCCACCTGGGCACGGGCAACTATCACCCCAAGACCGCGCAGTTGTACACCGATTGCGGCCTGCTCACCGCCGAGCCGGACCTGACCGGCGATCTCGTCAACCTCTTCAACTTCCTGACCGGGCTCGCGGCGAGGCACGAGTACAGCACGCTTCTCGTGGCGCCCTTCACGATGCGTCAGAAGTTCTATGACATGATCGACCGAGAGGTGCAGCACGTGCGCGAGGGCAGACCCGGGCGGATCGTCGCGAAGGTCAACGCGTTCGACGACCGCGAGATGGCGGCGAAGCTCTACGAGGCCGGGGCGGCGGGCGTGAAGATCACCCTGATCTGCCGCGGATTCTGCTGCCTGAGGCCCGGGGTGCCCGGGCTGTCGGAGAACATCCGGGTGCTCTCGATCGTCGGGCGGTTCCTGGAGCACTCACGCCTGTTCTTCTTCGGGGCAGGCGAGCAGGACCCGATCGACGGCGAGTGGTACTTCGGCTCCGCGGACTGGATGTACCGCAACCTGTCGAACCGGGTGGAGGTCGCGGTGCCGGTCCGGGACCGCGACGCGCGGCGGCGGCTGCAGCGCATTATCGAGGTGCACATGGCGGACCGGCGGTGCGCGTGGGAGCTCTCGCCCGCGGGGACGTACGCGCGGCTGACACCAACCGCCGGGGCTGATGCGAACTCGCCCGAGGCCCTGGGCACGTTCGAGACACTGATGCGAGAGGCCTGCCCCGAGTAAGCGGGCGCGCAAGAAAAAGCCCCGCCGGAACGCGCCCGGCGGGGCGGGGTGATTCTCGTGGTTCAGGTCAGATCAGGGACAGCCGCCGCCACCAACGGTGTTGATAAGGGCGGAGACGTCGTCCTGATCGACATTGCCATCGTGGTTGAAATCGGGGTCGATGCCGGTGGGGTTCTCGCCGCCGCCGACGACGTTGATGAGGTATGAGATGTCGTCCTGGTCGACGTTGCCGTCCTGGTTGAGGTCGGGGTCGCAGGGGGGCTGGTCGGTGGGCAGGGCGACGCGGATGAGTGCGTTGGGAGTACCGAAGGCAGGGCTGGAGGTGGTGTTGAGGTCGTTGCCGTCGCCGTCTCGGAGGTTGGCGAGGAAGTAGGCGTGGCCATCGGTGGAGAGGAAGAGGGAGTTGTTGGCGACGAAGGCGGCAAGGGTGTTGTTGCCCCGGCCGATGAATGCGTTGTCGTCGGGGAGCCCGTTGCCGTTGAGGTCCACGGGGTCGCCTTCGCGTGCGAGGATGTGCGTGCCGTTGTAGATGAGCGCGGTGTCGGAGGCGGGGTTGCCCGCCGCGACGCTGGCGACAAAGGCGTAGTTGCCGGCGTTATCGACGGCGAGGGTGGAGAAGGTGTCTCCCAGCGTTTCGGACGAGCCCGTGATGAGCGGCATGCCGGTTTCCGCGACGCGGGTGCCGTCGAGGACGAGCCAGTCCGGGGCCGGCGAGGTGGTGCCGGAGCTGTCGCGGCCACGGGAGACCCAGTGGCCGCCCGCACTGATGGCGGACTGGAAGATGTCGCCCAGCACCAGAGAGGAGCCGGGGACGAGTTCGTTCGCCTGCAGCACGGCGTTGCCATCGAGCACGAGCACGCGGACGGTTCCGCTGGTGGGGAGCGTCACCTGGCCCTCCGCAATCCAGTGGGCGGCGTCAGGGGTGGTGAAGAACTCGTTGGCGTCGATGGTGCTCCAGGGGCGGTTGCCCAAGCCCCCCATCGCAACGATCGTCGTCACACCGGTCTGGTGGAACATCGCGCGGTTGTAGAAGATCGCGGGACGGCGCGAGGTGTGGATGTTGTTGATGGTGCTGTCCTGGCAGCCGATGGTGCCCTCGTCGAGGAGGTGGATGGAGCCGACGGAGTTGCCAACGGTCTCGTCTCCCGAAGGGTTGGTGTCGGAGAGGCCGGTATAGGGGTCGAGCTGCTTGAACGCAAGTGAGAGCACGCCGCTGGTTGACTTGTGGACGCGATGGCCGTCCGCGGCGCTGGTGGAGCCGGTGGCGCCCGTGCGGACGCGGGCGGAGAAGGCGAAGTCACCTTCGGTGTTGAAGCGGCCGACGCCGGAGCCGATGAAGTCGTACCACCCGCCGCCCAGGGCGGGCTGGCCTTCCTGAATGAGCACGGAGCCGGTGGTGCCGGAGCCGAGCATGAGCATGGTTTCGAGGTCGCTGCCGAGCTGGGTGCGGCCCTTGAGGAGCCACTGCGTACCGTCGGTGGAGCCGATGAGGTCCTCCATGGCGCGGAACTCGGCGGCGACGGGGGCGCCGCCGGCGTCGAGAGCGCCCGGAATGGTCGCGGTCGGGTGCCCGCCGACCTTGGAGTAGATGACCTGCGGGATGGACTGGGCGTGAACGGCGAGGGGCAGACCGGCGGCGCAGATCAGCAGGGCGGCGAAACGCATGGCGGTGCTCCTGAGGAATCGGTCGCTCCGCCGCGATACAGCTCGCTGCGCAGCAACCGATCATCATAAGCGGAGATTGGCGTGACGCAATCACAACACA
>JADYXW010000062.1 GCA_020853975.1 Phycisphaerales bacterium
ATCCCGCGATCGATCGGAGGCTTCTGGACTGAGCAAGTGGGGGCGAGAACCCCACCGGCGCACCGCCTGACTTCAACGGCGACGGCAACGAAGACCAAGACGACATCGCCGCCCTCATCAACACCGTGGGCGGCGGCGGGTGTCCGTAAGGGGGCGGGGGCGCGGGCAAAAGGTGGCTTCGGGAGACGCCGGGGCGGCGGGGGGCATAGAATCTGGGCCACGCCTACTGGAAGGTCCACTGTGTCCGAATCGAAGCCAGAAAACACTACGACGGTAGCTCAATTGGTAGAGCAGCGGTTTCCAAAACCGCAGGTTGCGGGTTCGAGTCCCTCCCGTCGTGATTCCGCCGGGAACGGCGGCGAACAGCCACCCACCTCTCGCGACTTTGGGGGCGGGGCGGGCGGTCGCCGCTGGTTCGGCATCTACAAGTTCGGGCAGGGGTACTGGGTCCGCATCGGGACGGCGCTGGCGATCGGCATCTTTGCGATGCTGGCGGCGGCGTGGGCGGCGAACGAGCTGGAGGCGTATCAGCCCCCCGCGCCGACGTGGTCGATGCCCCTGAGCGAGATGAAGGGCACTCCCCAGGCGGGGGCGGCGGTGGTGCTCCAGGCGCTGGAGGACAATAAGCCGGTGCAGATCGGTACCGCGACGGCGGAGGCCTTTGAGGGCGCGGGGACGGACTCGGGCGCGCTGGTGGTGCGGGAGATCAAGATCACCGACACGAACCGGACGGCCCGGGACGTGCAGCGGATCGAGGCCGGCCCGTCGGGCACGCCCAGCGTGGTGGCGCTCGTTTCCAGGCCCGTGCCGATCCCGCTCTTCCCGAGGGGGTATGTGCAGGCGGGCGTGGCGGGGCTGCTGCTGCTGGCCGGCATGATCGTCGGCTGGAGGCTGGTGGCGTCCAAGCCTTCGGCGGTTGACTTCCTGATCGCCACCGACGGCGAGATGAAGAAGGTCAACTGGTCGACCCGGAAGGTCATCATCGACACCACGTCCGTGGTGATTTTCGCGACGTTCTTCATCGCCTTCCTGATCTTCGTGTTCGACTTCGGCCTGCGGTTGCTGGTGCAGGTCACGAAGCTCATGTAGCCCGGGCTCTGCCCGCCTCGTGGGGAGGCGGCGGGGGTTTCAGGGCGTCCGCTGTATGTGTTTGCGGCCCGTACGCTTTGCGGCGGCTCCCGACCGGGCGCCGTCCGCCGTCTTGACCAAGAGGTTTACCATGTCTGACCACAATGTGCAGACCCAGCCCGAGCGCGGCGACCTGCTGCGAGCCGACGAGCCCATCCGCCAGGAGGGCATGAACTGGTTTGTGCTCCGCGTGGCCTCCAACAAGGAGTCCTCGGTGCGGGAGACGCTCCTGCGCAAGGTGAAGATCGAGAACATGGGACACCTGGTCGGGCGCATCCTGGTGCCGACGGAGAAGACCAAGACCATCAAGGCGGGCAAGCAGCGGATCACGGAGACCAAGCTCTATCCGGGCTATGTGTTCGTGGAGATGAAGCTGGAGCCGGACGGGCGCATCCCTCAGGACGTGTTCTTCCTGATCAAGGAGACCACGGGCGTGGGAGACTTTGTGGGGACCGCGGGGCGGCCCACGGCGATGAAGGAGCACGAGATCGAGAAGATGCTCCGCGACAGCCGCAAGCCCGAGGATCAGCCCACGATCAAGCTGGTGTTCTCGAAGGGCGAGCACGTGGTGATCAAGGAAGGGCCGTTCCAGGGGTACGAGGGGACGGTCGACGAGCTGGACCCGGAGAAGGGTCGCGTGAAGGTGCTGGTGACGATCTTCGGGCGCCAGGCGCCGATCGAGCTCGAGGAATGGCAGATCGGCAAGGCCGACGAGGCCTGAGCGGGCCCCCGGGCGCGATGATCACTGTTTGAGGGGAGACTCGCCGGCGGCGATGCGCTGGCGCGATCCGACCCGGACGATGCGATCGATGAAGGCGCGGTAGGACTCTTCGAGGGAGTCCGCGCTGTGGCCTGTGTAGAGGCCGATGACGTCGACGCCCGTGCGGCGGGTGAGCAGCGCGCTGGCGGCGCGCCCGCCGTGGGCGGCCCGGACCTTGGGGATGAGCTGACCCTCGGCGGCGTCGCGGAGCATGGAGCGAAGGGCCGGGGCGTACTTGCCATCGTCGCCCTCGTTGAGGAAGTGGATGAGGGCCCAGACCTGCGCGTAGTAGGTGAGCGCGCGGTCGGGGTTCTCGGCGATGATCTCCTGGGGCGTGCTCTGCTGGAGGACGGCGAGGGGGACGAGCCTGCCGGCGGCGGCGTCGCGGCGGAGCTGCTCGAAGCGCTCGAAGTTGGCCCAGGGGAGGAAGCGCGGGGCATCGGCGGATTGCTGGCTCCAGCGGAAGCCCTCCATGTACGTTGCGATGCCCTCTTCGACGGCCACGGGCAGGGGCGAGCGGAAGGTACGCTGGGTGTACTGGTGCCAGCCCTCGTGGGCGGTGATGGCGAAGGTGTCACGGGAGCCGATGTCGTAGAGGACGGCCTTGCCACCGGAGGCGAACCCGCCCCGCTGGATGCGGAGGTAGACGTCGGCGTCGGCGCCCATGACGCGCTGGGTCTGGCGTTCCCACTGGGGGCGGTTGGCGAGGAGGTAGGTCTCCATGGGCGAGGGCGGAGCGGGGAGTTCGCCCAGCGCGGAGGTGTAGTGAATGAGGCAGCGCTCGAGGAAGACGGGGATGCGGTCGACGAGCTGGGGCTTGGTGACGGTGGTGTAGATCTTGTAGGAAGGCGTGCGGAGGAGCCTGCCGTCCTTGGACTCGAAGGTCCAGGGCTCGTCGGCGACGACGATGGAAGCGGGGTCGATCGGGGCCGGCTCTGTGTCTGTCGTGGTGGGGAGCGAGGTGGGGGAGGCGGGGCCCGGGCCGGCGCAGCCCGCGAGGGCGGCGGCAAACGAGGCGGCGATGGCAGCGGCGAGCAGGAGGGCCGGCAGCGACCATCGCGGGTTCATCCGAGTGCCTCCAGTGCGGCGCTCGCGGCGGCGAGTTCGGTCTCGGCCTTGGCGAGCTGGTCCTTGGTCTGCTGAACCATATGGGGGGGGGCTTTCTGGGCGTAGCCGGGGTTCGCGAGGCGGCCTTCGAGAGTGGCCTTGGACTTCGACAGGTCGGCGACAAGGCGGGTCAGCCGGTCCTTCTCGGCCCCGGAGTCGATCTGATCCGCGAGGTTGGAGAGGCGGAACTCGCTGCCCTCGATCGTGATGGGGGTGCTGGGGCCGGTCGGCGCGGCGGCGGTGACAGAGCCGATGTTCGCGAGGGAGGTGACCAGGCCGAGCCCCTGGCCCAGGGATGCGGCGGCGGCGTCGGGCATGTGGAGCGTGATGGCCCGCTTGAAGGGGACCTGGAGCTGCGCGCGGACCTCGCGCACCGCGGAGACGAGCGCCTGCACGCGACTGAAGGAGGCTTCCGCGTCGGCGTTGATGATCGCGGGGGAGGTGACGGGCCATGCGGCGCGGACGAGCATGCCGCGGGCCGGGGGCGGGATGTCCAGCCCCGCGACGGCGGGGGCGGGCAGGCGGGATAGCGCGGCGTAGATCACTTCAGTGACGTAGGGCATCACGGGATGGAGGAGTCGGAGGATGGCATCGAGCGTGGCGCGCAGGACGGCCCGCTGCGAGGCGTCGGCGGCGATGGTGGGCTTGAGCGCTTCGAGGTACCAGTCGCAGAAGTCGTTCCAGAGCAGGGTGTAGCAGGTGTTGGCGTAGACGGAGAACTCGTAGTTGGCGAGCGCGGCGTCGCACTCTGCGATGGCGCGGCCCAGGCGGGAGAGGATCCAGCGGTCGGGCAGCGAGGCGGGAATGACGGAGCCGGGCGCATGGGGAGCGGTGTGGGCTTCGAGTTTCTCGAGCGCGAAGCGGGCCGCGTTCCAGAGCTTGGTGGCGAAGTTGCGGCCAAGGTCGAACTTTTCGCTGGTGTTCTTGCCGGTGGCCGGGTCCTTCCGGACGGGCAGCCGCACGTCCTGGGTGTTGGTCGCCATAGTGGCCAGGGTGAAGCGCATGGCGTCGGAGCCGTGGGTGGCGATGATGTCGAGGGGGTCGACGCCGTTGCCCAGGGACTTGGACATCTTGCGGCCCTCGCCGTCCTGGATGACGGCGTGGATGAAGACATCGCGGAAGGGTGCGGGGCCGTTGCCCGCGCCGAGGGCGAGGTCCTGGCCCCGGAAGTAGCGGTTGAACATGGTCATGCGCGAGACCCAGAGGGTGATGATCTCGCGGGCGGTGGAGAGGGAGGTGGTGGGGTTGAAGACGCGGAGGAGGGCGTCGAAGTCGCCCCCGGCGCGCGGGTCGTCGGCGGAGGCCTGCGCGGTGTCGGGCCAGCCGAGTGTGGAGAGGGGCCAGAGGGCGGAGGAGAACCAGGTGTCGAGGACGTCGGGGTCGCGGGCGAAGCCGGCGGCTTCGAGCTGCCAGTCGGCGGCGAGTTCATCGGAAGCGGCGCAGACACAGATGTCGTACTCGCCTTCGAGCCCGGGTTCGAGCGGGATTATGCGCGTGGGATCGACCTGGCAGCCGTCCGCGACGCGGACGAACGAGGTGCGCACGCCGTCGACGCAGCCCATGAGCATGTCACCGAAGGATGGCCTGCTGGAAGAGCCCCTGCCGAGCGAGGGAGCCAGCTCCTGCTGCCATGTTGTTTCGGTCAGGGTGGCACGCTTATGCCACACGGGAATCCGATGCCCCCACCAGAGCTGGCGGGAGATGCACCAGTCGCGGATGTTGTCGTGCCAGCCCTCGAAGGTCTTGGCGTAGCGGCTGGGGAAGAACCTCATAGGCCCTTCGCCCTTGCCGCTGGTGCGCTGCTCGGGCGCGAGCGCGGCATTCGCGGCCGGCGCCAGGCGTGAGTCGGTGACCCGCACGTACCACTGGTCGGAGAGGTAGGGCTCGATCTCGGCCTTGCTGCGGTCAGAGAATGTCTTGTTCTGGCGGTAGGGCTTGGTCTCGGCGAGGAGGCCCCGGGCCTTGAACTCGGCGACGATCTTCTTGCGAGCCTCGGCCATCGTGAGGCCCACGAAGACGGAGGCGTCGCCCGTGTCGGTCCAGCCGTGCTTGTCGCTGACGCGCCCATCCGGGGACATCATGTTGAGCGCGCCGAGGGGGATGGCCTCGAGGTGGCGCTGCCAGAGCGCGTAGTCGTTGGCGTCGTGCGCGGGGGTGATCTTCACGAAGCCGGTGGAGAAGCGGGCTTTGGGGTCGTTCTTTTCCTCGTCGGTGGTGGCCATCGCCTCGGGGAGCACGGCGTAGGAATCCGCGACGATGGGGATGCGGCGGTTCACGAGCGGCAGGACGATGTGTCTGCCCACGAGCGCTGCGGCGCGGGGGTCCTTGGGGTTGATGGCGACGGCGGTGTCGCCCAGGTAGGTCTCCGGGCGTGTGGTGGCCACGGTCACGTGGTCGATGGTCGAGCCGTCGGGGAGTGTTGCGGGCGCTTCGAGGGGGTACCTGAGGTACCAGAAGCTGGTGTCGACCTCTTCCTCGTAGCACTCGTCGTCGGCGACGGCGGTCTGGAGGGCGGGGTCCCAGTTCACGAGGCGCTTGCCGCGGACGATGAGGCCGTCCTTGAAGAGGCGGAAGAAGGCCTCGCGCACGGCGCGGGCGCAGATGGGGTCCATGGTGAAGCGCTGACGGTCCCAGTCGCAGGAGCAGCCCATGGCCTTGAGCTGGCCCGTGATGACGGCCTCGTACTCGTCCTTGAAGGCCTGGATCTCGGCGACGAAGGCGTCGCGGGTGTAGGCCTGTTTGAGAGCGCCCTTGAGCTTGCCCTCCTTGCGGAGGCGTTTCTCGACGACGGCCTGGGTGGCGATGCCGGCGTGGTCGGTGCCGGGCATCCAGAGGGTTTCGAAGCCCTGCATGCGGTGGGCGCGGGCGAGGATGTCCTGGAGCGTGTTGTTGAGCGCGTGGCCCAGGTGCAGAGCCGCGGTGACGTTCGGGGGCGGGATAAGGAGGCTGTAGGGCTGGGCCTGGCCAGAGAGCACGCGGGCGGGGTCGGCGCGAAAGGCGGCGGAGGCGATCCAGCGGTCCCAGACGCCCTGCTCGTGCTCGCTGGGGCGGTACTGTTTGGGCAGTTCGGGGCCGCTCGCCTCGGCCTTGGAGGGCTGGGGAGTGGCTTGCGAAGGCGGCGTCGGCATGGTGCAGCGAGTGTACGCGGGCCGATAGGAGACTGGCATGGAACACGAGTCTCACGGCGGCGGCAAAGGTTCGGGATCGAGGGGGCTGGCGCTCGGCGCCGCGGCGCTCGCGCTGGTGGCGGTGGGGTGGTTCGTGGTGAGGTCGGTCTCGACCGGTGGCGGAAGCGCGACGCCGTCCCCGTTGGGACCTGGGCCTGCCCCGGCGGGGGGAGTCGGGCGCTCGCCGTCACAGGTGACGACTCGTGTTGATGCGGCGCTCAACGAGGCCCTGACGCTGGTTCGGGACGGGGAGGGCTCCAGGGCCGACGCGGTGCTCGCCCAGGCCATTTCGGAGTTTCCCGAGGAGCAGAGGCTGTACCTGTCTCGCGCGGAGGTCCTGGCGGCGGCGAAGAAGCCCGCGGAGGCGTACGAGATGCTGGAGAAGGCGCTCGCCATCGGGCCCAGAGACGGAGAGACCGAGTTTGCGGCGGGCACGGTCGCGAGCATGTGCGGCAAGACCGAGCGTGCGGCGGAGCACTTCCAGGCGGCGCAGCAGAAGATGACAACGGATTATCGCCCGTCGCTGTTTCTGGCGCAGGTGCAGGTGAAGCTGAAGCAGGCGGACGCCGCGAGGGCGAACCTGGTGCTCGCGGGGAAGCTGAACCCGGACATCGCGGTGGTGTGGGGCACGCTCGCGGAGCTCGAACTGGCGGAGAACAGGGCGGCGCTCGCGCTGCAGCACGTGGCCAGGGCGCGAGAGATGGAGCCTCGCGTGACGGTGTGGCGCGTGATCGAGGCGCGGGCGCTCAAGCGGGACGCCAGGCCCCGCGAGGCGCTGGCGGTGCTGCTGGGCGTGGAGGAGGGCGAAAGGCTCAGGCCCCCCGTGCTCACGCTGCTGCTGGAGTGCTACGGGCTGCTGAACGAGCCGGGGGAGGCGGCGGCGCTGTGCGTGCGAGCCGCGGAGGCGGATACGGGCAACCCGGCGCTCGCGAGGCAGGCGGCGGAGTGGCTGACGCGCGCGGGGCAGACCGAGCGGGCGGCGGAGTTCGCGCAGCGGGCGACCCTGCTGGGTGGCTGAACACGGGCTCAGACGCGGGGGCGAAGGGCCCGGAATGCCTCGGTGAGGTTCCACGCGCCGAGCGCGCCGCAGATGACGCCCATGAGCGTGCTGCCATAGTGGAAGTAGGCGACGCCTCCGACGGCGAGGAAGCCGATGCCCGAGGCGAGCGAGCTGAAGCGGGGCGGGACGAACGCCGCGGCGACGATGATGCCAACGAGCGTCCAGCAGAGCACGGGCGAGAGGATGAGAAGCCCTGTGAAGTGGAGGGCGGCGATGAGGCCCAGGAAGAGACCCATGCGGGCAAGCTGCCCGGGAAGGGCCCTGGAGTAGGTGGAGAGCTGGGACATGCGGGACTCCGTGGGGGTTGTCCCCGGGATGCTAACCGGCGCGGGGCGTGCGGGGTTGCGGAGAAACGGGCCCTCGGGCGACGGGGCGCGGGCCCGAGGGCATCCTTACTGTCCCGCGGTCGACGGGCAGCATGAGCGAGAGCAACCAACCAATCTCCGGGGGCGACGCGGACGGGGACAGGGGGCCGAGCGGCGGGGCACACGACCCCCACGATCCCCACGACGCGCACGACCCGCACGACCCGCACCGCGCACTGCGAGAGGCGAACTACGCGGTCTTCGCGTTCGGGTTTCTGTGGTCCTCGATGGGCCTGCAGATGCTCGCGACGGCGCTGGGATGGGAGGTCTATCAGCGCACGAAGGACCCGATGGCCCTGGGATGGGTCGGCGTCGCGCGGGCGCTGCCGGTGGTGCTGTTCGCGCTGCCCGCGGGGCACATCATCGATCATTTCGACAGGCGCCGGGTCCTGGTCGCGACGCAGCTGATGATGGGGCTGGCGGCGGCGGGGCTTGGGCTGGTGTCGTGGGTAGGGGACGCGCCGCTGTGGGTCTATTACGCGGCGCTGGTGGGGCTGGGGTGCGCCCGGTCGTTCAACGGCCCTTCGCGGGCGACGCTGCTGCCACTGCTCGTGAGCCCGGGGGCGTTTCACAACGCGGTGACGTGGAACAGCGGCTTGTTTCACTTCTCGGCGACCGCGGGGCCGATCATCGCGGGCGTGCTGCTGGGTCACCTGGGCGGGTACTGGCCCGTGTACGCGATGGCCTCCGGGGCGTGCGTGCTGTTCGCGTGCTTGGCGATGCTGCTGAGGCCCCGGGAAGTTCCCCGGGCGGCGGGGCCGATGTCGGGGGGTTCGATGTTCGCGGGCGCGGGGCACATCTGGCGAGAGAAAACGCTGCTGGGGGCGCTGACGCTGGACCTGTTCGCGGTGATGCTGGGCGGCGCGACGGCGCTGCTGCCGATCTATGCGGCGGACATCCTGCACGCGGGCGAGGTGGCGTACGGGATGCTCCGGGCGGCGATGCCGCTGGGCGCGTGCGTGATGGCGCTGCTTCTGACGCGGGTGCCGCCCTTTGAGAAGTCGGGGGCCGCGCTGCTATGGTCGGTGGCGGGTTTCGGGGCGTGCATGGTGGGTTTCGGCTTCTCGACGGGGGTGGGGCTGTCGCTCGGGTTGCTCTTTGTCGCGGGCGCGTTCGATGCGATCTCGGTCGTGGTGAGGCATGTGCTGGTGCAGGTGCGGACCCCCAACCACCTGCGTGGGCGAGTGTCCGCGGTAAACTCGGTCTTCATCGAGTCCAGCAACGAGATCGGGGCGTTCGAGAGCGGGCTGGTCGCGGCGCTCTTCTCGCCCGTGATCTCGGTGGTGAGCGGCGGGCTTGGGACGCTGGTGGTGGTTGGGGTGATCGCGCGGGCCTGGCCCCAGCTCCGGAGGCTGGGCAGGCTGCGCGAGGAGGACGCGGAGGCGCGCGCGGCGTGCGAGGCGGCGCCGGTCGCGGGCGAGAACCCTACTCCCTGACGGTGCGGGGGTCGATCCAGCGGTACATCACGTCGACCGCGAGGTTGAAGAGCACGAGCATCGTGGAGAAGGTCATGACGACGCCGATGATCAGGAACAGGTCCTTGTTCTGCACGGCGGCGACGAAGTGCTGGCCAAGGCCGGGCAGAGCGAAGATGGACTCCACGACAAAGCTGCCCGTCATGGCGCCCGCGCACGCGGGGCCGAGGAAGGTGACCACGGGCAGGAGCGCGTTGCGCAGCGCGTGGACCATCACGACGCGCACGGGCGAGAGGCCCTTGGCCCGGGCGGTGCGCACGTAGTCGCTCGCGAGTGCCTCGATCATGCCCTCGCGCGAGAGGCGGGCGACGTACGCGGCGTAGGGCATGCCCAGCGTGAGGGCGGGGAAGAGCAGACCCTCGGGCGTGCCCCACTTGCCGACGATTCCGAGCCCTAGCCACGAGGCGGCGACCATGAGAAGCACGGTGCCCACCACGAACGCCGGGATGCTGACGCCCAGCATGGCGAAGGAGAGCGTGAGCTGATCGAGCCAGCCCCCGGGACGCAGGGCGCCCGAGATACCGGCGGCGAGGCCCAGCACGAGCGCGATGAGGATCGCGGCGGCCCCGACGGAGACGGAGACGGGGAGCGACTGCGAGATGATGCCGCCCACGGTCTGGTCTCGGTACTGCAGCGAGGGGCCCAGGTCGAAGACGGGGCCGGGGCGGTCTCTCCCCGCGATCGCGTCGCGGAGCGAGCCGACGCCCGAGGCGCCGTCGAGGTAGGACCAGTAGAACCGCCAGGTGCTATCGAGGTTGTAGCGGGCCTTCATGGCCTCGACCGCTTCCGGGGGCGGCTGGGGGCCCTCGGGGTTTTCAAGCGGGTTGCCGGGCACGGCCCAGGCCAGCAGCACGGTGAGGGTGTAGATGGCCAGCAGAGTGGCGGGGACCTGTGCCAGCCTGCGGAGGATGAAGCGCATCATGGCGATCCCTCCAGCCTCAGGCGGTGGAGGTATTGCACCTGGCGCGGGTGGGCGCTCACGCCCTTTACGCGGCGGGGGTCGTACATGTAGAGCTGCGAGTAGTGAAACAGGGGCAGCAGCGGGAGGTCCTGCTCCACAAGGAGAGACTCCGCGCGGGAGAGAAGTTCGAACCGCCTCGATGGGTCGAGCTCGCGGGAGGCCGCGTCGAGCAGGTTGTCGTACTCGGGTGATGAATAGCCCCGGTCGTTGTTGCCGTCGCCCGTGCGGCAGGTGTCGAGGAACGTGGTGGGGTCGCCATAATCACCAAACCAGCTCGCGCGGCTGATCATGAACCGGCCCGACTTCACGTCCTCGCGGAACGTGCGAACCTCCTTGCGGATCAGGCGGACTTCGACGCCCAGTTCCCGCTCCCAGGTCTTCGCGATCGCCTGCGCGATCTGGTCGTGCTCGCCCTCGCTGTTGTAGAGGAGCTCGATGGTGGGCAGACCCTTGCCCGCTGGGTAGCCGGCCTGCTGGAGGAGGGCGCGGGCCCCGCCGGGTTCGAAGGGCAAACCGTCGGGCGCTGGGTAGCGTGCGATGGAGCGGGGCGGAATGAACGAGCCGGCGGGCGGCTCGCCGATGCGTCGGATGGAGCCGGTGAGGGCCGCCTTGTCGACGCACATCGCGAAGGCGCGCCTTACGCGGGCATCGGCGAAGGGGTTTGGCAGGCCGCCCGCGAGCGAGGGACGGCAGTTGAAGTTGTAGAAGTAGGTGCCGAAAGAGGGGAAGGCGTGGACACGGTTCCGCGGGTCGTCGGGCAGTTGCTCGTCGATCTGGGATTGCGAGAGGCCCGCGGCCGCGAGTCGCGCGATCTCGGCCGCGTGCTCGGCGTCGAACCGGGTCTTCAGTTTCACGAGTTCGCCCCGGTACCCCGGCGTGATGTCGCTGGTCCAGTCCACGGCGCCGGAGCGGGAGGCGAGGACCTGCGCGTTCGCGTCCGCGATGACGGGGATGGCGATGCTGCGGATGGAGATGGACGAGGCGTCCCAGTAGTTCGGGTTTCGGGCGAGGCGCATGTCACGCTTGAAGCGCCACGTCTCCAGCGTGAATGCCCCGCTGGTGATGAGCGTGCCGGGCTGTGTCCAGCCGGGGCTCGTGGTCATCGCGCCGGTGCGGGGGTCGAGCCTCTCGTGGGCGCGGATCGACGCGGGGTGCTGCGGGGCGAAGGCGACGAAGGAGACCACGTCGAGGAAGTACGGGGTCGGACGCTCCAGCTCCACGATCAGCGTGCGGTCGTCCGGGGTGTGCAGGCCCACCACGCGGTCAAACTCCGCCAGGGTGCGGTCCCAGAGCACGCGGGCGGCGGCGTCCCGGTCCGAGCTTCCGCTCGCGGTGAACTCGGCCAGGGCGCTGCTGCGCCACGTGTAGAACTCCTTCCCACCCTTGATGAGCTGAAAGAGCTTCGCGTAGTCCGCCGCGTTCTCCGGGAGGAGCGAACGCCTCCAGGAGTAGATGAAGTCGTGCGAGGTGATCGGGTCGCCGTTGCTCCAGCGGGCGTCGCGGAGGTGGAAGGTGTAGGTAGTGGCATCGGGCGAGGATTCCCAGGAGGAGGCGAGCGCCGGGATGGGAGCAAGGTCGGGTGAGTCGAGGTCGTAGCGGGTGAGGCCATCAAAGAGCATGACCGCGACGCGGAAGTCCTGGAGCCAGGACATTTGTGTCGCGTCGAGCGTGCTGACTTCGCCCCGGTTGAGAATGACGAGGTCTGCGCGGGGCAGTGGGCGGTCGGCGACCAGCGCGGACGCCGCGAGGAGGATGAGGACCATCAGCGGCGCCAGGAGGCGCTTCATGGGGCGAGGGTATGGGGCGAGGTGGGGTGGGATGCTGCGGGCGGCGGCGCCCCGCGGGGTTCTCGCCCATGCGGACGTGGCGAGGGCTGAGACGGGCGGGCGGGCGGAAGCCTCGGCTTTCCGAAGGCGGCCTGGATGTCGGCGCTCGACATCCCGACCGGGCCGGCGGCGATCGCGATGGGCAGTACCTTTGGTTGCGTCCTCGTGTCGAGCTGCTTCAACCGCCGTACCTCGGCCACACCCATTCCCGCAAACTGCTTCTTCCACCCGAAGAACGTCTGCTGCGACACGCCCAACTTCCGGCACACCTCGACGATCGGCGTTCCCGCCTCCGCCTGCCGGAGCGCGAACGCGATCTGCTCCTCGTAAACCGGCTCCTCTTCATCGATCAGCCTCCTGAACAGAGGCCGAATTGAAGGTCGAAAACTCTCACGCCGCTTGGCTCAGGATTCCGGGGAGAGCGCACATCACGGAGCGTACCGAGAGCCGCGCGGGCGAAGGAGATGGCCGCGGGCGTGGCCGGACGCGCCTAGGGTGCGTTCGGATGTCACACTGCGACCTGCATGCGCACACCAACGAGTCCGACGGCACGGACACGCCGGCCCAGCTTGCCCGCGGGGCGGCGCTGGCGGGGCTCTCGGCGCTCGCTCTGACGGACCACGACACGACCGCCGGCCATGACGCGTGCCGCGAGGCGTGCGACGCGCTGGGCGTGGAGTTTGTTCCCGGTGTCGAGTTGTCCGGAGATGCGCGGGGGCTGCTGGACTCGCTGGGGCAGGCCCAGCCTGCGCAGCTGCACATCTTGGGCCTTTTCGCGGACTCGGAGTCGCCCGAGCTTCGATCGCTGTGCAAGTTGCTCCGGGAGGGACGCGACGCGCGGGTGCCCCGCATGCTGGCGGCGCTCGGAGCGCTGGGGATCCACGTGACGCTGGAAGAGGTGCGGGCGGTTGCGGCGGGGGCGGTGCTCTGCCGTCCGCATGTGGCGCAGGCGATGCTGGACCGCGCGTACGTGGCCAGCCGGCAGGAGGCGTTTGATCGCTACATCGGCCTGGGCGGGCCGGCGTACGTGGAGAAGGACGACGGGGCGGCGGCGGAGTGCATCGGGGCGATTCACGCCTCTGGGGGCGTGGCTGTGCTGGCGCACCCGATATCCCTGAACTGCCCGGGCCGCGTCCAGCTTTGCGCCGTGCTTGGGAGGCTGCGGGACCTTGGGCTCGACGGCGTGGAGGTCCTGCACAGCGACCAGCCCGCGGAGTTCTCGCGGGTGGTGGCGGAGTTGGCACGTGAGCTCGGGCTGGCGCCCTCCGGGGGCAGCGATTACCACGGCGCCGTGAAGCCCCGGCGGCTGGGGGCGATGAACGTGCCTGTGGAGTTCCTGGAGGGGCTGCGTGCGCGGCGGCCGGGAATGAAAAAGGCCCCGAGCACGGTGCCCGGGGCCTGAGAGGCTGCGAAGAACTTCGGATCAGTTGAACCGGATCTTGTCGGTGCCCATGGCCCCGTGGTCGGAGTCCATGCCGCCCCGGCTGGGGGCGTCGGAGCCCTTGCGGCGGGGCTTGTCGTCGGTGGACTCGGCGCGGGTCGTGTCGCCCCACTGGGCGCGCTTCAACGACAGGCCGATCTTGCGGTCCGCCTTGTCGACGCGGAGGATCTTGACGTCCACCTCGTCGTTGGGCTTGACGACATCCTGCGGGTTCTCGACCTTGTGGTCGGCGAGCTCGGAGATGTGGAGCAGGCCCTCGAGGTCGTTCTCAAGCTCGACGAAGACGCCGAAGTTGGTGATCTTCGTGACCTTGCCCCGGACGACCATGCCGGGCTTGTAGTGCTCGGGGATGGCGGAGATCCACGGGTCCTCGGTGAGCTGCTTGATGCCGAGGCTGATGCGCTGCTTCTCCTTGTCGACCTCGAGAACGACGCAGCGGACGCTGTCGCCCTTCTTGACCATCTCGTTGGGATGGGTGACCTTCTTGGTCCAGGACATGTCGGAGATGTGGAGCAGGCCGTCGATGCCGGGCTCGATCTCGACGAAGGCGCCGTAGTTGGCGAGGTTGCGGACCTTGCCCTCGATGATGGTGCCGGGGGGGTACTTCTCGCCCACCAGCTCCCAGGGGTTGACCTCGGTCTGCTTCATGCCGAGGCTGATTTCCTGCTTGTCCTTGTTGATCTCGAGGACGACGACATCGACCTCCTGGTTGGGGGTGACGACCTCGGAGGGGTGGTTGACGCGCCGGGTCCAGGACATCTCGGAGATGTGAACGAGGCCCTCGATGCCGTCCTCCAGGCGGACGAAGGCGCCGTAGGACATGATGTTGACGACGGCGCCGCGGACGCGGGAGCCGACGGGATACTTGCGCTCGATCTCCTCCCAGGGGCTGGCCTCGCGCTGCTTGAGGCCCAGGGCGATCTTCTCCTTCTCGCGGTCGATGTTCAGGACCTTCACTTCCACCTTCTGGCCGATCTTGAGCAGCTCGCTGGGGTGGTTGATGCGGCTCCAGGACATATCGGTGATGTGGAGCAGGCCGTCGATGCCGCCAAGGTCGACGAACGCGCCGAAGTCGGCGATGTTCTTGACCTCGCCCGTGACGATGTCGCCCTCCTTGAGGGTGTCCATGAGGCGCTTCTTGGCGCTCTCGCGCTCGGTCTCGATGAGCTTGCGCCGGGAGATGACGATGTTCTTGCGCTCGAGGTCGATCTTGAGGATCTCGGCGCGGACGCGTTTGCCGATGAACTCGCCGACTTCGCCGGGCCGGCGGACGTCGACCTGGCTGGCGGGCAGGAAGACGTTGACGCCCCCGATGTCCACCAGCAGGCCGCCCTTGATCTTCTTGGTGACGTTGCCCTCGACGACGTCGCCCTCCTTGGTGGTGTCGACGACGCGCTGCCAGGCCATCTGACGGTCGGCGCGGCGCTTGGAGAGCTGGATCAGCCCGGTCTCGTCGTCGAGCCCCTCGAAGAGCACGTCGATCTCGTCGCCCGGCTTGATCTCGGTCCCCTCAAACTCTTCCTTGGGGATCAGGCCCTCGGACTTGAGCCCGACCTCAACGACGATGTCGTCGCCGGCGTAGCCGATGACCTTGCCCCGGATCAGCCGCCCGGGGGTCAGATCGGCGATCTGGTCCTTCAGGAAGGTGTCCATGTACTCGCCGGTCTTGGAGCCCGCGGCGGTCCCGAAGGCCTCGCGCAGCATCTTCTGCGCCTCGTCGTCTGTGAGCCCGAGGGAAGCGATCAACGTTTCATCGATCATGTGTGTCCTATTGCGGCGTGCCGCCGCCAGAGACGTCGCCCGGCCCCGGGTGGATCGAGGGGGCAACGACCTCCGGGCTGCGACCCCTCGCGGGGCGAGCCCTGCCCTTTCCGGGCGGTCTGGTCGTCCTGAAAGTGCCGCTCCCGCGAGCGCGGGTCAATCAGCGGGCCGGGTCCACCGCCGGCAAGGGGATTCTAGGCGCTTCCGGGACCCGGGCGGCGCGGCCTGAGGCCCCCCGGCCTGCCTCGCCTGCACCCCCTGAGGGCTATCGAGATTCCAACCCCGGCGCGCGGGGTTCTGGACGAGCGGGCGGACCCTGGCGTGCGACAGCGACCCACGGCCGGATATCATGCCCCCACGCGGGTGTAGCTCAGTGGTAGAGCGTCAGCCTTCCAAGCTGAATGTCGCGGGTTCAAGTCCCGTCGCCCGCTTTTAGCGCTCCCCTACTTGCGGGGTGCACCTTTTGCCAAATCGTGACGCCGACACGAGTTGTGACAACTCGCCCGCTGAAAGTCCGTCCACGCGGCTGATGCTCTTGGGTCACGTTGTGCCATGAAAAGCCACTCAAGGTAAGCAAAGCGCTCCTCCTGGCGCTCCCATGATTTGCCTCTGCGGAAGGGATCACCTGGCGCACGCCGTGTCATTTAGTCCACAAAGCCTTCAAAGGTCGTGTCTTCGACCTCGAATTTGAGATCGGCCAGCTTCAGCGTCCTGGGAAGGTCGGTCATGATCGATCTGTCGAATCCCACCACAAGGCGAGCGGAATACCTAGCCTCTC
>JADYXW010000063.1 GCA_020853975.1 Phycisphaerales bacterium
CCAGGGCGTTTTCGAGCGGCTTGAGGTCGTTGCCGTCGAGCCTCTGCGCGTCCCACCACGTTTTCACGGCCTCGTAATAGTGGTTCGCCCACGCGGAAAAGTCCGAATCGGGCCGGGGGATGTAGTCGTGGGGCATGGGGAGCGTCCTTTCGCAGATCGGCGCCCGTCCGCTCCGGGCGCGGACCGCGCGGGGGCGGTGGCCGCGTATACTGGGGGGGAGTATAATCGCGGCATGACATCACGCCTGAACAACACCACCCGGAAGAAGACCCCCGGCGCGCCCACGGCGGCCAGCAGCGCCGCGTGCGGGTGCGGGGTGGGCAAGGAATCAGCCGCGGCCCGCGGCGGCGTCGGCCCGGGAGCGCACGCCGCGGGCGTGGATGCGGAGCTCAAGGCCGCGAACCTGAAACACCTGCGGCGGATCGAGGGGCAGGTGCGGGGCATCGCCGCCATGATCGAGGACGACCGCTACTGCGCCGACATCATCCAGCAGTGCGCGGCGGTGCAGGAGTCGCTGCGGTCGGTGGCGAGGAATCTCTACAGGAACCACCTGTCGCACTGCGCCAGCCGCGCGATGCACGGGGACAAGGCCATGCAGGCCGCGATGGTCGAGGAACTGGTCGGGCTGGTCGGGAAGATCGCGCGGTAAGCGCGCGCGAACGCGAGGTGAACCATGAGTTGCAAGTGCGGATGCCACGACGACAGGCCCCCGGCGACGGGATGGCGGAAGTTCGTGCCGCTGATCGTGGGCGTCGCTGTGATCGGGGCGCTCATTGCCGGGGCGGTGCTGAAGAAGGTTGAGACGGGAAAAGCCGCGAATCGTCCGGACGCCACGCCGACGACCGCGGCGGCCCGGCCGTGAGTTGACGACGGGAATCACAGGACGGCCATGAATCACCCCCACGACCCCCACCACGACCACGAGCACCGCGGCGATGGTCCTTCATCGCGGGACGCGACCGCCAAGGCCGCGCAGCGCGCGGACCTGCCGATTGAAGGCATGTCCTGCGCCTCGTGCGCGAGCCGGATCGAGAAGCGGCTCGCCAGGCAGCCGGGCGTCGAGTCGGCGAGCGTGAACTTTGCCACGAAGGTCGCGACGGTGAAGTACGACCCGGCGGCGACGCAGCCGGAGAAACTTGCCAAGGCCGTGAACGACATCGGGTACCGGGCGATCGTGCCCGCTCCGAAGGCCAATCCGCCGCACGGGCATGTTGGGCATGACCACGCGGTGATGCTCGCGGCTCCAGGACATGATGCGCACGCCGGCCATGCGATGGCCGCCGATTCTTCCGGCGAGGATCACTCGGCCCACATGCACGTGGGCGAACAGGAGGTCCGCCGCCTACTGACCAAGATCGTGGCCGGCACGGTTCTCTCGGTGCCGGTGCTCGTGATCGCCATGTCGCACGGCAAGATCGAGGCGCTCAATGTCTCCTGGATCAACTGGCTCCAGCTCGCGCTGACCACGCCCGTGCTGTTCTGGGGCGGATCGCAGTTCTTCCGCGCGGCGTGGAAGGGCCTCAAGCACTTCAGCGCCAACATGGACACGCTCGTGGCGATGGGAACGGGCGCGGCGTACCTCTACTCGCTCGCCGCGACGATCTGGCCGTCGTTCTTTGCGGGCGTGACGGGCGAGCCGGGTGGTGCGGGACGAGGCGCCCACGCCGCCGACACGATGGGCGGGATGCAGATGGTCCCGGTCTACTACGAGGCCGCGGCGGTCATCATTGTGCTCATCCTGCTCGGCAAGTACTTCGAGGCTCGGGCCACCGGCCGCACCACGGCGGCGATCAAGCGCCTGATCGGTCTGCAGGCCAAGACCGCCCGCGTGGTGCGGGATGGCCAGGAGCAGGACGTGCCCGTCGAGACCGTGATCGTCGGCGACCGCGTGCTGGTCCGCCCAGGCGAGAAGATCCCGGTCGACGGCAAGGTCGAGCGTGGCCAATCCGCCGTGGATGAATCCATGCTCACCGGGGAGAGTGTGCCGGTGGAGAAGAAGCCCGGTGACGATCTCTTCGGCGCCACCATGAACACGACCGGAGCGCTCCGACTGATCGCAACGAAGGTTGGAGCGGACACGGCGCTCCAGCAAATCGTGCGGCTCGTGCAGGAGGCCCAGGGAAGCAAGGCCCCCATCGCACGGCTCGCCGACAAGATCAGCGGCATCTTCGTACCAATCGTCATTGCCATTGCCGTCCTGGCGTTCGCCGTATGGTGGTTCGCCTCGCCGGCAGAGACCCGCCTCAGCATGGCGCTCGTCACGGCGGTCTCGGTCCTGATCATCGCGTGCCCGTGCGCGCTCGGCCTGGCCACTCCCACGGCGATCATGGTGGGGACGGGGCTGGGTGCCGAACGTGGCATCCTCATCAAGGGCGGGGAGGCGCTTGAGACCGCGCACAAGATGACGGCGATTGTCCTGGACAAGACAGGGACGATCACGCACGGCAAGCCCGCCGTCACCGACGTGGTCCCCGTGCTGGGTTCATCTTTCGATGAGGCCGAACTACTCAGACTCGCGGCCTCCGCCGAGCAGCACAGCGAGCACCCACTCGCGGCCGCGATCGTGCGAGAGGCGAAGAACCGGGGCGTTCCCCTCTCCGAGCCTTCGCAGTTCGCCGCGGTTGTCGGCCACGGTGTGGAAGCCACGGTGGATGGCAGGCGGCTGCTCGTGGGCAAGGCCGCGCTGTTGGAGCAGCGCGGTGTGACGGTCACGCTCGCGGAACGTGCCGCGGGACTCGCCTCGCTGGGCCGCACGCCGATGTTCGTCGCAGCGGATGG
>JADYXW010000064.1 GCA_020853975.1 Phycisphaerales bacterium
GGCGGGACCGGCGGGGGCGGGACCGGCGGGGGCGGTGGCACGGTCCCCGGCGTCGTGGGCATCGGCCACATCTTCGTGACCAACTCCGACGCGGCGTCGGCGATCGAGTTCACGGGCAACGTCGAGATCGACGTGCTGCGGCTCGATGCGCCGGGCGGGCTTGACCACATCTCGAACCTGACCCCCGGCGGCGACATCGTGTTTGCCGACGTCGGCGCGCTCAGGGCCATCGAGGTGGCGGGCGATCTTGGCCGCACGCAGCTCCCGGCCTGGGGCCCCGCGAACTACGCGCCCTTCCTGGGCGTCAATGCGGGCGACGGCGGCGAGTTCGGCGGCGCGCTGGGCTTCAACGCCGGCAACGGCCTGTTCGACGACGACTTCAACGGCGACACCTTCCGCCCGGTCGGCGATGACAACTTCGACGCGGGCAACGCCTACCTCGACGACATCGGCGGCCCGATGGACGGCTGGCTCAACGGCCTGGTGGTTCGTGCGGGCGGGCTGGTCGACGCGAGCATCGACGGCGCGGTCGGCGACCTCATCCTCAACGACCCGCTGGGCGTGCTGCAGCTTCTGAACGTCAACGCGGACCTCATCGCGCCGCTCGGCCGGTTCGACGGCATCTTCGGCACGGTCTTCGCACGCGACATCGGCCGCCTGCAGCTAGGCGCCGGTGTTGTGAACCCCGCTCCGTGGAGCCCGCTGGCGGTCGCGGGCATTTTCGCCGAGGACGACATCCTGGAGGTCGTGAGCGCCGCCAGCGGCACGAGGTTCTCCGCGCCGATCGTCGCGGGCAACTTCACCCGCGTCGACCTCCCCGGCATCGAGCAGGACGGCATCAACTCCTTCATCGCGACCAGCGCGACCATCGACGGGCTGTTCCTCGCCTCGCAGAACCTCGACGGCTTCTGGACCTCGTTCAACTTCGGCGAGCAGAACACCCAGACGGGCGACCTCAACACCATCACGCTCACGAACACGAACTTCTTCCGCAGCGCGATGCGGGCGAACGACATCCGCACCGTGAACATCACGGGCATCCTGACGGGCGACACGGGCTACTTCGACGCGTCGGAGGTCGCCGCCACGGGCAACATGGGCTCGTTCACGGTGCGCGGGTTCCGCAACTCCACGCTGCGGGGCGACGGCACCGAGCTGAGGCGGAACATCATCGAGGGCGCGGGCGACATCGATCGTCTCACGGCGCTCGAGGACATGCAGGACCTGATCGTCGATTTCACGGGCCGCGTGAGGCAGTCGGTGAGCGCCCGCAACATCGAGCGGTCGTCGATCGACGTCGACAATGAGCTCGCAGCGGTCACCGTTCTCAACGACCTGCGTGGGTCGGAGATCACCGTTGGTGCGCTGCCGGTGGTGACCGTGGGGCGCAACATCGCGTCGTCGACCGTGACGGCGTCTGGCGCGCTGACAGCGGTGACCGTCGCGGGCGCCATCAGCAGCGGCCTCATCCAGGTCACGGGCCCCTCCGGGTCCATCGGGACGATCACGGCGGTGGGCGGGATCAGCGGGCAGATCGCGGCCTCCGGCCCGATCGGGACCGTCAGCGTCACGGGTGGCGACCTGACGGCGCACATCCGCACGACGACGACGCGGGGCAACGTGACGGCGCTCTCGGCCAGCCGCGACGTTGCCATCTCCAGCGACATCTCCGGGAATCTGGGCACGATCACTGCGGGCCGGCACATCGGCAACTCCGCGACCAAGGCCCCGATCCTCGTGCGGGGCGATCTCACGTCCGCCGCGGCTCCGAACGGGCAGCTCCACGGCGATCTTCGCGTGGGCGGGGCCATCGTCGGCACCATCACCCTGGGCGGGGCGACCAACAAGCCCGGCAACAACCAGGTCGGCTCCGGCTCGATCCTCGCGTTCAAGTCCATCGCGGGCGTCACGATCAACGGCGACTTCGACGGCGATATCGTGTCCTACGGCGGGGGCATCGCCTCCATCGCCATCAACAACGGGTCGCTGCTCCCCGGCAACACGATCGCGGCGTACGACGGCTCGCTCGCGAGCGTCGTCATCACCAACGGCTCGCTCTTCGGCAACGTGCACGCGGACGTGGACGTGACCAGCCTGCGGGTGGTCGCGGGCGCGGACGGCGTCTTCGGCGACGTGGGCGTGAACCCCGCGTCGTCGGCGCTCGTGTCCTATGACGCGAGGCGGAACCAGCTTCCCGTGGGCGTCGCGCAGACGACCGGGTTCCAGGGGCCGCGGATCTCCGCGGGCCGCAACGTGGTCTCGTTCGTGGTTACCAGCGGCTCGATGTTCGAGTCGACCGTGTGGGCCGGCCAGTCCATCCAGACGATGACGATCGGCGGGAGCGTTTCCAACGACGCCGTCACGACGGGCTCTGGAACGGTGATCGCCGCGGGCGACTCGATCGACAACGTGTCGATCTCGGGCTCGCTCTCCAACGCGTTCGTCGTGGCGGGCGTTCAGTCCTTCGGGGCGGACAACCGCCCGGGTGGCAAGCTCGAGAACCTTGATGCGATCAAGCCCGGCTCGATCACCAAGGTCGTCGTCAGCGGGCAGACGAGCGACACGCTGTTCCTCGCGGGCATCGATGCGGGTGTGGACGGGCTGTACAACTCGTCCGACGACCGCTCGGTGCTGGGGCTGTCCTCGATCACCACGCTCACGCTCGGTTCAGTGGGCGCGAACGTGGTGGCGCGGGGCGACATCCTCTCCACCAGCGTCGCGAACGACGGCCGGCTCATCCGCAGCGGCTCGGGCCTCACGAGCACCAACGCGGACCTCGACACCGGCGCCGGCACGCCCGGCACGTCGTTCACGGGCAACCGCACGTTCAACTATGGCCCCGGCACCGTCACCATCAGCACCTCCGGCGCAGGCCAGTTCTTCTTTGACTCTGGCACCGGTCGTCTCACCATCCGCAACTCGACCCCTGGCACGAACGTCACGATCGCCTCGAGCACGGGCTCTCTCGCGAACTTTGACGTCGTGACCAACGACGACGCCTCGCTGGGCAGCGTGGTCTTCCAGGCGGCGCTCACGGGCGACTCGGACGTGGCGGTGGACGGCGGCGTGGGCACGCTCACGTTCGCCGCGTTCTCCGGCACGGGCAGCGTGGCCATCGGCGGCAACATCACCGGCGCGACCTTCGCGTCGCTCGCGGGCGGGTTCTTCGCGGCGCAGGCCGTGCAGACATTCCGCGTCAACGGCGACTTCGGCGCCAGCAACTCGCTGACGCTGGGCGAGGCGACCATCCAGATCCTCTCGGGCGGCACGTTCAACATCACCGGCGCCGCCAAGGGCACGGTGAGCGTGGACCGCTCGCTGACGAGCCTGATCGTGAACGGGGCGGCGGATCGCGCCGGCTTCCGCGTGGGCGGCTCGCTGGGCACGTTCTCGGCGGCGAGTGTCAGCCGCTCGCTGGTCGCGGTGGGCGACACGCTGACGACGCTGACCGTGGGTGGCGACGTGTTCGCGTCGTCGTTCATGGCGGGCCTGGACCTTGGGCGCGACGTGGCCTTCGACAGCAACGGGCTGGTGACCGACACCGAGGGTCTGAACGCGGACGCGGTGTCCACGGGCTCCATCGGTACCGCGACGATCGCGGGCAACTTCCGCGAGTCCAATCTGGTCGCGGGCTACTACCGCAACTTCGACGGCTTCTTCGGCAGCACAGACGACAACCTCGCGTCCGGGCGTTCGTCCATCGGCGCCGTCACGATCGGCGGCACGCAGGTCGGCTCGACCCGCGCCTCCGAGTCGTACCGCATCGGCTCGACCGGCACCGTGGGCCTCGTCACCATCGGTGGTGCGACGCTCAACGGCGGGGTCGGCAACTTCGCGATCGAGGCCCCGGTGCTCGCCCCCGCCGCGTTCCAGGTCTCCGACCTGCGGGTCACCTCCGACGCGGGCGTCTTCCAGGGCGAGATCCAGTTCAACCAGCCCATCGACGCGAGCACCCTCAGCAGGGCGCTGTCGATCTCCGAGGTCCGGGGCAACGGCAGCATCGAGATCCGGCTGATCGAAGGGCCGGACTTCACCCTGTCGTACCGGTCGGCGGACAACACCGCGGTCATCACCTTCTCCCGCGCGCTCACGGGCCAGAACCTGCCCCTGGTCCCCGGGCGTCCCGGGCCGGGGGTCTACCGCTTCGACCTCGCGAGCGATTCGCTCCGCGCGAAGCTCTACAACCAGGCCCTGGACGGCAACGCCGACGGCGGCGCGATCACAGGCGACGACTACTCGCAGGACACGGTCGTGGGCGATGCGGGCGATAAGATCGTCTCCGGCCGGGGCACCAGCGGCACCGTCATAGTCGACCTCTACGCCCCTGCCAACCTCGACTTCATGCTCGACGATAACGCGGCCTCCGACGGCCTGCCCGACATCAACCACTCCTTCACCGTCCGCGGGTCGATCGGCGATCACCCGGACGCGAACGTCAACTTCTTCTCCTTCGCGAGCGACGTCGACGTCTACGCCATCACGCTCCAGGCGGGCCAGATCCTGCAGCTCGGCGCCCTGCAGGGGCCCGGCTCCCGCGCGGGCCTGACCCTCGTGGGCCCCAACGGGCAGGCGGTGCCCCGCTTCGCCAACGCCGCCACCGCCCTCGCGCTCCCGACCGACCGCGGCGCGGCCCGCGACTTCACCTTCCCCGAGTCCTTCCTCGTCAAGACCACCGGCACCTACCACGTGGTGATCGGCGGCACGGCGAGCGTCGCCAACCTCTCCAACCTCACGGTCCCGAACATCGCAACGCCCCCCGGCGGCGTCGGCGCGTACACCTTCACGGTCAGCGTGTTCGACGACGGCGATTCCGGGTTTACCTCCACCACCGACTCCGGCAACGGCGCCCCGGTTGTAAACGCCCCGACCCCCGGCGCCTTCGCGGGCAACGACCAGCTCTTCGGCACGGTCGACGACCTTTCCGAGATCGTCGTCGGGGACTACACCTTCACCTACAGCCGGGGACTGGACAACCTGCCCAACACCGCCGACGACCTCGTCACCGGCACCAACTCCGCGGGGATCACCTCCACGCGGGACGGCAACGGGCAACTGGTCACGACGATCGAGTCCTCGATCGGCCCCTCAGGTCACCTGGGAGTGCCCTCCGAGATCGCGGCGGACGTGGACGTGTACCACCTCAACAACCGCCAGCCCATCGCCCCCAACACTCCCATGAAGCTGACCGTGAAGCTGAGCGACAAGGGCTCGAACCTCGGCTCCGCGATCGCCCCCGCACGCGTCCGCAACTCCACCCGCACGGTGGTGGATAACCGCGGCTTCGTGCAGGTCGGTCTCTTCGACACCTCTTCGTCCGCCGCGCTGGACGACGCCCTGCTGGTCTTCAGCCCCACCGACTTCCGCGCGTTCGGCGGCAACAAGCCGGAGGTTCTGTCCTCCGACGGCGTCACGTCCTACGGCTACGACGCCAACGGCGACTTCTACATCGAGTTCCTCACGCCCGACCGCATGGGCGTGCCCGGCGCTTCCGGCAGCTTCGCGGTCTACATCCAGGGCGCGACCAACAGCGACTACGCCCTGGAGGTCATCACCAACCCGTCCACCGGCACCCCGACCGAGACGGCCCGCCAGAACTTCTACATCGAGACCAACGGCGGGTCGGTGGACTGGCTGCAGATCGCCGGAATCTCCACGCAGCTCGCCGGCTTCGACCCCAGGGCCCTGGGCTTCGCCGGCCTGACCTCGGGGGGAGCGCCCGCGCGGGACTACCTGATCAGCGCGGTGGTCGCACAGCTCAATGGCATCTACCAGGGCGCGGGTTACGATGTCCGGTTCTCGGCCGACCCCACCGCCTTCGGCGCAGAGCAGTTCTCGACGATCTACCTCTCGTCCACGAACGATCCGCTGGTGCCGATCTTCGACCCCTTCAACCTCTTCAACTTCGACTTCCTGAACACCACGCAGTTCTTCACCACGCAGCCCTACGGCTTCAGCGAGGCGAGCGATCCTTTCAACTCGAACAAGGAAGACGAGGGCGTGGTCTTCGTTCCGTCCTTCGCCCTCCAGGGATACACCCCCAGCCAGTCCGACGTCGACAGGTTCTCCCGCGGGCTCTCCGCGGCGATCGGCCGGCGCGCCGGCGAACTCATGGGCCTGCGGCTCACGGGCCAGTTCGGCGCGGGCGGGCCCTTCGACCTCATGGCGGCCAACTCGCCCGGGTCCACCCCGGCGGGTGGCCAGACCTACAGCCTGCCCAACATCGGGCGCGATCTGTCGGACGCGTTCGATGAAACGCAGAGCACCGACTTCTTCCTGGGCCGCATGAACTCGGTGGCCCTGCTCAGGAAGTTTGTCAGCCTCCGCTGACGAGTGGCGGGCGATAGCCCAGAAGGCTCAGACTGATCCGCAAACCCCGGGCCCGGCCCGGGGTTTTTCGTTGGGTCGTGCGGGGTCCTTGTGGGAAGAGTGCACCGGCAGCGCGCGGGCGCGGGCTTTCCACGAAGGCCTTGGATGTGCGTGGCGGGTTGGCCGGGCCGGTCAGGTCTGGCCTCGGCCCGCTCGCTCCAGCAGCGAGGCCAGGCCCGCGCCCACCATGTCGGCGTGAGAGACGAGCTTGGCGAGGGAATCGCCGACGGCCCGTGCGCGGGAGAGCGATTCGTCGAGTGCCGCGACGCGGGCGATGCCCTCGGCAACCTCGGCCGCCCGGGCCTCGCCCGCTCGAAGGCGAGCTTCGAGCGCGACCCGCTGCTCCAGGGTGGCGGAAATCGCGGCGAGGAGGGTCAGTTCGGCCTCCGAGGCCGAGGCGAGTATCGCGGCCTCGCGTGCGTTCCGTTCCTCGCGGGCGCGGGCCACGCGTCTGTCAAGATCGAGGATGCTCGCTTCGAGGCCGGTGGCGAGCGTCTGCCCGCGTCGTTCGGCCTCGGCGATGGCGGCGCCGAGCGCGGCCCCGGCCCGCGTCACCTCGGTATCGGCCGACTCAAGCAACCGCGCGACACGCTGGTTGAGCTCTGTCACCCGTCCCGCCGCTCCTCCCGCGGCGCCATCGAGCTCGCTGCGGGCGGCTTCAACCTGCTGCGCGAGGGCTGCGACACGGACCACCACGCCGTCCGAGAGCCCTTCGAGCGCGCGGGCGGCGCCCTCGAGCTGGGCGAGCGTCTCCTCCGTGCGGCGGAGCACCGCGCCGGCGCGGGCTTCCAGCGCCTCGGTCTCGGAGGCTCGTGCCAGGAGCGCCCGATCCACCGCGGCACGGGCGAGGGAGTCCATCGAGGCGGGGTCCGGCGGCTCCGCCCTGGGCCCGGGCTGCCTCAGCAGCGATTCGAGGGCCGCCACGCGCTGGTCGATCGTGGGAACCACGCGGGCCGCACGCTCGACGCGCTCGCCCAGCTCGCGCGAGGCCTCGCGGAGCTGGCCTCCCAGGCCCTTCACCTCTGTGCTGGCGAGGTCAAGCGCGCGCTGCTGGTTGGCGGCGTCGCGGATCAGGGACCTGAGGGACTCGGCGAAGGTCTCCAGCGCCGCCTGGTCGACGATGCGAGGGGAGAGGAACATGCGGTCGAGCATGCGCTCGATCTCGTCGCCCGCCGCGGCGTCCGGGGTTCGCGCCGGGGCGGCGTCCTGCGATGACCTGCTCGAGGTGTTCTGGGCGGGGGGAGTGGGGGGCATGGGCGTTCCAGTGGGGAGTGTGCATCGTCGCCTCGCGCCGGCGCAGTGGCAACTCAGCCCCTAGGGTTGTCGGATGTCCGACCAAGACCTCCATACATCTTCCGATCCGGCGGGCCGCGTCCGCCTCCAGCGGTTCCTGGCCGATGCCGGCGTCGCAGCCCGTCGGGCCTGTGAAGCCCTGATCGAGGCCGGTCGCGTGACGGTGAACGGGGAGGTGCGGACCCGCCTGCCCGTCTTCGTGAACCCAGAGACCGACCGGGTGGCGGTGGACGGCACCGGCATCCGCGGGGCCTCCCGGCACCTCTACATCATGCTGAACAAGCCGACGCGGACGATTGTGGCGGCGGCGGACGATCCGAACTTCTCCAGGCGGACAGTGCTGGACCTCGTCGACCACCCGGCGGCGGCCAGGCTCTTTCCCGTCGGCAGGATGGACTTTGATTGCACCGGGCTCGTGATCCTTACGAACGACGGCGGGCTTGCGAACAGGCTGACGCACCCTCGCTACGGCGTCACGAAGACCTATCGCGTGCTGGTGCGTGGAGACCTGGACGACGCGGCGCTCGCCGCGATCCGCGCGAAGCTGCGGGGGGGGCTCGCGGCCCTGCGGGAGGGAGGCCCGGAGCGGGGCGGGGCGGATCTCTCGATCGTGAAGCGCGAGGAGGGGCGGACGCTGCTGGAGGTCGTGTCGGCGGAAGGACCCAGCCGCGGCTTGCGGGATGTGCTGAGGTACCTCGGCATGCCCGTAAAGCGGATCGAGCGGACGGCGATCGGCGAGCTCAAGCTCCGGGCGCTCGGATTGGGGCAATGGCGAGAACTGACCCGCGACGAAGTTCGGCTTCTGAAAGGGCAAGGCGACGCCGGAACCCGCACTCGCCAAAAGCCGAAGAACAAGCCGAGGCGGGAGCGGCCCGCTGGTCCCCGCCGGCCTGACTCGGGCCCCACGGCGGCGCCTGGCGGGCGTCGGGGCCCGGCGCGTGGCGGGCGGCCTGGCGGCTTGGCAGGCCGCAAGGGCATCCCACAGCCCCAAGCCCGGGCCGGGCGTGGCGGTCGGCCCGGACCGAGGGGAGGACCTCAGGTGGCGGGCAGGCCGGCGGGCCCGCGGCAAGCACGGCCCCAAGGACGGCCTGAAGGAAGACCGGCCGACAGACCCGCGAAAGCCCGCCGCTCAGAGCGACCCTGATGTCACCTCAGACTCCAAAGCGGACGAAGGTCGACGCCATCCAGCGGGTGCTGGGGGGGCGTCCCATCGCCTGGGAGGGCGGCTCCGAGGACACGGTCCAGACCGGGCTGGTTCGGTCGGTGTTCCATGTGCTGCACCTGCTGCTGGTGGGGATCAGGCGGACGCAGCTCACGCGCATGGCGGCGGCGCTCGCCTATCGAACGATGTTCGGCATCATCCCGGTGATCGTCGTGATCGCGGTCGCGCTCGCGGCGTTCACGAGCCAGGCGCGCCAGCAAGAGGTCATCAAGGGGATGCTGACCTACGCCGGGCTCAACCAGATCAAGGTCGAGGACCGCAGGCCCAAGGACGCGCAGCCCGTGCTCTCCCCGGCGCCCGGGTCTGAGGTGCCACAGCCGGATGCGGGGGCGCCGGGCTCCGGCGGGGCGGCCGCGAGCGGCGCGGGGGCCGGCGGCGCCGTGCCGGAGTCTCAGGCGGCGAGCCTCGACGAATGGATCAATGAGCGCGCGGTGTCGATCGCGCAGTCGATCAAGAAGCTCCCGTTCAACCTCATCGGTCTTGTGGCGATCCTGACGCTGCTCTACGCCGCGATGTCGATGCTGGTGGAGATCGAGCACGCGTTCAACGAGATCTATCTCGCGCCCCAGGGGCGGAGCTGGGCCAGGCGGATCGCGCAGTACTGGACCCTGCTGACGCTCGGGCCCATCCTGCTCATCGCGAGCTTCACCATCTCGCACTATCTGACGGATTCGGCGGACAGCATCGCCAGGCTCGGAGGGGACACCTACGCGGTGCACCTCAAGGAAGTGCTGCGCTACATGATCGCGGCGGCGGTGAGTTCCGGGCTGCTGCTGCTGATCTATGTGATCGTTCCCAACACCCGGGTGCAGCCCCTGCCAGCGGCCCTGGGCGCGCTGGTCGCGGGCGTGCTCTGGGAGTCCAGCAAGGCCGGGTTCACGGCGTACGTGGGCTTCGCGACGCGAGAGGTCGAGGGCGGGACGAACCTCTCGAACCTCTACGGCACCGTCGCGATCCTGCCGCTGTTCCTCGTGTGGGTCTATCTCTCCTGGCTCATCATCCTCTTCGGGCTGCAACTCGCGTACTCCATGCAGACCTACTGGCAGGCGTCGGCGAAGGGCCTCACGCTGTCGGTGCTCGCGGCACTCGGCCTCATCGAGGATCCCAACCCCGCGGGCAGGCCACGCCTGATCGACCCCGCGTCGATCCTCGCGGCACTGGCCGCGGTGGCCGAGCGATTCCGCGATGGAAAGTCGAGCGACCACAACCACATCGCGGAGGCAACGGGCCTGCACGAGAAGGCGGTGGCGCTGATGCTCGCGAGGCTTGCCGACGACGGGCTGCTGCTGCCTGTGTCGGGCAGCTCCGGGCGGCTGGAGGCCTATGCCCTCGCGAGGCCGCCGGAGACCATCGACGCGCTCAGAGTAATCAGGCTTGCGGAGGACCTGGGCGGGGCGGCCCCCCCGGGCGAAACCCCTGCGCGGATCGCCAGACAGCTCGCGGAAGCCAAGCGGGCCGCGCTGCGGGGCAAGTCGCTGGCGGACTTTCTGCCCCCGGCGCCCCCTGCGGAGGGCGGCTCGCCCTCGCCCGCGCGGGCGGGCGCATAGGGCGCGCAACGCATACCCTTGAGGATGCGTACCGGAAAGCCCAAACTGTGCGCGGGGGTGCTGACGGGCGTGCTTGCCAGCGTGCTGGTGATGGGGCCGGTGTGCCTGCCCCTGGGCGGCTGCTACAAGCGGGTGGTGTCGAGCAGGGGGCTCGGCGCGACCGGGAGCCGGGCGCAGGAGTCCTACCGCAGCGACACGGCCCTGGACCGGTGGTACGACCGCACCTTCACGAGCGGCGAGCCCAAGACGACCACGCGCTGGGTCAACCCCGGGGCGACGACAGACGTCCGGCAGGGAGGCGTGGAGTCGTATCCGCAGCTCGGGCCCACGCTCCAGCCCCGGTGAGCCGTGTGCGGCCCGGATCGGCCCGTTGAGGCCGGGAGGCGCCCCGGTGGCGGCCGTTTCTCGCCTTTGGGTGGTTGGACGCGTACACTGCCGTCCCCCGCGGCGGATGCGGGCAAAACTGGGGCGGTAGCTCAGCTGGTAGAGCGCATCGTTCGCAATGATGAGGTCGGGAGTTCGATTCTCCTCCGCTCCACTTTGACAAAGAACCCCTGCATACGCAGGGGTTCTTCGCGTTCCGGCGCCGCCACGGCGGGCAGGGCTCCCTTCTCTCGGATCGGCCGCGGTCACTCCGCCTTCGTCGGCGCCCGCTCATCCGGCTCGACATGAATGAGCACGTGCACCACTTCCGGGTGCGCTCGCCTGAGTTCGGCCTTCACGCGTCCGGCGAGCGAATGGGCCGTGCGGACATCCAGCGTGGGGTCCACGTGCAGGTGCATGTCCACGAGGTAGCCTCGCCCGCTTTTTCGCGCGTGGACCTTCTCGACAACGCGCACGCCTTGCACGCCGGACGCCGTGCCGCGGGCCTTGCGGGCCAGGTCCTCGGAGCTGGCGTCGAGCAGCTCGCGCATGGCGGGTCGAATGAGGCGGATGCCTGTGAGGAGGATCACGCCGCTGGCGAGGATCGCCGCGACCTCGTCCGCGAGCACGAGCCGAGGCATATCGAGCCACTTGGGCCCCCAGATTGCGACGGAGACGCCCACGAGGGCCGCGGCGGAGGTGATCGCGTCGGAACGGTGGTGCCAGGCGTCGGCTTTGGCGGCGTCTGACTGGAACTCGAGCGCGCCGCGGAGCACTATTCGGAAGAGCGCCTCTTTGGCGATGATCACGCCAACCAGCACGAGCAGCGTCCAGGGGGCGGGCGCGCGGTGGGGTGTCAGAATTTCGCCGAAGGCCTTCACGACGATGAACGCCGCCGCGACAACGAGAAGCGCGCCGACGAACAGGGCGGCCATGGTTTCTGCGCGCCCGTAGCCATAGGGGTGCTGGTCGTCGGGCTCGCGGCTGGCGACCCGAAGCCCGTGCCAGACCACGAGCGAGCCGAGGGTGTCGGCGAGGGACTCCACCCCGTCGGCGATGAGGGCGCTGGAGTGGCCCAGGAGGCCGGCAACGAACTTCCCGGCGGCGAGGGCGAGACTTGCGACGAGGCCAAGGAGGGTGTTGGTTCGGAGAGAATCGCGGGGCACAGGAGGATCGTACCGGGGCCCCGTGCCTGGAGAGCCATGCAGCGCCAATGATCGGCCATGAGCACGAGCCAGGCCGGCGGCATGTCATGGCGCGGGGTCATCCCGGCGATCACCACGCCCTTTGATGCGAGGGGCGAGGTTGACGTCGCGTTCGCAGCGACGCACGCGGCGTGGATGGTGGACGCCGGCTGCACCGGAATCGTGGCGCTCGGGTCGCTGGGCGAGGGCGGGACGTTGAGCCGCGAGGAACGCGGCGTGCTGCTGCGGGCCTTGGTTCAAGCGGTGGGGGCGCGGGTGCCGGTGGTGGCCGCCGTGGCGGCGCTGAGCACGCGGGAGGCTGTGGCACAGGCGGAGCAGGCTGCGGTGGCGGGCTGCCGCGGGCTCATGGTGCTGCCGGCCTATGTGTACAAGGGCGACTGGCGAGAGCGTCGGACGCACTTCGAGGCGGTGATGAGCGCCACGGGGCTCTCTTCGATGCTCTACAACAACCCGATGGCCTACGGCGTGGACGTGCTGCCCGAGCAGGTTGCGGAGCTTGCCTGGGCGTGCCCGGCGATGCGGGCCGTGAAGGAATCCAGCGCGGACGTGAGACGGGTAACGGCGATCCGCGCGCTGCTGGGCGAGCGGGTCGAGGTGCTGGTCGGCGTGGACGACCTGATCGTGGAGGGCGTGGCGGCGGGCGCGACGGGGTGGATCGCGGGGCTCGTGAACGCGCTGCCCGTGGAGTCTGTCGCGCTGTTCGATCTCGCGAGCGCCGGACGTTGGGACGATGCGAGGAGACTCTACGAGTGGTTCCTGCCCCTGCTGAGGCTGGACGTGGTGCCCGAGTTCGTGCACCTCATCAAGCTGGTGCAGGCGGAGGTGGGGATGGGAAGCGAGCGAGTGAGACGCCCACGGATGGAGATGGCGGGGCCGGCGCGCGAGGACGCGATTCGGGTGATCCGCGACACTCTCGCCGCGAGGCCAAAGGTGCGGGTTGTCAAGCCGACGTGATGTGGTGGATGAACGCGGCGTGGGCGCGGCAGCCCAGGCGGAAGCAGTCGAGCTCGAACTTCTCGTTGGGAGAGTGCACGCGGTCGTCGTCGAGGCCAAAGCCCATGAAGACGGTGTCCAGGCCGAGCTTGTCCTTGAGCATGCCGGCGACGGGGATCGAGCCGCCCGACTTGATGAGCGCGGGAGACTTGCCCGACGCCGACTTGAGAGCCGCGCTCGCCGCCCGCATGGCGGGGGAGTCGATGGGCGTGGTGACGCCGAACCCGCCGTGATGGTCCATGAGGTCCCAGCGGCAGCCCGGGGGCGTGTGGTCCTTGCACCACTTGAAGAACCGCTTGGTGATGTCCACCGGGCTCTGGTCGGCGACCAGGCGGAATGAGACCTTGGCGGAGGCCTGGGCGGGGATCACGGTCTTAGCGCCCTCGCCCGTGTAGCCCCCCCAGATGCCGTTGATCTCGGCGGTGGGGCGTCCCCACTCGCGCTCCATTGCGGTGAAGCCCTTCTCGCCGATGTCGGCGGCTGGCGGAAGCCCGATGGCCTTGAGGGCGGCCTTCTGGCTGAACTTGAGTGCGGCCCAGTTGGCGCGTTCCTTCTTCGAGATGGGAACGACTTTGTCGTAGAAGCCGGGGATCGTGACACGCCGGTTCTTGTCGTGCAGTTGCGAAAGCACGCGGGTCAGCTCGGTGATGGGGTTGGGGCAGCGGCCACCCCACAGGCCGGAGTGCAGGTCCTGGTTCGAGGCGTGGAGCGTGACCTGCGTGTACGCGAGGCCCCGCACGCCGTAGGTGATGGCGGGCTTGTTGCGCCCCAGCATGCCGGTGTCGGAAATGAGGCAGACGTCGGTTGCGGCGAGTTGCTTCTTGTGCGCGAGGACGAAGGGCTGGAGGTTGACCGAGCCGGATTCTTCTTCACCCTCGATGACGATGGTGTACGCGGCGCCGCCGGTGGCGTGGCCCGTCGCCTGCTTCCAGGCGCGGCAGGCCTCGAGGAAGGTCATGACCTGCCCCTTGTCGTCCACGGCGCCGCGCGCAACGATGCGCTCCCCGCCGGGCTCTCCGGGGAGTGGCCCGCGCCGGACGGGCTGGAAGGGGTCGGAGTGCCAGAGGCTCACAGGATCAACAGGTTGGACGTCGTAATGGCCGTAGAAGAGAATGTGTGGGCCCTTGTACGACGCTGCCGGCTCGATGGAGGCGAGGACGATGGGGTGGCCCGAGCCCTTGCCATCGGTGACCTTGCCGGTCTCGACGAGCGAGGCCAAGAAGCCGAGTTCGGTGAGCTGATCGCGGCACCACTCGGCGGCGCGGCGGCAGTGGCCGGCGTACGCGGGGTCGGTGGAGATGCTGGGAATCCTGAGCCAGTCCACCCAACGGTCGATTGAGGCCTCGAGGTTGGACGCGAGCACGTCGGCGGCGGCGGCGAAGGACATGGGTACCTCGTGGGGTTGCGTGTGCGGTGTCTGGAGGAGTGTGAGGTCAGTTCCGGGGGCGGGTGGCGAGCTCGTCCGTGGCGCGGGCGTACGCCGACATCGCGGCCGACTGCGCCTCGCCCGGGGGGGTGGAACGCATGGCGGCTTCGCGCCTGGCGACCTCGGCCTGCAGCGAGGGAAGGTCCAGGGCCTTGAGCATCGCAAGGTCCTCGCGATCCGCGATGACCTCCGGCGGCAGGTTCGAGTCGTCGAGAACGACCGGGCTGGCGAAGAACTTGGGGACCTGCCACGCGAGCAGGCCGAGTGCGAGGACGCCGATGACGCAGGCGACGATGACTTTGACCTTGCGGACCTGTTCTTCGGAGGACATGGCGCCGGGCTCCGGATGGGGTGAACGGCAGGGTAGGAAGCGGAACGAGCGGATGCGCCGGGACCTACAGTCCGTCGTGCATTTCAATCTTGTGGATCGCGTGCTGGAACTGACGCCCGAGCGTGTCGTGACCCTCAAGCAGGTCTCGAGCGCCGAGGAGTATCTGCAGGATCACTTTCCCACCTACCCGGTGCTCCCAGGGGTCATGATGCTCGAGGCGATGGTGCAGGCGGGGCGCAGGCTGGCTAAGGAAGCCGGGCATGGCGACCGGCTGGTCCTGGGGGGCGTTCGGGCGCTCAAGTACGGGCGATTCGTGAGGCCCGGCGGCGTGCTGCGGGTCGAGGTGAAGCTCGCCGGCGCGGGCGACGCGGGGCTGGACATGAAGGGAGAGGCGGTGCTGCTGGAGCCCCTGACCGCGGGCGGCTGGGAGGAGCGCGGGGTGGCGGTGTCGGGGAGGTTTGTGCTGCGGGGAGTTCGGGTGGCGCTATGATCGCACTTCGCCGTCGTGGGGGCCCGCATTGGGTGCGGGCGTCACGCCGGGAGCGAGGAAACTGACCCGATGACGCGTGAAGAGATCTTTGGGAAGGTTCGGACGATCCTGGTGGACGCGTTGGCGGTGGACGAGGACGAGGTCACGCTCGACTCGGTGCTGACGAAGGACTTGGGGGCCGAGTCGATCGACTTCCTGGACATCGTGTTCAAGCTTGAGCAGGCCTTCGGGATCAAGATCCCGCAGGGAGAGCTGTTCCCGGACAACGTCGCGCAGGACCCGGAATACGTGAAGGACGGGAAGGTCACGCCCAAGGGCGTCGCGACCATCAAGGCTCGCATGCCCCACGTCGACTTCTCCGGGTGGGAGTCCAACCCGGAGATCGGCAAGATCGCGGAGCTGTTCACCGTGCAGTCGCTGGTGTCGTTCGTCGAGGCGAAGGTCGCGGCGAAGTAGCCGGGGCACCCATGCGCTGGATGTGGATCGACAGGATCGTGCTGCTGGAGCCCGCGAAAAGGCTCGTGGCGATCAAGAACGTCTCCATGGCGGAGGAGCAGCTGCACGACCACTTCGCCGCGGGCGGAGGCGAACCCGCGCTGCCCGTCATGCCGGCGTCGCTCATGGTCGAGGGCATGGCGCAGACCGCGGGGATTCTGGTGGGGCACGCGGAGGGGTTCCGGGAGAAGGTGATTCTCGCGAAGGTCAGCCGCGCCGAGTTTTCGGAGGAGGTGCCCCCGGGGTTCACCATCCGGTACGACGCTCGCGTGGAGCAGATGGGCCCCAGCGGCGCGTCGACCGCGGGAACCGTCGAGCGTGTGGACCCCGCGACCGGGGACTCCAGGGTGATCGGCCGGATTGACCTGATGTTCAGCCACCTCGACCAGAACATGTCGGGCGAGAAGTTCCCGGAAGAAAACTTCGTCTTTGGCGAGGGATTCCGGACCCTGCTCCGTCAGAGCGGCGTGGCGACGGGCTGAGCCGCTCAGCAGGGGACCGGGTTGTGCAACTGGCCGCACTCCGGGCAGCGGGGCGGCCGGTTTCCGTGCGGCAGGGTGGCGAGGTTGTAGCCGCACGCGAGGCATGGTGACGCGGGCGCACTCGGCATGGCCGAGAGGCGGCCCTGCTGGAACGCGGCCCAAAGCGCGGCGGCGAGGGTGGGGATCCACAGCGGAATGGCGATACCCCGAGTGATGGAATCGTCGAACCGGTAGGGGCGCCAGGCGAGGCTGATGGAATCCGACCACGACGAGCAGGTCTCGAGGCGCGCGTAGCCGTAGATCGTGGATGGTGGGCGCTGCGATCCCAGGCGGAGGGTGCCCTGTGAGAGGGAGGCGCACAGGCCGCCCTCGAAGGTGAGCGTGACGCTGCGCGTGGAGGAAGCCCACAGGAGTGTGAGCATGAGGAGCGCGACGAGGAACGCGCGGCGGCGACGCGCCACGAGCAGCGATGGGGTGTGCATGGGACCCTCCCGGCAGGGGCGTGAATATCGGGAGGATCGGCACGGGCCGTGGAAGGGATAACCACGCGGGGGCGTGCGTCGCGGATACCGTGGGGCATGGCTGAGCCTCTCGAAACAAGCGAGGTCGCGCTGGCGGGCGGGCTGGTGCTGCCGGGCGGGAAGATCGACGCGGAAGCGATCCGTCGTGCCGTGGAAACGGCGCGCGAGCAGGGGCTGGAGGACGAGGAGGACGTGCGGACGGTCCGGTTCTCGATCAAGCGGGATCTGGACAAGAGGCTGGACCGCTACTTGGTCGACCGGATCGCGTTTCTCAGCCGCACGCAGCTCCAGAAACTGATCGACGAGGGGGGGGTGACGGTCAACGGGAGGCGGCCCAAGGCGTCCACACGGATCGGGGCGGGCGATGAGGTGGAGGTCGTGGTGCCGGTGCCCCCGGAGCCGAACATTCAGCCGGAGGCGATCCCGCTGGAGGTCATGTACGAGGACGAGGACATGATCGTGGTGAACAAGTCGGCGGACATCATCGTCCATCCGGCGCGGAGCCACCTGAAGGGGACGATGCTGAGCGCGCTGACGTACCACTTTCAGTCGAGGGGGCAGGGAGGGTTGTCGGAAGTCGGAAAGGACCTCGCCCGCCCCGGCGTGGTGCACAGGCTCGACCGGCACACGAGCGGGTGCATCGTCTTCGCGAAGCGGGAGGAGGCGCACTGGAAGCTCGGGCAGCAGTTCGAGCACCGCAAAGTGGACAAGCGGTACGTGGCTGTGGTGCACGGGAAGGTGGAGCCCCTGGTGCAGGTGCTGGATGAGCCCATGGGGCCTCACCCCTCGCGGGAGAAGGGGTATCGGGAGAAGCAGGTCGTGCGGCACGACGAGCTGGGCAAGCCCGCGGTGACAA
Source organism: Phycisphaerales bacterium (assembly GCA_020853975.1). Lineage (GTDB taxonomy): Bacteria > Planctomycetota > Phycisphaerae > Phycisphaerales > UBA1924 > RI-211. The sequence goes on from JADYXW010000064.1 coordinate 17,591, forward strand.
TCGTGCGAGTGCGGGAGCGCTACCAGGTGAAGGGGGCCTGGTACTCGCTTGTGGAACTGGAGCTGAAAACGGGGCGCACCCACCAGATCCGCGTGCACCTGTCCTACCACGGCTGGCCGATCGTGGGGGACGACATGTACGGCGGGCGGGCCTACGAGGACGGGACTGGCGCGGTGGTCATCGGCAAGCAGGCGCTGCACGCGTGCGTGCTGGGCATCCGCCACCCGACAAAGGGCGACGCCATGGTCTTTACCGCGCCGGTTCGGGGCGAGATGGCGGCCCTCATCGGCGACCTGCGTGCGAGGAGCGGCGGGGGCGAACACCTCGACGCGCCGGGGGCCACCGTGGACCTCAAGGCGGCGGTGGGCGCATAAGGACGCGGCGTGCAAGGCCGTGAAACCGGGCACGCCGCGTGAACAAGAGGTCAGGCTTTGCGGTTAGCGCGGGTCGCGGGGCGCGTCCGGTGCGCGGTCGGGGCCTCGGTCCTCCCGACCCTCGGGCCCACGCCCGGGGCCGCCGTCCGGGCGACGCTCCGGGCCGCGAGGACTGGCGTTCTCAGGTCCGCCGCCACTCATGCCCCCGCGGGGCCCCTGGAAGCCGGGGTCGTTCTGCGGGCCGCGGCGTTGCTGCATGCCGCGGGGCCCCTGGAAGCCGGGGCCGTTCTGCGGGCCGCGGCGCTGCTGCATGCCGGGGGGCCCCTGGAAGCCGGGGCCGTGCGGACCGGCGCCTCGGGGGCCGCGGCGGTTCAGGCCCTGATGGCCCTGCGGGCCGCGGTGCCAACCGCGCTGGATCTGACGCAGGGCGCCGCGCCTGTCGTCGCGGTCGTCGTCACGGCGGGCCTCGCGCCTGTCGTCGCGGTCGTCGTCACGGCGGGCCTCGCGCCTGTCACCGCGGTCGTCGTCACGGCGGGCCTCGCGCCTGTCACCGCGGTCGTCGTCACGCCGGGCTTCGCGCCTGTCGCCGCGGCGATCTTCGCTGCGGTCCTTGCGATCATTGTCGCGCTGCTTGGTAGGAGGGCTCCAGAACCCGGGCTGGGCGAGCGCGGGAGAGAGCCCCGCGGCGAGCACGAGCGCCGCGATGGCGGCTGAGGAACGGGTGAAACGTGAGAGCATCGGTGAACTCCTGACGTGCGAGCAATACCCCCTCGCAACGCGTGCAGAACGCGGGCGGGAGGGGGCGTATTGCAGGCCCGGGAGTGGTTATCGGGAAGCCGCGAGGTACAGGTACCAGCCGAGGCCGACCGTGAAGAGCAGGCAGCCGTAGAGCGCGTGCTCGATGGAGACCAGGAGAATCGAGCGGTGCTTGTTGTAGGTGTGGGCAAAGATGAGCCCGCCCGCGAGGGTGAGGAAGATCGCGACGGCGTTGAGGAAGATGATGTGGGCGAATGAGAACGCCGCAGCGGAGGCCCAGATCATGGCGTTCGGCGACGGGAAGAGGCTCCGGTATCGGTGGAAGATGAACGCGCGGTAGATGATGTTCTGGGCGAAGACCGAGAGGACGGGGTAGAGGACCATGACCGCCGCCCAGACCAGCGGCTTCTCGCGCGGGAAGGCGAGCCACAGGTGGGGCGCGAGGAGCTTGATGAGGAGCGAGAGCACGACCACGCCCACGACCCAGAGGGAGAGGACGCCCGGCAGGCCGGTGCGGAGCGCGGCCTTGTTCCAGAGCTGGGAGCGGTCGAAGGAGCGGTCGAGTACGAGGAACAGGGCGCAGATGGCGGTAGCCGAGTACAGCAGCGCGAAGAAGGGGATGCGAGGCGGGCTAAAGGCGATGATGGCAGGGATCGCGAAGAAAAGGAGCGAGTACTCCAGGGTGAGATACCTGCGGTCCGTGGCGGTCAAGGGTGCCGGAGCGGGGATGTACGCGGGGGACGGGGCCACGCGTGGTTGTTGGGAGTCGGGAGGGGGCGTTTTTGACCCGGGCCGAACCTAGAATGGCTGCCCGGCGCCGCAGGCGCTCAGAAGGAGTATCGAGGCATGACGACCGCGACCACACCCGTGATTCTGTCGGCGAAGCGAACCCCCATCGGCAGGTTCCTGGGCGGGTTTTCAAGGGTGCCCTCCCCCGTGCTGGGCTCGTACGCGATCGGTGCGGTGCTGAACGAGGTCCCGATCGTGAAGGGGGCGGTGGACGAGGTCATTATGGGCTGCGTGCTGCAGGCGGGCCTGGGCCAGAACCCGGCCCGGCAGGCCGCGCTCAAGGCCGGGCTGCCCGACACCATGTCCGCGCAGACAGTCAACAAGGTGTGCGGCAGCGGCCTGCAGGCCGTGATGCTTGCCGCCCAGTCCATCAAGGCGGGTGACAACAGGGTCGTGCTCGCTGGCGGCTTCGAGAGCATGACGGGCGCTCCGCACCTCGCCAAGGTGCGCGAGGGCGTCAAGTTCGGCCCCGCGACGATGGAGGACCACATGGCATGGGACGGCCTGCGCTGTGCCTTCGAGGGCTGGGCCATGACCATGGGCGCGGACCACATCGCCAAGAAGCACGAGATCACCCGGACCGAGCAGGACCGCTTCAGCGCGCAGAGCCACCAGCGGGCCGCCGAGGCCGCCAAGCAGGGGTGGTTCAAGGCCGAGACCGTGGCCCTCACGGGCGAGCAGTGCCTCGACAAGAAGTCGCCCGGTGTGGCCGCGGACGAGGGCGTGAGGCCCGAGACGACGCTCGAATCAGTCTCGAAGCTGCGGGCGCTCCCCGGGCACGAAACGATCACCGCGGCGAACGCCTCACAGATCTCCGACGGCGCGGCGGCCCTCTGCGTCGCAAGCCTCGCGAAGGCCGAGGAGCTGGGCGTGAAGCCGATCGCGAAGATCGTGTCGTATCACACCAGCGGCATCGCGCCCAAGGACATCTTCGCCGCCCCGATCGAAGGCGTGAAGGGCGCGCTCGCCAAGGCCGGGCTCTCGGTGAAGGACATCGACCTCTTCGAGATCAACGAAGCCTTCGCCGCCCAGGTGCTCTGCAACATCAAGGCGCTGGGTGTGGACGAGGCCCGGCTCAACATCTGCGGCGGCGGCATCGCGCTGGGGCACCCCATCGGCGCCTCCGGCGCGCGCGTCCTGACCACCCTCATCCACCAGCTCAAGCGCACGGGCGGGAAGCGGGGCCTGGCGGCCCTCTGCCTGGGCGGCGGCAACAGCGTCGCGATGATTGTCGAGGTATGAGCCGAGCCGGGATTCCGGCTCAGATGTGATCGACCGCGAGCAACGCTGCTATCGACCGGAATAGTCGATGATGCGGGCGATCTCGCTGCGCAGTTGCGAGCGGGGCACCACGCGGTCCACGAGCCCGGCGTTCAGCAGGAACTCCGACCGCTGGAAGCCCGCGGGCAACTCCTGGCGGATCGTCTGCTGGATGACGCGCGGCCCGGCGAAGCCGATGAGAGCCTTGGGCTCGGCGATGATGACGTCGCCCAGCATGGCGAAGGACGCCGTGACGCCCCCGGTCGTGGGGTCGGTGAGCACGCTGATGAACAGGCCCCCCGCGTCGTCGAAGCGTGCGAGGGCGCCGCAGGTCTTGGCCATCTGCATGAGCGAAAGGCCGGATTCCTGCATTCGGGCGCCGCCAGAGCAGCTGACGATGATCACCGGCAGGCCCGGATCACCCTTCGAGGGGTTGGGGGTCGCGGCCTCGACGGCCCTGGTGATGGTCTCACCCACCACCGAGCCCATCGAGCCCATCATGAACGTCAGATCAAGGCAGCAGAGCATGGCCTCGCGGCCCTTGATGAAGCCACGGCCCGCCTTGATGGCGTCGAGCGCGCCGGACTTGATCTGCTCGGCGAGCAGGCGATCTTTGTAGGACTTGAGGTCCCGGAACGCCAGCGGGTCGCCCGGGGCCAGGCCCGTGAACAGCTCCTGGAACGAGCCGGCGTCGCACAGTTGTTCCAGGCGCTGAGCCGCGGAGATCCGGTGGTGAAACTCGCACTCCGGGCAGACGTGGAGGTTGTCCTCCAAGTGCCGCCGGTAGACCATCTTGGAGCAGGAGGGGCAGCGGAGCCACAGGCCCTCCTCAATCGTGACCTTGCGCTGCGGCCGAACATCGCTCCACGTCCGTGTGCTGGGCTTGGCTGCCTTTGCCATGCGAGTTTCCTTGCGGGGCCGGGCCCGGGCGGTCAGGCGGAAGTGTACCAACGCTCCGGCTGGCGCACACCCGCTATGCGAACATTCTCCTATCGGACCCGTCCCAGCCCCTTCAGCGAAGCGACGATCGACGGGCGTTCGGCGCTCGGGCGGCTCATGAGCGCGGAGCCCGCGACGAGAACATCGAAGCCCGCCTCGCGCACGAGGCGAGCATTGGCCGGAGAGACACCCCCGTCGACCTGCAGACGTTGGTGGGGCCTCAGGCGGGGTCGAATCAGCCGCGCCTTGTCCAAGGCTGACGGGATAAACGCCTGGCCCGAGAACCCCGGATTCACCGACATGATGAGTACCAGGTCGGGGAGGTGCACAAAGGGCAGGAGTGACTCGGCAGCGGTGGGTGGGTTGATGACCAGTCCCGCGGCGACGCCCAGGGACCGAATCTTGGCGATGAGCGGTTCGATGGCCTCGGGCTCGACCGCCTCAAGGTGGAAGGAGATGTGGTTTGCCCCCGCCGCGGCGAAGGGGGGAATGAACCGTGCCGGGTCCGCGACCATCAGGTGCACGTCCAGGTACGCCCCCGGGAGGGCGCGACGGAGGCAGCGGCAGTAGTCCGGCCCCAGCGTCAGATTGGGCACGAAGTGCCCGTCCATCACGTCCAGGTGCAGCAGGTCCGCGCCGGCGGCGAGGGCGTCGGCCGCGTCCTGGGCCGCGTTCGCGAAGTCGCCCGCGATCACCGAGGGTGCGATCAGCGGGTGAGCGGGAGGCGCGGACAGGAGCGACGGCTGGGGAGAGACCATGGCGCGGACTGTACGGCCTGGCGGCGGCCGGCAGCGGGCGAAACTAGGATGCCCGGTCGCAACGGCAATCAACTGGAGGCGTCATGGCGAGCGTGGAGACCGTGCGGGCGAGGCTGGGGGCGGTGGGGCAGGGGCACGTGCTGCGCTTCTGGGATGAACTCGACGCGGCCGCCCGCGGGACGCTCCTGGAACAAATCAGCAGGCTCGACCTCGAAGGGCTGCCCGGTCTCATCGGCCACTACGTGCAGGGCAAGGCCGAACCCGGCGAGCGGGGCGAGGTCGCGCCGGCGCCCTACTACGGGCTCGATGGAACCTGCTGCGGCAGGGCGTGGGACCGGCGAGCCGCCGCAACCCGAGGCGAGGCCATGATCCGGGCAGGAAAGGTGGCGGCGTTTGTGGTCGCCGGAGGCCAGGGGTCCAGGCTCGGTTTCGAGGGGCCCAAGGGCTGCTTCCCCGCCGGCGCGGTGACGGGAAAGCCCCTCTTCCAGATCTTCGCGGACAACCTGCTGGGAGCCAGGGACAGGTACGGCGTCCACGTGCCCTGGTACATCATGACGAGCCCGCTCAATCACGGGGCGACCGAAGAGTTCTTCCGGGCGCACGCCTTCTTCGGGCTCGAGCCGGGCAGCGTGCGGTTCTTCATGCAGGGGGTCATGCCCTCCCTTGAGATGCGGAGCGGTCGGCTGCTCCTGGCGGGGAAGGGCGAGGTGGCCACGAACCCGGACGGGCACGGCGGGTGCGTGCGGGCGCTGCACGAGAGCGGGGCACTGACGGAGATGAAACGCCGCGGCGTGGAGCAGGTGAGCTACTTCCAGGTCGACAACCCGCACGTGCGGGTGCTGGACCCGGTGTTCCTCGGGTTGCACGCGGGCGCGGCGGATTCATCGGGGGAGATGTCGAGCAAGATGGTGGAGCGTGCGGGGCCGGACGAGAAGGTCGGGGTCTTCTGCCGCGTGGGGGGAAAGCTGGGGGTCGTCGAGTATTCGGACATGCCGGTGTCGCTTGCGGGAGCAAGGCGCGAAGACGGGCGGTTGGCATACAACGCCGGTTCGATCGCGATCCACGTGATGAGCGTGGAGTTCCTGGGGCGACTGGCGACGGACCCCGCGTTCTCGCTCGAGTTTCACAGGGCGGAGAAGAAGGTGCCCTTTGTGGACGTGGAGAGCGGGAGGCAGGTGGCGCCCGAGAAGAACAACGCGGTGAAACTGGAGCGGTTTGTGTTCGACGCGCTGGGGCTCTGCCGCGAGAGCATCGTGGTGGAGACCGACCGCGTGGAGGAGTTCGCGCCGATCAAGAACGCGACCGGCGTCGACAGCGTGGAGAGCAGCAAGGCGCTGCAGACAGAGCGCGCGGCGCGCTGGCTGCGGGCGGCGGGCGTGGACGTGCCGACCAGGCCCGACGGGACCGCGGACTGCGTTCTGGAGATCTCGGCGCGGACCGCGACCTGCGCGGACGAGCTCCGGGGTGCCTCGCTCCCTCGCAAGCTCGAGCGCGGCGAGAGGGTGGCCCTCTAGTGGCCCGTGTGCCGGGCATGCACGAGCGGTTCGGCGCGTTCCCGCGTGCCCTGGCGGAGCGGACGCGGACGCTGCGCCTCGCGGGCGTGCCGGCGCTCATCGCGCACCCGGACTGGAAGACCCCGGCGCCCGTGATGGTGTGGATGCACGGGCGCACCGTCAGCAAGGAGCTGGACCCGGGGCGATACCTGCGCTGGGTTCGGGCGGGCATCGCGGCGGTGGCCCTGGACCTGCCGGGCCACGGGGAGCGGTTCGACGCGGCGCTCCAAGCCCCTGATCGGACGCTCGACGTGCTCGAGCAGATGCTGGGCGAGGTTGACGCCGTGACCGACGCGCTCGCGGCGCGGGAGTACGAGGGTGTGCTGGACGTGGGTCGGATGGGGATCGGTGGGATGTCCGCGGGCGGGATGGTGGCGCTCCGACGGCTGTGCGAGGGTCACGAGTTCTCGTGCGCCGCGGTGGAGGGCACGACGGGGTGGCTGGAAGGGCTCTATCTTGCGGGCGGGAAGACACCCTGGGGCGCGACGCATGACCCAGCGCGGGTGCGGGCGCTGGACGCGATGAGCCGGCTCTCGGGGTGGAGGCCGATCCCGCTGCTGGCGCTGCACAGCCGTGCGGACGAGGTGGTGCCCGTCGCGACGCAGGAGCGGTTTGTGGAGGCGGTGCGCGCAAGGTGCGTGGAGGCGGGGGCGGACCCGGGGATGGTGAGGCTGAGGACGTGGGAAAAGACGGGGGCGCCCTGGGAACACGCGGGGTTCGGCCTCGTGGCGAACGACGCGAAGAACGAGCAGGTGGAGTTCCTGACCCGGTGTCTGGTCGGCCAAAAGGAGGCGGCGGATGGCGATGCACTGCCCGAAGTGCGCGGGTGAGATCGCGGAGGCGGACGTGAACGTGGGCGCAAACGTGGCGTTCTGCCGCGGGTGCGACGAGGCGTTCGCGCTCTCGGCCCTGGCGAAGGCGGCGCTCGTGGAACCCGAGGGTGGGCCGGCGGCGATGTTCCAGGTTCCGACGGAGGTCGTGGACATCTCGAACCCGCCGAAGGGCTGCACCTACCAGGACGACGGGGTCGAGGTAACGATCACGGCGTCCTGCCGCTCGGAGACCGGGTGGTTCTTCCTGTTCTTCAGCGGGTTCTGGAACGCGATCACGTGGTCGGTTGGGCTCGCGATGATCTTTTCCGGCGATTCGGGGGACTGGATCGCGATTCTGTTCATGATCCCGTTCATGCTGATCGGCATCGGCACCGCGATCCCCGCGCTCGTTGGGCTGTGGGGGAAGGTGCGAGTGCGCGTGGGGCGAGAGGACGGGGAAGTGTTCCTGGGGCTGCTTGGAAGGGGCTGGCGGAAGCAGTTTCGACCCGCCGAGGTGACGGCGGTGGTGCTGGAGGACAGCGGCACGAAGATCAACCGCGTCGCGGTCCCGCACATCGTGCTCAAGTGCCTGGGGGACGAGGTGAAGTTCGGGACCATGCTGAAGGAGCCGAAGCGGAACTTCGTGTTGGGGGCGCTGAAGCAGGTGCTGGGGCGGTAGGAACCTCGGGAGCCAGATGGCGTCCTTATGGGACGCCAAGCCGGGCTATTCGGCATTGCGGAATTCGCCGGGCGGAGGTACACTCTGTTCCAGCGGCGAGGGCCGTGGGTGCCCCGGCGTCATGCGGGAGACACGCAATGAGCAAGCAGTATCGTGCGGCCCTGTGGGTCATCGGCGTGCTGATGGCGGGGGATGCGGCAGCCCAGCCTCTTCCGGACTCGCAGCACGTCGTGGACGTCAGTTCGCTCGGCGGGTCCTTCCGCAACTTCGGACCGGTGCCGATGTCGGCCGCGGGCGACTGGACAGGTGAGTACCTTGGGCTGGTTTCGTACAGTTGCCAGGCTGTTGCCCAGACCTTTGGCGGGACGCGCCCCATGGCTACCGCAACGGCAGAGGCACACGGCGTTGCGATCACGCAGGCCATGCCCTTCACCACCCATGCCGTGAGCGGCGTCGAGTACGAAGCACGGCCCAGGCAGATCAACGTCCCGCCCAACGCGTTCCCCTATATCCCCGCGTATGTGTTCATCCGCGGGCACGCCACCGGGTATGCAACTTCGATCGCGCGGGTCCACACCCAAACGACGCGGGTGGACACCATCAACGGAACGCAGGGATATGACCTTGCGGTGCCGGTTGTGTTTGATCCCGTGAATACACCGACGATCAACGTGTGGTTGACCGCCGAGGCGACTGGATTCGAGTTCACACCCAACCGGCCTCACTCATCGGAGGCGGTGGCCGACCCGCTCTTTGTATTCGACCAGCAGACATTCGATGCAGAGATGGGCGAACTGACCTTCAA
>JADYXW010000065.1 GCA_020853975.1 Phycisphaerales bacterium
CTCAAGCTCATCGAGCAGATCCGGGGCAGCGAGAACGACCCGGCCTGGCTGGTGATGGACGTGGTCCCGGTCATCCCGCCGGACCTGCGCCCCCTCGTGCTGCTGGAGAGCGGCAACTTCGCGACCAGCGACCTCAACGACCTCTACCGCCGCATCATCAACCGCAATAACCGGCTGAAGAAGCTGATGGACCTGAACGCGCCCGAGGTCATCATCCGCAACGAGAAGCGGATGCTGCAACAGGCCGTGGACGCGCTCTTCGACAACGGGCGCTGCCGTCGCCCCGTTCTGGGCAGCAGCAACCGCCCGCTCAAGAGCCTGACCGACATGATCAAGGGCAAGCAGGGCCGCTTCCGCGAAAACCTGCTGGGCAAGCGCGTGGACTATTCGGCGCGCTCGGTCATCGTCGTGGGCCCGGAGCTGAAGCTCCACCAGTGCGGCCTGCCCAAGAAGATCGCGCTGGAGCTCTACCAGCCCTTCATCATCCGCAAGCTCAAGGAGCACGGCCTGGCGGACACCATCAAGTCCGCGAAGCGCATGCTCGAGCGCCGCGACGCCGCCGTCTGGGACATCCTCGAAGAGGTCATCTACCAGCACCCCGTGCTGCTCAATCGCGCCCCGACCCTCCACCGAATGGGCATCCAGGCCTTCGAGCCGGTGCTGGTGGAAGGCAACGCCATCCGCCTCCACCCGCTTGTCTGCACGGGCTTCAACGCCGACTTCGACGGCGACCAGATGGCCGTCCACCTCCCCCTCTCGGTGGAGGCCCAGGCCGAGGCGCACGTGCTGATGCTCAGCACGCACAACATCTTCTCGCCCGCCAACGGCAAGCCCATCATCTCCGCGTCGCAGGACATCGTCATGGGCGTGTTCTTCATCACGTTCATGGAGCCCGAGGAAAAGGCGACCGACAAGCTCCCGCGGTTCAAAGACCGGCGCGAGGCCATCCTGGCCCTCGACCAGCGCAAGGTCGGCCCGCACACCCGCATCATCGTGAGGCTCGACGGCTTCGACACCATCGTGAACAGCCAGACCGGCGCCGTCGAGAAGGTGCCCGCCAACCGGCGCATCGTCACGACCCCGGGCCGCTGCCTCTTCGCGGACGTGCTGGCCCCCGGCATGCCGTTCTACAACTGCGCCCTGGGCAAAAAGGGCTGCGCCCGCGTGGTCGACGACTGCTACGCCGCCGCGGGCCGGGCCGCGACCATCGACCTGCTCGACCGTCTGAAGGAGATGGGCTTCAAGCAGGGCACGCTGGCCGGGCTCTCCTTCGGCATCACCGACCTCCGCATCCCCGAGCGCAAGCAGGCCCTGCTCGACGAGTCGCAGAAGCGCGCGGACAAGGTCGAGAAGAGCTACGACCGCGGCATCATGACCGCCCGCGAGCGCTACAACCAGCTCCTGGACATCTGGACGCACTGCCGTGAGGAAGTGCAGAAGGAACTCGTCAAGACCCTCAAGACCGACCGCCGAGACGACGACGGCAACGAGCTCGCCAACGAGGACAAGCGGGGCCGCTGGTACCTCAACCCCGTCTACCTCATGATCGACTCGGGCGCCCGAGGCAACATCACCCAGATGCAGCAGCTCGCCGGCATGCGAGGCCTGATGGCCAAGCCCAGCGGCGAGATCATCGAGACGCCCATCCGCGCCAACTTCCGCGAGGGCCTCAACATCCTCGAGTACTTCTCGTCCACCCACGGCGCCCGCAAGGGCCTGGCCGACACGGCGCTCAAGACCGCCGACTCGGGATACCTCACCCGCAAGCTCTGCGACATCGCCCAGTCCGTCATCATCGGCGAGCACGACTGCGGCAGCAAGCGCGGCGTCGTCAAACGCGCCATCTACAAGGGCGAGCAGGTCGACGTGCCCCTGCGCGAGCAGATCGTCGGCCGCGTCAGCGTCAACGCCATCGCCAACCCCAAGACCGGCGAGCTGCTCGTCGCGGAGAACCAGATCATCACCGCCGAGATGGCCGCCCGCGTCGAGGACATCGGCGTGGATTCCGTCATGGTCCGCTCTCCGCTCACCAGCGAGAGCCGCACCGGCTGCTCCGTCCTCGACTACGGCCTTGACATGTCCACCGGCAAGCCCGTCGAAGAGGGCATGGCCGTCGGCATCATCGCCGCTCAGTCCATCGGCGAGCCGGGCACCCAGCTCACGATGCGGACGTTCCACACCGGCGGCGTCGGTCAGCGCACCGCCGAGTCCACCAAGTACGACGCCGCGAACGCCGGGCGCCTTGACCTCCGCGACTGCAACGCCGTGCCCGCCCACGACGACGAGGGCAAGGACTGCCTGACCGTCCTGAAGCGCAACGGCGAGCTCGCCGTGGTCTCCGCCGACGGGCACGAACTCGAAAAGTTCAAGGTGCCCTACGGCGCCTTCGTCTATGCGTCCGCCGGAGACGAAGTGAAGAAGGGCCAGACCCTCATCCGCTGGGATCCGCACCGCATCCCGATCCTCGCGGAGAAGGACGGTGTGGTGAAGTACGTCGACATCGTCGAGAAAGAGACCTTCCGCCTCGAGGACGCCGGCCAGGGCCAGCGGGCCCGTGTCATCATCGAGCACAAGGGCGACCTGCACCCGCAGATCAACGTCGTCGACGACCAGGGCAACATCCTCGACTTCCACTACCTGCCCGCCCGGGCCCGTCTGGAGGTCGAGGACGGCCAGCGCATCAAGGCCGGCCAGATGCTCGCCCGTCAGCCCCGGCTCACCGCCGGCAGCCAGGACATCGTGGGCGGTCTGCCCCGCGTCACCGAGATCTTCGAGGCCCGAAAGCCCAAGGACCCGGCCTGCATGGCCGAGCTCTCGGGCCGCGTCGAGATCTTCTCCGACAAGCGCAAGGGCAAGATCACCATCAAGGTCGTCTCCGAGGCCGGCATCGAGAAGGACCACCACGTCCCCGCGGACAAGCAGCTCACCGTGCACACCGGCGACTACGTGCAGGCGGGCGATCCCCTCACCGAGGGTCCGCTGGTGCCGCACGACATCCTGCGGATCAAGGGCGAGGAGGCCCTCTGGGCCTACATGCTCGACGAAGTGCAGAACGTCTACCGCGCCCAGGGCGTGGGCATCAACGACAAGCACATCGAGCTGATCCTCAGCCAGATGCTCCGCAAGGTGAAGGTTGAGAGCCCGGGCGACACCGACCTGCTCCCCCAGGAAGTCCTCGACCGCTGGAACTTCAAGCAGAAGAACCGCGAGATCGAGCAGTACGCCCGCATCACCGAGGTCGGCGACACCGAGTTCAAGGTGGGCGAGCTCGTCACCAAGGCCGCGATCAAGGAGGCCAACGCCAAGGCCGAGGCCGCGGGCAAGGAAGGCGCCAAGGCGCGCCGCGCCAAGCCCGCGACGGGCCGCACGCTCCTCCTGGGCATCACCAAGGCTGCCCTCTCCAGCGACTCGTTCCTCTCGGGCGCGTCGTTCCAGGAGAGCACCAAGGTGCTCACCGAGGCCTCGCTCCGCGGAGCTGTCGACACGCTCGTGGGCCTCAAGGAGAACGTCCTGCTGGGCCACCTCATCCCCGCCGGCACCGGCTTCCGCCGCTACCAGGAGATCCGCGTCAAGCCCCTGGTTGCGATCGAAGAGTCTGACGACGACACCACCGCGATGCTCGCGGAGGCCAAGGCCGCGGCGGAGGCGCGCGGCGCCAGCCGCAACGACCCCATGGGCGCCGCCCCAGTGGACGTCCACACCGGCAACCTCCGCGACATCATCTCCGGCACCTCTACCGCTCAGAAGGCCTGAGCCGGGCCGCAGGCCCGCTCCCGCCCAATCCCCCAGACCCTCCGAGCCCCGGGCCAGGCGCCCGGGGCTCTTTCGTTCCGCGCCGTTAGAATGCCCGCATGGCGACAGCACTCACGCGGCGCTGGCTCGGCGTGGCGGCGGTCCTCGGGGTCGCAGCGGGCTTCCTCCACGCCCGGCCCCCCATCGTCGAGTTCGCGTTCCCGGACCACGCGGACGTCATCGACCCAGCGACCACCGAGATCACCATCCGCTTCGACCAGGACATGAACCCGCTCGGGCGGTCGATCTGCGGCGGGGGGCCAACCTTTCCGCCCCTCGCGGGCCAGCCACGCTGGGCTACCCCCCGCGAGCTGCGCGTGCCCGTGAAGCTCTCGCCCGGCGCGGAGTATTCGCTGAGCATCAACTGCCCGAGCGCGCAGAACTTCAAGAGCATCGCGGGTGAGCCCGCGGAGGTGCACCCCATCTCGTTCCGCACGCTGCCAGAGGGCGAGGCCCAGCCCACGCTGACGCCCGCTCAGGCCGCGGACATGACAACGGCGCTCCGCGCCGCGATCGACACCCGCTACTCCTACCACGACTTGCGAAACGTCGATTGGCCCGGAGAGTTCGAACGCGCGAGGCTCGAAGAGTCCGGCACGCCCGCCCAGTTCGCCAGAGCAGCCGCCTCGATGCTCGCCGCGAACCACGACCTCCACGTCACTGTGGAGGTCAACGGGGCGAGGCTTGCGACCGGGCGGCGCTCGGTCGCCTGGAACCTCGATACCGGCCGCCTCAAGGCGCTGGTCCCGAGGTGGTCGGACAACGGGGTGGTCGCCGTGGGACGGTTCGACGATGGCATCGGCTACCTCCTCGTCCGTTCCTGGGCGCCGCAGTCGCCCGAGGGTCTCCGGCCTGTCTTCGAGGCCATCAACGAGTTGCAGGGCGCGCGGGCGATGGTCGTGGACGTGAGACCAAACAGCGGCGGGGACGAGACCCTCGCCCGCACGCTCGCCGCGTGCTTTGTGGCGGAGCCCACGGTCTATTTCCGCAGCCTGATCAGAGACCCGGACGCGCCGAGGGGCTGGTCCGGCCCGTTCGACCGCGTCGTCGAGCCCGGGGCCGGGCCACGATTCCACGGCAAGGTCGCGGTGCTGATCGGGCCCGCCTGCATGAGTTCCAACGAGTCGTTCATTCTCATGATGCGACACCCGGGCGTGCGGGAGACCTTCGGCGAGAAGACGTGGGGGAGCTCCGGCAATCCCAAGCCCCACGAGCTCGGGCAGGGCGTGCGGGTCTACCTGCCCTCATGGAAGGACCTGCTGCCCGACGGCTCGGCGCTCGAGGGCGTGGGCATCTCGGCCGATCACCCGGTGGACTGGCGCCCGGGTGACACCGATCCGGTGCTCGACGCCGCCCTCCGCTGGCTCCACGCCGGGGTCGAGGCTGCACCGTGAAGCGGCCTCTGGCGATGCTCCTGTCGTTCGGCGTAGCCGGTTCTGTGTTCGGCCAGGCCACCACCAACCCCGACGCCGCGGGCGGGGCGGCGCCGGCTCCGGCTGCGGCGCCGCCGGGGCCCGACCGTGCGGGCTGGTGGAATGACCGGGTGTTCTACGAGGTCTTCGTGCGTTCGTTCAAGGACTCGACCACCGGCCCGCTCGCGGGCGATGGCGTGGGAGACCTGCGAGGCCTCATCGAGCGGCTCGACTACCTCAACGATGGAACCGGCAACCCCGCGACCAGCCTCGGCGTCGGAGGCTTGTGGCTGATGCCCATCCACCCATCGCCCACCTACCACGGCTACGACGTCACGGACTACTCGGGTGTGCACCCGCAGTACGGCACGCGGGAGGACTTTCGCGAGTTGATAAGCGAGTGCCACAAGCGGGACATCCGGGTCATCATCGACCTGGTCCTCAACCACTGCTCCGACCAGCACCCGTGGTTCAAGAGCGCGCGGGCCGGAGGCGATCACCGCGGCTGGTTCATCTGGACCGACCAGGAACCGTCCTGGCGCGGTCCGTGGAACCAGCGCGTCTGGCACAGGTCCGAGCAGGGCCTGTACTACGGCCTCTTCAACCGCTCGATGCCGGACCTGAACTTCCGGCACCAGGGCCCGACCGACGCCATGCGAGGGTTTGCGGCGTTCTGGCTCCGCGACCAGAGCGTCGACGGCTTCAGGCTCGACGCCATCCGCCACCTCATCGAAGACGGCACCGTTCAGGAGAACACCCCCGCGACGCACGAGTGGCTGAGGGGTTTCCAGCAGCACTGCAAGCAGGCCCGTCCGGAGGCGATGACCGTGGGAGAGGTCTGGGCGGACACTCCCCAGGCCGCGTCGTACGTCGGCGCCGAGATGGACATGACATTCGAGTTCTCGCTGGCGCAGGCGATCCGCGAGAGTGTGAAGACGAAGTCAGGCGAGCCCTACGAGCGTGCGCTCTTGCGGGTGCTCGCGTCCTACCCACCAAACCAGTTCGGCGCGTTCCTGACAAACCACGACATGACCCGCGTGATGACCGAGCTGCGGGGCGATCCCGCCGCCGCGCGACGTGCCGCCGCCATCTACCTGCTCGGCCCCGGTGTGCCCTTCATCTACTACGGCGAGGAACTGGGAATGCCGGGCGACAAGCCCGACCCCGACCTTCGAACGCCCATGGCCTGGGAATCCTCGGAGTTCGCGGGGTTCTCAAGCGCAAGGCCCTGGCGGCCCCTCACGCCGGGCCACTCGACGCGCAACGTTGTGGCCCAGAACGCCGACCCGGGCTCGCTCCTGCGATGGTACCGCACGCTGATTCACCTCCGCGGCAGTTCTCCAGCACTCAAGCACGGCGGAACGACGCTGCTGGAAGGCGCCCCGCCCGGCGTGATCGCCCTCGTAAGAGAGACGGCGGGAGAGCGTGCGGTCGTGCTCGTCAACTGCACCGACGCGCCCGCGAAAGTGCAGATCCCCGCTCTCCGGCCCATGGAAGAAGCGCACGCGACGAGATGGGTAGGCCTGATCGGGCCCGATGTGCCGCACCTGAGCCGGGCTGTCACCCTGGAGCCCGGAGCGGTGCGCGTGCTGCGACGCTCGCCCTAGTCCAACTCCTTCGCCGCGGCCTCCCCGAGCCCGATCGCGCCGATGTCCTCCGGCGCGCCCCTCGCCGGCGGCGTGCCGTTGAGGCTCGCATACAGCGCCGCGTCCCACGCCGCATCGCCCGTCTCTGGCACCAGCGCCCGGAACGCGCCGTTCGCGGGGTTGTACCACCAGGTCTTCGCCGCGGGGTTGTCCGCCCGAAACCGCTTTGCCATCGGGTGCTGCAGGGCGGCGTCACCGGACGAGTCACGGAGGATCGGGTTTGTCAGCGACCCTCCGAACGGGTTGGGGATCAGCTCGCGCGTGGAGAGGATCGATGGCGTCATGCCGCTCGGATAGGCGCCGTGCTCACCTTGGTACAGCTCGAGGGCCTGTAGATAGGTCCGCAGGCTGGCACGGCAGGCGGACTCCTTGGCCCCGGCCGCCGCCCTCGACATCCGGGGCACCGCGATCGCGGCGACCGTGGCGATCACCACGATCACCACGACCAGTTCCAGGAGTGAAAACCCCCGGCCACGGAGATGGCTTCTGGAGCGTGCAGACAACGTGTACGAAAGATCGGGCGAAGCACCGGGGCGGTGCAGCCCGTGCCCGCCCGGGGTAGGCAGCGCGCCGCGCGGGGGCCGCCCAGCCCGAGGGTGTCAACCCGGGTCGGGGGGGTGCCTGTTCCGGTAACCTCGGGCTGCTGAGCGCGAAGGAGTTGCGGGTCCCGCCCGGCTTATCCGGCTTGCCAAACACCTGCCGGGTGGTATTCTGGCCCGGCTCGGGGTCTTTGGGAGCACGCATGACCATTCAATCTCTGCTCGCGCGGGTCGGCCTGGGAATCCTCGCCGCCGGCCTCGTCTCCTCCGCTCACGCCCAGGTCTTTGAGAGCCAGGGCATGGAACTGCTCTGCCACATCGACCTCCCCGCGTTCGGCAACTCGGGCGGCAACGGCAACTCGTGCTGGGGGTGGGTCTCGCCCGCCGGGCGCGAGTACGCCATCATGGGTCTCAACGACAAGGTCGCCTTCGTCGACATCACCGACCCGCGCAACCCAGTCGTGCGGGCCACCGCCGCCCACACCAACAGCCTGTGGGCCGACGTCAAGACGTACCAGAACTATTGCTATGTCTCCAACGAGGCGGGAGGGGGCATCCAGGTCATCGACATCTCGCAGCTCGACTCGGGGGTCGCGACGGTGGTGCGCAACGTCACCACCAACGGCCTGAGCAACACCCACACGCTCGCGGTCGACGAGGCCTCGGGCTTCCTGTACACCGCGGGCTCGACCAGCGTCACAAACTCGCGGGGCGGGCCCGTCGCGTGGTCGCTCGCCGACCCGTCGAACCCGGCCTTCGCCGGGCAGTGGGGCGTGCGCTACACCCACGAGTGCCAGGTCGTGACCTACACCAGCGGGCCCTACGCCGGCAGGCAGATCTGCTTTGCCTTCAACGAGAGCTCCGGCATGGCGGTGATCGACGTCACCGACAAGGCGAACATGATCACGATGTCCATCACGCCCTACCCGGGCGTCACCTACTGCCACCAGGGCTGGCTGAGCCCAGACCAGCGATACGTGTACATCGACGACGAGATCGACGGCCCGGCGCAGGGCGTGCCTCCCACGCTCACGCGCATCATGAACGTAGAGAACCTCTCCGCGCCCTTCCTCGCGGGCACCTTCACCAGCGCCACCCCCGGTTCCACCGACCACAATCTCTACCTCCGCGATAACCTGCTCTACGAGGCCAACTACCACTCGGGCCTGCGCGTCTTCGACGTCACCTCCCCCCTCGCGCCCGTCGAGTTCGCGTACTTCGACACCTACCCGGAAGACAACGCCTCCGGGTACGACGGCCTGTGGAACAACTACCCATTCCTTCCTTCCCGCAACATCGTGCTCTCCGACATCGACCGCGGCATGTTCGTCGTCCGCGTGCTCGACAACTCCGTCGCCTTCTTCCCGGTCTCCACGCCCGCGCAGGTCCCGGTCGGCACGCCCACCCAGGTCACGGTTGACGTGCGCCCGCACGGCTCGCCCCTCGACGCGGGCAGCGTGGTCATGCACACGCGCATCGGCAACGGGGCGTTCACCGCAATCCCTATGACGCAGATCTCTCCGGGGCGCTTCGGTGCGAACCTCCCGGGACTCCCCTGCTTCGAGACCGCCTCGTACTACTTTGGCGCGTCGAACCAGGCGGGGACCGCGTTCTCGTTCCCCGCGGTGGCCAGCGCGTACCAGAGCCAGGCGATCCCGCCCGTCGCCACGCTCGTCGCCTACGACATGGAGACCGACGCCGGGTGGGTCGGCGGTCAACCGGGCGATACCGCGACGCTCGGCCAGTGGGAACGGGGCGACCCGGATGCCACGACCGCCCAGCCCGGCGATGATCACTCCAACCCAGGCGTCAACTGCTGGGTCACCGGACGTGCCGCGGGCTCCGGCGCGGGCAGTTTCGATGTGGATGGCGGGCTCACGACCCTGCTCTCCCCGGCCCTGTCCCTCGCCGCCGCCGACCCCGACGTGCGCATCGGCTACTGGCGCTGGTACTCCAACTCCGCCGGCTCGGCCCCGAACACCGACACCTTCCGCGTCGACATCACCTCCAACGGCACCACCTGGGTCAACGCCGAGACCGTCGGCCCCGCGGGCGCGGACACCAGCGGCGGCTGGTTGTACCACGAGTTCCGCGTCGCGGACTTCGTGACCCTCTCCAATCAGGTGCGGGTTCGCTTCGTCGCGGACGACGCGGGTTCGGGCTCGCTCGTCGAGGCCGCCATCGACGGCTTGAGCCTCTTCGGGTACGACTGCCCCGCCCCCTCCTGCGATCCGGACGTCAACCAGGACGGCAACGTCGATCAGGACGACGTCGCGTACCTCATCAACGTCATCGGGGGCGGACCGAACCCCTCCGGCATCGACCCGGACTTCAACCAGGACGGCAACACCGACCAGGACGACATCGCGGCGCTCATCAACGTGGTCGCGGGGGGCGACTGCCCCTGAACGGGCGGCGCAGTCCGCGGGACGTCAGGCCGGCAACGGGAACTGCTCGCACAGCGCCGAGACCTCGCGCCGGACCGCCGCCGCCACGTCCCCGATGCTCCCGTCGTTCGCCAGGCCCGCGCCGAGCACGCGGTCGATCCACGCCGCGATCGTCCCCATGTGCTCCTCGCGGAGGCCCCGGGTCGTGACCGCCGGGGCGCCGAGCCTCACGCCGCTGGTGACGCGGGGCGGGCGCGGGTCGTCGGGAATCCCGTTCTTGTTGCACACGATCCCCGCGGTTTCGAGCCACTTCTCCGCGTCCGCGCCGCTCAGGTTCTCGCTGCGGGCCCGCAGGTCGACGAGCATGAGGTGATTGTCCGTGCCGCCCGTGGTGCAGCGATAGCCGCACGAAGAAAGCGCCGAAGCCAGCGCCGCCGAATTCTTCAGCACCTGCTGCCCATAGGCCCGGAAGCCCGGCGAGAGGCACTCGCCGAAGGCCACGGCCTTGGCGGCGATGACGTGCATCAGGGGCCCGCCCTGCGCGCCGGGGAACACCGCTTTGTCGATCTTCTTGGCGATCTCATCGTCGTTGCACAGGATCAGGCCCCCGCGCGGCCCACGCAGCGTCTTGTGCGTGGTCGTGGTGACCACGTGCGCGTGCGGGAAGGGCGAAGGGTGCACCCCCGCGACGATCAACCCCGCGATGTGCGCTACATCCGCCATGAGAACTGCCCCGCACTCGTCCGCGATCTTGCGGAACCGGGCGAAGTCGATCACCCGCGGGTACGCCGAATAGCCGCACAGCAGCATCCGGGGGCGGACCTCCATGCACACGCGGCGCACCGCGTCATAGTCGATCCGCTCGTGCTCCGGGTGATCCTTGGCGTAATGCAGAGGATAGTGGAAAGGCCTGAAGAACCGCCCGGAGAAGTTGATCTTCATCCCGTGGCTCAGGTGCCCCCCGTCCTTCAGCACCAGCGAGCAGAACGGGTCGCCCGGCTCCATCATGGCCATCATCGCCGCCTGGTTGGCCTGCGCCCCGCTGTGGGGCTGTACGTTGGCGAACCTGCAGCCGAACATCTGCTTGGCCCGCTCGATCGCCAGGCTCTCGATGGCGTCGTGATGCACGCACCCGCCGTAGTACCGTGCGCCCGGGTAACCCTCCGCGTACTTGTTCGTCAGGCATGTGCCCATCGTGTGCATGACCGCGGCGGAGACGTGGTTCTCGCTCGCGATCAGCTCGATGGTGGTGGCCTGGCGCCGGGCTTCCTGGGCGATGTGCTCCGCAACCTGCGGGTCCTTCTCGCGGAGCAGGGCCAGGACGGACTGCGTGATGGGGTCGTGGGCCATAGACCCAACGATAGGGACTGGCCCCCGCCCGGCGACGCCCGCCCGCGGGGCCCTCCTCGCTAGTGCGGGTCTTCCTTGATCGCGTTGCGGTTCCAGCCCGGCACGCGCGCCACGATCGGCCCGTTCCCCTCGATGATGCACTGGCACGCCAGGCGGCTGTTCCGCTGCAGCCCCGGGGCCTCTTCCACCCGATCCTCCTCCGACTCGGTCGCCTCGCTCAACTGATCGTTGCCGGACTCGATGTACACGTGGCACGTCGAGCAGGCGCACACCCCGCCGCACGCGTGCTCGATGTTGATCCCGTTTTCCAGCGCCAGCTCCAGCAGGCTCATGCCCGTGCCGCCCCTGAGCCTCCGCTCCTTCGAGGGGTCGGTGGACAGGCTGGCCGGGTCATCCAGCAGAAACGTGATCGGGACGATCGCGGGCCCCCGGGGGCGGTCGTTGTGCTTCAGCGTCATGCGTCCTCCGTGCCGGGCCACGAGATCGGCCTTGCGGCGGGGTCGGGCCGATCATAGCGACCGGCCGCTGTCCCGCCCCCCTTCGGCGCTATCGTTCATCCGAATGACCGCCGCCGGCCAGCCCGCGATCGAAGTCTCCGTCGTCGCGCCCGCGCACAACGAGGCCGACAATGTCGATGAACTTGTCCGGCAGATCGGGGACGCGATGTCCCCCTCCGGCCTCTCCTTCGAGGCCGTCATCGTCGACGACGGCTCCACCGACCGCACCCGCGAGTTCCTCACGCGCGCGATGGTCGGGCGCCCGTGGCTCCGCTGCATCGCCATGACCAGGACGCCCCCGGGCAAGGGAAACGGCCAGTCCGCCGCCTTCCACGCCGGATTCCGCGCCTGCCGCGGCGCCCTCATCGCCGTGCTCGACGCGGACCTGCAGAACGATCCGGCGGAGATCCCCGCGATGGTCGCCAGGCTGCGTGAAGCCGGCGCCGACATGGTGCAGGGCGACCGCTCTCACGCGAGGCAGGATCACGCGATCCGCAAGGTTGGTTCGTGGGTGGGGCGCGTCTTCCGCAAGCGGCTCCTGGGCGACTCCATCCGCGACACGGGCTGCTCCCTGCGCGTGATGAAGCGCGAGGTGGCGCTCGCCATCCCCCTCGAGTTCAGGGGCATGCACCGCTTCATCCCCATCACCGCGATCCACCTGGGCTACCAGGTCGTCGAGATGCCGGTAAAGCACCGCCCACGCGTCGCCGGAGAGACCAAGTACGGCATGGGCATCGTGCAGCGGGCGCTGCCCGGGCTCCGCGACCTCTTCGCGGTCCGCTGGATGAAGGCCCGAAGGCGGCCCACTACCGGTGTTGAGATAGACCGCCCCGCGTAACCCCCGCGCGTACGCTCCCGCGGCATGAGCAGCGACCATCCCAAGCCTCGCGCGCGTGTGAAGTGGGAGCCCTGGGCCCTCATGGTGGCGATGCTCGCGCTCGGTGTCTGGCTCGTCTGGTCGCCCATCTCCGGCCTCAAGAACCCGAGCCCGCGCGCGGGCGCCGCCAAGGTCGAGCTCCGCGTCGGCACCGCCCGCGGCATCGTCGAGGTCATCCCCGGCCCCACCAGGGATCAGTCCCGCTTCAAGGTTCTGCTCCGCGACGGGCACGAGTCCGGCGAGTTCTCCTCGGCGCAGTTCATCGAGATGTACGGCCGCTCGGCCTTCGACGCGGCGGTGGGGGACACCGAAAACCCGCTCTTCCGCGTGCTCAACATCACCTCGTGGGGTGCGCTCATCTGGGTCGGCGTCGGCTTCGTTGGGCAGCTCGCCTTCACCGGCCGCACGCTGGTCCAGTGGATCGTCAGCGAGGCCAAGCGCGAGAGCGTCGTGCCCGAGCTGTTCTGGTGGCTCAGCCTCGCGGGGGGCGTGATGCTGTTCACCTACTTTGTCTGGCGTCAGGACTTTGTTGGGGTGTTGGGCCAGTCCAGCGGGGTCGTCATTTATGCGCGAAATCTGCGTTTGATCTACAAGCGTCGGCGCCAGCCCGTCGCGGGCTAACTCGTGACGGGTTTTCTTGGCCTTTGGGTTGCGTGGAGGCGATCATGGGGCACACTCAGAGCATGGAAGTTCTTCTCGACGGCAAGCGCCTGGATGTGCCCAGGCCCACTCTCGCCGCTGCCCTCAAGCTCGCGGTCGAGACGGCCAATCGCGACGGGCGCATCATCGTGGAGGTGAAGTGCGACGGCGCCAGACTGAGCGACGACGCGCTGGCGTCCCCGTCCGACGAGGTGCTGGGGACGCGCACGCTCGCATTCACCTCGGAAGACCCTCGCCTGCTCGTGGCCCGCTCGATGCAGGACGCCGAAGACCTGCTTGGCACCACTCGCGAGAAGCAGCAGTCCATCGCCGAACGCGTGCAGGCCGGCGACCTGGGTCCGGCACTGGCCGACCTCTCCGAGTGCTTCAAGGCGTGGCAGGTGCTCCACGACGTGGTCTCTCAGGGCTGCGCCGTGCTGGGCTGGGACATCGAAAAGGTCGCCCTTGCGGACGGCACCACCCTCAGCGCCGCGGTCGCCGACCTGCGGGTCCACCTCCGAAGCCTGCGCGATGCGCTGGAGGCCGAGGACTGGTCGGCGGTCTCGGATGTCGTGGGGTATGACCTGGACGCGCAGGCCACCCGCTGGCAGGCCACGCTCCGCGTGCTGGCCGATCAGGCCGCCGGGGGTCCGGGCGAATGACCGGCACCGGGGGCATCCGAGGCGTGGACGAGCTGATGGAAAAGGCGAGCGAGGCGCTCGTCGCGACGGACTATTTCGACGCCGAGAAGCACTGCCTCAAGGCACTCGCCCGTGCGCGTTCTTCGCGGGACTTTGAGCGCATGGCCCGCATCTCGCTCCCGTTGCAGGAGTGTCGCCGCCAGCGTCGGCACGAGGCGTGCGACGCGGGGCGGGTGACGGTGTTGACGGAGATGCCCGCGCCCGGCACCAAGCTCCGTCCCGGCGCCTTCCTGCTCTGCCCGCCGCTCATCGGGCTTCACGGCCGCACGCTGCGGGACCTCCTGACGCGGCGCAAGGTTCCCGCGATGGTGCTGGTCCGCGAGCCGACCACCGCGAAGGGCCAGTGGCCCATCGTCGGGGTGGGAGTGGGGGAGCCCCGGCCCGTCGTCGTCAGAGCCTACGTGAACCCGCCCGCGGGCGGCGAGGCCGACGCCCCGCTCCTGCTCGCAGCGCAGGAAGCCCTGGGCGACGCCGCGATCCGCAAGGTGCCCGCGGACGCGCCGCCGGACCACCACGTTGATGACCTGTGGGAATACTGGGAAGCTGTGCCCGACCACGAGAAGCTCGCGCAGGCCTTCGAGGCCGCCTGCCGCGCAGCCGCCGCCGCCGGCGTGGAATCCGGCCCGCGCCGCAGGGGCTTGGACGATCCGTTCAGCTTCTGACGTCGCTCAGTTCCACGACACGCCCTTGGGCCAGTTCTCCGGGTGCTGGCCCTTGGCACGCCGTATGAGCCTCGCCAGCGCGTCCATTTCCTGCAGGATCATCTCCGCCCGCGCCAGCGCCTTGGGCTCCGCCAGCAGCCTGTACCGCAGCCCGGGGTCAGAGACAATCGTGAACGACACCAGCTCGAGCACCGCGGGCGTCGGCAGCTCCGTGTTCCGCAGGTACTCCACCACAGGCGCCGCCGCGGTCATCGCCGACAGCGGGTCGGCCTCGAGCAGTTCGCGGATGCGCTCCCGCGCATCCTCCAGCGCCCGCGGCGTCGTGTCCTCGTGCTCGCCCTCGTAGGTCTCCAGCGACGTGTCGACGTGGTCCAGCCCCAGCGGGCGGAGCACCACCAGCCGGTACTCGCGCCCTTCCTCGGGCGGTACCTCGCTCACGATCTCCGCGCGGCAGACCCCCTGCAGCAAAATGTTGTACCGCCCGTCGGGCAGCCGCTCGTGCTGCGAGATCTGCCCGATGCACACCGCGGGGCGCACCGGCGGTCTGCCGTGATACTCCGTCTGCCACCGCCGGCCGGCGAACACCCCCATCGCGATCTGCCCGCTCCCATCCAGCGCCCGCTGCACCATCTGGCGATAACGTGGCTCAAAGATGTGCAGCGGCATCACCTGCTGTGGCAGCAGGGAGCACTGGGGCAGGGGAAACAGCGGCACCGGCCTGCCGAAGTTCACGTGGATGGCCATCGCGCCCGACACGCAGGATGCTATGGGTCCTTGTCCCGCGCAGGGAGTCTCTCAGACGCTCGTCGAGAGCATTGTGCGGCCGCGGCTGCCGGGCAGCAGCCCGATCAGCACGCAGACCCCGCCCCCGATCAGCAGCAGCGAGCGCTTCGCCGGGTCCGTCGTCCAGCGCGTGAGCGCCGATTCGGTCGCGTGGTACTCGGGCAGCACCAGGGGCGGGGGCTCGAGGCCCGGGAACACGGAGAGGTTCGCCTTCGCAGCGGTCCGCTGGCCGGGCACCGCATCGCGCGTCTCCGGGATCTGCCTCAGCTGGCTCTCCGCCAGCGACTCGACCAGGGCCGGGTCGCCCGCCTCGAGCGCCGCGAGATACTCCTCATACCGCGTCAGCCTCTGCTGCCGGTGCTTCTCGACCAGGATCGCCCTGTCCCGCTGCCAGCGGGCCTTGCGGAGATCCTCCGAGGCTGGCACGAGCACGCTGGCCAGCAGCACGCCCACGCCGGCGACCAGGAACAGCCAGCCGGGGTCAAACAGGGGTTTGCTGGGAATGCGCTCCAAGGCGCAGCATTATCGGTCAGATCGCCCCTCTCGGCTGACTTGTCGGTTGACGACGCCGTGCCCTTGGCCTGGGGTGGTTGTGCGCAACTGCCTGCAAAGATTGTGTTTGGGATTGGTCAAAGCGACAGGTTCCTCGCCCCTGCGCATTGACATGCCCCCCACAACCCCTACTCTTCCCATATTGGGGTGCGCCGCACCTCAGGGGCAGGAGAGAGGCCCCCAATCGGCTATGGCTGGCCAGTGATCTGTCTGCCGCGACGCGGAAAAGGTGACGGTGTCGTCACCTCCCCTTGGAGATTCTGCCCCCGTCGCGCCATAGCGCAAGTTTCGCTCACACCCTTTCTGGAGAGATCATCGATGAAGCACGCACTCTGCCTCGCTCTGCTTGCCGGCCTCGCCGGCGCCGCCAATGGTCAGGTCGTCATTTCCAAGGTCTACGGCGGTGGCGGCAACTCCGGCTCGGTCTGGATGCAAGACTTTATCGAACTCAGGAACAACTCCGCGACCCCGGTCGACATCTCCGGCTGGTCCGTGCAGTACGCCAGCTCCGGCGGCACCTTCTCTGCCGGCAACTCCGTCGTCTTCCCGAGCGGCACCTCGATCGCCGGCTGGGGGCACATCCTGGTCGGCATGGCGGTTGGCGCCGGTGGCACCACGCCCCTGCCCACGCCGGACTTCGTCGGCACCGCCGCGATGAGCGGCAGCAACGGCAAGGTCGCCCTTGTCAACAACGGCACTCCGGCCCCAACCTGCACCGACGCCTCCATCGTCGACCTCGTGGGCTATGGATCCGCCAACTGCTCCGAGACCGCGCCCACCGCCGCGCTCTCCAACACCTCCGCCGCCGTCCGAAACACCAACGGCTGCTCGGACTCCGGCAACAACGCCGCCGACTTCACCATCGCAATCAACAACAACTTCCAGCCCCTCAACTCCCAGTCACCCACCTTCATCTGCCCCGGATTCACCGACTGCAACAACAACGGCATCTCCGACGCCATCGACATCTCCAGCGGCACCAGCCAGGACTGCAACCAGGACACCGTCCCCGATGAGTGTCAGCTCTCCGGCAACGACTGCAACAGCAACGGCGTCCTCGACGCCTGCGAGCTCGCCGGCAATGACTGCAACGGCAACGGCCGCCTCGATGCCTGCGACATCGCCACCGGCCTTCTGACCGACGTCAACGTCAACGGCATCTCCGACGTCTGCGAGGGCGCCGTCATCGCCGTCTGCGATGAGAACGCCACCGTCCAGCCCGCGGGCGTTCGCCCCGGTGCCAACGGCAGCGCCAACGTCAACATCGAGGGCGTCAACAACGGCACCCCCACCAACCCGCCCCCCGCCCTCGCTTCCTACGGCGGCCTCCGCTGGAGCATCGCCTCCGCCATCGCCGCCTTTGACACCCAGTTCGGCGTCGGCGGCTGGGAGGTCACCAGCGCCTACCTCTCCCTCACTCAGGACAACGCCGCCTTCACCTTTGACGGTCCCGTCGACCTCCACCACACCAACAACGACGCCCAGGACTTCACCGTCCCTTCCGGCACCACCCCCAACGCCAACTCCACCTTCTTCAACTTCCCCACCGACTTCGCCGACCGCCAGCTCGTCCTCCAGTATGACTTCGTCCGTGGCACGGGCGGCCCCACCGGCGACGGCGACGGCACCCGCGAAGCCTACCTCCTCTACTCCCTCTCCGGCTCCAACAACGGCGCTCAGACCGCCATCGGCGGCGAGCTCAACTCCGCCTCCGGTATGCTCACCCTCGTTCTCCACCCCGGCGAGACCGCCCAGTTCCCCGGCCCCGACGGCGACCCCTTCGTCGCCGCCACCTACTCCGGCCGCACCAACGCCACCTGGGGCAAGCCCCGCCTCGTCATGTGGGCCCAGGCCTCCGGCCCCTCCTGCGATCCCGACGTCAACCAGGACGGCAACGTCGACCAGGATGACGTCTCCTACCTCATCAACGTCGTCGGCGGCGGCGAGAACCCCACCGGCATCGACCCCGACTTCAACCAGGACGGCAACGTCGACCAGGACGACATCGCCGCACTCATCAACACCGTCGGCGGCGGCGGCTGCCCCTGAACGCGCCGCCTAACCCCCGCCTTCTGACTCCGTGACCACCCGCAGGCCGTCCCACACCGGGGCGGCCTGTTTTCTTGCTCCGGTGCTCGCACCGCGCGCGCGTTTTCGGTCAAACCCGCCACTTTGGTGGCCGGGTCCGGGAACCTGTGGCATAGTTGGGACATGACCGAATGCAGTTTGCCTCCGCAGCCGGCCGCGGCCGCCCTGAGACCACACCCGCGA
>JADYXW010000066.1 GCA_020853975.1 Phycisphaerales bacterium
CTCACGCTCGCCGCGTTCTGGCTGGGCACTGTCCCGGTGCTGCTGCTGGTCACATCGGGCCTGCCCAGGCTGCTGGCGCCGCTCGCGTCCCGCGTGCCGGCGCTGCTTGGCGTTGCCATCATCGGAGCGGGTATCTTCACGCTCTTCATGCGCGTCCCCCACGCGCCCGCTGCGGACAAGCCTGCCGCCGTCCCCTCGTGCTGCCATGAGCCCTGACACCGCACACACCTGCCTGCACTGCGGCCTGCCCTCACCGCCACCCGCGGCCGACGCCGCGGGCCCATTCTGCTGCAATGGCTGCGCCGCGGCGTACTCGCTCATCCACGCCAACGGGCTGGACCGCTTCTACGCGCTGTGCAACCCCGGCGACGCCTGCACGCCCCGCGCCGCAGGCAGCCGCACGTTCGACGAGTTCGATGACCCGGCGTTCATGACCCGGCATACGCACGCCTTTTCCGGAGGCCACAACCGGGCCGAGCTCCTGCTCGCCGGCATCCACTGCGGCGCTTGCG
This sequence comes from Phycisphaerales bacterium, assembly GCA_020853975.1. Classification (GTDB taxonomy): domain Bacteria; phylum Planctomycetota; class Phycisphaerae; order Phycisphaerales; family UBA1924; genus RI-211. Next base: position 513 of record JADYXW010000066.1, read on the forward strand.
TCTGGCTGCTTGAACGCCTCCCCCGCGTGGTTCCCGGCCTCATCTCCTCACGGGTCAGCCTGCATCGTGCGACCATCACGCTGGTGTGGGACGGCACGCGGACGACCCTTTCACGCATCGCCCGGACGCTGGACTCGCTGGGCTATCCGCCCGCGCCGCTCCGGACCCGCCCCGCAGCCATCGCCGCCGCCAACCGCAAGGACCTGATCCACCTGGGGGTAGCGGGCGCGTGCGCGGGGAACGCGATGCTGTACGCGGTGTGCCTCTACGCCGGCATCTTCGAAGGCATCGAGGATGAGAACGCGGCCCTGTTCCGCTGGCTGAGCCTCGTGGTCACGGCGGTCTCGCTTGCGTGGCCCGGGCGCGTGTTCTTCGCGAACGCGATCGCCGCCATCCGCACGCGCACCCCGCACCTTGACCTGCCGATCACGCTCGCGCTGGTTGCGGGCGTGATCTGGAGCGTCGTCTCAACGCTGCGGGGCCAGGGCGAGGTCTACTTCGACTCGCTGTCGGTGCTCGTCTTCGCGCTGCTCGCGGGTCGCTACCTGCAGCGACGGCGCCAGCAGGCGGGCGCCTCCGCTGTCGAGCTCCTGTTCTCGTTGACCAGCCCGTCCGCCCGGCGGCTCAACGAAGAGGGCGGCGTGACCACCGTCCCCGCCGACGCCCTTGCGGCAGGCGACCTCCTCGAAGTCCGCGCGGGCGACTCCTTCCCCGCGGACGGCGAGATCACCCGTGGCGACTCGACCGCCGACCTCTCGCTGCTTTCGGGCGAGTCCAGGCCCGTGCGCGTGGGCCCTGGCGAGACCGTGTTCGCCGGCGCCACCAACCTCGGGTCCTCGCTCGTCGTGCGAGTGACAAAGGCGGGCGACGACACCCGCGTCGCGTCCCTCATGCGCCTGGTGGAGGACGCCGCCCAGCGCCGGGCCCCGATCGTACAGATGGCCGACCGGCTGTCGGGGGCATTCGTCATCGGCATGCTGTCGCTGGGCGTGCTGACGTTCGCCGCGTACTCGTACTTCGCCCCGCACCTGGCCCTCGAGCGTGCCGTGGCCCTGCTCATCGTCACCTGCCCGTGCGCCCTGGGCCTTGCCACTCCCCTCACGCTCGTGGTCGCGCTGGGCCGCGCCGCCCGTCAGGGGATCCTCGTCAAGGGGGGCGACGCCATGGAGAAGCTCTCCCGCCCGGGCGACCTGTTCCTGGACAAGACGGGGACCATTACATATGGCTCGCCCCGCGTTCTGGACTGGAGGGGTGATGAGTCGCTCCGCACGCGCGTGGCGGCGCTGGAACTGCACGCGGCCCACCCGATAGCCGCCGCGCTCCGCGATGGGCTGGAGCATGAGGCCCGGCCGCTTCCGGTTGCGGACGTTCGCCACACCGTGGGCTCCGGCATCGCGGGCCTGGTGGAAGGTCACGCGATCGTGATCGGCTCTCCGGAGTTCATCTTCGGGTCGGTCGCGGATGCGGACCCGGCGCTGGTTGCCGCCGCCGCCGACTGGGCGTCGCGGGGCTGCACGCCGGTCGCGATCTCACAGGACGGGCGGCTCGCCGCCGTGGTGAGCCTCGGGGACCGGGTGCGTCCGGACGCGGCCCAGGCCATCGCGCAGCTTCGGGCGATGGGGTTCCGCCCGCGGATCGTTTCGGGTGACCACCCGGGCGTGGTCGCGGCGGTCGCTGCGCAGGTCGGCATCGAGCCGGAGCACGCGCGGGGCGGCCTGCTCCCCGAAGACAAGCTCGCGATCGTCACAGAGGCCGCGCGCCACGGGCCTGTGGTCTTCGTTGGTGACGGCGTGAACGACGCCGCCGCTCTGGCCGCCGCCCCGGTTGGCATCGCGGTCCACTCGGGCGCCGAGGCGGCCCTCGCCGCGGCGGACATCTACATCTCCCGCCCCGGCCTCGCGCCCCTTGTCTCGCTCGCCCGGGGCTCGCGCGACGCCATCTCGACTATCAAGCAGAACCTCTACCTCTCGTTCGTCTACAACATCGTCGCCATCGTGGGCACCGTGGGTGGCTTTGTGACCCCGCTGCTGGCGGCGCTCATCATGCCCCTGAGCTCGATCACGGTGCTGACGGTGGCCCTCCGGTCCCGGGCCTTTGCCGCCCCGCGTGGCAGACCCCAGGCGGAGCCCCGGCCCGCGCCGGCAAACTCCACGGAGGCCCCGGCATGGGCGTGATCTTCATCATGGTGCCGCTCGCGCTGCTCTTCGCCCTGGGGGCGGTCCTGGCGTTCATCTACGCGGTCCGCGAGGGGCAGTTCGACGACGTGGACACCCCGCCGCACCGCATGCTGCACGACGACGATTGAGCAGGTCCCGGGCACCCCGCGGCACCCGCCCGGCGGGTACACTCCCCGCATGGCGAGCGTTGTTTTCTACTTCCAGGTCCACCAGCCCCACAGGCTCCGGCGCTACTCCGTCTTCGACAACGACCCGTTCTACTTCGAGGACTCCAAGAACGCGGAGATCTGCCGCAAGGTCGCGGACAAGTGCTATCGCCCCACGACCTCACTGATCCTCGACCTGGTGAGGCGCCACAAGGGTAACTTCCGGGTGTCGTACGCGATCACGGGCACGGTGCTCGACCAGCTCGAGCGCTGGGCGCCGGACATCATCGCCCTGTTCCAAGACCTCTCGCGCACGGGCTGCTGCGAGTTCGTGGGCGAGACCTACTACCACTCGCTTTCCGCGCTCTACTCCCGCACCGAGTTCAACGAGCAGGTGGAACTGCACACCAAGCGCATCCAGTCTCTCTTCAACCAGACGCCGCAGGTCTTCCGCAACACCGAGCTCATCTACAACAACGACCTCGCGTGGCACGTCTCTCAGATGAAGGATGAGGCGGGCAACCGCCGCTTCAAGGGCATGCTCTGCGAGGGCGTCGACCGCCTGCTGGGCTTCCGCAAGCCGTCGTGGGTCTACCAGCCCCCCGGCAAGCCCACGGGCCGCGACGGCAAGCCCTTCGGCGTGCTCTGCAAGAACTATCGCCTGTCGGACGACATCGCCTTCCGGTTCTCCAACCGGGGCTGGTCGGAGTGGCCCCTTTCCGCCGAGAAGTTCGCCGAGTGGGTGCACCACATCAACGGCGACGGCTATCTCTGCAATCTCTTCATGGACTACGAGACCTTCGGCGAGCACCAGTGGGCCGACACCGGCATCTTCCAGTTCCTCTCCAAGCTGCCCGAAGCAATCTTCGACGCCGCCCCGGGCCAGAACCACTTCATCACCCCCAGCCAGGCCCTGGACCAGTTCCCGCCCGTCGGCGAGTACGACGTTCACGACTACATCTCGTGGGCCGACACCGAGAGAGACCTCTCCGCGTGGCGTTCCAATGCCATGCAATGGAACGCCCTCGAGGAACTCTACAAGCTCGAGCGCCCCATCAAGGATCGCGTCGCGGCCTCGCTCCGCGAGGCAGACCCCGAGGAGCGAGAGCACGCCTCGCACCTGCTGACCGACTGGCGCAAGCTCTCAACCTCCGACCATTTCTACTACATGTGCACCAAGTACTTCGCGGACGGCGACGTGCACAAGTACTTCAACCCGTACGACTCTCCGTACGACTCGTACATCAACTTCATGAACGTCCTGGACAACCTGCGTCAGCGCCTCGCATCCGCCCCGGCGGCCGCCTCGCCCGCGTGACTTCGTGGCCAGCCACGCCGGGTTCGCGTTCGCCCCGTCGCCGCCCCGCGCAGGCACCCCGGAGTCAGCAACCCGCGCCGCCCACCACATCGATGAGCTTCAGCACATCGTCCTGGTCCACATTCCCGTCCTGGTTGAAGTCCGGGTCGATCCCCGTGGGGTTCTCGCCGCCCCCGATCACGTCGATCAGGTAGCTCACGTCGTCCTGGTCCACGTTCCCGTCCTGGTTCTCGTCCGGGTCGCACTGGGGCGGCGGCATCTCGATGATCCCGAGGCTGTACTCGAACTCGAAGTAGTCGCTCAGGTTGAAGGTCAGTTCGCCCATCTCTGCATCGAATGTCTGCTGGTCGAATACAAAGAGCGGGTCGGCCACCGCCTCCGATGAGTGAGGCCGGTTGGGTGTGAACTCGAATCCAGTCGCCTCGGCGGTCA
>JADYXW010000067.1 GCA_020853975.1 Phycisphaerales bacterium
AGGAGATCGCCCAGATGGGCGAAATCACGCCCAACGTCTCCGTCACCTACGGCGAACTGGGCACGCCCACGTTCATCCGCTCCACCACCGCCTTTCTCTCCCGCCGAAGCACCGCGGCCCCGCTCGACATCGCCGCGGCGCTCGTGAACGACAACCCCGCGCTCTTCGGCGTGCCGTTCCCAGCCGCCAACGACTACCGGTCGCTGCGAAACTACGTCACGCCTTCGCTCGGCGTGCGCCACATCACGCTCCAGCAGCGCCACGGCGGGCAAGACGTTTTTGGCGGCCTGCTCACCGCGAACATCACGACCGACGGCATGCTCGTCAACATCGGCAGTTCGTTCCTCCCCATGCCCGCGGGGCTCACGGGCGCCCCGGCGTGCGGGGCGCGAAACGCCATCGCCGCAGCGTGCGACGCGATGGACGATGATCGCCTCGAAGACCTGCTCGCGCTCGTGCCCGAGGCAACGGAGTGCACGACGGACTGGGCGTCGGGGCAGTCGGTGGGCGTGGGCAGCGCGACGGGCGGCATGTTCGTGCAGGCGGTGCTCTACCCGGTGAGCGCGACGGAGATCGTGCAGGCGTGGGACGTGCGCCTGCCCTACCGCGACGCCGACGGCGGGACGCAGTGGCGGTGCATCGTCGCGCACAGCGACGGCGCGCTGCTGATGAGCCGCAACCTGGTGCAGAATTTCTGCCAGCCGGACCCGGTGACGTTCAGAGTGTTCCCGGGTGATTCCCCAGTGCCGGGGGTGCCGGGGCTCGATGGCCCAGTGTGTGATCCGGCGCCAGCGGGCTGCGATGTCGATTCCGAGTGTGTGCGTCGTGGCGTGCCGTCCCCGTGCTCGATGGCCACGCTTGGAGATGGGCGTGTTCTGGTTTCGGCAGGCCCGAGCCCGAGTTCACCGCAGGGGTGGGTCAATGATGCGAGGTTCAGTCACTGCGACGGATTCCATTCGGGTGCCGTTGTTCAGACATGCGGCAACAATACCTGGGTCGTCACGCGAAACTCCCTCGAGCCTGTGCTCGGGAGCGATGTTTCGCAAAGGCTGTTCGAGCCGCTGCTCGACTGGTCTGATACAACCTCGCTGAAGACGAGTGCCGTAGTTCACGCCTTTGCTGTAGTCAATGAATGGCACGACCGGATGATGGAACTCGGCTTCGACGAGGCAGCAGGGAACTTCCAGCAGTTGAACTTCAGCGGGCAGGGGCTTGGAGAGGATCCACTCGAAATCGTCGTTGATGGCGCCGATGGGCCCGGTGGGAACTCCGGGCAGACGTCGCCGACGAATCGTGGGCAGGCAGAGGACGGGCACGGATTCAGGGTCATGTACGGTTCCTCTGCGCGTATTCCGGCGTTTGATCGCACGGTGCTTTATCACGAACTTGGGCATGCCCTCTCCCTTCGCTTGCACGTCAACTTCTTCTTTGGGCCTGTGGAGGCTGAAGGTCTCAGCGAGGGCTGGTCAGACTACCTGGCAATCGCCCTCAGCCATGAACCGGGCGATGCGTCAACGGCGAACTACCCAGTCTTTCCCTGGGCGTCCCGGCCAGCGAACGGCCCAGAGTTTGACCACTACTACTTCGGCGCGCGCATGTACCCCTACTGCACGCGGCGCACCGACACGACCCCTCCGACATTCCTTGGGAATCCCCTGAAGTACAAGTATATTGACTCTACATCGGCGGCAACTCCCTTTCCCTCATCGCCGCGGTCCAATCCGAACTACGCAACCCCAGCGGCACGCACGATTTCGCACTTCGTGGGCCCCGTGTGGGCAATGATGCTCCTGGAATGTCGCGCCGACCTCGCGGCCGAAGTCGGGGCGGACGAGGCCAACGCAGTGTTGCTCCAACTGGTAGTGGACGGGATGAAGCTGGACCCGGGCTCCCCGAAGTTCGTCGACGCCCGCGACGCCATCCTGCAGGCGGACCTTCTTCGGTACGGCGGCGTGCACCAAGCCTCGCTCTGGAGCGGCTTCGCGCGACGGGGGCTAGGCATCGGCGCCCGCCCAACGACGAACAGCGGTACCGCCGGTATCATCGAGGATACCAACACCCCACTCGCAAGTGCGGTCTCGTTTTTCTTTCCAAACGATGTTCCTGCCACTATCGAGACCTGCAGGCCCACGGACATCGAGGTGCTCGTGGTTGCGCCGGCTGGTGAACTGTCCCTGGTCAGTGCCAATGCATCGCCCAATGCGTCGGCGCTCGGCTTGGGCGGCGGGCCGCTCGTACAGATCGGACCTGGACGATACAGACTTCGGCTTCTGGCCGCGCCATGCCGCGACTCGTGGGAATTGTGGGCCACCGCGCTGCTGGCGGGCGCGACGACGCCGACATCCAGCCCCCGACATTTGGTAACAGCCGGTGAGACGGAAGTCGTGTTCGAGGATGACATGGACCCGGCACCCGTTGTGCTACCCGGGAACAACAAGTGGATTGTCGAGCCGTTGCCTCCATTCCCCGGCGCGTGGGAGGCGGTAAACCCCAATGGCAGCCCGACCACGCCCGCTCGCGATGCGACCTCGGGGACAGGACAGGTGTGTTGGGTGACAGAGGACCGAGACTGGGAGGTTCCGCTTCCATCGGTTCTGGACAACGACGTCGATCCCGAAGGAGCGGCGGTTCTGCTGAGTCCGGAGTTCATTGTTCCTGACGGTCAGACGGCGATTATCGAGTTTCGGTATTGGTACTACAACCGAAACCCTGGGGCCGGGAGCCAACCCGGTCCGGAGGATTTCGAGTTTAATGTCGAGTGGCTTCGGGATGGCGAGTCGCGGCTAGGGTGGGTCTTTCCGCCCAGCAGCGCGGACCGGCGGTGGCAGCGTCAGCGACTCACAGTCGGGACGAGCGACGGTACCGGACCGGCGCAACTCCGGTTCCGCTTTGAGGACCCCGGCGCGGACAGCGTCGTTGAAGGAGGTATCGACGACGTCCTCGTCCGTTGCACGGTGTCATGCGAGGAGTGCTGCGATGCGGATGTGAACATCGATGGAAACGTCGATCAGGACGACATCACGTACCTGATTCAGGTTGTGGGCGGTGGCTCCAACCCGTCCGGCATCGACCCCGATTGGAACAAGGACGGTAACGTCGATCAGGACGATGTGCAAGCACTCGTCAACTACGTGGCCCAAGGATCTGGGTGCCCATGAACACGACTGCAGTTGCCACCATCGTGTGCGTGTGCACCTCGCTTGCCGCCGCCCAACCGACGGAGTTCATTGACCTTGGTCGGCTTGATCACCCTGTCACCATGAGCACCCCCGTTCATCTTCGCTTCGCCGGCGATGTCGCGTGGCTGCGCTTCGAGGTGCCGAGGGTCACTGCATCTTCCGGGTTTGTCGACATCTGGACTCGGTACGAACTGCGGTCGGCCCTGGTGCTCGAATCGCCGCGCGCCATGATCTATGACAACCTGGGCCATAGGGTGCGCGGTCTGGGCGGTGCCGGAAGCAGTGCCCAGGTCTTCGGGAGCCTGGGACAGGAAGCCCCTCGCAGGCCGCAGAATATCGTGGACAACGACTACGGCGATGTCCACGGGGGCTGCTACGGACCTTTTCAGGGTGACGACGGTGCCCTCGACGCTGGGGTCTACTGGCTTGCGTTGGCAAACGGCGTAGCCGGATTCAACGATGACTGGGCCGTTGCGGTCTCTGTTCCCACGGTGCATCAGCCGGAGCGCGACACCACCCTTTACATCCGCGTGCACCCCCCCGAGATCCCCTTCTGTGACCCCGACCTCAATTGGGACGGCAACGCGGATCAGGATGACGTGGCGTACCTGATCGATCTCATCACGAACCCGTCGCCGATCGATCCCACCAACGCCTGCGGCGCCGACCCGGACTACAACCGCGACGGCACCGCCGACATGGACGACGTTCGCACGCTCATCGACGTCATCGCCAGCGGGGAGTGCCCACCATAGCTTCGGTACCTCAGCCTCCTCTGGGGCTCCCTCGGCCGGCCGACCAGCGGCGGAATCCCCTGTTACACCGCGCGGCCCCGTCCTCCAACGCCGCGCTCCTCCCTGGCGCTTCCCACCATCGCAGCCCCCCGGTCTCCCGCACAGTCGGGATATGATCGGGTCACGCCGCCGGGGGTACCCGGGGCACAAGGAGACCCCGCGATGGCCAGTTACAACAAGGTTCTGCTGATGGGCAACATCACCCGCGACATCGAGCTCAAGTCGATCGGCAGCGGGAACACCGTCGCCAATATCGGCCTGGCCGTCAACCGCCGCTACACCACGCAGTCCGGCGAGCGCCGCGAAGAGGTCACCTTCGTCGACTGCGAGGCCTGGGGCAAGACCGGCGAGAACATCGCCAAGTTCTTCTCCAAGGGCCGCCCCATCTTCATCGAGGGCCGCCTCAAGCTCGACCAGTGGGAAGACAAGGAAGGCAAGAAGCACTCGCGCCTCCGCGTCGTTGTCGAGTCCTTCGAGTTCGTCGACAGCAAGGCCGGTGGCGGCGGCGGTGGGAGTGGGGGTGGTGGGGGCGGCAACAGCGAGGGCGCGCCCACCGGCGGCTGGTCCAAGCCCGCCCCGCGCTCCGCAGGCGCCGGCCAGCCTGAAGCCATGGCCCCCGACGACATCCCGTTCTAAATCCTCACCTGCGGTGCGCGCTCCAGCAGGCTCTGCTCGCTCTCCAGGATGTAGATCTGATTCACCGCGAGCCAGCCGAGGAAGCGGTAGGGATGCCGCTTCATGTGGTCCGCCACGCGCGCATCGCGCCCCTGCGTGTTGTCCTCGAGGAACACCACGCGCGGCTTCCAGCGGGAGAGGTCAAAGCCCGTGAGCAGTTCGTACTCGCCGCCCTCCACGTCGATCGACGCGAAGTCGATCGTGCCGGGGGGAGAGGCCGCCAGCACCGCGTCCATGGTCGTCATCGGCACGGTCACGCGCTCCCGCGCATACCCGCGGCTGTCCAGCGCCTGCCGGTGGTCTGGCCGGTCGAACGCGTACGAGCACTGGTCCCACTGACCGTCCTTGACGGCGGTGAACTCCACCGTCGCGGGCGAGCCCGGCGCGCCCAGCGCCGAGTGCACGACGCGCGAGCCCGTGCGTCGCGCGGCGCACTCCGCGTGCCGGTTCGGCAGCGCCTCCACGAGCAGCCCGGACCAGCCCGCGGCCTCGAACGCGTAGGAGACACTGCTGCGGTATCCGTCGTACGCCCCGACCTCGATGAAGTAGCCGCTGGGCTTCCCCTCGAACAGGTCCCACAGCCACATGTCCTCGCCGTACTCCGAGCGGAACTCCACGGGGAAGCGGGGCCTTCTCCCCTCGCGGGCCAGCCTCGCCTCGGCCTCCACCGCGAGGAAGCGGCGGCGGATCTGCATCACACTCTGCCCGAGGTAGTCCACGGCCTGCTGGAGGCCTTGAACCTGGTGCACAAGAGAATCCAGCGCGGGCTGCTGCATGAATGGCTCCGAGGGAGGAAGGGCTATCGTACCGCGGGCGGGGCGCACCGACGGGAGCAGGTTCGGCATGGACATTGTGAGTTTCTACACCGGGGAGGGGGCGTACAAGGACTTCGCCGAGAAGCTGCGCGCAAGCTGCGTTCGCTTCGGGATCAACCCCCATGTCGAGAAGCTGGAGAGCACCGGCGTCTGGGCGCGCAACAACTCCAAGAAGCCCGCGTTCATGCAGCGCAAGCTGCTCGAACTGAAGCGGCCCATCATCTGGTGCGACGCGGACTGCGAGGTCTGCAAGCCCCCGGTGCTGCTGGAGAACCCCGGCGTGGACTTCGCGGCGTACAACTGGGCGGCGGACCCCGGCGAGTCCGTCCCCGACCAGGCGTGCAAGGTGCTGAAGTGCACGAGCGGGGTGCTCTACTTCGCCTACACGCCCGCCTCGCTGCAACTCATGTATCAGTGGGTGCAGGCGAGCACGAAGGAGCCGACCATCCCCGACGACACGGTGCTCGACATGGTGTGGGCGAGGTGGCGCGGGCCGAAGATCCGGCACCTCTGGCTCCCTCGGGAATACAACCGCATGGACCTGCGCTGGCCCACCATCGAGCCGGTCATCAACCACGTGTACCGCGACGGGGCGATCTTCACGGGTGCGCAGACGCTCCAGAAGGACCCGTGGCTGGGGACGCTGCCCGATCGACCGCTCGGCATGGGCCCGGAGAGTCAGGGCGGGCCGGGCGGCGGCTGACCGGGCGCCACAGTTGTGAGGCCGAGCAGTTCCTTCGCGCGGGCGGCGAGATCCGGGTTGCTGCCCGCCGCGGCGCTCTGGAGCGCGGCGGCCAGATCCTTGGGCAGCGGGCCGGGGTGCTTCACGGCGACGAGGGCGGCGAGCATGCCCGCCGCGGACGCATCCTGATTCTCGATGCGGGTGACCATGGCGTGGGCGATGGACTCGTTCCACTCCCCGGTGTTGCTGACGTAGGCGTTCACGAGGACCGCGCCAGCCCCTGCGGCCTCAGGGTCCGGGTCGTGGAGCAGGTCGAGCACCAGTTGCTGATTGAAGACCAGGCCCCGCAGTTGCGAGTTCCACGTGAACGGGCTCGATGCGGCGGCGCGCAGGCCTCGGATGGCGGCGAGTCGCGTCGCGGGGTCCCCACGCGTGAGCATCTCGGCGAAGTCGTAGACGCCCTGGCGGCCTGTGGGCGCGTTTACCGGGGCGAGAACAAGCGCCATCGCGGCGTACTCGCGCTGATCGTTGGGGAGCGACTCGTCGCGCAGGCGCTCCGTGAGCGTCGATGTGATCAGCGGGCCCGCGTTGGGGAAGTAGGGGAGCAGCGTGAGCGTGCGGGCCCGGGCTTGCGGGTCCTCGGAGGAGAGCAACTCCAGAAGCCACTCGTCGTTCCTACGGGACTCCTGAGGGTCAAAGACCCAGCCCAGGCCTCCGGCAAGTTCGTGGGCGCGAGCCGCTACGCCGGGGTCCGCGGACGCGAGATCGCGTGCGACCCAGTCGCGGAGCCTGTCGCAGATGCCGGTGTCAGCGCCGCTGATGGCGCCGCCCAGGCGCTGAGCGCGGTACGCCTGCCCGGGGTTCTTGGCGTTGCGGTAGAGATCCGCGGCGCGGCGCTGGGCCCATGATTCCTGCCACGGGGCCATGTCGGCGGACTGCATGCGGTCTGCGAGGGTGCCGCGCCACCCGAGGGGGGCCATGCTTCCTGACCCGCCGATGAGCGAGTCAGGCAGGTGCTCCATGCCGAGGATGAGGAGGGTGGTGGGAAAGACGCCCTTCCAGCCCATGGCGCGGACCGCGCCGACGCGGGAGAGGCAGAGCGAGAGGAGCAGGATCGCGACGCCGAAGGCGATGACGGGGCGCGAGCGGCGGGTTCGCAAGAGGTGCGCGCGCGGGCCGGGGGGCCTGCCGCACTCGGGGCAGGTGTAGGTTTCGAAGCCCTGCATGGCGTACCAGCAGGCGGGGCAGCGTGCGCGGCCACGCGCGGGGTCAAACTGGATGCCCACGAAGACGATCGCCAGGGAGGCGAACGCACCGACGATGCCGATGCCCGTCCAGAGGCTGGGGAGCGCGTCGGAGAGATCGCGGCCCGGGTCGTAGTTGAGGGCGAGCACGCAGAGGATGCACCCCGCGGGGAGGAGGATGAGGCCCACCAGGGTGCCGACCAGGCTGGCGGTGCGGCCCAGAGCGAGGGCGCGGGCGCCGACTCGCATGAGGCGAGAGGCGAGGGCGTCGATGCGGGCGGCGAGGCCCCGGACGGCGAGGCTGGCGCCCCACAGGCCCAG
>JADYXW010000068.1 GCA_020853975.1 Phycisphaerales bacterium
GTCCCCCGCGTTCGCGAGGGTTTCGAGCTTGAGGATCATGTCGGCAAGGCGGTTGCACTTGTCCTTGCCGATGACGGAGTCGCCCAGGGCGTGGAACTTCACGCCGATCTCCTCGGCGGTCATGGGGTCGCGCGGGTCGCCCTTGGGCACGTCCACCCGCTTCGCGAAGGACCTGCCGTCCTTGGTGGTGATGGTGACGCGGCTGGGCTGGAACTTGGGGAAGAGGGCCTCGAACTCGTCGTTGGCGACGACCTTGACCATGTCCATGACGGGGATGAGGGACTTGTCGAGGACTCGCTCTTCCTTGAACTGGAGGGGCGTGACCATCCCGTCGACGAGACCGACGGCCATGCAGTATGGGAGCGAGTGGTCGGCGGTTTCCTTGGAGTCGGGGCGGTACTTGTGGGGGTCGCCCAGAATGTCCGCGGCGCGGGCGATGACCTCGACCTTGATCTCGGCGACGTCGGCGGGCCTGATGTTGTTTTCCTTGACGCACTTCATCATGGCGGTGAGGGGCGCGTGGGAGAGGGCCTCGATGGGGAAGGACTTCATGCCGCAGTCGTTGATGCGGTAGTGGTGGTCTGGGGAGGTGGGGAGCTTGTCGAGGAGCATGGCGGAGTCGAACCTGGCGGGGGTGCCCTTGTAGTGGACGTGGGAGAAGACGGCGTAGAGGCCCTCCTTGCCGTCGATCATGTGCTCGGGGCCGGAGTAACCACGCTTGGCGAGGAGTGCGGACTCGACGCCCATGCGGGTGGCCCATGGGTCGACGGTGTTCTTCATGTTGGTGAGCTTGCCGGCGGTGACGGCGCCGGGCGTGAAGGTGCGGCTGGCGGAGATGCCGATGGCCTGGACCATCTGATCGACGGAGAGGCCCAGGATGCGGCCCGCGGCGATGGGGGCGGCGAAGGCGGTGAGGGTGGCGTGGTGCCAGCCGTACTCACGGATACCGGGCTGGCCGAACTCGCAGAGGCGCTGCTCGATCTCGTAGGCGATGACGGTGGCGAGGATGAGGTCCTTGCCGGACTTGCCCAGGGCTTCGGCGAGGGCGAGGGGGCCGCAGATGATGTCGGAGGGGTGGCAGGGGTCGGCCTTCCAGTAGATGTCGTTGTAGTCCATGGCGCGGACCATGTGGTTGTTGAGGAAGGCGGCGTCGACGGGGTTGGTCTTGTAGCCGCTGACGAAGGTGGTGCAGGGGCCGGAGCCGCCCATGTCTTTGTAGTGGGCGAGGAGGATGTGGGCGTCTTCCTGCTGCGAGCCGCCCAGGGCGCAGCCCATGGAGTCGAACCAGAACATTTTGGCGGCGTGGATGGCCCCCGGGCTGAGGTGCTCGAACTGCAGGGCGCAGGCCCACTGGGCGAGCGCGTGGGAGAGGTACTTCTTGTTGGGGTCGGCGGGTGCGTGCGCGGCCATGTGGGGCTCCTGAGGTTTGAGCCACATGGTATGAGCGGGCAATGCGGGGGCGCGTCAGCAGATAAAGGGGCGGTACTCTGTGTACTTTGCGGGGTCGCAGTCGCTCTCGCGGAGGCGGCGCATGGAATCCCTCGCGTCGGCCTCGTCGACGGTGTCGTCCTTGTTGAAGTCGGCAGGGCAGAAGCACCCGAGTTTGTGGACGTCGTCCTTGGCGAGGTGCGGGAGCGCGTCGAAGATGGGCTGCAGGGCGGCCCGGAACTCGCTGAGTTCCGAGTAGACGCGGCCCTTGGGCACGGGGCATGCGGGGGGGGCGTAGAGGAAGAGGAAGCCGAGCAGGCGAGGAGGTTCGCGGAGGCGGGGCCCACGTCGGCGAGCGACGCCTGCGGCACCGGGCTCGTGCTGGTGGCGAACTGGTGCCGCGAGATGGCGTGTGCGCCTGGACCCTCCGATGGCTCGGCATCAGCCCTCAAGCGACGTTGGTCAAGGGGATTGGTGCGTGATGGGCACCGCGTGCTCGATGGCGAGCATGAGGGTGTCGTCGAAGTATCCGAAGCCGCGCGACACCTGCACGGCGCTGTCCGGATTGGCGGGGTTGGCGGGGGAGTTGTCGAAGGTGGCGCGGAATGTGAGCCGGGTGCCGGCGGGGAGGGTGGGCTCGTTGGGAAAGAGGTAGCGGAGGAGCCATCGGGGCTCATAGCGGTCGAGGGTGAGGAGGGGCTCTGGGCCGTCGGGGTGGAGTTGGTCGAGGGAGAGCGAGCGGCCTCGCCAGCGCATGATGGGCCGGACCGCAAGGAGCGTGAGTGGGTGTGAGGTGGTGTAGTCTGCCTCGATGCGGGCGTTTGGAGCCCCGGGTGGGATGGTGAAATCGCCCGCTGTGATGAGCCACGTGCGGATCTCTCGCTGGGGCGTGGCGGGCGAGGCCTTCATCGCGATGCGGAGCTGCGCGGTCATCGCGCGACCCATGACCTTGGAGTAGATGTCGGAGAGGATGGCGGCGCCGGCGGGGACGCGCAGGGCGTCGCCCGGTCGGAAGGTGACGAGGCCCTCGCCCGGGCTGTATGTGGCGATGAGGCGACCCTCGGCGGGGGGCTCGTTCTGCTGCGGCAGAGGCTCGCCGGGCAGGAGAAGCCAGACGAGCGCGAGCTGGATGCTGTCGCGCATGACCGGGCGGCACTCGATGGCCTGCACCCAGGTGTCCGAACCGAGCTTGAGGTCGGTGAGGCTGCGCTCGTGACCCGGCGGGCCGTCGGCGGGGACGGCGAGCTCGCCCGCGAGGGCGTAGATATCCGGGCGGCCGATGGCCCAGGTGGTGGGAGGGTCCGAAGGGGGCGGCCTTGAGGCGGCATCGCCCGGGGTGCGGGTAGAGCGGAGCCACGCGAGGAGTGCCTCGCGGTCCTGGGCGGGGAGTTCGCGGCCTGTGCCGGGGCCGGCGGACGCCGCGTGGTTGGGGGGCATGAGCCCCTCGTCGATGACGGCGGCCAGCATCGCGGCGCGGCCCTCGATGTCGGCGGGGGTGGAGATGGTAAATGGGCCGGCACCACCCGGGCCGTGGCAGTCGGCGCAGTGCCGCTGGACCAACGCGGCGATGCGCGGGTAGAAGGGCTCGCCCGGGGCCGCGTCGGATGAGGGAATGTCCACAAGGCAGCCGGGCGCGGACGTCGCGCGGTCCTTGATGGGCTCGCCCGAGAGGACGGCGGCGATGGCGTCGCGGAGGTAGTGGCGGGTGACCCTGCTCGCACGGCCACCCAGGCGGTATTGGTCGTCGACGGCTCCGTGATAGACGACGCGGCGGGCGCGGTCGAGGACGTAGACCTCGGTGGTGGTGCGGGGGCGGAGCGTGCGCCGGACGTTGCCGAGCGAGTCGCTGACGTAGTGGCCCGAGAGGCCGAAGTTGCGGACGAACTCGGCCTTGTCGGCGCGGGACTCTCCATCCACGACATTGACGTGCACGAAGGCGACACCCTTGGGCGAGAACTCCTGCTCGATGGAGGCGAGGCGCGGGGCGTAGGTGCGGCAGAGGGGGCAGCCGGTGCTGGACATGATGATGACGGCGGGCTGTACACCCAGGAGAGGGGCCAGTTGGACGGGCTCGCCGTCGAGGGAAGCGAGTTCGAGATCGGGAACGACCCGGTCAACCGCGGCGCGGGCGGCGTCGACAGGGCTGGCAGCTCGCGGGAGCTGAGGCTGGGCGCACGCGAGTGCGGGGAAGAAGAACGCGAGCGCGAGAAGTCTCACGGGGTCATCGTAGATCGAGAACGACCGCCGCCCGCTAGAGGGGCACGCGGGGGAGGCGGAGGTTGCGTCGCCAGGCGGAGAGTTGGCCCAGGTGGCCCGACTCGTGCTTGACCATGAGGGTGACGAGCATGTCGCCCACGGTGGGATGGAGCGTGCGCCATCGGCCAAGAGGCGTGGGCGCGGCGAGCGCGGCGTCGGTGGCCTGGTCGAGGGCTTGGGCGCCGTCGTCGTGAAGGCGAGACCACGCGGTGAGGAGCGATGCCTTGGGCTCATAATCGGCGGGGTCGGACGCGGGTTCCGACTTCGCGCCGTAGCGGTGGTTGGCGGGATCGGTGAAGGCCTGGCCTCGCGCCAGGGCGATGGCGATGTGCGCGTAGGCGTTGAGGTGGCTGAAGATCCACGCGGGGTGGTTCAGGGGCAGCCCCTCGACGAAGCGCTCGGCGGGCACATCTTCGACGAGGCGGAGCGCATAGGAGGCGTTGCGAACCCAGGAGATGCGGATGGCGGCGGCGACGGGCGAGGTCATGCCGGACTCTACCTCGGGGCCTGTCGCTCTGCCAGGGAGACACCGCGGAGAACAGGTGGAAAACCACCCCCAAACTGCCTGAGGCATGAGGCTTGCGCGATGGTTCGTCGGCGGACGGGCAGGTCCGATTGACATCTGCGTTGGATTCGGTATGCTGGTGCTGTTGACGGTCCCGGGTGTTGGAGCCCGGGTGAATAGGGAAGTGTGGTGAGATTCCACCGCGGACGCGCCGCCGTAATCGGGTGCTGATGCGAGTTCACGAGCCGCAAGGCTCACCACTGGTCGAGGGGCAACCCAAGGCCGGGAAGGCGGAACTCGCGGAGCCCGCAGCCGGAAGACCTGCCGTTGATAGTGCTGTGCGGCCCTCGCGGGCCTCGCCACGTGGCGGGGCAAGGGACCGGCGGACGTTGGCGCACCAGAGTCCCGGTGTGCCATCCCCCGCTGCAACTCGCGAGAAGCCCACGAGTCGGCAGGGACCATTCCGCGCGATTCGGAATGACGCCGTGGTTCGGCAGGGCTTCGAGTGATCCGGTGCTGTGTTGGAGTTCTTGGCTTGGCGGCGTGCGCGGCGCACGCGGCGGATCCGTGGGCGGACCGGGTGGTGTCGCACGCATCTGGGGCGGGCGCGGTGCCGTCGTACTCCGACCCGCTGACGGCCTTGGGTATGCCGGAGCGATTCACGGGCGAGGGGGTTTTTCCCGGCGCCGTCACCCCGTTCAATCCGGCGTGGGGCGGGGACGAGTTGGTGTCTGTGGGCGCGGGTGGGCATCTCATCGTCGCATTCGACGAACCGGTGGTTGATGACCCGGCGAACCCGTACGGGCTTGACCTGATCGTGTTTGGCAACGCGGGGTTCATCGATGATTTCTACCCGGACGGAACGGTGCGTCCGGACGGGATGCTGTTCGGCGAAGGGCAGCTGCCCTTGGTCGAGGTCAGCCCGGACGGGGTGGCGTGGGCGCCGGTGACGGCCCGGATCGACGCGCTGTTTCCCTCGCTCGGGTACCGGGACCTGACGGACCCGTACTCAACGAGCCCGGGGAGCGTGGTGAGCGACTTCACCAAGCCGGTGAACCCGGCGCTGAACTTGGCGGGGATGACCTTTGCCCAACTCGTAGCGGCCTACGACGGGTCCGGGGGCGGGACCGGGATTGACCTCGCAGGGACAGGGTTTTGGGCGATCTCCTACGTGCGGTTCACGAATGTTTCGACTTCGCCGGCGGCCTTTGAGGTGGAAGCCCTCGCGGACGTTTCGGCTGTTCCAGCGCCGGGGACGGTGGGTCTTTTGGCGCTCGTGGGTGTGTGTGCATCGCGGCGACGCCGCGAGCTTTGACGGCCGAGAGAGGGAACGCGCGCCTGGCCCAAAGGTGAGACGCGCGGTTGTGAGAGAAGCACGCGGATCAACGCGGGCGCACGGCGGCGGCTGGCCCGGAAGCGGGTCGAATGCCCCCTCACTCGCGGTCGGAGTTCTGGCCGCCGCCGGCGCCTTTTCTGCTTTCGGGCAGCCCTGCCCGCTGCCGCTGGACGGCTGGCTCGGCCCCGCGGGGGGCGGGGGCCGGGCGTCGCTTGTGGAGTGGCCGCTGCCCGCGTGCGGCCAGCCGACCTGGAATCGCACGCGCGACGAGACCGGCGCGACGATCCGGTTCGCGAACAGCGTGGGGGTCGCGGTGTCCGGGTCGGGGAATGGTGCCCTTGTGTTCGCGCTCGGGCGTGTTTCGAGGCCGGGCGGGCCGTCGAACGAGCCCAGGGTCTTCGCCTTCTCCCGAGATACCGGAGAGCCGGTGTGGTCGCGGCCTATCACCTCGCCATCGCTCGATTCATGGTCCGGCCCGGTGCTGGACACCTGCAACGGGACGGTGATCGTGTGCTCCGGGCGGATGGTCGAGGCGTTTGACCAGTTGTCGGGCGAGCCCCGGTGGCAGAGGCAGTTGACGCGGGTGATCGTGAACGCCTCGCCCGTGGTAACGAGCGACCTCGGGCCCGGGGACCGGTTGTTCGTGACGGACTTCAACGGCGGGGGTACCTCTGGCCGCCTGTACTGCATCAACGTCGATCCGTTCGATGCGGGGAACAACCCCTTTCAGCCCGGCGAGATCGTGTGGAACCGGGTGATCGGGGGCACGAGCGGCAACTCGCCCGCCTATGACGCGGGGGTCGTGTACGTCGCGACCAATGGGCGGTTCTTCACGCCCCCCACTCCTTCGGAGCCGGGGTTGATCCTCGCGTTCTCGGCGGGGGCGACGATCGCGCCGGAGCCGCTTTGGACGTTCACGAATGTGCTGGACCTGGGGTTCTACGGCGGGGTGTGCGTCAATCGCGACGCGAGCGGCACGCCGATGGTGTACGCCGCGTCGTACAACTTTTCGCTGACCGGGCCGCTGGCTTCGTCGAACCTGGTAAAGGTGGACGGCGTGGGCGGCGATCTGGTGTGGTCGGCGCCCTGCGGACGGACATCGACGATCCCGGTTCCGCTGCCGGGCGGGCGGGTGCTGCTCAGCGAGGGGGTGCGTGGCGAGTTTGGCTCGGCGGCGGCGCTGGCGCTCTACGAGGATCTCGGGAGCAGCGCGCAGCCGCTCTGGAACACGGCGGTGGCGAGCTGGGTAGACATGAACGGGAACCTGGCGATCGACGAGGGGGAGTACAAGCCGATGGGGGGCTGGACAATGCAGCCCGTGGCGTCGCAGTTCGGGGGCGTGAGCCTTGCGGTGGTGGGCGTCCTTCCCGGGAGCGCCGGCGAGCAGACGGAGGAGTTGCTCGTCGTCGACCTCGGGAAGGGCCCCCTGGACCCCGAGTTTGTGGTGGATGATGAGCACGGACCCGGGAACCCGGCGGCGCTCGCCGGCACGACGCTGTACTCGACGGGGGAGCACGGGCTGCACGCATTCGGAGCGACGACGCCCGCGCTGGACCTGAACGGGGACGGCCATTTGACCGTGGACGACCTCTACGCTTGGGAGCAGGGGCTGGGGGGGACGGACGTGAACGGGGACGGCGTGACCGACGCGGAGGATCGGGCCTGGGTGGCCACCGCGGTTCGGGCACCGGGCGTACCGAAGTCGGAGGGCCTGTAGTGCGATCGCGGGCGTTCTCACTGGTGGAGCTGCTTGTGACCATCGCGGTGATCGCGGTGCTCCTGGCGATTCTGCTGCCGACGCTGGCCTCGGCGCGGGAGGCGACGCGCGCGGTGCGGTGCGGCTCGAACCAGAGGCAGCTCATCACGGCGTGGACGGCGTACGCGAACGACTATCGCGAGCGCGTCATGCCCCTGGCGTACACGAGCCCCGCGGACGTCGGATCGATCGGCGAGCCGGTGTACTGGTGGGGGAGTTACGGCGGGGCCGGCGCCGTGAACCACGAGGTCGGGTTCATCAGCCCGTACATCGCGTCGAAGCTGTCGAACCGGTCGGTCTTCGAGTGCCCGAACCAGCCCTGGGGCACCTATTACCCGCAGAGCGGCGCGGTCTCGCCGACGAGCACCTACGGGTACAACGGGTACTACCTGTCGCCCTCGCGGACGCCGGGGTGGGGCTCGCTCATCGGGCGCCGGCCCTGGAGGCGGCTGCACGAGATCTTGAGACCCACCGAGTTGTTCGTGTTCGCGGATGCGCTGGTGCCGATGGACCCGCCCCGCAACTCGGCGCTCCTGGACCCGCCCATGTTGTGGGATGGCTATGGCTGGGTGGAGAACGAGTCTCCGACGACGGCGTTCAGGCACAACCGAACGCGCCGGCTGGAGGGCGACTGTTACACCGCGAGGGCGGAGGGAAGCGTCGCGGCGTATCACGCGCAGCCCGACTGGCTGCTGTACCCGGAGATCGGCGTCGGGAGCGTCGGGCGCGAGAACGGCCCGCACTACATCCCCGACGCGGATGAATGGGTGCCGGGCCTGAAGGCCCGCTGAGCCTGTGGGGCCCGGCGGGCTGAGGGTCGAGTGCGGGGTCAGCGGGAGATGGTCTCACGCAGGAACGAGACCATGCGCTCGTGGAAGTAGATCCGGTTGTCGAGCTTTGCGAAGCCGTGGCCCTCGTCGGGGGCGATGAAGAGCCTGGGCATCAGGGACATGTCGCCCTTGGCCATGGCCTTGTCGCGGAGAGCGGTGGCGACCTGCATGGCCTCGTCCACGGGGACGCGGGGGTCGTTAAAGCCGTGGGCGATGAAGAGGGGTACGTTGATCTTGTCGAGGTGGGTGATCGAAGAGGCGGCGAGGAGCGCGTCGGGGTCCGAGAGCGGGCCGTACTCGACCTCGCGGAGCTTGCGGCGGTAGCCAGCGGTCTTCTCGAGGAAGGTCTTGAGGTTGGCGATGCCGACCACGTCGATGCCCGCGCCGAAGAGACGCTGGGGGCGCTTGGCGGCGTCGACGCGCATCTGATCTTCGACGAGGCAGGCGACGGACATGTACCCGCCGTAGGACCCGCCGTAGGTGGCCATCTTGCCCGGGGTGCTGTAGCCGTTCTGCGCCAGCCAGTCGGCGGCGTCCACGCCGTCGCTCACGCTGTCCCAGCGGTTCTTGTAGT
The DNA here is from genome assembly GCA_020853975.1 of Phycisphaerales bacterium. Lineage (GTDB taxonomy): Bacteria > Planctomycetota > Phycisphaerae > Phycisphaerales > UBA1924 > RI-211. Next base: position 8,686 of record JADYXW010000068.1, read on the forward strand.
CGTCCTTCATGTGGAAGGCGCGGCCGTAGCCGAGGCTGCCCCGGACGTTTGGCTGGATGATGCCGAAGCCCTGCGAGAGGAGGAACTGGGTGGTGGCGGACCAGGTGGGGCGGAACTGTCCCTCGGGCCCGCCGTGGTAGTTGACGACAAAGGGGATGGGGTTGGCGGCGGTGCCGGGCTTGGCGTAGCCGGCGGGGAGCCAGAGCAGCGCGGGGATCTCAAGGCCGTCCTTGGAGGCCTTGTAGCGGACGAGTTCGGGGAGGGGGAAGGCCGCGAGGTCGATGCCCTGCGTGTCGGTGAAGGTAACTTGGGCGGCCTTGCCGACGGGCTTGCCCGGCGCGGGCACGTCGTAGGAGTAGCAGAGGCCCGGGGTGCGGGCGTTGGAGAGGGTCCAGGCGATGCGGTCGCCCCGGAGCGAGGCGAGAGAGACGACGCCGGGCTCGATGGGGGGGAGTTCGACCCGCTCGAAGGTGGGCAGGCGGTAGAGGTGGAGGACGCCGAAGCCGTCCTCGTTGGTGACGGCGGCGAGGAGTGTCTTCTCCTTGTTCATCGAGGCGCCGTCGAGCTCGAAGGCGTCGAGTTCGGAGAGGGGCTTGGTGGCCTTGCCGGAGGCGGGGTCCACGTGGAAGAGCTTGGGGACGCCCCCCTCGATGTCGCTGGTGAGGAGGACGGACTTCTCTCCCGGCATGTAGCCGACCCAGGAGACCGAGACCGTGCCGGGGGCGCCGCTGGGCTTGCCGGCGGAGAAGGTGAGGTCCGAGAGCGCCCCGGTCCTGGTGTTCAGCTCGAAGATGGAGCTGTCGGAGATCGACCGGTACTCGCCCACGAGTACGCGCGAGCCGTCGGCGGAGATGTCGGCGGCGCCCCAGGAGCCCGGCTTGCCCATGAGCTTGGTGGAGGTGCCGGACTTGAAGTCGTAGCGGTAGATGTAGAAGTCGGTGGGGCTCTGGTCGTTGGCGGTGTAGATGAAGCCCTCGGAGCCGCCGATCCACTCGTTGACCGCGTGCTGAACCGAGGCGTTGGTGACGAGGGGGCGGGTCTGGGAGGTCTTGAGGTCGAGCTCGTGGATCTGGGTGTTCTCGTTGCCTCCCGTGGAGGCGAAGACCAGGACGCGGGTGAAGTCGGGCGACACGGAGAAGCCCGAGACTCCATCGGCGAACGACGTGAGCTTGGTGCTCTTGGAGCCCGGGCGGACGGCGTCGTCGGTGACGCGATAGACCTGGAAGATGCCGTCGGGCCAGTCTCGGGTGAGCCAGGAGCCGTCGGGCATGCGGGTGGGCGCCCCGGGCGTGCGGATCTTGAGGAACTGGTGCAGGGTGGGCTGGGTGGCGTTCTGGGCCGGCGCGGGCTGTGCGGCGGCCGACCCGAAGATCACCAGGGCCCAGGCGAATCCGGAACGAACTGTGCGCATCGAGACCTCCGGGTGCGGGGGGACGGGGGCGAGCATCCCACGGCCCGGGCCTGTTCCCGGGGCGTGGGAGCGCCCATAATAAGGGCTGGTAGCCGGGCCATGGCGCCCCGATCTGGAGAAACCCCTTGAAGTGCATGCTGCTCGTCGTTGCCGGTCTTGCGATGTCGGCCCATGGCCAGATGCTGACCCCCCCGCCCGCGAACGTCCCGGCCCCGGACGCGCACATCGAGAAGATGCCCCCCAGGCCCCGCCCGGCGCCGACGCAACTTACGCCCGAGCAGATGAAGGCGGCGCAGCCCATCCAGCCCGCGAAGGAGCGAAGCCCCAAGAGCGGCTGGACCAAGCCGGCGGACCTGCCCAAGCTGGACCACAAGCCGCTCGCGGAGCGCGGCGCCGGCGGCACCATCCTGCCCCTGACCGAGCCCATGGAGCTCCTCTCCCTGCGCCGGAACCCGATGCTGCCATCAAACTTCTTCGAGGACGCGAAGTGGACGGCGTACGCCGCGGACCGGCGCACCACTGTCGAGCGGCTCGTGATCGATCTGCTGGACGTGTGCGAGAAGGTCGACGGCGGCTACGTCGAGCAGGCGGACCTGGGCGGGGCGGACGCCAAGGCTGTGCTCGCGAACCTGAGCAACACGCTCCGGCCCCTGTCGGTGGGCGCGGACACGTCCAAGGGCGGCATCAAGTCGATGCTGATCGAGCTGTACGACCGCGAGATGCTGAACAAGGACCAGGCGGGCTATTCCGACCTGATCGTGAACGAGTACACCAAGGAGCTGTTCCGCGGGCTGACGACCACCGACCTCATGAAGGTGGTGCTGAAGAACCCCACCACCGAGCCGATGTTCGCGTACCGCGCGCTGATGGCGGAGGCGGCGGGGTCGCTGGGCGCGGCGGCCGGGAGCATCGAGCTCGACGACGCGGCGAAGGCCGCGATCAAGGCGTCTGCGGCGTCGTTCGCCCCCGGGCTCGACCAGGCCCAGAAGATCAAGGTCTACAAGGACGCGACCGCGGGCCTGACCATGGAGCAGCGGCAACGCCTGCTCCGGCGCGTGATCGAACTGCGCGGCGCGAAGTAGCGCGAGTCGATGGCCGCCTGGGTAGGCCCCCGCTACTCGCTGCGGATCTGCTGCACCACGCCGTTGGAAAGCTCGACCACGGCGCAGTTGCTCTCGGTGCGGGTGGACGACCCGCCGAAGATGAGAAACACGGCTCCGGAGCTGTTGCGGGTCTCGGTGCGGCACCACTTCCAGGTGGATGAGCCATCGGGCCGGTCGACGCGCGAGGTGGGCTCGCCGAAGCTGGTGATGAGTTCGTCGCCGGTCGTCTTCCCGATCTGGATGGAGCGAGAGTCCTGCGTCGAGAGCGTGCGGCCCGAGGTGGTGGTGTTGCTGCGGGAGCTGATGAGGCAACCGGGCATCACCAGAAGGCAGACAAGCACGGCGGCGAGGCTGGCACTAGCCGGAACAAGAGGCTGGTTTGACATGACAGGGGTTCCCCAAGAAGTGCGGCGGTCGCGGAAGTACGACGCCGCGGGTGTTCTTGGGTTCCCGGGAGGCGCGGTTACACGCCTTTGCGGCAGAGGAAGACGGCGAGTTGCGGGTCGGTTCGCGGTGATGGGGCCAGGCTGCCAAGGGAGGATTCAATCGCCGGATGCGCCGCGGTCTTCAAGCACCAACTGTCAAAACCTCCAGAACTATCTTTGGCTATCAGTTGGGGATTCCGGCCTGTTTCGGCCGATCCCTAAACGCCATCATCAGCCATTCACGTTCATCACCACCTTGATCCCCTCGCCGGAGATCATGGTCTGGTGGGCCTTCTTGAACTGTTCCAGCGGGAACTCGTGGGTCACGATGTTGTCCAGCTCCAGCTTGCCGCTGAGGAGGAGTTCTTCCATCTGGTACCAGGTTTCGAACATCTTGCGGCCGTTGATCCCCAGGACGGTGCAGCCCTTGAAGACGACGAGGCGGTTGATGTCAAAGTGGACGGGGCCCTTGAAGAGGCCCAGGAGCGCGGCGGTGCCGCCGTTTCGGAGGGCGTCGAAGCCCTGCGTGAGCGCCGGCTCGGCGCCGCTCATTTCCAGGAGCACGTCGGCACCCTCGCCCCGGCAGGCCTTGCGGACCTCGCCGATCCAGCCTTCCTGGCGGGGGTCGAACGCCTCGACGGCGCCGAGCCTCTTCGCGAGGGCACGGCGCTTGGGATCAACATCGGTCGCGAAGATACGGCCGGCGCCCGCGGCCTTGGCCACCGTGACCGCCATGAGCCCGATGATGCCCGTGCCGGTGACCAGCACGCTCTTGGCGGAGACGCCCGCGGCCATGACGGTGTGCACCGCGTTGCCAAGCGGGTCGAGCACCGCGGCGATACGGTCGGGGATCGTCGGATGGACGGGCCAGACGTTTTCTTCGGGCACCACCACGTAGTCGGCAAAGCAGCCGTCACGGTCGATGCCGATGATGCGGGTGTCGCTGGCGATGTGGGCGTTGCCCGTGCGGCTGTTGTAGTCCTTCCACGAGGTGACGTGGCCCTCGGCGCTGACGCGCAGTCCGGGCTGGTACTTGGTGACCGCGGAGCCGACGGCCTCGATGACGCCGACGAACTCGTGTCCGGTGACAA
>JADYXW010000069.1 GCA_020853975.1 Phycisphaerales bacterium
ACACGTTGCCGGGCCCTTCCTCGAAAGCCAGTTCCCGCATCGCCTCGATGTACACACCGTTCTCGTAATCGCCGACCGTGCCGCCCACCTCCACGAACACCACGTCCGCGGGCTTCACGCCGTCGCCACGCACCGCGAGCTCACGCAGCTTCCTTTTTACCTCGCCCGTGACGTGCGGGATCCACTGCACGTCGCGGCCCAGGTACGCGCCCCGCCGCTCGCGCTCGATGATCTCGTTGAAGATCCGGCCCGAGGTCGTGAAGTTCCAGCGGGAGAGGTTCTGGTCCAGCAGCCGCTCGTAGGTGCCCAGGTCCATGTCGCACTCGGTCCCGTCGTCGAGCACGAAGACCTCGCCGTGCCGGTACGGGTTGAGCGTGCCCGAATCCAGGTTGAGATACCCCTCCATCTTGATGGGGGCAACCGTCAGGCCCTTGTCCTTGAGCATCTTCGCCAGCGACGACGAGAAGATGCCCTTGCCCAGCCCGGACATCACCGTGCCCACCACGATCACGTACTTGTGGTGGCCCCGCTGGTACCCCTCCGGCACCGGGCTGTAGAACTCCGACTCCCCGGTCGATTCCGCCATCTCCGTCAGGGAGGTGGGGCGATGCCCACGCGTCATCTCGGGCGGGACGGCGGCCGGTGGCTTGGTTGTCGGTGAGGTTGTCGGGGAGTTCGAATCCGGACCGTCTGCGGACTGCGCGGGGGGCATGTCCCATCGTACCACGATCCGGCGCCGGGTGCGGGAATCTCACCGCCAGCCGAGGCCCCAGCTTCTGCAAGCATGGGCCAGCCCCCGTATTCTTTCCCCTGAGCTTCGCGGTCCCGCCCTTTTCGGAGGTCGTCTGTGAACCCACGCCCGCTCGCGCTCTTCGTCTGCAGCACCATTCTGGCCTCCATGGCTCCCGGCCAGACCGACCAGCCGAAGGACCCCCGGATCGATGCCGAGACGGGTCGATCCAAGGCTGTCTGGCCTCGCTCTCCGCGGTTCGACTTCCGGCACATGAAGCTGGAACTGGACTTTCCCGACATCTCAACGCCCACGCTCGTCGGTCACCAGACCCTCACCGTCGCTCCAGCGGGCGTGGACCGTTCGGAACTCGTGCTCGACTGCAAGGGGCCGGCCGTAACCGCCGCCGCGGTGGAGGGCGTGCCGGCGGCGTTCGAGCAGGCTCCCGGCGTGCTCCGCATCCGGCCCGCCGGGGGTTTCCCCCTCGGAAAGGAGTGCCGGGTCGAGATCCACTACGACCTGAACTACGACGGCAGCAAGGGCGAAGGCCTGACGTACTCGCCGGCCGAGCCGGAGGCGAAGAACGAGACCAGGCGATACCCCCAGATTCATTCGCAGGGCGAGGCGGAGGTCAACAGCCGCTGGTTCCCGTGCCATGACTTTCCCAATGAGCGCCTCACCACCGAGTTGGTCGTGACCGTTGAGGACGGCTACGAGGTTGTCTCGAACGGGAAGCTTGTCGACGTCGCCTCGGACGGGCACGGACGCAGCACCTGGCACTGGTCGCAGGACAAGCCGCACACGACCTATCTCGTCGCACTCGCGATCGCGAAGTTCGGCGTGATCGATCTGGGCGGGCCGGAGTCGGGCAGGCCCGGACTCTCCATCCCGGTCTACACGCCCCTGGGAACGGAGAAGAACGTCCAGGAGTCCTTCGCGAACACGCCCAGGATGATCGCCCTCTTCGAGAAGCTCTTCGACGAGCCATACCCCTGGGACAAGTACGCGCAGGTCATCGTGCGCGACTTTGCTGCCGGCGGGATGGAGAACACTTCCGCCACATTCCTCATGCCCGGGGTCGCCGGAGCCGCCGACCGGGGCGAGCACGATGATCTCATCTCGCACGAGCTCGGGCACCAGTGGTTCGGCGACCTCGTGACCTGCCACGGCTGGGCACACCTCTGGCTCAACGAGGGCTGGGCGTCGTACTGCGAGGCGCTCTGGTCCGAGCACTACAACCGCGAGGGCGAGCCCCGAAAGGCCGACGCCGGCCGCGACGCCTACTTCAGGCAGATCCTCCAGAGCATCCGCGGGCAGAGGGGCCGCAACCGGGGCACCTCTCCCACGCAGCCCGCGATGGTCAGCAACCGCTACACCAACCCGGACGCCGTCTTCACGAAAGCCGACGACCCCTACGGCAAGGGGTGCGTCGTGCTCCACATGCTGCGCGAGCGTGTGGGCGACGAAACCTTCTTCAAGGCCACAGCCGAGTTCCTCAACCGCTACAAGTTCGGGTATGCGGAGACCGATGATTTCCGCCGCGTGTTCGAGGAGGTCTCTGGGCAGAGCCTGCGCCGCTTCTTCGACCAGTGGTGCTACCGGCCCGGAATCGCCCGCCTCGCTGTAGACCTGGAGTGGGATGACGCCAAGAGCGCACTCGGGGTCACGGTCGAGCAGACCCAGCGCATCGATCGACTGAACCCGGCCTACGTCTTCGGCCTGCCGATCTACGTGCGATACGAGGACGGGTCCGACGAGTGGCTTGATCTGGCGGTGGAGGATGGTACCAGCGCCGCCTCGTATCGCCTCAAGGCCAAGCCCTCCGCCGTGACCGTGGACCCCAACATCACCGTCTTTGCCGCCACCCAGACGCGCAAACCCCTCTCGATGTGGATCGAGGACGCGGTCCACGGCCCAACGCTCCCGGCGCGCCTTGCGGCGGTCTCCGCGCTCCGCGCCAGCGACGACCCGGAGGCCAGACGCGTGCTCGGGATGCTTGAGGCGGACGAACGCACCGCGGGCCTGGTGCGTGAAACGGCGGACCTGACCTCTGCCATGATCCGGAACTGAGTACATCCGCCGGCGAGGCCTCAGGCCCCCGACGGTTGCGGAGTAGACACGATGACCCAGACCCGAGTTGGTGCGATGGCGTTTTTGCTCACCCTGGTGGCCGGCACCGCCCTTGCCGCGGGAACGGGGAGTGCCTGCGTCTGCGGCAAGGAGCATTCCCTCGGTCCCGTTCGAGGGGCAGAACTCGCCAAGGATCGGCGGAACTACCCGCCCCATCGGGCGGCCGACATGAAGCACGCCCGCATCGAGCTCGCCATCGCGGACATGAACACGCCCGAACTCCGGGGCACCTGCTCCCTCACGATGGCGCCCATCAGCGAGCCCATGTCCACGCTACGGCTCGATGCCAAATCCATGCGCATCCAAGGTGTCGCCTGCGAGGGCTACGAGGTCTCCAGCCAGCACGACGGCCGCGTGATGACCATCACCTTCACGCCCCCGGTCCCCGCCGGGCAGGACGTCACCCTCGTCACGCGCTATGAAGTCAGCGACCCCATGTACGGCCTGATCTGGACTCCAGAATCCCCCGAGTGGCCCGGCCGCCCGGCGCAGATCCACACGCAGGGCGAGCCCGAAACGAACTCGTACTGGTTCCCTTGCCACGACTCGCCCAACGAGAAGCTCACCACCGAGGTGCTCGTCACGCTCCCCGCGGGCTATCTCGTGAGCTCCAACGGCAGGCTGGTCTCGCACGAGGCGTCGATCCGCACCGTCGAGGGTGCGGGGGGCTCCGTCCAGATGAAGCCCGCCGAGACCTGGCACTGGAGGCAGGACAAGCCCCACGCCGCGTATCTCGTCTCCATGGTTGTTGGCGCGTTCGATGTTGTTGACGTGGGGACGCCCACGCTCTCGATGCCCGTCTACGTCCCCCCGGGCCGCGGCGCGGACGTCGCGGCGACCTTCGGCCGCACCAAGGACATGGTCGAGTTCTTCGGCCGGGTGCTGGACGAGCCCTACCCCTGGGACCGCTACGCCCAGCTCTCCGTCTGGAACTTCGGCTGGGGGGGCATGGAGAACACCTCCTGCACCACGCTCTATGACACCGTCGTGAACGCGCCCGACGCCGTCCTCGACCACGATCAGGACGGCCTCATCGCCCACGAGCTTGCCCACCAGTGGTTCGGCGACCTCGTGACCTGCAACTCGTGGGACCACATCTGGCTCAACGAAGGGCTCACCACCTTCATGAACACGCTCTGGCTCGAGGAGCGTGACGGGAAGGACGAGTACCTCGCCGCCATCCGCGGCACCTACGACGGCCTGATCGCCAACGACAAGCCCGACATGCCCGCTTCCGAGCCCATGGTCAGCAATGTCTACGACGGCCCCTGGGAGACCTTCCGCCGCCCCGCCAACCCCTACGGCAAGGGGTCCTCCATCGCGCACATGCTCCGCGTGAGGTTCGGTGATGCCCTGTTCTTCAAGGGACTCGCGACCTACATCGATCGGCGGCAGTACCAGACGGCGGAGACCAGCGATCTCCGCCGCGCGTTCGAGCAGGTCTCGGGCGAGAGTCTCGAGCAGTTCTTCGCGCAGTGGTGCGACCGCACGGGCGTGCCCGACCTCAAGGTGACCTGCGAGTGGGACCAGGCCTCGGGCCGGCTCCGCGTGAAGGCGACCCAGGTTCAGAACATCGACCCCGACAACCCCGCATTTGAGTTTGACCTTCCCTTCGTCGTTCGCGTCGCAGGCACCAACACGGTGCTTTCCCTGCCCGTCACGCAGCGCGAGGTCGAGGCTTCCTTCCCGCTGCCCGCCGCTCCGGAGTGGGTCGCGCTCGATCCGGAGCTCGGCGTGCTCGGAAGGCTCTCGCTCGACCAGCCGGAAGAGGCCAACCTAGCCCTCGCCACCGACGGCCCGACGGGCGCCGCGCGGACGCAGGGGCTGCGCGGCCTGGCTTCACCCGGCAGTGAAGCCGGGACCATCGCGCTCTCGAAGCTCGCCCGCGACCCCAGGCAGCCCGTCTCGTTGCGTGTGGAGGCCGTGGGCGCGCTCGGCGGCCGCGGCGCCATGACGGATCTTCGCGCCATGCTCAGCGCCTCGCTGGACCGCTGGGAGGTGCGAGAGGCAGTGGTGAACCAGGTCGCCGGCATCCCGGTCCGCGAGGAATACTCGGGCAACGAAGAGATCGCCTCCAACATCGCGGAGCAGCTCGCGGAGACCGCCAAGGCCGACAAGAGCGTGCGGGTGCGCTGCGCCGCGGTGCGCGGGCTCGGCCGCCTGAAGTCCCCACCGCACCGCAGGCTCATCGAGTCAAAGCTCATGGAGACCTCGCAGAGCGAGGGCGTGCGGAACGCGGCGGTAGACGCGCTCGTGTCGTTCGACGACGCGCCGGCGCTGCGGTCCGTGATGTCGCTCACCCGGCGCGGGCTTGACTCCCGCCTCAGGGCAAACGCGGCAGCCGCAACCTCGACGCTGGGCAAGCACGACATGGACGCAGCGGTCGCGAAGCTGGCGGCGCTGCTCGGGGACCGCGAGGGGCGCGTCAGACGAGCCGCGGGCGAGGGGCTCGCCGCTCTCAAGGACCCTCGGGGCCTGGAGGCGATCGAGAAGGCTATCGCCGAGTCGCGGTCCGGGGAGTGGACAGCCGAGCTGAAGGTCTGGGCGAGCCAGTTCGGGAAGTAGGCGCGCTGGGTGGTCAACCGTTCGCCGCGCGCCAGCGCGCGACAAACGCCTCGTACTGCCCGGGCGTGTCGATGCCCTGGGGCGTGCACGCGTGGATGGCCACGCCGATCCTGTAGCCGTGCTCCAGGATGCGAAGTTGCTCGAGAACCTCGGTCTCCTCCAGGGGCGTGGGGGCAAGCCCGACGTACGTCCGCAGAAACGACACGCGGTACGCGTAGATGCCGACGTGCCTGAGAACACGGGCCGGCCCCCCCGTGGCGCGGAAGTGGGGGATGGCCGCCCGCGAGAAGTACAGCGCCTCGCCGTTCTCGGCCAGCACGACCTTCACCAGGTTCGGGTCGGCAGGGTCGTCGCCCGCCCCAAGCGGGGACGCGACCGTGCCCGCGTGAACACCGGGGCGGCATGCCGCCTCCGCCGCGGCGTTGATGACCCCGGGCTCGATCTCGGGCTCGTCGCCCTGTACGTTCACCACAAGCGAGTCGTCCGGCAGGCTGAGCAGCGTCGCGGCCTCGGCGAGGCGAGAGCTGCCATTCGGGTGGTCCTGGCGCGTCAGCACGCACTCGCCCCCAAAGCCCCGCACGACCTCGGCGACCCGTGCATCGTCCGCCGCGACCACCACGCGCCCGCAGGCCCGCCTCGCCGCGGCCCACACGTGCCAGATCAGCGGGTGCCCCGTGCGGTCTGCGAGCACCTTGCCCGGGAACCGGGTTGAGCCCAGCCGCGCGGGGATGATGGCGACGACCTGATCCACGCCCTTGCTACTTCTGGCTGCGAAGCTCGACCACGAGCTTCTTGATCGCGTCACGACGCTGGCGGATGTCCATGAAGCCGATGGATTGCAGCGCGATGGACGCCGCGAGCTTGTCGGCCTCGGTCGCGGACCCCAGGTCCCGCTCGGCCTCAGCCTTGCTCTGCAGGGCGCACATCAACCAGTACCTGATCTCGAGGTTGATGTCCGGCAGCAGATCCTTGATGTCCAGCGCGGTGCGCAGAGCGCCGATGCCCTCGTCCGCCCAGCCGATCTTCAGAAAGGACTGCCCCAGCAGCGAGAGCGCCGACGCGCGGTTGCGCGGGTCGTGCTGCGCTTCCTGGAACATCTCGATCGCGGGCTCGAACTTTCCGAGCTCGAAGTACCGTTTGCCAAGCTCGTACTTGCGGGTTAGGTCCGTCGGATACGCCTCAACCTGCATGCGGATCTCGTCCACCTCCAGGTTCAGGTGCTCCTGCTCCGCCTGCGCGTGCATGCGGGCGAGCATCTCGCTCCCGGGCGAGGCGTCGAGCATCTTGCGCAAGTCCACGACCTTGCGCCTTGACTGCCTCATGCGGATGACGCCCGCGATCTCGCGCCAGCGGAATGCCCTGGTGATCTCGAACGAGTGCGTGTAGAGCGCGTGCGCCCGCTCCTCGTCCTGGGGCTTACCCCGCTCCAGCAGCAGCTTGCCAAGCTTGTCGATCGCGCCCGGGTCGTCAGGGCGGCCGGCCAGGTCCGCCTCCGCTGTCGCGATCAGCCGGTCCTTTGTCTCTTCGGTTTTGACGATGCGTTCCGCCTCTTCCAGGTGCCGCTGCCTGTCCGCGTCCCGGATGTTGGCGCGGAACCCGCCCTCCTTGCCCGTCTGGTCATAGCCGCCCCGCGACATCGTGGCCTGGGCCGCGAGCTGACGGACGTACTGCGCCACCGTGCCGTCGGTCGGGTCGATCTTGAGCGCCATCTCCGCCGTGTTGACCGCCTGGTTGAACGCCCCCAGCTTCTGGAAGAACTGGGCGCACTTGAGCACCCGCTCTTTGCTGGGCTTCTTCTCGCGCATGGTGGCCGCGATCGCGCGGACTCCGATCCACACGCCCACCTCGCTCAGGCCCAGCTTCGACGCGTACTCGAACGCCCTCACCGCGAGCCCAGCGTCCGTGGGCTTCATGCCCCACTCCAGACACGCGAGCAGATGCCTGTCCACGTCGCTCTTGCCGCCCACCGCCCGGAACACATCCTTGGACACGCCCTTCCCGCCGGAGTCCGTCAGGAACGAGGCGCACGCCCTGAAGAACCCCTCGGTCGCCGACATGTTCTGCGGATCAAACCGAAGACCGGAGAGGTACGACTGGATCGAATACTCGAAGTTGCCCGTCTCAAAGACCGTCCGGGCGTGCTGGAAGAACTTCTCAGCCTTCTCAGGGGAGAACTCGATGGCGCCGGGGGCGTCCGGGGCCGCCGGCTGTGGGTCTTTCTTTCCGAACAGGGCCAAGCTGTGTCCTCACGTCTAGGGGCGTTGCGGGTGCCGACCGCGCCGATGGGGCGGATTGTAGGAAGATGCGGCGCGGTCTGCCGAGTCCATGCGGTGCCCATACGATCGGGACATGGCGGTTGATCCCTCCACCTTGGCCGTGCGCGTGTATCCGGACCCGGTGCTCCGGCGCCGCGCCGAGCCCGTCGCGCTGTCGGACGAGGTCCGGGACGTCGCCCGCCGAATGCTCGAACTCATGCGCGAGGAAGAGGGCATCGGCCTCGCCGCCCCGCAGGTGGGCCTCCCCTGGCGGCTGTTTGTCACCCAAGTCCCCGAGGGCGACGGACGCTCGGCGGACGCGTCACCGCCGACCGCGGAAACGGCGCCCTGCGTCTACCTCAACCCCGTCATCACCGATCCGGATGGCGAGCCCAAGGCGATGGAGGAGGGTTGCCTCAGCCTGCCCAGAATCCGCGGGTCGGTCATGCGCCCCCCGCGGGTCACCATCACCGCCATCGGTCTGGATGGCAAGACCTTCTCCCGTTCCGGCGCGGGCCTGCTCGCCCGCTGCTGGCAGCACGAGCAGGACCATCTCGACGGCGTGCTCATCATCGACAAGATGCTCGCGATCTACAAGCTCAAGAACAGGGGCGTCATTCGAGACTTGGAGGCAGACTGGGCCGAGTCGGAGAGGCCGCGCTAGGCGCACGGAGGCGTCATGAAGGTTGTCTTTCTCGGCTCTGGGGCCTTCGGCCTGCCCACGCTGGAGCACCTCGTCCGCACACACCAGGTCACGGGCATCGTGACCCAGCCCGACCGCCCCGCAGGGCGTGGAGGCAAGCGCACCCCGACGCCCGTGGGCGCGTGGGCAGAAGCCAACCTCGCCGGCACGCCCCTCCTCAAGCCCGAGCGAATCAACGCCCCCCTCGATACCGACGCCGTGCGAGCCATCGAGGCGGACGCGTGGGTCGTGATCGCATTCGGCCAAAAGCTTGGAAAGGCCCTCCTTGCGGACCGCTTCGCGGTCAACCTGCACGCTTCCGTTCTCCCGAGGTGGCGGGGGGCCGCCCCGATCAACGCGGCCATTCTCGCCGGCGACCTCCGCACGGGAAACAGCGTCATCACCCTTGCCGACCGCATGGATGCGGGCTTGGTCCTGGGTACCTCAGAGCGGGTGATAGAGCCCACGGCTACCGCGGGCGAGCTTCACGACCTGCTCGCCTCCGACGGCCCGGCGCTCGTCGAGCGCGTACTGCAATCCCACGCCTCCAGAGCGCTCGCCCCGACGGCCCAGGAGGAGTCCCTCGTGACGCTTGCGCCAAAGCTCAGCCGCGCTGACGCCTGGGTGGACTTTGCGCAAAGTGCCGACGACTGCCGAAGGCGGATCAACGGCCTCTCGCCATGGCCGGGCGTCACGGTGGAGTTCCGGGGCCAGCCTCTGAAACTGCTGCGTGCCGGCCTAGCCGATGATGTCGCGCCGGGGCCTGCCGGTGCCATCACCGACCCCGTCAGGGGCGTTGTGCGCTGTGCCGGGGGCATCGGGCTCACGCTGCTCGATGTGCAGCCCGCGGGGCGAAAGCCGTGCTCCTGGCGCGATTTTGCGAATGGCCAGCGCCTCGGCCCCGAAGAACTGCTCCGGGGAGGCAGACCCGCGTGCTGACACTCTGGGACTTCATCGAGCCCATCCGGCGGGCGCTCGCCGGGCCCAGGCCCGTCAAGGCTCCGCGTAGCCCTATCCACGCGGCCCCGGCGGCCCGAGCCCGCTCTCGCGCACTCGCCCCCGGTCCCACCGCCCAGGACCGCTACGACGCCATCGTGAAGGAACTGCTCGGGGCTCACGGCATCCGGGTGCGGAAGTGGCGTTCGAGCATGTCCGGGGTCGCGTGGATCACCACCTATCGCGATGGGTCCACCGTCCGATGCCTCGAGAGCCCAAGGCCCAAGAGCCCGATGTCGCTGGCGATCTTCCTCCACGAGGTGGGGCACCACGTGATCGGCCTCGGCGCCTACAAGCCTCGCTGCCTCGAGGAGTATCACGCGTGGATGTACGCGGTGACGGAAATGGAAAAGCGAGGAGTCCCCGTCACCGACCGCGTGAAGCGCCGCATGGACCGCTCGCTGCGGTACGCCGTTGCCAAGGCTTCTCGCCGCGGGATCAAGGCCATTCCCCCCGAGTTACGCAGGTACGCCTCCCCCTAACCAAGCTTCAGCGACGCTGACGGCGGAATGCCAGCAGGCAGCCGCCCAGCGGCAAGGCTGCGCCGGGCGCCGGCACCAGTGCGTAGCGGAAGATCACGGTCGAGTTTCCCTGTGACCGAGGGTCCCAGATGCAGCCCTGCACCGGGAGCGAGCCGTACGCCTGAGGGAGTCCAAACCCCTGAACCGCAGTCCCGGCGGTGACCGGAGCCCAGAGACCCCCGGCGTTCGCATCGCTGATGTACGAATCCACAAACGCCTGCGACGGCTGATTTGCAGCCCCGGGTACGAGGTACGACTCCCAGCCGGAACCGGGAAGCAGCGCGAGGAACTCGCCGCCGTCAATACTCAGGTATCCCCCGAGGCCGTAGGGGGCACCAGAGTCCGTCGCGGCAACGTAGATGAAACCCGTGCTGACCTGCATGTTGTACAGGTCGGCGCGCGACCAGTCGTTCACTCCCCCGATCATGACCGTGGTGCCCGTGCCCGTGCCGACATAGAGATCATAGCGGTTATCCGCCGAAAGCCACGCCGCCACGCTGACCTGAGCGACCGCGCCGCCCGAGGCGAGACACAACGCGGCCCCGGCAACGCACCCTGCGAGTCGGCAAGACATGCAAGTCCTCCATGGGGAGTGCCTCCGCACAGGAAGCCCCGCTCTGTGTGGACCATACACCAAAACTGTCCCGCGTGCCACCAAAATCGATGGTTTATCTGCCGCGCTGGCATATCGGCTCTCGATCGTGTCGCCTCTGATCGGGCTTCCCCGGCTTCGCAGACCCCGAAACGTCCCGGGCGCGACTCGAACGCGCGACCTGCCGCTTAGAAGGCGGCTGCTCTATCCAACTGAGCTACCGGGACCCAGCACCAAACCATAGATGCCAAGTCCCTCGCCCGCGCGGAGTGGTGCGGCTCGCTCCACGTACGCTTGCCTCATGTTTGCTCTACGTGCACACCTCCTCCTGCTGGCCGGCGTGGTCGGCGTTGCCCAGGCCCAGACCATCCGCATCGCGACCTTCAACCTGGAAGACGTCCGCACGCGCGACCTGCTCGACGGCAACTCGCCCAGGCTGCGCCGGGTGGCGGAAGTCATCCAGCGGCTGAGGCCAAATGTCATCCTTCTCAACGAGATCGCCTACGACATGGAGGGCGGGCCTGACGTGCCCCACGGCCAGCCGGGCCGCAACGCCCGGCGCTTCGTGGACCACTACCTCTCGCTCCCGCAGACCGACGACCTTGCCGCGGGCCAGAGCCTGATCCAGTACGAGGCCTTCATGGCCCCGACAAACACCGGTGTTCCCAGCGGCTTTGACCTGGACAACAACGGCCAGATCGTGACGGTTTTCCCGCCGCCCGCCGCCCCCGGAGCAGAGCTCTCCGATGCCGACCAGAAGAAGGCTCAGTTGTACGGCAACGACTGCTGGGGCTTCGGCACCTTCCCCGGCCAGTATGGCATGGCCCTTCTCGTGGATTCTCGGCTCAAGCTCCGTGCCGACCTGGCCCGGACATTCCGCAAGTTGCCCTGGGTCTACATGGACGGGGCCGCCCTGCCCACAGACCCGGAAGGCAAGGCCTGGTACGCGGAAGAGGAGGCCAAGTACTTTCGGCTCTCGTCCAAGAGTCACTGGGACGTGCCCGTGGAGTTCCCCAGCGGAGCGGTCGTTCACTTGCTCTGCAGCCACCCCACGCCACCGGCCTTTGACGGGCCCGAGCAGCGCAACAAGAAGCGGAATCACGACGAGATCCGATTCTGGGCCGACTATGCGAACGACACCGGGGGCTACATCGTGGACGACGCGGGCGTGGCGGGCGGCCTGCCGCGCACCGCCTCCTTCGTGCTGCTCGGAGATCTCAACGCGGACCCGGAGCGGGGGGACTCGTTCCGCAACCCCATCCTGAATCAACTGGGCTCGGTAAAGCGGCTGAACCTCGCGTTCGTGCCCCGGGCGGAGGGTGCGCAGGGCCAGCCGAACCCCGGCTCGCAGGTCACCAGCGCGTTTGGGCTACGCGTGGACTATGTCCTGCCTTCCAGGGACCTGACCTTGGAGCGGGGGGGCGTGTGGACCTCACTCCCCAGCGGGACCGACAAGTTCCCCTCTGACCACTTCCCGGTCTGGGTTGAGGTCACTGTGCCCAGCCCATGACGGGTGTGCACCGGCCACCCAGATTCGGCACCCGGCCCCCCCGCCGGAAGGGTACGATGGGACCCAAGGGAACCGGGGAAGTGCACCGGGGCGTTGTGCACAAGGGCACGCGCCGAGACCATCTTTAGAGGACGAACGAGGAACATGAGCAGCATCGCCAGCAAGAACGCGAAGAAGTCGGCACCCGCAGCCAAGGGCTCTAAAGCCGCAGCCGCCTCGAAGGGATCAGGGGGCGAGCTCATCCAGCACCCGATCTTCGACGAGCTCGGCTTCCAGACCGACCCCAACAACCTCTACCGCCAGACCGTCTCCAGCATGCTGCAGGCCGCGGATCTCATGAACCTGCCCAGCAGGCTCAAGCTCATCCTCGCCCAGCCCAAGAACGAGATCATGGTCAACTTTCCCGTCCGAATGGACGACGGTGAGTTCCGCCTCTTCAAGGGCTATCGCGTCCAGCACAACAACGCCCTGGGCCCTTACAAGGGCGGCCTCCGCTTCCACCCGGACGTTCACCTCGACGATGTCAAGAGCCTCGCATTCCTCATGACCATGAAGTGCTCGCTCGTGGGCGTGCCCTTCGGCGGCGGCAAGGGCGGCATCAAGGTCGACCCCTACAAGCACACCAAGACCGAGATGGAGCGTATCGTCCGCCGCTTCACCGCCGCCATCGCGCACCAGATCGGCCCCGACTACGACATCCCTGCCCCGGACGTCGGCTCCAACAGCCAGCACATGGCCTGGATCGCCGACACCTACTCCTTCCTCTCCGAGGTTGGCGGGCACCAGCCCGAGGCCGTCATCACAGGCAAGCCCGTCGAGTTCGGCGGCTCCCTCGGCCGCGAAAAGGCCACCGGCCAGGGTGTCGTCGACACACTCGTCGAGATGCTCCCCGAGATCGGCGTGGACATCAAGGGCTGCAAGGTCTCGATCCTGGGCTACGGCAACGTTGGCTCCTGGACGGGCCGCATCCTCCACGACAAGGGCGCCAAGATCGTCGCCGTCATGGACCACACGGGCGGGATCTCCAACGAGTCCGGACTCGACGCCCACGCCCTCGCGGCCCACTGCTCCAAGGTCGGTGGCGTCGCCGGCTTCAAGGGCGCGGAACGCATCGATACCGACGAGTTCTACTCGACCAAGGTTGATGTCTTTGTCCCCGCCGCACTCGAGCAGATGATCCAGGAGCCCGAGGCCAAGATGATCCAGTGCAAGGTCGTCGCCGAAGGCGCCAACGCCCCGACCACGCCCGCGGGTGAGCGCGTGCTCGAGTCCCGCGGCATCGAGGTCCTCCCCGCCATCCTGTGCAACGCGGGCGGGGTCACCGTTTCCTACTTCGAGTGGGTGCAGAACAAGACCTGCCGTGCCTGGGACCTTGAGGAGGTCGACGCGCAGCTCAACAAGCACATGGTCCGGGCCGCGTCCAAGGTGCGCGAGGCCCGCAAGAAGTACAAGTGCAACCTCCGCACCGCCGCGTACATCGGGGCGCTCGAGCGACTTCGCGCCGCCTACGAGATCCGCGGCCTCTTCCCGTGATTCTCGGTCTCACCATCCCCTGACCCCGCAACGCCCGGCCCTCGTGCCGGGCTTTTTCTTGCTCCGGGACCATTCCCCATGGCACGCGCCCTCAGCGCGATCGCTCTGCTCGTCCTCTCCAACGTCTTCATGACCTTCGCGTGGTACGGCCACCTGAAGTTCAAGGCGTGGCCCCTCGCGCTCGCCATCGGCGTCTCCTGGCTCATCGCGCTGCCGGAGTACTGCCTGCAGGTGCCCGCCAACCGCGCGGGCCACGTGGCCTTTGGTGGGCCCTTCACCGCCCCGCAGCTCAAGGTCATCCAGGAGGCGATTACCCTCGTGGTCTTCACGGTCTTCACGCTGGTCGTGCTGAAAGAGAAGCCGCGCATGTCGGACGTCATCGCCTTTGCCTTGGTCTTCGCCGGGGTCGCCGTCAGCGTCCTCGGAGGACGTGCGCCCCTCGCCGACAAGTAGGCCACGCCCCCCGGCCCCTCGAAGGTGTGGTACGCTCCAATCCACAGACACCCGGAGCCGCCAATGCCCAGACCCGTCACCCTCTTCACCGGCCAGTGGGCCGACCTCTCGCTCGCCAAACTTGCGCCCATGGCCCGCTCGATGGGCTACGACGGGCTCGAGCTCGCCTGCTGGGGCGACCACTTCGAGGTCGACAAGGCCCTCAGCAGCGACCGCTACTGCGCCGACAAGCGGGCGCTGCTCGCCTCTCACTCGCTCGGTGTCTGGGCGATCTCCGCGCACCTCGTGGGCCAGGCGGTCTGCGACCACATCGACGAGCGCCACAAGCTCATCCTCCCTCCCCATGTGTGGGGCGACGGCAAGCCCGAGGGTGTTCGCCAGCGAGCCGCCGCGGAGATGATCGCGACGGCTCAGGCCGCAGCCAGACTCGGGGTCAAGGTCGTCAACGGGTTCACGGGCTCTTCCATCTGGCACAAGCTCTACTTCTTCCCCCCCACGGGACAGGCAGAGGTCGACGCGGGCTTCCGCGAGTTTGCCGACCGCTGGAACCCCATCCTCGACGCCTTCGACAAGGCCGGAGTCCGCTTTGGCCTCGAGGTGCACCCGGGCGAGGTCGCCTACGACATCCACACCGCCAGGCGTGCCGTCGAAGCGCTGGGCGGGAGGGCCGCCTTCGGCTTCAACTTCGACCCCTCGCACCTCCACTGGCAGAGCGTCGACCCCGTGAAGTTCATCCGTGCGTTCCCGGAGCGCATCTATCACTGCCATGTGAAGGACGCCATTCGGACGCTCGACGGCGAGTCGTCGATCCTCGGGTCGCACCTCTCGTTTGGCGACCACAGGCGCGGCTGGGACTTCCGCTCCCCGGGCAGGGGTGAGGTCAACTTCGAGGAGATCGTGCGGGCCCTCAACGACGCCCGCTACGCCGGGCCTCTGAGCGTGGAGTGGGAAGACTGCGGCATGGACCGCGAACACGGCGCTCGCGAGGCGTGTGAGTTCGTCCGACGGATCGACTTCGCGCCGAGCGCCCGGGCCTTCGACGCGGCGTTCTCGGACGCGTGAGCCCCCACGCGGGCCGTGAGCGGGGGAGGTGCGTCCGGTTCTCCTCTGGCACGACCTTGCGCGGGCTGCAGGTGCGCCGCCTTTGTGCCGATCTTCGGACGGGAGGCCCCCATGCAGCCATCACCGCCCGGGCGACCGCTCCGCAGCCAGCTCGCCAATGACCCGGACATGCAGGAACTGATCGGGCTGTTCATCGATGAACTCCCCGAGCGCCTCGGCGCCATCGAGAACGCGCTCGCCGAGCGACGCGCCGACGACGTGAAACGCGTGGCGCACCAGCTCCGCGGGGCCTGCGGCGGGTACGGGTTCCCCGTGCTGAGCCTCGCCGCGGGAAAGGTCGAAGACGCCGTTCGGGCCATGGCGACCCCGGACGCGGACCTTGCCGCCGTGAAGGCGGGCGTGGACGAGCTTGTGAACCTCTGCAGGCGGGTCATTCGCTGACGGGCCGGACAACCATGTCGATCGAAGCGAACCAACCCACCGACACGCGCCCCCTCGTGCTCGTCGTTGACGACACGCCGGACGTCTTCCGGCTGCTCAAGGTAAAGCTGCGCCACGAGGCGATCCGGGTCGAGCACGCCCGGGGCGGCGCCGACGCCATGGCCATGGCCCACGCGATCAGGCCCGACGCGATCCTGCTGGACATCGACATGCCCGGCATGGACGGCATCGAGGTCTTGAGGCTTCTCAAGGTCGACGCGGAGCTGCACGACATCCCCGTGCTGATGCTCTCGGCCCACTCGAGCCCCGAGCACAAGACGACCACCTTCGAGCTCGGCGCCGTGGACTACATCACCAAGCCATTCGAGTTCGTCGAGCTGCAGGTCCGACTCCGCTCGGCACTCCGCGTGCGAGAGTTGATCGCGCTCCTCGCCCAGCGGGCCCAGCTCGATGGGCTGACCGGCCTGTGGAACCGCACGTACTTCGACACCAACCTGAAGCAGTGCCTCGCCCGCGCCGTGCGTCACCAGCATTCGCTCAGCCTCGCGCTGCTCGACATCGACCACTTCAAGCCGATCAACGACTTGTACGGGCATCCCGCCGGCGATCTGGTCCTCAGCGCCGTCGCCCGGACACTCCAGCGTGAGTGTCGCGGGACGGACTCCGCCTGCCGGTATGGCGGCGAGGAGTTCGCCGTCATCATGCCAGATACGGATGCCCCGGAGGCGACCCTGGTGTGCGAGCGCATCCGGGGAGCGATCGAGCGAATCGATTGGCCCGGGTCTCCGGGCCTTCGCGTCACGATCTCCGCGGGCGTCGTGGGCGAACGTGCCCCCGGCCGCGGGAGCGCCGACGCCTGGGTGAAGGAGGCGGACCGCTGCCTCTACCTCGCGAAGCACGAGGGACGCAACCGCGTGGTGTTGAGCCCTTCGGGGGCGAGCGGTCACACTCAGGAGGGCGGCACCGGCTGCTCCGCCGCCGCCTGAACCCGCGACTTCCGCTGTTACCGTGTTCCTTGAAGCGCAGCGCGAGGTCATCCGAGCTCGCCGGACGCTGCTGACCCTTGAACGCGACACTATGTTGGCCGCCATCGAACTGGAACGGGCAGTGGGGGGGCGGCTGCCCCAACCGAGGTCATGACCCGCCCGACGGAACCTGCGGCTCCGCTGCGCCCCGGGGTCGTGGCCCTCCCCGCAGCCGGACGAGCCCTGTACCGGCATGGCTTATCGGCCGCGGACGATCAGAGTGAAGCCGGAAACCAGAATGACCGGTGATACCGGGCCGGAACGCCGAGTATGATCCGTATCGCGATGAGGCACCCCTTGCTCAGAGCCCTGGTTGCAGTCACGCTCGGCCTCTGGTCGACGATCTGCTGCTGCCAGGCGCAGGCCATCGTTGGGCAGGCGTGTCATGCCGGTCCTCCCGCCGAGGCCCCCTCGTGCTGCTCGGGCTGCCACGATGAGCCAGAATCAACCGACGACGATGGGGGCCAGCGCGGCGGTGGTGACGGGCGCGACGAACGCCGCGAGCACTCTCCGGGCTGCCCTTCGTGCCAGAACCAGCAGGCGACCGCAAGCTCAAAGCTCGATCACGGGCCGCAGGACAGGGAACACCCACAGCCGGCGCTGCCCGCGCTCGCGGCCGAGCCGCGGGCGATCGCTGCTCCCCTCGAGAGCCTCCGCCCGCGCGGTCTCAGCACCGCGGCTGCGAATCCCAGAGCGAATCGCGTGACGCTGCGCTGGCACTGCGCGCTCGTTGTCTAGTCAATCCTGCTTCGGATGTTTCCCGCGCGGATCTCCAGAAGGAACGGGCCCCACGCCCCGGCCTCGGTCCGGCCCTTGTAACCCCTCAGGTCGCATGCCGCTCCCTCCGAAATCAGCAGGAATCGATCGATGCAAGCCCAATCCCAGGACATCCGCACTTTGCAGCGCGGAGGCGCGCCCGGCGCTGTGCCCCCGCCGCGAACACGCTGGGTCTCTCGCGTGCTGGTTCCCTGTTTCATCCTCCTCGCCGCGGGGGGCACGCTCGCCTACGCCGCGAGGGACGCGCTCAACCCGCGGAGAACGGTCCACGTGGCGGCCGTCGTTCCCAAGCCCAGCGGCGGGCTCACGTCGGCAGATCAGCAGGACTCCGCACGGCTCGCCGATGGGAATGCCCAGCCCGGCCAGGTCATCGCCCAGGCTCCCGGATGGGTTGAGCCCGCGCCCTTCCCGATCGTGGTCCCGGCTCTCGCCGAGGGAGTTGTGCGCGAGGTGCTTGTCCTCGAAGGTGCGGCGATCGAGGCCGGGCAGGTCGTCGCCCGTCTCATCGATGAGGACGCACGCCTTGGGCTCCGCGCCGCGGAAGCACGAGTGGCGGAGCGTGCCGCCGAGGTTGCAAGGGAGGAGGCAGCGCTCGCGACCGCGGAATCAATGGTCCGCGTCGAAGAACTCGCGACGTCGGAACTCCGCGACGAGGTCACCCGCAAGCGTGATCTCCTCGGAATCGGAGGCGTGAGCGAAGGGGAGCTCCGAAGGCTCGAAATCCGCCTCTCGGCGATGGAAGCCCGTGTGGGGAGCGCCGCGAGAGGCGTGGACGAAGCCCGGGCCGCGATCGTGCAGGTGCGGGCCGCGTTAGACGCCGCGGCTGTTGACAAGGACGCCGCAGCCCTCGCGCTCTCGAGAACAGAAGTGCGCTCCCCCGTCGCCGGGGTCGTCATCGCCAGACTCGTCGAACCCGGCTCGCGCATGAGCATGAATGCACTCGCACCGGGCGCCGAGGGAGGGATGAGCGGTGCGATTCTGCGCATCTATGACCCCGCGAAGCTCCAGGTGAGGGTGGACGTTCCGATCTCGGACGCCGCGGGGGTGGGGCTTGGCACTCAGGCCATCGTGACCACCGAGGCACTCCCAGGCGTGGAGTTTCGGGGCGCCGTCTCGCGCGTGGTCCATCAGGCCAACATCCAGCGCAACACGGTGCAGTTCAAGGTCGCGATCGAGGCGCCCTCGCCCGTCCTGAAGCCGGAGATGCTGACCAGGGTCAAGCTCTTCGCGTCGCCCACGGGTGGCCAGGCGGCCGGATCCGTTCAGACAATGATCGGCGGGGCCGACGGCCTGATGCTGCTTGTTCCCGCCGCCGCCCTCGTCGAAAGGAGCGAGGGAAAGGGCAAGGTGTGGATCGTCGATCGCACGTCCGGCCGGCCGCGGAGCCTCTCACGCAGTGTCTCGGTCGCCCCGTCGACCGAGAGTGGTTTCGCACTTGTGACCAGTGGCCTCGGACTCACCGACCGCGTCATCATCGACCCTGACCGGCACCCGGGGCTGGAGGACGGCTCGCCCCTCCGAGTCATTGAAGAGCAGGCGAGCGGTCCGGGAGGGTCGCAATGAACCAGGCCCACGCACCGGGTCCAGAGCTCGCCCTCGCGCCGGCGGGGGGCAGTTCGGCCGAACCGCTCATCCGCTGCCGCGGGCTCAGCAAGTCGTACGTCAAAGGCAACAACCTCATCACCCCGCTCAAGGAACTCGATCTCGATGTCCCAGCCGGCGACTTCCTCGCGCTCATGGGGCCCTCCGGCAGCGGCAAAACCACCCTGCTGAACCTCATCGCAGGGATCGACCGGCCAACCGGCGGCCAACTTGTCATCAATGGGATCGATCTCTCCACCCTCTCACGCGGGCGGCTCGCCGACTGGCGCACCACGCACGTGGGCTATGTCTTCCAGCTCTACAACCTCGTCCCGGTGCTCACCGCCTACGAGAACGTCGAGCTGCCGCTCCTGCTCCATCGGATGTCCGCGCGTGAACGCCACGAGCGGGTGCGCACGGCTCTGCAACTCGTCGGAATCGCCGACCGCCACGATCACTACCCGCGGCAGCTCTCCGGCGGCCAGGAACAGCGCGTCGCCATCGCTCGGGCGATCGTCGCAGACCCGATGATCATCGTCGGGGACGAACCCACGGGCGACTTGGACGAAGAGTCCGCCCGGGCCGTGATGGACCTGCTCACGAGGCTGTGCACCGAGCTCGGAAAGACGCTCATCCTCGTGACCCACGATGCACGCTGCGCCGCGTACGCCAGGCGAACGCTACACCTTGAGAAGGGCCGGCTGGTGGGGGCGGAGTCCCGCCGCGCAGCGCCGGTGGCCGAGGGCGCCCAAGCCCACGCCGGGGGCACCTCATGATCGCCCCACGATTCGTACCGGTGATCGTCAAGCAGCTCTGGCGGCACCGTGTGCGCAGTCTGCTCACGATCGGAGGCGTTGCGATCGCGATGTTCCTGTTCGTCGCAGTGCAGACCCTGCAGGATGCCGTCCGCCGCGCAACCGAGACGACCTCGGGCGATACCACGCTCATCGTCTACCGAGAAAACCGCTTCTGCCCAGCCGCGAGCCGCCTCCCCGAGTACTACGCCGATCGAATCGAGAGGATTCCGGGAGTCACCTCCGCGGTTCCGGTGAAGATCATCGTGAACAACTGCCGTGCGTCGCTGGATGTCATCACCTACCGGGGCGTGCCCGTCGAAGACCTCGCGGGGCCCGGCGGGTGGGCCCAGCGCTGGCAGCTGGTCTCGGGGTCGCTCGACGAGTGGCTCAGGCGATCCGACGCGGCGCTCGTGGGCGAGTCGCTCGCCACACGCCGCAGGCTTAAGGTCGGCGACTCCTTTGATGCGTCCGGGGTCACCGTCTCAGTCGCCGGCATCATCCGCTCCCCGGAGCCGCAGGACCAGGCCGTCGCATACGTGCACCTCGATTTCCTCCAGCAGGCCGCGTCAAAGGGGGGTGGCCTTGGCGTAGTGACCCAGTTCACCGTGCGAGTCGCCGACCCCACAAAGCTGAACGAGATCGCCGCCGCGATCGACGACGAGTTCCGCGACGAGGCCGACCCAACGACGACCCGTCCCGAGAAGGCGTTTGTCGCGCAGGCTAGCTCGGACATCGTTGAGATCGTCGGGTTCACCCGGTGGCTTGGCCTTGGTTGCCTTGCCGCGGTGCTGACGCTGGTCGCGAACGCCATCGTGCTGAGCGTGCACGACCGGATCAAGGAGCACGCGGTGCTCCAGGCCATCGGGTTCCGGCCCGGCCTTATCGCCCGCATGATCCTTGGCGAAGGCCTGCTGCTTGGCGTCGCCGGCGGGGGCGTGGGGGCAGGTCTGGCCGTGGGCTTGATCCGGACCAGCGCACCGAGCCTCTCGCAGGAGGGAATGTCCATCGCAGTGGGGGCCTCATGGAGTGTCCTCGGGGTCGGCCTTGCGGTCTCCGCGGGCGTCGGCATCGTGGCCGGGCTTGTCCCCGCATGGCTCGCCGGGCATCGCGAGATCGCCAGCAGCTTCCGCGCTGTCTGAGGAGAAACCCACATGCGACTCCTCCCATTCCGATACGCGGTTCGAAACCTCGGCCGATCGCCGACGAGGCTGGCGCTCGCCGTCTCAGGATCCGCCTTTGTCGTGCTGCTCATTCTCGTGGCCGGCGGGTTTGTGCGGGGCATGACCCGGGCGCTCGGTGCCACGGGCAGCGAGCACAACGTGATCCTCCTCGGCGCCGGCAGCGAGGACAGCGTCGAGCGATCCGAGATCCTTGCCAGCGTCCCCGGAATCGTCGCGGCGAGCGTTCCCGGCATCAGGGTCCGCGCCGGCGTTCCTTACCTCTCGCCCGAGGTGCACGTCATGCTCCCCGTCAGCACGCCCGGTCCGCCCTCACCCGACGCGGGCCAGGCCGCTTCCCCGCGGCGCCAGGCACTCGTCCGCGGCGTGACGCACGGCGCCACGCTCGTGCACGATTCCGTCTCGCTCGTCGAGGGACGCTGGCCCCGAACCGGCCAGGACGAGGTGCTCGTGGGCCGCATGGCGCCAACCGTTCTCGGCCTTCCCCCGGCCGACCTCGCCGTCGGCAGATCGATCGTCTTTGGCGAGACCCAGTGGACGATCGTCGGCACATTCACCGCACCGGGCACCGCCGTGGAGGCCGAGCTCTGGGTGCCGCTCACCGATCTCACGACCGCCACGAAGCGAGAGACGATCTCATGTGTCGTGCTCACGCTTGACCCGTACAACCCGGATACCGGAGAGGGCGCCGAGGTCGCGGACGTGGACGCCTTCAGCCGGACCAGGCCAGACCTCGAGCTCGCTGTCATCCCCGAGCGTGCGTACTACGGCAAACTCGCGGACTTCTTCGGGCCAGTCCGTGCCGTGGTCTGGGTGACCGCCTCGCTCGTCGCCACAGGCGGGCTCTTCGGCGGTCTCACGATCATGTACGCAGCCTTCGCCTCTCGCATCCGCGAGCTCGGCACGCTCCAGTCGATCGGCTATCGGCGGGTGGCCCTCCTGCTCTCCATGATCCAGGAGTCCACGCTCGCGACAGCCAGCGGCGGCCTGATGGCCTGCGCCGTCGCCCTCCTCGCCTGCGATGGTCTGGCCGTCAGGTTCTCCATGGGCGCCTTCGGTCTGGTGATCGACGAGCGAGTGGTCTCGCTGGGTCTTGCCGCCGGGCTTCTTCTCGGCGTTGTCGGCGCGGTGCCCCCCGCCATCCGATGCCTGAGACCCGCGATCTCGGTGGCGCTCAAGGCCGTATGAATATCGTCGCGGGGCATCCGTCCCCCGCCCGAAGGTGGAGTCCCCGGAGAGAGTTGTACGCCCATGACCCTCACGCAACCAAGGAGTCTGAACATGAAGTCACGCTGGATTGGAACTCGCTCGGGGGCTTCCGCTCTCGCGTTCTTGCTCGCGGCAGCGCTCCCCGCGGGGCTCAACCCGCTCTCGCCCCGACCCGCCCACGCGCAGTCCTCCAAGAGCCCGGATATCAAGCCGCTCCTCACCGACGCCCTCCCCTCGGACGCCGCCGAGATCGCCGACGCCATGAAGTCCGCGAAGGTTGGTGAAGTCGTGGCGCTCCATGGGCACGTTGCCCTCGCCAAGGATGCGATCTCGAAAGACCTGGCCTCGTTCACGCTCGTCGATGAAACCGCCAGACAGGGTCCCGCCCCGGCTTCTGACAAACTCCCCGACACCGAAAGCGGCGTTCCTGCCAGCGCCCGCGCCGTCGTGCAGGTCGTTGATTCTGCCGGTCAGCCCCTCCCGGGCGGGCTCGCCGGAAAGCACGGGCTCAGGCCCGGCGCCGAGGTGTTCGTGACCGGAAAGGTCCTCGCCGCAGACGGGGAGAAGCACCTGGTCGTCAGCATCCAGTCGATGCATGTTCCCCGGTCGTCGATCCCCCCGGGCTTCTTCCTCGCCTCGGCGCCTGCGGAGGCCCGCGATATCTCCGAAGCCCGCAAGGCCGGCGGGTTGAAGATGGGGGACCAGGTGGTGCTGATGGGCAGGGTCGGAGGGAGCAAGACGCCCTTTGTCGCCGGACGAGCCATCTTCACGCTCATGGGCCGCGGGCTGAAGGCATGCAGCGATAACCCGGACGACCTGTGCAAGCAGCCCTGGGACTACTGCTGCGAAACGCGGGACGACATCATCGCCAACTCCGTGACCGTGCAGGCGGTGGACGCAAAGGGCCAGGTGCTCCGGACGGAGATGAAGGGCCGGCGGGGCCTTCGCGAACTCTCCGAGCTCATAGTCGTGGGAAAGGTCACGTCCACGGACGGCAAGTCGCTCGTGGTTACCGCAACGGGCGTGCACGTCGTCCGCTAGGTCTTGCTGAGACACCGGCAGCGTGGCTTCCTCCCACAGGCCGCTCCGCCGGTACCTCGTTACTCGTGGCCGCGATGGTCACACCGGCAGGTCCCCCGGCCTGAAGAGCGCCGCGCACGCCGTGTGTCCGTGCACATAGCTCTTTCGCCCGACCGGGCCGATCTCGCCATTCGCAAAGCACCCGGCCAACGGCACCGCGGGCGCCCCCGGCGGTTCGATCGCCTTCCCCGGCTTCGCCAGGGCCTCGCCGGGCGTCGGCCCAGCAAACGCGCGCGAGACCGCCGCCGCATCGTGGTGCGGCACCCCGAACAGCCGGCGTCCGCGCCCGTTGCACGTGACCAGCAGCACGCCCGCCGGCGGCTCGTACAGCCTCTGCGCGTCCAGCAGCAGCGCCAGGTCCTCGTGCGCCGTCGCCGCGTCCCGCATGTGCAGCCGCACCGTCTGCCCGACGTGCACCGGCTCTGCCACGGCGATCGCGCCCCGGTTGTGATCCACGCCCACCACGTTGCGGATCAGGAAGTCCCCCCGCCCGAACCGGCTCTTGTATTCGTCGATCACGCGTCCGATGAACAGCCCCGACCTCAGCCCCTCACGCTGCGCGCCGGGCAAGGCCTCGATCGCCTCCGAAACCGCCTCCAGCGCCGGCTTGCCCCCGAGCTCAAAGATCAGATTCCGCTGCGACTTCGTGATCACCAGGTTCGGCCCGAACGCCCGGCAGCCCTGCGACACGATCGTGTCCACCCGCACGTTTCCCAGCAGAGACACGCCCACCGCCCCGCTCCGCAGCACCCGATCGTTCAGCAGCATCGCGTTCCCGCCGGGTGACTGCGATGCAGAGGCCAACCCTCCCAGGATCGGGGACTCCGACCCCTCGCCCCGCGCCTCGTTCATCGCCGGCAGCAGCTTGATGAGAGGGGTCGAGAACGGGTCGGCGAAGAAGAACGCCGCCCGGTGATCCGCCCCGCCGCCGAAGATCTCGCCGAACCGCGTCCGCGACAGCTCGTCGCCGTCCCACGCGGGCAGCATGTCCGATGAAAACGGGCTCACCCTCACCCCGGGTGCCCGCGCCGCGAGCAGGCTGATCCCCGGGGAGCCCTCGAGCTCTGTCGTGTCGGCGATCGCCGCGACCGTCGAAACCCCGATCAGGCACCCGGGCGACAGCCTCCGCCGCACGGTCTCCGAAATTTCGCCGGCGAACTCCACGTGGTGCTGCGAGAAGAACACGAACACCAGGTCTGGCTTCTCGCCGAGCTGGCCCTCACACTGGTCGCACACCAGCTCCGCGGCGCGCGTTGTCTCCGCGCTCGCCGAGAGCGCAGAGGCCATCCGCAGCATCGATCCCGGTGCAGGGTGCACGACCAAGCGTAGCGACGCCCTCCCGCGGGTCGAGAGAGCTCAGTCGGGCAGGGGCGTCAGCCGCACGTTCCTGAAGTGAATCTCCGCCCCCTCGCTCTGCAGGCAGATGTAGCCGGGAACAGCCTCGACGCCGGTGGCCCGGTTCAGTTCCTCGCCGTTCACGTACAGCACCACGTCGCCCTTGTTCACCACGATCTCGTACTCGTTCCATTCTCCCAGGGGCCGCTCTGCACCGTGGGTTTTCTTGGTGTTCCGCCCGTTGGTCCGCGCCGGGTCCACGGTCATCGTGAAGCTGTCGATGTTCCAGAAGTCCCCCGCGTTGCCGCTGTGCAACTGGGCCTCCACGGACTTGGGCCACACCTTGTCCTCTCCCTGCATCCGCAGCAGGACGCCCGAGTTCCCCGCGCCCTTGGCCGGGTCAAACCTCCACTGAAGCCGCAGCACGTAGTTCTTGTACTTCTCCGCAGTCCGGATGTACCCGATCGGCTGGCCCTTGATCTGGAGCACCCCGTTGTCCACCGTTGCGACCATCGCCATCGCGGAGACGTGGGGCGTGTCCTTCAGGCTCGGCACGATCGCCACCCAGCCGTCCGTTGATTTCCCGTCGAAGAGCGTCCTCTCGCCCGCACCCTTCGCCGCCGGGTCCCGCATCAGCACGTTGCGGAGCGACAGCTCCGTGTCGCCATGGTCCTGCACCGCCACGTGACCCTCGGGCAGCACGCCAAAGCCCTTCCAGTCCTTGAACTTGCTCCCCGCGATCCGTTCCTTCCACCAGTCGGTCGCGGTGCCATCCGCGTTGTAGAGCCGCGCCTCGACCACCTTCGTTCCGTTCAGCCAGTGCTGCAGCAGCCCGTTCCGAAGGTAGATCCGCCCGCTGTTCCACTCGCCGGCGGGCTTCATCGCCTTCCGGTCCGAGGGCGACACCAGGTCATAGAGCGCCGCGCACGCGTGCGGGTCCGTCGGCTTGGCCCCGTACGTCGCGTCCTCCAGAAGCTGATACTCGGGCCCCGTCATGTACGTCGGCCCGTCGGTCTCCGCCACCCGGAGCATGATCCCGGAGTTCGCCTTTTCCCCCATCTTGAACTCGAAGGACATGTCCAGGTCGGTGAACTTCGCCACCGTGATCAGGTCGCCCCCGCCCCCGTTCTTTGAGATCGATACAACTCCGTCGCTGGTGGTCCAACCCTTCGCGGGGAACCCCGGCTGCTTGTAGCCGCGCCACAGCGATGTCGTGTCGGCCCCGGAATACAGCCGGAAGCCGCGGGCCGAATCGTTCTCGGAGATCGCCGGCGCAGGCTGGGAGAGCAGAAGCAGGGAGAGCATGGTGGAAAGCATGGCGCGTCACTCCTGGGTATGTCCTTTCAGTCTAGCAGGATCCGGCCACCTGGCTCCTTGACGGCCTCCGGCATCCGTAGCAGGCTCTCCTCGGGCACGTGCGCAAGTGTGCGGCGCATCAGATGGCCAGACACGATCTCGAACCAGGTGAAGCCGAACCCGGCGACCTCCACAACGAGCTCTTTGACGGCGCCGCCGGGCCCATGGTGCTGCACCCCGTCGAATCGGGTCTCCTCTCCGACAAAGAACTCTCTCAGCTCCGCCGTCTGATCCGCGACCTGGCCGCCAAACGCCCCCAGCGGCGGCCCCAGGATGTCACCGTTCGAATCCTTCCTCGCCGGCGCGATCACGCCCGCACCGGTCCCGCAATCGATCTGGCGAGCCGCGCCCGAGACGCACCCCGTCGTCTCGTCCCCGGGGCCGGTCCTCCGTTCAGGTTGCCAAGCCCGCACCGACCACGTGGGGCCCCGCGCTCTCGGCTTCCAGGCCCTTCCCGCCTCCCGCGCCGTCCCAAACCCCGGAGCCCGTCCCGCCGGCCCGCGGGCTCACCCGTATCGCTCCACCCGCTCACAGACGCTTGGCGAGCGCCCATGTCGCAAGGTCCGCGGCTGCTCTTGCTGTGGGCCGCGGGCGCCCGTAGCGCACGCCGCGTCTCAGAGGCTGCCAGCTCACCCCACTCCCCGCCTCGGGCATCACCCCCGTCGCTTACACGCGCCGGTCCGTGGGCACGAGTGTCTGGGCGACTTCCTTCCGGAACGCCTCAAAGCCCTCACGCCCCATCAGCCCGAACGTCGCCTGCTTCCCAAGTTCCACCGCGGGCTGGTCATACGCGTCCACGCCCAGCAGCAGCCCCGCATACGCCGTCGCGATCTGCCACAGCGAGACAAACTCTCCGATGTGGTACGCGTCCACACGCGGGAAGGTGATCGTGAAGTTCGGGCGCAGGCTCTCCACCAGCGCAAACTCGGTCGCCTGCTTCTCCGCGTTCAGCAGCCTCCCGAGCGTCGAACCCTCCAGATACGCGAGGTTCTTGACGCCCAGCCCCTTCGGGATCGCCACATCCCTCGAGAACTCCCGGACCTCCAGCAGGCCGATCACCTTGTCGTTCGGGCCCTCACGATACAACTGAATCTGGCTGTGCTGGTCCGTGGCCCCCAGCGCCTTGATCGGCGTGAACCCGGCGAACACCGTGTCGCCCCGCACGTCCGTCCGCTTCCCCAGGCTCTCCGCCCAGAGCTGCCTGTACCAGTCGGCCATCAGGTACAGCGAGTTTGCATAGGGCATCAGCACGTGGTTGGGCTTGCCCAGGTTCGTCCCCAGCTCCACCAGCAGAAACGCCAGCATCGCCGCCGGGTTCGCCCCCAGCGTCTCCGTGCGACAGCGCTGATCCATCGCCGCCGCACCGTCCAGCAGAGCGCCGATGTCAATCCCCGCCATCGCCGCCGAAAAGAGCCCCACGGGCGACAGAACGGA
Source organism: Phycisphaerales bacterium (assembly GCA_020853975.1). Lineage (GTDB taxonomy): Bacteria > Planctomycetota > Phycisphaerae > Phycisphaerales > UBA1924 > RI-211. Next base: position 27,243 of record JADYXW010000069.1, read on the forward strand.
GAACCGCCCGCCCACACCGTCCGGCACCGGCAGAGTCGCAAACTTCTCCTTGTCGCAGATGGCCCGCATCGTCCCCTTCGCCGGGTCCGTTACCGCCACGATGTTCTCGCCGTACGTCGAGCCCAGCGCCTTCGCGAGCATCTCACGCACGATCATGAACTGCGCCGCCGTCTCCGCCGTCTCTCCCGACTTTGAGATCACGTTGAAGAGCGTCCGCTTCAGACCGCCCCGCTGTTCGCACACGTCCAGCACCGCGCCGAACGTCGCGGGGTCCACGTTGTCCACCACAAACACCCGCGGGCCCGTTCTTGCCGGCGGCTCCATCAGGTTGTAGGTGGGAGGGTTCAGCGCCGCCTGCAGCGCGATGTTCCCCAGCGCCGAGCCGCCGATCCCCAGCACCACCATGTTCTCGAACTTCCCCGCGCACGCCTGCGCGACCCGCCTCACCTGACCCACATGGTCGGTCCTCATCGGGTCAAAGGGCAGGTCCCGCCAACGCTCCCAGCCCTTCCCCCGCGACGTCGCCAGCGACCGCGTGTGCGCCGCGATCGCCGCGGCCCCGGGTCCCGCGGGGTCCAGCACCGCGGGGTCGATCCCGTGAGAACCCACCCGGTCGGAAAGACAGTTCGCGTAGTCGATCGTGAGCATGGGGCACAGGATAGCGGCCGGAACACCCCCCGCGGCGCCCGTCGCTACCATCCTCCATGGCACTCTTCAGCCGAAAAGCCAAGGCCGCCCCCGCACCCGCCCCCTCCGGCCCATCGACGGACCGCGAACGCCGGATCTTCGAGATCGGCAGCGACCTGCTCGCCCGCGCCCGGGGCCACAAGGCGGGGCTCCTCTCCACCAGGTTCTACAGCGACGCACTCATGGAATGGTCCATGAAGGACCCCAACTTCAAGGTCCAGATGTTCCGCTTCGTCGACTGCTTCCCCATGCTCCGCTCCAGCGACGACGTCTTCGACCACTGGCAGGACTACATGAACCAGCCGGGGGTCACCGTCCCCGGGGCCGTCGCCGCCGCCATGAAGGCCGGCGGGCTCGCCAAGGGCCTCGCCGTCCGCACCATGTCCTCCCAGATCGAGTCCATGGCGGCCAAGTTCATCGCCGGCGCCGACGCCGCCGGCGCCCTTCCCGGCCTCGCCTCCCTCTGGGACGATGGCATCGCGTTCTCCGTCGATCTGCTCGGCGAGACCTGCGTTTCCGACGAAGAGGCCGACGCCTACCAGCGCAAGTACCTCGACCTTATCCAGAACCTCCCCGGCGCCGTCGCGGGCTGGAAGGCCCAGCCCCGCCTCGAATCCGACCATCTGGGCGCCATCCCGCGCACCAACGTCTCCATCAAGGTCTCCGCCCTCTCCGCGCGCGTTGATCCTATTGACACCGAGGGCTCCATCCGCGAACTCATGAAGCGCCTCGTCCCGGTTCTTGAGACCGCCCGCGACCGGGGCGTTTTCGTCAACTTCGACATGGAGCACTTCGCCTTCAAGGACCTCACCATCGAGCTCTTCCAGCGATGCGTCGAAGCGGTCGACTTCCAGGCCGGCCTCGCCATGCAGGCATACCTCAAGAGCGGGCCCGAAGACGCACGCCGCCTCGCCGACTGGGCCCGCCGCACCGGAAAACTCGTGACCGTCCGCCTGGTCAAGGGTGCCTACTGGGACGCCGAGACCATCAAGGCCGAGATGAACGGCTGGCCATGCCCTGTCTGGCCCACCAAGTGGCAGACCGACGCCTGCTACGAGCAGATGGCCGAGATCCTCCTCGACGCATGCCCGCCCTCCGGCTCGTCGGGCCGCCCATCCGGCATCCGTCTCGCGCTGGGGTCCCACAACGCCCGCTCCATCGCCGCCGTTCTCGCCGCCGCCGAGGCCCGGAGCCTTCCCTGGAGCGCCGTCGAGCTCCAGATGCTCCACGGCATGGCGGACCAGCTCAAGCACGCCGCCGCCGAGCTCGGCCTCCGCATCCGCGAGTACGTCCCTGTAGGCGACATGATCCCCGGCATGGCCTACCTCGTCCGCCGCCTCCTCGAAAACACCAGCAACGAGTCCTGGCTCAAGGCCGGCTTCATGGACAACGCCGATGTGGGGGCCCTGCTCCGCCGCCCCGGCCCCGTGGGGCCCGGTGGCCCGGGTGAGCCCGGCCCGTCAGCGACCGACCTCCTCCCCGAGCGCCACGCCCTCAGCCCCGCGATCAAGGGCCTGGGCAACGGCCGCGCGTTCTTTACCGAGCCCATGCGCGATTTCGCCTTTAGGGCTGTCCGCGAGACCTTTGGCTCCGCCGTCGGTCGCGCCACGGTCCCAAGGGTCGCCAGCGATCGCACCCCAGAGCAGGCGTCGCAGATGATCGCCGCCGCCGCCGGCGCCTTCGAGGTCTGGCGCGACGTTGATGTTCGAGTCCGCGCCTCCGCGCTCCTCGCCGCCGCCTCACGCATGCGGGCCCAGCGAGACTCCCTCGCCGGCGTGATAATCAAGGAAGCCGGCAAGACCTGGCGCGAGGCCGACGCGGACGTCTGCGAGGCCATCGACTTCTGCGAGTTCTACGCCCGCGCCGCTGTCCCCCTCTTCGACCGCCAACGCCTCGGCCGCTTCGTGGGCGAGCTCGACGAGCAATGGCACCAGCCCCGGGGTGTCTGCGTCGTCATCTCCCCCTGGAACTTCCCCCTCGCCATCCTCTGCGGCATGGCCGTCGCCGCACTCGTCACGGGCAACACCGTCATCACAAAGCCCGCCGAGCAGACCGCCGGCATCGCCAGCATCCTGCACGACATCCTGATCGAATCGCTCACCGAGGCCCTCTCCAAGGCCGGCATCCGCCTCGCCGCCCGCGACCTGCTCCACTTCTGCCCCGCGCCGGGCGAGACCACCGGCGCCGCGCTTGTTCGCGACCCGCGCGTCGCTGTCATCGCATTCACCGGCTCCCGGGACGTGGGCTGCGACATCCTCCACGCCGCTGCCCCGCCCTCACCCTTCGCCGGCGCCCGTGACGCCTTCACGCAGTGGGCCACCGGTTCGCACGCCCATGTCAAGAAGGTCGTCTGCGAGATGGGGGGCAAGAACGCGCTCATCGTCGATACCTCCGCCGACTTCGACGAGGCCGTCCTCGCCGTCCGCCACTCCGCCTTCGGATTCCAGGGCCAGAAGTGCTCCGCCTGCTCCCGGTGCATCGTCGTTGACCCCGCCGGCCCCTCGGGCCCGGCCATCACCCAGTTCACCTCGCGCCTCGTCGAGGCCACCCGCGCGCTCGTCATCGGCGACCCCGCGAACGGCGGCACCGACGTCGGTCCCGTTATCGACGAGGAAGCCGCACGGAAGATCCTGGGCTGCGTCGCCACCGCCGAACGCGAGGGCTGCACGCTCGCCCTCCGCATGCCCCTGCCCCCGAACCTCCCCGCAGGAAAGCACTTCGTCTCCCCGACCATCTTCACGGGCGTCACCCAGAGCCACACCCTCGCCCGCGAAGAGGTCTTCGGGCCGGTCCTCGCAGTCATGCACGCGACCACCTTCGCCGACGCGCTCGCCATCGCCAACAGCGTTCCGTACAAGCTCACCGGGGGTGTCTTCACCAGAAAGCCCAGCCACATCGAGCTCGCCAAGCGACAGTTTCGCGTCGGCAACCTCTACGTCAACCGCGGCATCACCGGCGCACTGGTCGCCCGCCAGCCCTTCGGCGGGTTCGGCATGTCCGGCGTCGGCAGCAAGGCCGGCGGCGCCGAGTACCTCTACCAGTTCGTCGAGCCCAGAGCCTCCGCGGAAAACACCATGCGCCGAGGCTTCGCCCCGGAGCTCTGACGACACCCGGCCCCGTTTCCCGCGCCTACGCCCGGCTGATGTACGCCTCCAGCGACGACACCGTCACCGCCAGCGACTCGCTCTCGAAGGCGTTGAGGTCCCCGATCGAGACCATCCCCACCAGCCCCGCCCCGGGCTCGTGCACCGGCACGTGGCGGATCCGCCGCTCGCGAATCTCCTGCCTCAGCTCGTCCAGGCTCGTGTCCCTGCGGCAGCAGTAGACCTCGCGGGTCATCACGTGCGACACGCGAGTCATCCGGGGCTCCACCCCGAGTGCCAGCACCCGCGTCAGCAGGTCCCGCTCCGTCAGGATCCCCCGAAGATTGCCCCGGGCGTCCGTCACCACCACCGACCCCACGTGCCGGTCGTTCATCGCGCAGACCGCGTCCAAGACAGTCGCGTCCTCCCGAACGCTGAAGACCTGGGTGCCCTTCCGCCTCAGAATGTCGCTCACGTGTGCCATGGCGCCTTCCTTCCTGTCCGGCACCGCCGCTCGACCTTGAACGTCGGAGCGGACCGCGTCATTATCACACAAACCGACTCCCCGTGAAAGCCCTAAATCGGGGGTACGTGTCCAGCCACGCTCTCGTTCTGTTCGCATCCGAACCGGATGCGAACCGCTACTGGCCCCGCATTAGCATCTCGTAGACCTCCTGCGCCGGCCCTCGAAGCTCGATCCGGCTCTGCAGCCTGTGAATCGCCTCGGCCCGATTCCCCGTCCGTGCGAGGATCACCGCCGCCAACGCATCGTGGTCCGGGTACTGATACCAGTATCCATCGTTCTGCCACCGCTTCGGCCCCCGAAACACCAACGCCGCCGACTCGTTGACCCTCCCCGCGGCGTGTGCCTCCTCCGCCGCGCGAAACGCCAACCTCCCCATTTTGATCCAGATCACGTAGAACTCATCCGCCTTGGGCAGTTGGGGCTCAACCGCCCCGCAGAAGTCCAGCACCGCCGCCGCGAACACGGTCGCGTCCACGCTGGCCACCGGAGTCGTCTCCCCAAGCATCGGCGTCCCCGTCGCCGCAGACTCCAGCATCGCCACCGCGCGGTCGATCGCCCCGCCCACGGTGACCCGCTTGGTGTTGAAGTCCGCCGTCAACTCTGCCGCCGCCGCCGCGGGACCTCCGCCCGGGGCCACCGCCGTCGCCGCCGCGTGGGCCAGGGCCGCGGGCTCCCGCTCCGCGCAGCCGGCCAGCGCCGCCACGCCCGCCGCCACGACTGCCAGCAACAGTCCCCGCATGCCCGCAGCGTACCGCGTCTCGCCTCTCAAGGTTGCGTGCTATCTCCGCGAGGCGGACCTTCCCCGTCCCTCCGCCTCCGGAAGAACGTGAAGTACCCCCACGCCAGCTGCCCCAGCACCGCCGGCACCAGCCCCAGGGCTACCTGGTGCGGCTTCAACTTCAGCAGCTTCCCCGCGACCAAGAAGACCGCCGCCGTCCCCAGCACGAGAGGGATGAGCACCCAGGGCCTGAACCGCTTCCGCGCCGCAACGGCCGACGCCTCCACCGCCTCCTCCGCCTTCGCCCGGTACTTGTCCGCGAACCGCTTGGCCCACGCAAACTCATTCCCCAGGATCGCCAGCCCGATGAAGATCACCGGCAGCCCGGGCCCGGGCGCGATCACGAAGAACACGCCCACCGCCAGCAGCGTCACGCCCACGACCAGCGCAATCGTCCGCCGCGCATGCCGCAGGGTCGCTTTCGCCACCCGGTCCGCGCTCTCACCCAGGGGCGACACATCCCGTCTCGCGCCCTTGGTGCCGATCCCAATGATCGTCCCGGCCGCGAGCGAGAGCACCAGCACCGCCACAGACTCAAGCGTCGGGCGTCGCATGTCCGCCGGCAGGGACATCAAGACCGCCGCGTACCCCAGGCTGCACGCGAGCCCGATCTTGCAATACCGCAGCCAGTCCGAGGCGTCCCGCAGCGCGACGTACAGCGACCTCAGGCACAGCAGCGCGAACGCGTTGGCCGAATACACCAGCAGTGGGTCGCGCGAGATCGCCAGCACCGCGGGGATCGAGTCCATCGCCATGAACGCGTCCGCCGTCTCCAGCAGCACAACCAGGATGAGCAGGGGCGTCACCGCCAGCCGCCCGCCCACCCGGGTGAAGAGCGCCGCCCCCTCCGCCCGCGGGGCCACGGGCACGACCCGCCTCAGCATCCGGATCAGCATGTTGCTCGACGGGTCCAGGTTCTCTTGGCGGATGACCAGCATCCGCAGCGCCGCCAGCACCAGCAGCCCCGAGATCACGAACCTCGACCACGGGAACTGGTGCAGCAGCTCCGCGCCCGTCGCCGTGAGCGCGCCCCGCACAAAGAGGCCCAGCAGCACGCCCCACAGCAGCACCCGGTGCTGCACCTGGCGAGGCGTCTTGAACTGCACGAAGAGCGCTGTGACTACGAACACCGTGTCCAGGTCCAGCGCCAACTGCCATCCGAACGCGCCGAGGAACTGCCCGAACGCCTCCTTGGTGCTGAGCGACGTCTCCCCGCGCCCGAGCCCGATGCCAAGCCAGTGCTCGCCGTGCGCGACCGCCAGCAGGCCCCCGAACGCGATGGCCAGCAGCGCGTAAAGCCCCGCTGTCCGCCACTCGTTCCGCGCCGTGGGGGCCCGGTGCCCTCGGTGAATCCCGAACAGGTCGATCAGCACAAGCGCCGCCACCAGCGCCGTCACCAGGGCCGCCAGCAGCATCATGAAGGCGGCACTTCCCCGGGCCGCTCCGCCCCTGCCCCGGCCCCCCTCGATGCCCACAGCGACACGCCCACGCCCAGCCCCAGGGCGCCGGTGATGATCGACAGCGTCACCTCCGGCTCAAAGTGCACGCCGAAGTACTTCAGCAGCATCTTCACCCCGACGAAGACCAGCACGAAGGCCAGGCTGTACTTGAGGTACTTGAACTTGTCCATCATCGCCGCGAGCGCGAAGTACATCGACCTCAGCCCCAGGATCGCGAACACGTTCGACGTGAACACGATGAACGGGTCCGTCGTGATCCCGAGGATCGCCGGGATGGAGTCCACCGCGAACACCACGTCCGTGGTTTCGACCACCAGCAGCACGAGGAACAGCCCGGTGAACAGCCGCCTGCCGTCCTGCACCACCACGAACCGCTCCCCGTGATACCCGTGCGCCAGGGGCAGCACCTTCCGCGCCGTGCGATACACCCAGCCGTGCTCCGGGTCCATGTCTTCATCTTTCTGGGTCACCAGCCGGATCCCGGTGTACACCAGGATCGCGCCGAAGAGGTACAGCACCCACTCAAACCGGCTCACCAGCGCCGCGCCCGTCAGGATCATCGCCGCCCGCAGCACCAGCGCCCCCAGAATGCCCCAGAACAGCACCCGGTGCTGGTACCGCGACTCCACCCTGAAGTGCCGGAAGATCACCGCGATCACGAAGATGTTGTCCAGGCTCAGCGAGTACTCCACCAGCCAGCCCGTCACGAACTTCGTCGCCGCCTCCAGGCCCAGCTCGTGCGGCGTCGCCCCTTTCGGGTGATGCTCCGCATAGTCCGTCGCCACCTGCAGCCAGTCATCCCGGTACCCGAAGTACACCAGCACGCTGAAGGCCAGCGCCAGCACCACGCACACGCCCGTCCAGAGCAGCGCCTCCTTCGTCTTCACGACGTGCGGCGTCCGGTTCACGACGAACAGGTCCAGCGCCAGCATCACCAGCACGAACCCGCAGAAGAGGATCCATACCCAGTGTGTCATGCCCGGCACCCTCCAGAGCCCCGGCACACTCTCCCGCGGTTCATGCTATTCCACACAGATCCTCGCACAACATCCTCCCGCGCCGACCAGCGGCGCCGCTCGGATGTTGGTCTCGCTCCGTGCGTCCCGACGCACGCCAAGGACCGGGAGGCGTCTCCGCCTCCGTGCTGACGGCCGGCCTGGCATCCCGAGCTCCATCGCCCGGGGGGGCTACTCCCCAACAGTGGGCCGATCCTAGGCAGCGCCCGCCCCGTCGCACCTCACAAGGTCCCGCTCCCACCCTCGCCCCGAGGCTGCTCGGGGTGCCGTTTCGCCGCATCCTCCGCCCGCACCTCACGATACACGTTCGCGTCGACAAACCCCTGCAGCTTCCGCGCCCGCACGGGGTGCTGCAGCTTGCGGATGGCCTTCGCCTCCACCTGCCGCACTCGCTCGCGGGTCACCTTGAAGATCCGCCCGACCTCCTCCAGCGTGTACGTGTACCCGTCGCCGATCCCGTACCGCAGCTTGATGATCTCGCGCTCGCGATACGTCAGCGTCTTCAGCACCGCCTCGATCCGGCCCCGCAGCATCTCCTGCGCCGCGATGTCGCCAGGGGCGTCCTGCGCGTCGTCCTCGATGAAGTCCCCGAAATAGCTGTCCTCGCTCTCGCCCACCGGCCGGTCCAGGCTCACGGGGTGACGGCTGATCTTCATCACCCGCCTCACCTCGACCGCCGAGATCGCCGCCTTCTCCGCCAGCTCCTCGACCGTCGGCTCCATCCCCGTCGCCTGCAGCATCGCCTTCTGGATCGTCCGCAGCTTCGACATCGTCTCGATCATGTGCACAGGGATGCGGATCGTCCGCGCGTGGTCCGCGATGGCCCTCGTGATCGCCTGGCGGATCCACCAGGTCGCGTACGTGCTGAACTTGTACCCGCGCTTGTACTCGTACTTGTCCACCGCCCGCATCAGGCCCGTGTTGCCCTCCTGGATCACGTCCAGGAACGACAGCCCCCGATTGCGGTACTTCTTCGCGATCGAGACCACCAGCCTTAGATTCCCGCCCGACAGGTCACGCTTCGCCTGCTCGTACTCCCAGAACACCGTGTTCAGCTCGCGCACCCGCCGGATCACATCCTGGGGGCCTTCCAGCACCAGCCCGCGCAGCCCATCGAGCTCCTCGCGCATCACCGCCAGGTCCTCGGGGTCATAGGCCTTCGCCGGCCTCCGCCGAACCTTCCCGCCCTTGCCACCCTCCCTGGCCCCGTCCTTCCCCCCCCCCGCCGCGCGACGCAGTTCGCCGTCCAGCTCCGACATCTTCTTCGCGATCGAGCGCAGCTTGCGCATCAGCGGGATGATCCGCCCCGTCCGCAGGCTGAGCTCCTCCGTCAGCGTCGCCATCCGCCGCCGCCGGGCGCGGATCCGCACCCGCGCCTCCGCGGCCGCCTCCGCGTTCCCGGAAGCGTCCGCCGCCCGCGCCGCCTCCCAGTCCTTGCGGTTCAGCTCCAGGAGCCTCTCGATCGTCGGCAGGTTCACCGGAATCCGGCGAGAGATCTTCTCCTTGGCCTGCGGATCCGCCGTCGACACCCGCATCGTCCGGTCAAAGGGCAACTCGCCCTTCGACACCATCCGCAGGATCTCCACCGCCTGAGTCACCACATAATCGCTCTCCAGGCACCGGCGCCGGAAGATCATCCGCGTCAGCTCGATCTTCTTCGCCAGCCGCACCTCTTCCTCGCGCGTCAGCAGCGGGATCGACCCCATCTGCGTGAGGTACATCCGCACCGGGTCGTCGATCCGCTTCCCCGCCGTCTCTTCCCGCACCACCTCCGCCAGGTCGGCCTCCAGCGCCGCCTCCTCCTCATCCTCCGCCGACGCCGAGCGACCCTTCGCGGACGCGTTCAGCCTCTGCCGCAGCGTCGCCGACTCCGCCGACCGCTCCCCGCCCGACACGCTCATCGCCCGGAACCCGGGCGCCAGCCTCGATGGCTTCGCCGTGCAGTCCCCCGACTCGAGCGCCAGGCGATGGAGCCTCGCCTTCAACTCCAGCTCGTCGATCATTTCAAGACGGCCGCGGTCCACCAGCACCAGCAGCTCATCAATCCGCGACGGGTCCACCATCTCGTCCGGAAGGACGTTGTTCAGCTCCTCGTAGCTCAGCCACCCGCGGCGGAGCCCGAGGTCGACCAGTTGCGCGACGGCGGGGTGCAGATCAAAGATCACTCGCGGCTCCTTGCGATCCTGTCTCGACGGTCGATGCCTTCGCCGCCGGACTCACCCGATCTCTCTCCCGATGCCGGCTCAGCCGACCCTCGGGATACCGCAACACACCCCGGCCTTCCGTGCGCCGGGCACACGAGATCATCCCGGCCGGGGAAAGACCCTGCGGTCCGCCCCGTGGGCTGAGTCCAAACTTCGCTTCCGCCCGATCGCCTCGATCACGCGATCCAGGTCCCCGGCCCCCGCACCGCCCGTCCTCTCGCGGTCTCGCCTCGCACGCGCCAGGCACGTGGCAAAGTGCGCCCGCACCCGACCAGGATCCCGGTCGCACTCCGCGTCCACTCTCGATGCCAGCGTCACCGCCGCCTGCTGCAGCGCGGGCTCCTCACCCGCCTCCGTCAGCACCGCCGCAAGGTCGGGGCGCACGCCCCGAGCCGCCAGTGCATTCACGCGCTGTGCCAGCCGCTCTGTCAACTCGAAACGATAGCCACCGGGCCCCGCCACTTCCGCGCCCCCGCCGGAGAGTGAGCCCCACAGCGACCCCTCGCACAGAATGCACCCCAGGAGGTGCTCAAGCACCCCCAAAGCCCCCGCCTGCAAGCGGCGTGCCTGCTCGAGGTCCCCGTCCTCCGCCCCCTCCTGCCTCGCCCGTGATTCCAGCCGACCCGTCCGACCCGCCGGGAGCATCCGTTGGATCGTCCCCTCGTCTACGCCCGCCAGCCCGGCCAACTGCCGAATGATGAGCCTTTGCCTCACCGGGCTCACTTCTGCCAGGCCCTTCGAGCCCAGCCACGCAATCTCCTCGTCGATGGCCCGCGAAAGCGCCGCCACGCCGGCGCCCGCCAGCCTCTCCCGAAGCCGGTCGAACCGATACCTCAGCACGTCCGTCGCCTGCTCGATGGCCCGCTCCAGCACCTCGCGTCCGCCGGGGCGCTTCAGCAGCTCGTCGGGGTCCTTCGCGTCCGTCACCTTCGAGAGCGTCGCGATCGCGACGTCCAGCGGCTCGGAGAAGAACACGTCCACCGCGCGGTCCGCCGCCATCTTCCCCGCATCGTCCCCGTCAAAGAGGAGTACCACCCGATCGCACAGTCGCCGCAGGACCGCCGCGTGGTCCCGCGTCAGCGCCGTGCCCAGCGTCGCAACCGCGTTGGTCACTCCAGCCCGGTGGCACGCGATCACATCGGTGTACCCCTCCGTCACGATCGCCGTTCGCTTCGTCTGGATCGCCCGCGACGCGTGGTGCAGCGCGTACAGCGTCTCGCCCTTCTTGAACAGCCGGCTCTCGGGCGTGTTCAGATACTTGGGCTCCTCCGCGTCGTCTAGCCGCCGCCCGCCAAACGCGATCACCCGACCCGCCTGATCCTGGATCGGGAAGATCAGCCGATTCCGCATCACGTCGTAGTAGCCCCCGCCCTGCTCGCGCGCCTTCAGCACGCCCGCCTCGACCAGCAGGTCCGGGTCCACGCCCCTCGACTTCGCCGTGATCACCAGCCCGTCCCACCGGTTCGGCGCCGCCCCGATCAGAAACTTCTCCGACGTCCCCGGGTCAAAGCCCCGCCTCTCGACCGCCTCCCGAGCCACCCTCCCATGCTCCGGGTGCGCCAAGACACCCCTGAAAAACTCCGCCGCAAGGGCGCACGCCCCCAGCAGGTCCGAGCGGCTGCGCCCCGACCCCGCCTCGCCCGCGCCCCGCGTCGGCGCCAGCGTGATCCCCGCCCTCTCGGCGAGATACCTCAGCGCCTCCGGAAACTCCATCTTGTGGAACTTCTGCACAAAGGTGAAAACGTCCCCGCCCGCCCCGCACACAAAGCAGTGAAAAATCTGCTTCGATGGCACCACGTTCATCGACGGCCGATGGTCATCATGGAACGGGCACAGCCCCACATACTCCCGGCCCTTCGGCTTGAGCGATACAGACTCGCCGACGATCCGCACGATGTCCGACGCGTCGCGCACCTTCTCCCGGTCCGCATCGCGGGACTGCCGTCCGGCCTGGCTTGTGCTCCAAAGCGGGTTCATGCAACGCCAACCCTCGAACGCGGGACCATACGCGCGCCCCGAGCGCGCGTCCGAACGCCGCCCCTTCTCCGGGGGGCCCGGGCGTTCCACCTCGCAAGGTCGCTCGTTCGTAGAGTCGCCGCCGGCCGCCAGGAATCCGCCTGCGCCGGTCGGGATGGATGGAGCGGTCCTCGCTTCTCTGCCGAAGGTAACACAGGATCTGGCTTTGGCAACCATTCCGCGCTTTCCTCGCGCCTTTCCGCCTCCCCGGGTGGTTCGCGGGCCAACGATCGCCCTCCGGAGGTCCCAGTATGCCCGGCCTGACCAGGCTCCAGATCGTGTTCTCGGGTCGCGTCCAGAACGTCGGCTTCCGTGCCACCACCCAGGCCGTCGCCCTCGCCCACCCTCTGACCGGCTGGGTCCGAAACGACCCCGACGGCACCGTCACCTGCCAGGTCCAGGGTCTTCCCGCCGACATCGACGCCTTCCTCGCCGGCCTCCGCGCCCGCATGGCGCGGAACATCCGCTCCGAATCCGTCAGCACGCTCACCGCCGAGCCCGGCGAAACCTCCTTCGACATCCGCCGCTAGCACCACGCCATGCTCATCCTCTTTGACATCGATCTCACCCTCCTCTCGACCGGCGGCAGTGGGGCCCGGGCCATGCTCGCCGCGGGCCGAGAACTCTTCGGCTCACACTTTTCCACCGAGGGGGTCTCCTTTGCGGGCCGCCTCGATCCCCTCATCATCGCGGACCTCTTCACACGGGCCGGCGTCGCGCCCACGCCCGCTTCCGTCGCCGACTTCGTTTCCCGCTACCGCAACCGCCTCACCGACGAACTCGCCCGCACCCCTTCCTGCGTCGCGCTCCCGGGCGTGCTCACCCTTCTCGCCGCACTCCACGACCACCGACGAGTCTCGCCCTCCCTCGCCCTGGGAATCCTCACCGGAAACTTCGAGACCACCGGCTCCATGAAACTCGACCGCTGCGGCATCCCCATCGATCGTTTCGAAGTCCGCGTCTGGGGAGATCACTCCCCCAACGACCCGCCCCACAGGTCCGACCTTGTCCCCGTCGCCATGCGCCGCTACCAGTCCCTCAGGGCCAGGCCGCTCCCCGCCACCGATGTCGTCGTGATCGGCGACACGCCCCACGACGTCCACGCCGCGCTCTCCCACGGCTGTCGCGCCCTGGGCGTCGCCACGGGCCGCTCCTCCACCGCAGAACTCAAGGAGGCGGGCGGGCACCTGGTCGTCCCCGACCTCTCCGACACCCCGTCCCTTCTCGACTGGCTTGTCGGCAGCCCGCGCTGAGTCCCCCCGAACCGACAGTCGCCCGCGCAGCTTTCCGCCGCCAACCGCTATCGTTCGACGATCGCCCACCGCACCAGGAAGGCCCACCCAGCATGTCGGAGAGTTCCCGAGCCCTCTGCAGTGACGCCTACGTCAACCTCAAGCTCTCCGTGCGCATGGAGCTCCCCCGCACCCGCGAGACCGTTCTCGACCTCTTCGAGCGCGTCCGCCGCAAATTCCCGGGCATGTCCTCCTTCAAGAAGTACAAGGACGAGCTCGCCCTCGAATCGCCCACCTCGGAAATGCCGCACCGCTGGCTGGCGGTGCGCGCAAACTCCGTCCGCTCAGGCGTCGTCAACGCCGACGGCCCCGACGACACCTACGCCCTCCACCGCGAGGTCCTCGAAGTCGCGCCAACCTACATGTCCATCCCCCCGCTCGACGTCGAGTTCGTCGAGCTCCTCTACGGCTTCGACCTCGCCGCACCCGGCAACCACGACGCCATCGTCTGCAGCGCGCTCCTTCCGGGGTCACCCCTGGGCGCCCTCCTCGACATCCCCAACGCGAGCGCCATCGACTGCCAGCCCCTTGTGGGAATGTCGCTGGGCCGCCGGGGAGAGATGGAGGTCTACTTCGAGATCAAGACCCGTAACGCCGCGGGCCCCGGGCCCCGCGACCCCGACGCTCCAGAGCCCATCTCGGTCTACCTCACGCTCCGCAAGTTCGGCGCTGTCAGCGAGACCTCCGAGCTCCCGCAACTCCTCGCACGCCTCAGCAAGGTGGGCGAAGACCTCGTCGAGCACCGCGTCGTCCCCGGCCTCATCGTCCCGCTCCGAGAGGCCATCGCCGCCGGCAACGGCTGACCCATGAGTCACCTCCTCGCGATCGCCCAGACGCAACCACAGGACACCCGCACGACCCACCTCGTGCTCGCCATCGCCGCGCTCATCGCCGCGGTCATGCTCCTCGGCCTCATCATCATGGTCATGCGCAAGCGACTCCTCGCCCGCGACAGCGCCGCCGACGCCGGCCGCTCTTTCATGGAAGACCTCCGCCGAATGCGTGACCGGGGGGAGATCACCCAGGAAGAGTTCGACGCCACCCGCCGACGCATCATCGAACGCGCCCGCCAACGCGCCGATGCACCTCCCAAGGGGCGTGACGCCGGAGGAGAGTCCCAATAATTCGGGGCGCATGGCGCTGGATCGCACTCGGCCAACCCCGGGTGCAGACATCCGCACCGTGAGCCGATAGACTTCCGCAATCGGCGCGCCCCGTGTGTTCGGCGCCGCAGCGAGGGATGCATGGCCAAGAACCGTCAGGACGGACCCGACACGCCCGCCACCACCCAGGGTGACCAGTCCGCCTTCAAGGGCCGAAAAGTCACGACCTGCTCGTTCTGCGGCAAGACCTCTCGTGAGGTCGGCCCCATGGTCGAGGGTCCCAACCAGGTCTACGTCTGCTCCAGTTGCACCGACCTCTGCCAGAACATCTTCCGCCAGGAACGCCGCCGCGTCAGCTCTTCCTCCACCTGGCTCCGCGAGATCCCCGCCCCCCGCGAGATCACAACCTTCCTCGATCAGTACGTCATCGGCCAGGACAAGGCCAAGCGGGCCCTCGCCGTCGCCGTCCACAACCACTACAAGCGCCTTCTCCACCTCGAATCCGCCGACTCCTCCAACGTCGAGCTCGACAAGAGCAACATCCTCCTCATCGGCCCCACCGGCTCGGGCAAGACCCTCCTCGCCAAGACCCTCGCCCGAATGCTCAAAGTCCCCTTCGCCATCGGCGATGCCACCACCCTCACCGAGGCCGGCTACGTGGGCGAGGACGTCGAGAACCTCATCCTCAAGCTCCTCCAGAACGCCGACTTCGACCTCGAAGCCGCCCAGCGCGGCATCATCTACATCGACGAGATCGACAAGATCGGCAAGACCTCCAACAACGTTTCCATCACCCGCGACGTCTCGGGCGAGGGCGTCCAGCAGTCCCTCCTCAAGATGCTCGAAGGCACTGTCTCCAACGTCCCGCCCCAGGGGGGCCGCAAGCACCCCGAGCAGCAGTACATCCAGGTCGATACCTCCAACATCCTCTTCATCTGCGGCGGCACCTTCGTCGGCCTCGAAGACATCATCCGCCGCCGCGTGGGCAAAAGCCGCATCGGCTTCAGCGAGTCCGCCAACGACCGCGAAGACACCCGCGAGTCCGCCGCCCTCCTCCAGCAGGTCACCCCCGAGGACCTCGTCGAGTTCGGCATGATCCCCGAGTTCATCGGCCGCCTCCCGGTCCTTGCCCCCCTCGCCCCGCTGTCCGTCGAAACCCTCATGACCGTCCTCACCGAGCCCAAGAACGCGCTCGTACGCCAGTACCAGCACCTCTTCGGCCTCGAAGGCGCCAAGCTCTCCTTCACCGACGGCGCGCTCCGCCGCATCGCCGAGCGTGCCAAGCAGCGCGAGACCGGCGCCCGCGGCCTCCGCTCCGTCATGGAAGAGATCATGCTCGAACTCATGTTCGAGCTCCCCGAGCAGCGCACCGAAGGCGCCGAGTACGTCATCGACGAGGCCGCCGTCGCACGCAAGATCTCCCTCAAGGACATCCGCGTCGCCCGCAAGGAATCCGCGTAAGCGAGCCGCTGCTCCGCAACACAACCCGCAACTCCCCACGACCGGGCGTCCTCACGACGCCCGGCTTTTCGTTTCACGGATGCCCGGCGCCCTCCAGAATCGCCCGCTCCCGCCTTCCTCTGCGACGCCGGTGCTCGGGCACCCTCGTGGCGTGTCTGTCGCCTCCAGCCTCCGATCCGATTCCACCCCTCCCGCCAGCCAAAAACAGCAGCCCCCACAAGTTTTTCTGGGACTTTGTTTGCCGCGATCCACATCCTGATGTATCTGTACAGCAGTCTGACCTCTCGCTCGGCCCCGACCGGCCCGCGCGTGCGGCCCCGAGGCGCGGGGGGAGTCTCCGGCTATCTATTCCTTCGAGGCAGAAGATGAACCGCTTTCTTTCCTGTGCCGCCGTGAGCCTCAGTGTCGCCGCTTCCGCTCACGCGGACGTCTGGCTCTCGGGCGTCGTCAACTACACCACGTTCTTCGGCGGCTCAAGCTCTGGCGAGCCCCTCGAGTACGACAACATCGTCGGCACCGGCAACGCCGAGATCATCATCAACGGCGCACCCCGCGGCACCACGTTCCCGCTCGCCGTCGGCGTCAACGACTTCACCACCAGCCTCCAATCAGGCTTCAACGGCTTCTCCCTCTACTTCGCCTCCGCACCGGGCCCCTTCGATCGCCCTTTCAACTCCCTCCCGGACCTTGTGACCTACGGCTACTCCAACACGCCGCTCCCTCTCAACCCGGGCGCGATGGTCCAGACCAACGGCCAGTTCTCCGGCACCCTTCCCTACAGCGGCGCCACCAGCGTCATCATCGGTGACTATTCGCTCAGCGTCACCGGCCTGGGCATCGCGGTGGACGGCGTCCGCAACACCTTCCAGATCACCGTGACCCCGGTTCCGGCGCCTTCCGCAGCCGCCGCGTTCTTTGCCGCCGGAGTCGTGGCGACCCGCCGCCGCCGACCCGCCCGCTGACCGCACCCCGGCTCACGCCGCGTGCCGTGGTTCGGCCTCTTCGCCCCGCCACGCTGCGTGCCGCCGCCGGGGCCGCACCACATCTCGCGCACCTGCTCGCGCGGCGCTCCCTTCCTCACGCGCCCTCCCGTGCGAGCGGCGAAGCCCTTCTTTCCTCCATGACCTCCCTTGCGCGCGCATTTCAGACCATTCCGTTCGTCTCCGCCTCCGCGCGGCCTCCCCTCGCCTACTTCTCCCGTGTGAGTCCCGGAGCTTCACATCCCACGCCCGCCCCAACCCACGCGCCGCAGCGCCAACACCCCCGCTCGCCCTTCTACCCCGACCCCGCGCAGACCGATGCTCTCATCTCCGCCATCGCCTCCGACTTCAACTCCTCCCTCGCCGGCCTCGCCGAGGAATATAACACCACCCTCGAGTCGCTCACGCTCTGGATGACCCGCCCCGACGTCGCCGAGCGGCTCGACGCGCTCCAGTCCGCCTGCGCGGCCCGCGTCCGCCTCGTCGCCGCCAACTTCCTCCCCCTCGCCGTCGAAACCCTGCGCTCGGTCCTCGCCGACTTCCGCGAACTCCACTGCAACGCGCTCTGCGACACCTCGTCCCCGCGCGCCATGGCCACCCGCGCCCGCGCCGCCGAGAACGCACGCCGCGCCGCTTCCACTCTCCTCCGCCTCGCCCACTTCACGCCCAGGGGCTGGCGAGCAGCGGCAGGCTCAACCCCCTCCAACCCCAGCGTGCCTCCCTCCGGGGTGGCACCGCTCTCCAGAGCGGTGCAGAGCCCGCCACCCGCGGCCGAGGTATCCCTCAGCCCGCTCTCAGCCTCACTCCCCCGCGCCCCGATCCACCACGCCGAGGTCCCACTGCGTCAGAGGCCGCACCAGAACGACGCGCCCACTCTCCAGCCGAGCGACGACTCCCCGGCCAAGCCAGTAGCAGAGCACGAGACAGTCCGCCAGAGCCAGGTCGTCCGCCGACCGATAGCGGCCGGAGTACACACCCCGCGTGATCCCCCCATCCTCCCATGAGATGTCCACGTGGTCGGGCTCGCCGAAGACCGACAGCGATTCGACGCCCGCAGCGCCGAGGCGTAGCCGCGGCACCTCTTCCCGGTACGCGCGAACCCGCCGCGATGCGTCCTTATGGGTCACCTCGTCCAACACCTGAATCGCCCGAACCCGGTGATTCACAAGCCCCACCGCGTACCCGCGATCGAGGTATGTGAATGTCGTCGAGGTATACGGCCCCAAGTAGAAGCGATCCTGCTCCTCCACCATGTCGGGCTCGCCCGATCGTGCCCGAACCGCCACCTCTCCGCTCGAAGATGTCAGCCGATGGCCGTCCGGCGTCGTGAACGCGGAGCAGCCAGAAAGCACGACAAGAATCGAGCAAAGAAATACCACCACGCGCGCCATCGGCAGAGTGTACCAACCGGGCCCGTGGGCACGAACTCGGACCTCGCCCGCCGCTCTACTCCGACGCCTTCTCCGCAAGGATCGTCAGCTTGTTGTCCGCCATCTTGACGAACCCGCCCTCGACCTTGTACGTCGTCGAGCCGCCCTGCCCCTTGGTGGTGTCGGCAAAGTCCAGCCGCAGCTCGCCCTTGCCCAGCTTCGCCAGCACCGGCGCGTGGCCGGAGAGAAAGCCCTTGGAGCCGTCCCACAGCGGCACCACGGCCTGGGTCAGCTTGCCCGAAACCAGCGAGGCAGTGGGGGTCACGACGGTGCAGTCAAAGGTGTTCTTCGACACGGGCTGAAACTCCGATTGGTCAGGGCCAAGTGTACGCACGACGTCCGCCCATCGCGTAGGCTCTCGCCGTGAATCGACGGGCCGTCGCCACTCTCGCCGGACTCCTGCTGCTGCTCGTGGCAGCGATCCTGCTGCGTCTGCTCGCAGGCCGGGACGAATCCGGCGCGGTCCTCAGTTGGGAGTTCACCGACTTCCGCCTCAAGCGGGCCGCCGCCGGCATCATCGTGGGTGTGACCCTGGGCGTCGCCGGGGTCTTCCTGCAGTCTCTGCTGCGAAATCCTCTGGCCTCTCCCGACGTCCTCGGCCTGGCATCCGGCTCCGGCCTGGGCGTCATGGTTGTCGCGTACGCGGCGTATCGCACCGCAGGGATCATCGGCGCCGAGTCGCACCCGGGCCTCGGGATGGGAGCCGCAGCGGTGGTGGGGGCGCTCGCCGCCCTCGGAGCCGTCTGGGCGTTGGGGCAGCGGCGCGGGCTTCTGGACCCCGTGACTCTGGTGCTGGTGGGAGTGGCGGTCGCCATGGCCTGCAGCGCAGCCTCGCAACTCGTCAGGCACCTGCTGCCGGACCAGGGCATGGCCGCGGGTCGGCTCCTGATGGGCTCGCTGCGCGACCCAGGCCGCGCGGAACTGGCCGTGACCGGGGCGATCGCCGCGGCAGGGCTGGGTGCCGGCCTGTCGATGGCTCGAGCGATGGACGCCGCCTCTCTCGGAGAAGACGAGGCCCGCACCGTTGGGGTGCCCCTGGCCTGGCTCAGGACCGCGCTGTTCGTCCTGTCGGGCGTGCTGACCGCGGCGTCGGTAGTGCTGGCCGGGCCCGTGGGCTTCGTGGGGCTCGTGTGCCCGCACGTGGTCCGGCTCACGGCGGGGCCACGCCACGGCGTGCTCGTACTAGGAACGGCGATGGCCGGAGCCACACTGGTCGTGCTGTGCGACGCGGTCGTGAGGTTGGTAGACCTCGGGGGCGGACAGATGCCCCTGGGTGTTGTCACGAGCCTGGTCGGTGCACCGGTGCTGGTGTGGCTGCTCAGACGGAACTTCGGTCGCACGGCCTGATCGAGGCGGCTGTCAGAGGGTACGAAACGCCCCCTCGCCCCTCGGGCCGACCGTTAGCGGCCGTAGCGCCGGACCACGCCCTTCACGATGCCCTGGACCTGGCAGTACTTGACGCGGATGGGGTCAAAGCTGGGGTTCGCGGGTTGAAGACGGATGTGGTCGTCCTCGCGGAAGAAGGTCTTGAGGGTGGTGGAGCCGTCGGGCAGGAGGGCCACGACCTTGTCGCCGTTGCTGGCGACCTGGGTGCGCTCGATGAGGACGAAATCGCCATCGAGGATGCCCTCGTCGCGCATCGAGTCGCCCTCGACCTTCAGGGCGAAGGTGGAGGCGCCGGAGCGGGCCCCGCCACAGAGCACATCGGCAAGGTCGATCTCGTCGGAGTCGGCGACTTTCTCGATGGGGTTGCCGGCAGCGATCTTGCCGACAAGGGGGAAGCGGAGGGGACGGGCCTCGTCGGGGACGGGGATGCCGTCAGCAATCGACAAAGAGCGAGCCTTGTTCGGCTCCCGCACGAGCGCGCCCTTCTTGATGAGCGCCTCGACGTGCTCGAAGACCGTGACCTTGCTCACGCCGATTTCGTCGGCGAGTTCCTGCATGGTCGGGGAGTACCCCCGACGGACGCGCCAGTCGCGGATCAGTTGCAGGATCTTGAGTTGCTTGGGAGTGAGATTCATCGCTCACGCTCCTTTCGCTGGAGAGGTTTCCCGGCGGGTGGCACCCCGCGGCTCCGGGAGGGGTGACGGTGTTCCCGACGCCCGCGGCGTCGGGAGGGAGTTCCGGGATGAGGTCGCCCTGGGGCGACGGGAGCAGCACGCCGAGGCTCGGGTGCTCGGCGTGCGATGCTCGGAACGAACCCACTTGGCGGAGGAGTGCCAAGAGTGCCCCAGCGAGCCGGCCGATCGCGCGAACCGCGTCGAGACCCGGACGGGCTGTCGAACCAGCCGCGGTGCCGAGGAAAGGGATGTGAATCGTGCGAACATAGTCTCCGCCTGGTCCGAGGCTCACGAGCGCCGACGTCGAGAGTGCCGAGCAGGTCATGGCTGGATTCCTCAGGACGGGCGCGATCAGGCTCCGATCGTGCCTCGCCTCACCTGGATTCCGCCGGCGACTCCGCGCCGTCTAACTTCCGAACAAGTATCGAGCGAACTCAGGCAACCCGATCAGTATTCGCTCATATTGTTTGGTAGACGATAGCATATCAGGCCCCGCACGTCAAGGTCTTCAGGTACCGGTTTGATAGATTTATGATCGGGTCGGTCAGGTCCGACAAAACCGTGCTCCGGAGCGTCTCACACGGCCTTGGATCTCCAGAAGGGTCAGATCCGAACGGAGTTCGCTCGCGGCAAGTCCCGTCTTCGCAGAGAGTTGTTCGATCGTGGCGACCTCGTCGAGCGAGGCGAGAATGGCGATCTGGCGTGGGGACGCCGCGAGCCGGGCCGGGGGGGGCGGGGCGGACTCTGTGAAGAGAGCTTGGGGCGACGTCGAAGGCGCGAATCTAGCCTGGTGGGTTCCCGAGGCGAGGTGGTGCGCGGGGGATTCGAGCACCGCGATCACATCCGCCGGATCGATGGCCATGGCGGCCCCGCCCGAGCGAAGGAGGTCGAGCGTGCCGCGGGAGGCCGGTGAGTCCACGCGGCCGGGGACCGCGAGCACTTCGCGGCCATGGTCCTCGGTAGCGACCTGGGCCGTGATGAGCGCACCGGATTTGAGACCAGCCTCTACGACCAGCACGCCCAGGCTGAGGCCGGAGATGATGCGGTTTCGGGCGGGGAAGTTCTCGGGGGCAGGGGCCGTGGTAAGGGGCAGTTCGGATACCAGGGCCCCGGAGGCGACGACACGCTCGAAGAGTTCGCGGTTTTCGGGGGGGTAGATGGTCGCGAGGCCGCAGCCCAGCACAGCGATGGTCCGACCGCCACTGTTGAGGGCACCGAGGTGAGCGGCGGAGTCGATGCCGCGGGCTCCTCCGGAGACGATGGTGACCCCGGCGGAGGCGAGGCCACCTGCGAACCGGCGGGCCTGCTCCAAGCCGTAGTGTGTGCAGTCCCGCGAGCCCACGATGGCGGCGGGGAAGCGGTCGAGACCTGCGTGGTCGATGGTGCCCTTTACGTAGATGAGCGGGGGCGGACTTGGAATCTCGGCGAGCAGCGGGGGGTACCGAGGGTCGCCGAGGGTGATGATGCGGACGCCCAGGCCTTGGGCCAGCTCGAGTTCGGCCCTGGCCGCGTCGGCGGTAGCGGCCATGGACATCGCGATCGAGGCGGCCTTGGAAGGCCCGATGCCATCGATAGTCCGGAGTTGTGAGGGCGAGAGGGCGAGCGCCGCCTCGGCAGACCCGGTGCGTTGAAGCAGACGAGAGATGAGTACCGGCCCCAGGCCCTGCGTGAATGTGAGTCTGAGCAGATGGAAGAGTTGGGCGGTGTCCACGGGCGCGCCGAGGTTGTGACGGGGCTCGCTCATGGGGAAGCCGCGGCTTCGCCCACGAGGGCGTACGCGGTGTCGTCGTCGGGCTTTGCGTCGAAGGGGACCGCGCGGAGGTAGACGCGGATGGGATGATCGCTCCGGACACCCGTGAAGATCCGGTGCTCGGTGAGTCGCTGGGCGTACATCAGCGTGGGGTTGGGCTGCCTCGCCGTGATGAAGACGTTTGTGCAGTGGACCGCGGCCATCGTGCGTGTGAGCACGGGCTGGTAGCCGGGTGTCGGCGCTGTCAGCACAATGACATGATGCCCCAGGCCCTGCTCGACGGAGGTGGTGAGGCCCGGAGGAGGGGAGGCCCCCGTGTCTGGTGCAGGCGTGACCGCCGTGCAGCCGATGGTTAGGAGTGGGAGGGCGCACGCCAGGAGCCCACGGAGGCACCGGGGAAGGCGTCTGGCCGGAGGACGATGGCGTGCGATCGTTGTGCGATGCGGCATGAATGCGGTTCCGGAGTTCTCCTGCGGGATGGCCCGCAGACGGATGTTCGGAATAGGGTAGCGGAGGGTCGCTGATGATGCGGGGCCTGTCAAGCGTGGCTGTGGCGGCGATGTTGCTGCTGGGCGGGTGCGAGTCGGTATCCAGGGCGGTGCTTCCCGAGAAGAAGCCCCGTGGTGAGGCCATCGGGCCCAGGGCGACGTTCGCGAGCGAGCCAGACATCCGAGTGCGGGTGGCGGCTGGGGTGTCTTCCCGCGAGATCGGCGGGCCCGAGATGCTCGTGGTGCGACCCGCGACCACTGACCCGGGTCTGAAGGCCCAGCAAGCCAAGAGCCCCGTGGCGGTTACGAGCGGGACAGGCGGTGTCAGGGTCGTGGATGCCAGTGGAAAGACGGTTGAGTTTCCGTTTTCCACGGACGTCGAGATTCTGCCCCTTGGTGTTGGGTCGCAGGGGGGGCTGGCGGGCGGTTCGCAATCGCTCAAGGTGGGGTCGGTGCGATACCCCGGGTTCGTAGTGATCCGACCCCAGTGGAACGGCAACCCGGGCGTCTTTGAGGTGGTGATCTCGATGCCGGTGGAGTCGTATCTGCCGGGAGTGCTGACGCACGAGTTGTTCAAGGACTGGCCCAGACAGGTCTTCGAGTGCCAGGCGGTGGCGGCGCGGACGTATGCCCTGCACGAGCGTGCAAGGTCTCGGGCGGAAGGCCGGGGGTATGACGTGGAGGACAGCACGCAGGACCAGGTCTATGGCGGGGCGACGGCGGCGACACTGCCCAACGAAGCGACGCGTGCCACGCGCGGGCAGGTTTTGGCGTACGAGGGGCGGCTGATCAGGGCGTATTACTCGAGCGCCTGCGGCGGGCGTCCGAACTCGGCGAAGATGGTGTGGCCGACCGGTCAGGGGTACGAGTTCAACCTCCTGCAGCCCGTGCAGGGCAAGCAGCGGCAGCATTACTGCCAGGGCTCGAGGTTCTACCGGTGGGAAGTCATGAGGAGCGACGACGACGTAAGCCGCCGCCTGCGGGCCTGGGGCAAGGCATTCAAAAATGAGGTTCAGAGCCTCACGCGGTTGCGGTCCGTGGAGGTGGAGGAGCGCAACGACGCGGACAGGCCCGTTCGGTACCGGCTGACGGACGACCGGGGCGGGTCGTATGTGCTGACGGGAGAGGAACTGCGGAACGGGCTGAACCAGGGCGTGCCGGGCTTGGCGGGGATCGTGGAGAAGACCCGGGTCAACAGCGGCGACCTGGAGGTTGAGGTCTGGGCCGACACGGTGCGTATCCGCGGGCGCGGGTGGGGCCACGGTGTGGGGATGTGCCAGTGGTGCGCCAAGGGAATGGCGGATTCGGGCCTGGACTGGCGGACGATGATCACACAGTTCTATCCGGGCGCGGACGTGGTGCGGGCCTACGATGTGTCTCGCTGAAAAGGAACTCGCCTGCGAGGCACCCTCTGGACACTTTGCCTAGGCTGGCTCCGCGGCTCGCGGGCCCGGCGTGCGGGCGGAGCAGCCCTGGGAGTGGTGCCTGTGATCCGTGCGGGCGTGATCGGCTTTGGATTCATGGGGCAGACGCACGTGAGGGCGTACCTGAGCGCGGCCCGCGCGGGCGAGCCCGTCGTGCTGGCGGCGGTTGCGGACCTGTCGGGCGCGCCGACGACGGGGGTGGCTGCGACCAAAGGAAACATCAACACCGGCGCGCCGGAACGGCTGTTCGACCCGGCGGAGGTGCGGCCGTTCGGGTCCGCCCGGGAGCTGCTGTCGAGCGGGCTGTGCGACGTGGTGAGCGTGTGCACACCGACGGACACGCACCTTGAGGTCGGCCTGCTCGCGCTGCAACAGGGGCACCACGTGCTGATGGAGAAGCCGGTCGCGGTGCGGCCGGACGAGGTACGCAGACTTCGCGACGCGGAGCAGTCGGCCGAGCGGCGCGTCATGCCGGGCATGTGCATCCGCTTCTGGCCCGGGTGGACGTGGCTTGCGGAGGCGGTGCGGGCGGGGACATACGGTGCGCTGAAGTCGCTCAGGCTGGTAAGGCTTGGCAGCCGTCCGGACTGGTCGGCGTTCTACGCGGATGACGATCGATGCGGGGGGGCCATCGTGGACCTGCACCTGCACGACGTGGACTACGTGCTTCACCTGCTCGGGGTGCCTTCGCGGGTGTTCAGCGTGGGCACGCGGGGGCACCTGCAGACCTCGTTCTTGTTCGCCGGGCATGGTCCGGAGCCAAGGCTGGTGACGGCCGAGGGAGGCTGGCTGGACTCGCCCGGGCGAGGGTTCCGCATGAAGTTTGTGGCGGAGTTCGAGCGGGCGACCGCCGAGTTTGACCTTGGGAGAGCGAAACCTCTGACGCTCACGCGCGAAGACCGTACCGAGGACGTGGAGATACCACCCGGCACGGGGTATGAGGGCGAGGTTCGGGAGTTCGTCAGGTGGGCGGCGGTCGGGGGACGGTCGGAGCCACCGGTGACGTTGAAGGATGCGGAAGTCGCGCTTGCGGTCATTGAGGCGGAGAAGCGGAGCCTGGCGAACGGAGAGGTGTGCGTCGTGGAAGCCTGAGGCGTTGCGGGGCCAATCAAGGGTCTGTAGACTCCGGTATTGATGGGTGAGCGAGGCGGGGGGGGGCAGGAGTGGTTATGCGAGGTGTTGCGTTTGCATGCGGGGCATGGTTGATGGCGGGGGGAGCGGGGCTCGCAGGCGCCCAGCCGCCGGCGGCGTCCGGACTTGCCCGCTTCGAGCAGCCAATCCCGACGGCGGCGACCAAGGTCGTCATGGTGCCGATTCCGGCGTCAACGGACGGGAAGATTCGGGCATTCTGGATGAGCGAGACGGAGATTCCGTGGGAGGTATTCGACGTCTTTGCGTACCGGCTGGATGAAGAGCAGGGGTCTCCCAAGGCGGATGGGATTTCGAGGCCCAGCAAACCCTACCTGCCGCCCGACCGGGGGTTTGGGCACGAGGGGTACGCGGCGATCTGCCTGACGAGGATGAATGCGGAAGAGTTCTGCCGCTGGCTGTCGCAGAAGAGCGGGAAGGTGTTTCGGCTGGCGACAGCGGAGGAGTGGGAGCATGCCTGCCGCGCGGGGGTGACGACGAAGTTTCCGTTTGGAGATGACGGATCGGTGCTGGGGGAGTACGCGTGGTTCGCGGAGAATTCTGAGGCGACGCCGCACCCGGTGAAGTCGAAGAAGCCCAACGCATGGGGCCTGTACGACATGCTGGGGAATGTGCAGGAGTGGGTGAGCTCGGCGGATGCGAAGCCCGTGACGATGGGGGGGAGCTTCCGCGACGACCCCGCGAAGGTGACGCCCGGGGGACGGGCGGCGCAGGAACCCTCGTGGAACGCGAGCGACCCGCAGATTCCAAAGAGCAAGTGGTGGCTGTCGGATGGGTCGTTTGTGGGGTTCCGGGTGGTGTGCGAGCAGGACCCACCGGCGCCGGTGTCCACACCCGGGACGCCGGAGAAGAAACCGGTCGTGCCGAAGCCGGACGAGAAGGGCGGGGGCAACAAGGACCCGAGACCGAACGGAGAATGAGCCGGGCCGGTCGGCCCAGCTCCATGGCGCAGAGGAAGACTCACATGAGCAAGCACTCGAGTGCGTGGACGCGGCGCGATTTTGTGAAGGCGGTGGGCGCTGGGGTTGTGGTGCCCCTGGCGGCGTACGACGCTCCGGGGCGGACGGTGCCGTCGACCAGCCCGGTCCGCGCGTGGGGGCCGGTCGTTGATGATCGCAAGCTCAAGATCGGGCTGATCGGCTGCGGCGGGCGCGGCACGGGCTCGGCCATCCAGGCTCTGCGGGCGGACAAGAACACCGTGCTGTGGGCGATGGGCGATGTGCTGCCCGACCGGCTTGCGGGGAGCCTGCGCGGGATCACGGAGGAGATGGGGGCCGAGAGCGGCGCTCGCGTGGAGGTGCCCGAGGAGCGGCGATTCCTGGGGTTCGACTCGTACCAGAAGGTCATCGGCAGCGGTGTCGACGTGGTGCTGCTCACGACGTACCCCGCGTTTCGGCCTCTGCACCTGCGGGCGGCGGTCGAGGCCGGCAAGCATTGCTTCGCCGAGAAGCCCGTGGCGGTGGACGCGCCGGGCGTGCGCAGCGTGCTCGAAAGCACGGCGATCGCGAAAAAGAAGAACCTGGGGCTCGTCGTCGGCTTCTGCTGGAGGTACAACGACGGGATGCGGGGGATGTACGAGCAGGTGAACGGCGGAGCGCTGGGCGAGATCACCAGCGTGTACACGAACTACCTCACGGGCACGCTCGCAAAGAGGCCCAGGCAGCCCGAGTGGTCCGACCTGGAGTTTCAGCTCAGGAACTGGTGGCACTTCACGTGGATCTCGGGCGACCACATCGTGGAGCAGGCGGTGCATTCCATCGACCGGCTGATGTGGGCGACCGGGGACCGCCTTCCTCTGCGGGTGGTATGTCTGGGCGGGCGAGCGGCTCGCAACGGGCCGGAGCACGGGCACGCGTACGACCACTTCTCGGCCATCTACGAGTACGAGGGAGGGATGCGGACGTTCCACTCCTGCCGGCAGATCGACGGCTGCCCTTCGGATAACACGGACTACATCTACGGGAGCAAGGGGTCCGCGGTCGTGAACGGATGGGTCCCGACGTACTCCGTGCGAGATGCCGCGGGGAAAGAAACGTGGAAGTACACCGGGCGCACCGATCGTGACATGTACCAGACGGAGCACGACGAGTTCTTCGCGTCGATCCGTGCGGGGACGCCGATCAACGATGGGGAGCGCGGCGCCAACAGCACGATGATGGCGGTGATGGCGCGGATGGCGGCGTACACGGGGCAGACGATCTCGTGGGAGCGGGCGATGAACTCCAAGGAGGACCTCGTGCCCGCGAGTCTGGCCTTTGGGGACATGCCCGTACCGCCGGTCGCGGTGCCGGGCGTGACGAAGTTCGTCTGAGTCTGCACGCGGGTGACGCCCCGCGATGAGGAGATGTCCGATGCTCCGACGTGCGTTGGCGGTGCTGGCGGCGGTGGCGCTGGGCGGGTGCGCCGGGCCCGGGGGAGGGGGAAACGTTCCCGACGCGCGGGTGGAGACGCCCGAGGAGCACGCGGCACGGATGGCGTGGTGGCGGGAGGCCCGGTTTGGCATGTTCATCCACTGGGGCCTGTACGCGATTCCCGCGGGGCAGTGGGATGGAAAGAAGGTCGGGGGCACGGGCGAGTGGATTCAAACCAACGCGCCCATCCAGGTGGCGGACTATGAGCCCCTGCGGGACCGCTTCAACCCGGTGCTGTTCGACGCGGACGCGTGGGTGCTGGCGGCGAAGCGGGCCGGCATGAAGTACGTCGTGATCACAACGAAGCACCACGACGGGTTTGCGCTGTTTGACTCGAAGGTGAGCGAGTGGGACGTCGCGGCGTCGCCCTTCGAGCGTGACATCATGAAGGAGATCGCGGAAGCCTGCCGCCGCCATGGCGTGCGGATCGGCTGGTATCACTCGATCATGGACTGGCATCATCCCGACTATCTGCCCAGGCGCAAGTGGGAGGTCCGCTCGGCGGAGGGGGCGGACTTTGAGCGGTTCTGCGAGTACCTGAAAGCGCAGGTGCGCGAGATCATGACGGCCTATGGGCCGATCGACGTGCTGTGGTTTGACGGCGAATGGGAGGGGACCTGGACGCACCAGCGCGGCGTGGAGCTGGCGAGGCACTGCCGCGGCCTGAACCCGAGCGTGATCATCAACAACCGAGTGGACAAGGGGCGCAACGACATGGCGGGGCTGGACAAGCCCGGCGAGTGGGCGGGCGACTTCGGCACTCCTGAGCAGGAGGTGCCCGCACGCGGCCTCCCCGGGATGGACTGGGAGTCGTGCATGACGATGAACGACACCTGGGGGTACCGGTCGGATGATCACAACTGGAAGAGCACAACCACGCTGATCCGAACCCTCTGCGAGACCGCGAGCAAGGGGGGCAACTTCCTGCTCAATGTGGGGCCGACAGCGGACGGGCTGGTCCCGGAGGCGAGCCTGGAGCGGTTGGCCGAGATGGGCAGGTGGATGGAGGTGAACGGGCAGGCGATCTACGGCACGCAAGCGGGTCCCTTCGGGAAGCTCCCCTGGGGGCGTTGCACCCAGAAGGGCGACGACCTGTATCTGATGGTCTTTGACTGGCCAGCGGATGGCAGGCTCGTGGTGCCGGGGCTGCTCAACGATGTGAAGAGTGTGCAGATCCTCGGCGAGCGGACCAAGCGGCTCTGGCCCGCGCAGCGGGAGGGCGAGGACGTGGCGGTGACGGTGCCGGCGCAGCCTGTGCACGCCGCCGCGACGGTGGTGAAGCTGACGACGGTCGGCAAGCCCTCGGTCGTGAACCACGAGCCCCCTGCTCCCACGAGTGGGGTCAAGGCGGGAGTGGTGGAGCTGATCGCGGCCGACGCGGTGGTGGACGGGCCGAACCTCCGCTATGAGGAGAAGCGGGACGCGCTGGGCTTTTGGACAGACGCGAAGGCCACCGCCGCGTGGACAATCGCGGAGGTCCCGGCGGGGGCCTATGACGTGGTTGCCGAACTGGCGTGCAAGGACAGCACCGCAGGTTCGGAGGCGGTCTTCACGGTGGGAGGCGAGGAGTTGCGGCTGACGGTGCCCGCAACGGGAGACTGGGGCGACTTCCGCGAGGTGCGGGTGGGCAAGGTGAAGGTGCCAGCCGGGAAGCTCTCGGTGCGAGTTGGCGCGGGCGCAGCGTTCAAGGAGGCCCTCATGAACCTGAGGCGGGTGAGGCTCTCTCCCTCAAAGTGAACGGTCGGGCCTTGGCGCCTCGGCTCCGGGCCCGGGCTCGCTCTGCGGGTGGTTCTGGGCGAGTTCCCCGTGGTCCTCTGCGGTCATGGCCCAGTGCTGATGGTCGCGCCACTCGCCGTTGATGCGGAGGTAGCGTCGGGCGAGACCCTCGAAACGGAATCCGAGTTTCTGAACCACTCGGAGCGACGGCGCGTTCTCCGGGTTGATGTTCGTCTCGACCCTGTGCAGGCCCATGGGCCCGAAGGCCTCGGCGAGCCCCATGGCGAGGGCCTGCGTGGCGAAGCCCCGGTTCGCGAATGGCTGACCTATCCAGTATCCGGCGATTGAGTTCAGGAAGGGGCCGCGGTAGATGTGGCCCAGCGTGAGTTGGCCGACGATCTCGCCGGTGGGATTGAGGCAGATCATGAAGCGGCGGAAGTGCTGCGAGTTGGCGGTGCTGAGGACGCGGTCGAAGATGACCTCTGGCTCCGGGGTCTCGACCTGGCCTGGTGGCGTGGGCTCCCATGGCGTGAGCCAAGTCTCGCTGACGTCGCGGAGCTTCACGTACTCCGGCTTGTCCGCCGCTGTGGGGGGGCGCAGAAAGACATCCGGCCCGATGCGGATGGCGTGCTTGTGACCCCGGGTGCTGCCGCTCATGGTGGGCATGGTACGGGCGAGGCTCACTCCCACTCGATGGTCGCGGGCGGTTTGCTGGAGATGTCGTAGACGACGCGGTTGACTCCCCGGACCTCGTTGATGATGCGGTTGCTGACGCGGGCGAGCACGTCATAGGGGATGCGCGACCAGTCGGCGGTCATGAAGTCCTCCGACTCCACGGCCCGGAGGGCCACGGTGCTTTCGTACGTACGGCCGTCGCCCATGACTCCCACGCTCTGCACGGGCAGAAGGACGGCAAAGACCTGGCTGGTCTTGCGGTAGAGGTCGGCGGCGACGATCTCTTCGAGCAGGATCTCGTCCGCGGCGCGTAGGAGCTCGAGCTTCGCCTTCGTGACTTCGCCCAGCACCCGGACCGCGAGGCCGGGGCCGGGGAAGGGGTGACGCCAGATGAGGTGGTCGGGCAGGCCGAGCACCCCTCCCAACTTGCGGACTTCGTCCTTGAAGAGGTCGCGGAGCGGCTCGACGAGTTTGAATCCGAGCTCGGCGGGCAGCCCGCCCACGTTGTGGTGGAGCTTGATGCCCGCCGCCTTGCCCGAATGACCGTGCCCGCTCTCGATGACATCCGGGTAGAG
The DNA here is from genome assembly GCA_020853975.1 of Phycisphaerales bacterium. Lineage (GTDB taxonomy): Bacteria > Planctomycetota > Phycisphaerae > Phycisphaerales > UBA1924 > RI-211. Next base: position 57,527 of record JADYXW010000069.1, read on the forward strand.
CGTGCCCTGCGCGAGCATGGTGGCGTTGGGGATGGACCTGGCCTTGGCCTTGAAGACGTCGATGAAGCGGCGGCCGATGCGCTTGCGCTTCTCCTGAGGCTCGGTCACGCCGGCGAGGTCGGAGAGGAACTCGGCCTCGGCGTCGACGACGTGGAGGTCGATGCGGAAGTGGTCGCGGAAGGTGGATTCGACGAGGTCGCGCTCGCCCCGTCGGAGCAAGCCGGTATCGACGAAGACGCAGTGGAGCTGGGGGCCGATGGCCCTGTGGAGGAGCGCCGCGACGACGGAGGAGTCCACGCCGCCGGAGAGGCCGCAGATCACGTGGGAGGAGCCGACGAAGTCGCGCGCCTTCTGAGCTGCGATGTTGGCGAAGTCGGCCATTCGCCACTCACCCCGGCACTTGCAGACCTCGTAGACGAAGTTTCGAAGGATGTCCTTGCCGTGGGGCGTGTGGGTCACCTCGGGGTGGAACTGTACGCCGTAGAACCGGCGGCCCTTCGTCGTCGAGATGACGCCGGCGTTCGGGCAGGTGGGGGTACTGGCGGTGGGGATGAACAGGTCACCGGTCGTGGCGACCTGGTCGCCGTGGGACATCCAGACGGTTGTGGTGGCGGGGACTCCCTTCCAGAGATCGCCCGGGCGGTCGATGGAGAGGGCGGCCCTGCCGAACTCGCGGTGCTTGCCGGGGGTGACCTGTCCTCCGAGGAGGTGGGCGGCAAGCTGCAAGCCGTAGCAGATGCCAAGGACGGGGACGCCAAGGTCGAAGATGGCGGGGTCGCAGGTCGGGGCGCCGGGCTCATAGACACTGGCGGGCCCGCCGGAGAGGATGATCCCCGCGGGCTTCATGGCGGCGAGAGCGGCGGGGGAGATGTCCGGCGCGACCAGTTGGGAGAAGACCCCTGCCTCGCGGACGCGGCGGCAGATGAGCTGGGCCGTCTGACCGCCGAAGTCGAGCACCGGGATGGACTCAACGGCGGCTGGGTCGGCCTGTGGGGTGGGCATGGTCGCTCCGTGATGAGTGAAACCCAGAGTATTGGACGGGCGACGGCTCAGGGACAGAGGCGCGGGTTGTCGATTACACTTGGGTGATGTCCCGAGTGGTCATGGCGGCGAGCGCGGCGGTTCTGGCGTGGTGCAGCGGGTGCGGGCCCGCGATCCAGCCGGATTTCAACTCTCCCGAGCCCGGGGCGCGGAACATGGCGATTGTCCGGGCCGGGGACGCGCGGGACGCGGGAGCAGCGAGGGACCTGGTACGGATGCTGGCGAGCGACGACCCGGCGACAAGGCTGCTGGCGATCGAAGCGCTTGACCGGGTGACGGGCGAGCGTCTGGGGTACGATGCCGCGGACCCGCCCGAGCGGCGCCGCGAGGCGCTGGACAGGTGGGCCGCGTGGGTAAGGGCTCGGGAGGCCGGAGCGAATGAGTGACACGCCCGATCTTCGGATCGACCTGGTGAGCAACCCGTGCTATCTGTGCGCCGTCCGGGAGTTCATGGTGGGCGTGACGCGGGCGCTGGGGTTTCCGGAGACGCCCGGCTCGCAGGTGGCGCTCGCGGTCGACGAGGCCCTCACGAACATCATGAAGCACGGGTACGAGCGCCGGCTCGACGGTCCGATCTCGGTGCGTGTGTATCCGCTCGCCCAGACCGATACTCAGGTGGGCATCCGGATCGTGATCGAGGACGAGGCGAGGCAAGTGGACCCCGCGGCCATCCGGGGACGCGACCTCGCGGACATTCGGCCCGGGGGTCTGGGCGTCCACATCATCCGCGAGACCATGGACGAGGCGGTGTACGAGCGCAGGGAGGCACGGGGCATGCGGCTGACACTCGTGAAGCGGGTCGCGCCCGGGGTTCGCAACAACTGCTGCTGTGAGGGGTGACGTAGAAATGGCCGACAGGATTCCGCTCGCGGTAAAGATCAGCCGAAGCCAGGAGGGCGCCGTGACGCTTGCACCCTCGGGAGACATCGGCTATCACGAAGCGCCCACGCTCCAGCAGGCTGTGCGGGAGGCGTTCGACGGCAAGGCCCGGCGCGTGGTCATCGACCTCAGCGGCGTGCCCTACATGGCGACGCCCGGCCTCGCGGCGCTCGTGCAGGCGCTGCAGATCTCCAAGCGTGACCGGGTGCCCCTGGTGCTGTGCGGCCTGAGCGAGCGGGTGCGGGCGGTCTTTGAGATCGCCAAGCTGCACTCGGTCTTCACGATCGTGGCGGACCCGGGCGCGGCGATGAGCACCTGACAACCCATGGGGACTTCCTCGGACAACCCGGCTGGCGGTGGGCGGGGCATCGCAAGGTTGATCACCACGCCCCTCGAGTTTGTGGGAGGGCGCGCGATCCAGGTGCTCGAGCAGACCGGCGCGTCGCTGTTCCTGCTTGTGCGGAGCATGGCGTGGGTGCTGCGGGCGATGGTCCGCAGGCGCACACGACTGGGAAGACCGGCGATCATCACGCAGATCGTGCGCATCGGCGCCCGCAGTGTGCTGATCGTGTCGCTGGTCTCGGGGTGCGTGGGACTGATCCTGGCGTTCCAGCTCTCGCCGCCTCTGGATCAGTTCGGGCAGAAGGAACTGGTAGCGAACATCATCGGAGTGGCGGTGCTGCGCGAGCTGGGGCCCCTCATCGGCGCCATCGTGATGACGGGCTTCGCGGGCGCGTCCATCGCGGCGGAGATCGGCACGATGGTCGTGAGCGAGGAGATCGAGGCGCTGGAGGCGCACGCACTGGACCCGGTGCGGTTTCTGGTGGTGCCCCGGGTGACCGCGTCCGTCATCAGCATGACCGTGCTCGCGGTGATCGCCGACGTGGTGGCCTGCATCGCGGCCCTGGGCATCTCGGTGCTCGTGCTGCAGATTCCCTACGCGACCTTCGTGAGCAACATGCTCGAGCAGTGCAAGCCCGTGGACTTCTGGACGGGTGTCATGAAGGGCACGGTGTTCGGCGTGCTCATCGGGCTGATTGCTTGTCTCAACGGCCTGCGCGTCTCGGGAGGGGCCGCGGGCGTCGGGCGGGCGACGACCGGGACCGTCGTGCAGTGCGTGGTGGCGATCGTCGTCGCAGACCTCGCGTTCACCGCGGCGTTCTACGCGCTCGGGCTGGTGTAGGTCACGGTCTGGAGCACGCGGAAGGCCTCGATGGCGCGCAGCCGCGAGGTGTCCAGGTCGACGATCGGGACGCCGGTGCGACCCTTTTTGCCACGCGTCGAGGTCCAAGGGGGATTCTCGCCGGCTGAACGCGATCGTGTCGCGGGCAAGGTCGTGGGCGAGCCATTCCCCCGAGCGACACGATGAGCAGACCGACCACGCCCCGATCTCTGTCGGCTCAGGCGGCGTGCACGGCGGGCTTGTCGAGGGTCCGCAGGTCGGGCCTGAACCAGGCGAGCGTTCGCATGCAGGCTCCTAGGAGACCCTTCGCGGGCAGATTCGCGGCGGATCTGGGCTACGCTGCGATCGTTCGCAGGGACCAGGGGCGGCGGAGATGC
>JADYXW010000070.1 GCA_020853975.1 Phycisphaerales bacterium
GGTCGGCGGTTCGAATCCGCCCACCCCGATTCGTTCGAGAAAGCCCCTCGGCCACACGCCGGGGGGCTTTGTCGTTGGGGTACGCCACTCACCAAAAAGTTCTGGGCAAGAACCACCGTGGAGAGACTGCGATGAAGCCCTCACGGTCTTTCCGAGTCGTTAGTGTGGCGGGTGTCCTGGGCGTCTGCTGCGCGGTCAGCGGGTGCGAGACTCAGAAGTCGGCGGAGCGCTTCGGTGGCGGCACCGGCCGGGCGGAAGCACGCATGCAACTCGGCAACTTCTCCGTGAGTCTCGCGGTGAAGGACCTCGCCGCGTCCCGCGCCTTCTACGAAAAACTCGGCTTCAGGGCGATTGGGGGCGAGCCGTCGCAGGGCTGGCTCATCCTCCAGAACGACACCGCGACCATCGGCCTCTTCCAGGGCATGTTCCCGCGAAACATCCTCACGTTCAACCCCGGCTGGGACCGCGCCTGCGGCACACTCCCGACCTTCGAAGATGTCCGGAGCATCCAGGAACGCCTGAGGGCCCAGGGACTCACCCTTGCTACCGAGGCGGACCCGAACTCCACCGGCCCCGGCAGCCTCATGCTCACCGATCCCGACGGCAACCCCGTCCTGATCGACCAGCACGTGCCGAGGCCGAAGTGAGCCCGTGACGGCTTCACCTTGTCGGGCGATCAGTTGGCCCTTGCGGGAGCCGTCGCCGCGATCGACGCCGGCTTGTCGAAGGGTACAGGGGAGACCTCGATACCGGGGTTTCGCTCGCCGAAGAAGCGGAGTGGCCACTGGTCGGTGCAGAGCACCATGGCCCTGCCCCGGTCGTCGAAGACCAGCCTGGCGCCGTCGGGCGCCTCGGGGAGTGTGATGGTGTTTAGGTCCGCGATGGTGGGGGTCTGCCCGTCCTTGAAGCGCCACCAGCGTGCGAGCGTGAAGGGCGAGGGCTCAAGCCTCGACTCCGCCCCGTACTCGTTCTGCAGGCGGTAGACCAGGACTTCGAACTGCAGGGGCCCGACCGCCGCGAGCAGGGCAACCTTCTGCGTGCCCCCGACGGGCTCGAACTTCCGCGCGACGCCCTCCTTGAGGAGTTGTTCGAGGCCCAGGTTGAACCGCTTGTAGTTTCCCGGCTGCGGGTTGTGCAGGCTCGCGAAGCACTCGGGCGTGAACTCCGGGATCTCGTCGTAGACGATGGCGCGGTCGTCGGTCAGCGTGTCGCCGATGCCGAAGAGATCGTTGCCGACGAGCCCGACGACGTCGCCCGCGACGGCTTCGTCCACGGTCTCCCGCTGGTTCCCGAAGAGTTTGGTGGCGTTGCCCAGCCGCACGCGCCGCCCGCTCTGCGCGTGGACGACGAACATGTCGCGCTCGAACTTGCCCGAGACGACGCGGACAAAGGCGATGCGGTCGCGGTGGCGCGGGTCCATGTTCGCCTGGATCTTGAAGACAAAGCCGCTGAAGCGCGTGTCGTCGGGCGAGATCACCCCCGCGGAGGAGTTGCGCGGAGTGGGAGGGCTCGAATACCGCAGGAAGCCGTCAAGCAGGAGCTGCACGCCGAAGTTATTCATCGCGCTGCCGAAGAACACGGGTGTCACATCGCCCCTGAGCACGCTCGCGGGGTCGAACCCGGCCCCCGCGCCGTCGAGCATCCGGATCTCCTCGATGGATTCGAGGTGCGCGGGCGACTCGAGCCTCGCGAGCAGCGCGGGGTCGTCCAGCCCGCCCATGGACTCGGGCGCCGCGTGCGCCCCGCCCTTGGCCCGCTCAAAGAGGTGCAGCCTCTGCTGCAGCCGGTCGTACACGCCCCTGAACTCGGGCCCCGAGCCGATGGGCCAGTTCACGGGGAACGCGCCGATGCCCAGCACCTTCTCCAGCTCGTCGATCAGGTCGATGGGGCTCCGCGTCGGGCGGTCGCACTTGTTCATGAACGTGAAGATGGGCACGCCCCGGCGCTTGCACACCTCGAAGAGTTTGCGCGTCTGCGACTCCACGCCCTTTCCCGCGTCGATCACCATCACCGCCGCGTCCACCGCCGTCAATACGCGGTAGGTGTCCTCCGAAAAGTCCTTGTGCCCGGGCGTGTCGAGCAGGTTCACGCGGTAGCCGGAATAGTCGAACTGCAGCAGCGTCGAACTGATCGAGATGCCGCGCTGCTTCTCGAGCTCCATCCAGTCCGAGGCGGTGGCGCGCTGGTCCTTCCGCGCCGTGACCGAGCCCGCAAGCTCGATCGCCCCGCCGTACAGAAGGAACTTCTCTGTCAGTGTGGTCTTGCCGGCGTCCGGATGCGAGATGATGGCAAATGTGCGACGTGGGAGCACTGGGCTAGTCATGTGTGGCTCTGTCTGCGCGGGCCTCTCACGACGTGGGGGTGAGAAGACCAAGTGCGGGGGCTCTGACGGCATCGACGGATGAACGCCCCGCCACGGAACCCCGTGGGGGTCTCTGTGAGGGCGTTCGCCCCCGTCTATGGCGGTGTGATGTTGCGGTGACCGGTCTTGTGCATCCTGATCGGCCCTGGTGCCCAATGCCACTCCGCGCCGGGCGGGGGATCATAGGCGGGAGGGGGTGAATTACCTGTTCTCGCGGCTTTGGGACCCGCCGTCTTGTATTGAGGACAAAATGCTCTAGTGTAGCGGGCGCGGCCCTAGCGCACGCCCGCGCAATGGAGGATGCGTCATGCGAACCCTGAGCCTGGCTGCTCTGGTCTTCTCCGCGGCGCCCGCCCTCGCGCAGATGTCGCCGGTCTCACGCGCGAGTCGAGCCTACGCGTGGGAGCACATCATCGACATGGGCGGCAACGACCACGGGGTCGTGTCCTTCGAGCGCACGACCGAAGGCCTCGAGCCCTTTGACTGGGACTTCCAGGTCGAGGGGTACACCGCAGTTCAGCATTCAACCATCGCCCCCAGCCAGGTATCGGTTGCTACTCGCGCGTTCGGCACGCCCATGTCCACGTTTGGCTTCGGTGGCGCGAACTCGGACTTCACCTACGTGTTCGACATCGCCACCCCGGCGACGTTCAGGCTTGAGGGCACCGTCGCCTCATTCATCGGCTGGGGCCGCGTATCGCTGGATGGGCCCGGAGTCAGCCTGCTCGCCGACATGCCGGGCATGCAGCCAAGCCCGTTCCTCTTTGAGGGATCGCTCTCGCCGGGGCGCTATGCCCTGGCGGTGAGCAGTTCCGCCGACTTCGGTGAGGCCAACGCGACGCTGACGGTCGTTCCCGGACCCGGCGCGTTCGCCCTCTGGGTCGCTGCAACAGTCTGGCGCCGGCGCAGCCGGAGGTGATCGGGGCCCGGACCACTCAACCGGGTCACGTGCGGCTGCCTACCGCGCCACGTCCGCCTCTTCGAGCGTGAGAACGCCGAAGGGGTACCGTGGGTCGTCCACCGAGACCTCGGTGAGGCGGCCGGTCACGGTCATCTGCTGCCCAGCGCGGATGCCCTCGAGCTCGCCGCTCAGGGCCAGACGGATGGTGGGGGGCGTGCCGAACTGCGAGGACGTGACGCCCCGCGTCTGCACCCACACGATGTCGCCCACGCGGCGCTGAGACTCGAAGATCACCTGCCACCCGCCCGCCGGGCGCCGTGACAGGAACCGTGCCGCGGCGTCCGCCCGGTCCACCGGGCCCACGCTCAGCACCGAGTCCACGATGCTCGAAGGCACCGCCGACCAGACCATCTGGCCCAGGTCGCCCTGCCCGCGAAACACCGTCGCGCCGCCGTCCGAGCCTGCAACGACCGAGGTGGTCGTCGGCGCGTCATACGACACCCACCGGGGCGCATCGTTCACGTAGGTCGTCACCGAGGGCGAGTCGTACACGATCGTCGGTTGCTTCACCACGACCACCGAAGACGTCCACGGACTCCAGTCGTCCGACGCGTACCACGCGAAGGACGAGTAGACCGGGACGCAGCGATAGCGGTACGTCGGCCCGCACCAGACCGGCTCCACCCACAGCGGGCGGCACCAGGCCGTGCTGTAGTTGCGCGAGTGATGCCTCACGATCGGGCGGTGCACGGGCCACGGATCGCAGGGGATGTAGTGCCTGCGGGAGTAGTAGCTGCCCGAGGAATAGCCCAGCCCGATCGCGAACCCGTCGCCTCCGATGCCCAGCGAGAAGGACCACGAGGACCGATTGTGGTCATCGCGGTCCCGACGGTTCCAGTCGCGCCCGTTCCAGTCCCGGCCGCGCCCGTCGTGGTCGCGGGAGCTGTTCCAGTCGTTGCGAGAGCCATTCCAGTCGTCATGCGAGCGTCCACCACCGCCGGAGCGGAAGTCCGTGACCTGCTGCGATCCGCCCCGAGAACCGCCGAAGTCCGTGGACCCGCGTCCGGAAGGTCCGGGCGTCGGGTCGTTCGCGCGGTTCTGGCGGGCGATCTCTGCGGTGCGGAGCGGGCCGGTGCGGCTGGTCGAGACCGTGCCCGACCAGCGTGGTTCCGGCGCGCCGCCCGTGGGCGCCACTCGGGGGACCGAAGGCCTGGAAGGCTCGGACGCGCGGGGCTGCTGCGTGGGCACTGTGCGAGCTCGCTCCGCAGCGCGGAAGATCGGATTGCGTGAGGGCTCTGCGGTCCGTGTTCCGGCCGGCGTGCTCGTCGGAGCGCTCGGCCGCGCCGTCGGGCGAGGTGGCTCCGACGCCCGGGGCTGACTGGGTTCGGACGTGCGGGGCTGCGCGGTTGGCGGGCTCTGGCGGGCACGCTCCGCCGCCCGGTAGATCGGGCTGCGAGAGGGCGCCGACGTCCGCGTTGCGGAGGGCGGTGGCGCGCTGGGCCGGGGCGTGCTCGCCCGGGGTTCGGACCGGGATGGCTCCGCGGACCTCGACGGCGCCGCCTTGGGCTGAGAGGCGGGCTGAGACTGCTTCGCGCGCTCTGCGGCGCGGAAGATCGGGTTCTTGGACTTCTCTTCTGGTCCCGCAAACGCCGCGGGCGAGCCCGCGAACAGAACCAGAGCCAGTGCAGAGAGCAGCCCGGTGTGAGTCTTCATCTTCGACATCCCCAGTTGGACTGACGCCGGCGCCGATTGTTCCGCGTGCGCCCGCTGTAGCGTACGGGGCGCCCGTTCGGGGGGTTCTAGCGACGGGCCTTGGCTCTGCCACTTGGGGTCCGCTTGAGGGCCCGGGCCGAGGATCCAGCGGATTCCCGGGCCTGCCGTCCGGCACCGCAAGTCTGACAAATACCGAACAGGATCACCTCGTGGCTCTCAAGCCGAAATCCTGCCGGCAGGTGCTCCTCGAAGTGACCGCAGCACCCCGGAACTTCGTACACGCACGCGCAGAGGCGGCACGAGAAATGGTGGTGGTGCTCCTTGTCGGCCAGCTCGTAGCGGGGAGGGTCGCCCGGGATCTCCACCAGCCGCACCACGCCCGATTCGGCGAGCAGCTTCAGCGTGCGATACACGGTCGCGAGCCCCAAACCCTTCAGGCGTGACTGCACCCGCGTCAGGATCTCGCGCGGCGCCACCGGCGCGCCCGCGTCGGCGATCACCCGCAGGATGTTCTCCCGTTGCCTTGTGCGGCGTTCTCCGGCCCGCGCCATGGCGGATCGTAGCGAAGTCCGCCCAGGTTCAGGCGGCCTTCGATCCGGGGACGCTCCCCGCACTCATCGCGCCGATCGCCGCGTCCAGCAGCAGCTCCCACGCCTCGTGCAGTTCCGGGCCCCAGTCCGGCCCCGCGAGGTCCGCCATCGCCTGCAGGAGGTGACGCTTCATCGCGCCGTAGTGCAGATGCGACAGGCCGTGACGGCCAGCCCGGCGGCCGAGCTCACCCAGCGGCGCCCCGAGCGTTCCGAACCGGTCGCACCGTCTCACGATCTGCTCTAGCGTCTCGAAGCACCGCCTGTGCAATCCCGCGGGGTTCGCGGGCATGAGCGAACCCAGCACCGAGTGGCTGTCGATGAGGCCGCGCGTCGCGTGCGCCACCAGCGCCGGGCCGCAGGGCTTGAAGAACTCGAAACTGCGCCGGATGAGAACAACCTGTGCCGGGTTCATGGTTGCGTCCAAGTGTGGCATCACCATCGGCCGTCCGGCGCGGAGCGTTCATGATCCCGGTCTCGAAATAGGGATGCATGGGCCTATTTCGGTGGCCCGGGGGGGATATGGGCCTGTTCCCAGGCCGGCCGCCATAGAGGGTCGAATAATCACCAATGCGGAGGCAGGCCACGCATCGTTGGGTCGGGCGGTTCTGGGTCGGCGTGGTTGTACTCGCCGGCGCGGTGCTGTCGGGCTGCGTCACACCGGCGCGGCCCAAGGAGCCCGCCACCGAGGCCCGTCCGCTCCAGGGTGAGTATCTCGCATCCTTTCACGTTCCATACGCCGGGCCCATCCGGTGCTACATGACGCTGGAATCCACCGAGTCCGGCATCAAGGCCAACACCCGCCCGGGCGCCGCGATCTCGATGCTCCAGGGCGTCGAGCGCCTCCTCGGAACGCTCGCGGCTCCCATCATCTTCCCGCGCGGCATGATCCTGACGTGGGCCAGCACGCCGCCCGCGGAGGGGAAGCCGGGCGAGGGCACAATCGGCGTCGGGTCGTCCCGTGCCCTGCGCGTCAGCACCCGCATGAACTCACCTCAGGCGCCCGTCGAGCTCATCTACAAAGATGGCCGTGTCGTCGCGCTCATGACCCTCGAGGCTTGCTCCAACGGAGAGCCCCCGGTCTGCGACTACCCCGGGCTCGCGGCCAAGGCCACCGAGGTTGTCGGCGCGGATCTCTTCGACCCCGCCCTCGCGTCCTCGTCCCAGATGAAGAGCTACCTCGCGGACCTCGCCAAGGTCGCGTCAGAGTCCCGCGACGACGCCGAGTTTCTCTTCGGTTCCTATCTCGCGGCGAGACGCCACCTCAAGATCGGCACGCCCCTGTTCTACAGGCTCGAGGGCGAGCAGGAGTCCGCCAGGCTCTGGGAGGGCCGTGAGAAAGCAGCCGAGCCATTCAAGGTCAGCGTCGACGACGCCCGGATCGTGACCCTCAGGCTCGACGTGCTCGCCCGTGTCGAGGAAGTCGACCAGGCGATGGGTGCGGCGTTGGCGGCGTCACCCCGCGCGATCATCATCGATCTGCGAACCTGCGTTGGTCCCACGCTCGCCTCGGCCCGCGTCGCGTCCTGGCTGAGCACGGCCCCGGTGGAGCTGGGCACCTACGCCGGCCCCGCGGCACGAGAGCAGGTTGCACCCGGCGCGGGAGTCGGCCTCGAGCTCGCGCGGGGCTTTCACGCCGAGCGCCTGGCCGACGGCCTGACGCGTGATTCCATCCTGCGGCTCCGCGCCGTCCCCGAACCCGGCCCGTTTGCCGGCCCCGTCGTGCTGCTCACCTCACGCCGCACATCTTCCACTGCGGAGTCATTGGTGGTCTCGCTCCGGGCCGCGGGCCGGGTCGAGGTCGCGGGCGAACGCACCGCGGGCAGGCCCTTTCTCTCCAGGGAGATCGACATCGGGCACGGCTGGGTTCTTCGAATCCCCACCCACGATTTCTGGCTCAGGGACGGGTCTCGGGTCCCCGCCACAGGATGGCAGCCCGACCACGCCTGCGGCAAGGACGCCGCCCCCGAGCACGCCCGCAAGCGGCTTCTGGAGCAACTGAAAGTTCCGCTCGCCCGCGCTGACTCGACGCCAGCGGAGTAACGTTCGCGTGCGCATCGATTTCATCAAGGTCCACGGCCTGGGGAACGACCTCATCCTGGTTGACGCGGTCGACCGCCCCGAGGTGCTCGCCTTCCCCGGGTGGAGCAGCCTCGCGAGCGCCTGGTGTGCGCGCCACACCGGCATCGGTGCCGATGGCGTCCTGCTGCTGGGGCCGGGCCGCGCCGGCGCCGACTACACCCTCCGCATCATCAACGCGGACGGGAGCGAGGCAGGGATGTGCGGCAACGGGCTGCGCTGCGTCGCCCGACACCTCGCCGAAGAGCGGGGTGCGGGCGAAGGGTGGCGCACCGTCCGGACATGCTCAACACTCGTGCGTGCCCGCGCGATCCGGTCACCGGAGGGCTTCGACACCGCGACCGTCGAACTCGGCGTTCCAAGCGCCAGGCCGGATCAGGTTCCCGTCCTCGCCCCGGACGCGCTCCGCGTCGAGCTACCCTCGGACGTGCGGCGGGCATGGGCCGACTGGTGGTCACTCGCCGGCGCCGACCCGGCGATCGCCTGCGTTTCCGTCGGCAATCCCCACGCCGTGGTGTTCGTCAGGCAGGTCGATCGCGTGCCCCTCGACCTCGCGGGCCCCGAGCTCGAGCGGCACCCCCTCTTCCCCGAGGGCACCAACGTGCACTTCGTCGAGCCGCGGGGCCCCGGCAGCGCACGCGTGCGGAGCTGGGAGCGGGGCGCGGGTGTGACGCAGGCCTGCGGCTCCGGCGCGTGCGCGTCGGTCGTCGCGGGCGTGCTCCGGGGAGTCGTCGCCCGCGCGTGCGACGTGGAGCTCCCCGGTGGCATGCTGCGTGTCCAATGGGACGACGAGTCCGGCCGCGTCAGCATGACCGGGGCCGCGGTCGTGGTGTTCCGGGGCAACGTTGGTATCCCCGCACGCTGATCACGCGTCGGCCCGCTCCCCTCACGCCCGCTTCCGTGCCGCCGTCTTCCTTGCGGGGGCAACTCGCCGCCGACTTCGCCCGACCGCCGGCGGCGGCCTTCTTCTTCGCCGCGGCGAGCTTCTTCGCCCCGGTCTTGCTCGATCCGGTCAGCGCCTGCTCGTAGACCTCGATGCAGGCCTGCACGGGCAGGCGCCGGATCGCCCCGCCGATCACCTCCAGCGCCGGGTCTTCCACTCTCTCGAAGCGGATACGGCACTTGCCCATGTCCAGCTTCTTGCCCGTCGCGGCCCAGGCCTTTCGGAACCACCCCTCGTCCGGCGTGCCCTCGGCGTAGCACGTCATCAGGTACACCGACGTGTACTGCTTCTGCGACGCCAGCCCCGCGAAGGGAAGCGGCAGACCGGGGTTGCAGTGATACCCCGCCGGGTAGACCCGGTGTGGCACCGAGTACGCGATCATGCCGTAGCACATCCCCTCTTCGTAATCCTTGTCCAGGTTGTCGAGGATGACCTTGCGGACGGCCCCGACCGCCTGCCGCCGATCCGGGGGGAGGTCTCTCAGATACGCACGGACCGTGGTGGCTTTGGACTGCATTCTCACGGTCTACCCGGGCGTGTGTGCGAGGAGTCGGGGCGCCCGGGCCGGCGCATATGATCACACCGCATTGCCCCGGGGCGTCTTCCCGGGGTCCGGCCTGTTCGTTTCAGGTCGATCTTGTTCGAAATGGAGCGTTATGAGCACGTCGACGTCGAAAGCACCCGCGATCAGCAAGGAACAGGCGGAAGCCATCTTCTCAAAGGGTCTCGAGGGAATCATCGCGGGGGAGACGGCGATCTGCTCCATCGAGCAGGGGGGGCTCTGGTACCGCGGGTACGAAATCCACGATCTCGCCGCCAAGGCCACGTTCGAGGAAGTCGCGTTCCTCCTGCTCGAAGGGCACAAGCCCAGCGCCGCCGAGCTTGCTCGTTTCAAGGCCGAGCTGGTGCGTGAGCGCAGCCTGCCCGCCCCGGTGGTGAACTTCATCGAGAGCATGGGGGGCTACCTCGCCAGCGGGCGGGCCGTGCCGATGGACGTGCTCCGCACCGCGGTCAGCATCCTGGGGCACATGGACCCGGACGCGCAGGACAACGGGCCCGCCGCCGGGCTCCGCAAGAGCAAGCGTCTGCTGGCCAAGATCGCAACGATCATCGGGCACATGCAGAACGTGATCGACGGTCGCGCCATCGTGGGCCGCGAAACCGGGGGCAACCCCGCGCTCGACCACGCGGCCAACCTTCTCTACATGATGACCGGCGCGACGCCCGACCCCGTTTACGCCCGCGTGGTCGACGTGTCGCTCATCCTCTACGCCGAGCACGACTTCAACGCCAGCACGTTCACCAGCCGCGTCATCGCCGGCACGCTCAGCGACATGCACGGCGCCGTGACGGGCGCGATCGCGGCCCTGAAGGGCTCGCTGCACGGCGGCGCGAACGAGATGGCGATGGAGATGCTCCGCGAGATCATGCACGACGTGGGCGAGGCCGCCATCGGCTCCGCCGCGGTGGACGCGTGGATGCAGAAAGCATTCGACACCAAGCGCAAGCTCATGGGCTTTGGGCACCGGGTGTACAAGAACGGGGACCACAGGGCCCCCGTGCTGCACAGGCTCGGGCGGGCCGTCGCCGAGAAGGACACGAAGAACCCGGGCGGGCACGCCGCGATCAAGTGGTTCCAGTTGGGCGAGCAGGTGCAGAAGATCATGCTGGAGAAGAAGAGCATCCACCCGAACGTGGATTACCCGTGCGGGCTGACGTACTTCACCATGGGCATCCCGGTGCCGCAGTACACGCCGATCTTTGTTGCCAGCCGCATCACGGGCTGGTGCGCCCACATCATGGAGCAGCACGCGAACAACCGCATCATCCGCCCGCTCTCCAAGTACACCGGGCAGGCGCCGCGTGCCTGGTGAACCCCCGGGCCTGCCCTCGGGTGCGGAGCGTGAGGCGCTCGCTCGCAGGGCCGCCGCCATCATCCAGGATCGCGCGGGCCCCCTTCTGCGCGCTCACGGGATACCCGGGCTGAGCGCCTGCGTGACCTCCGTGGGCGGGCCGCTCCACGCCATGGCCTTCGGCGTGCGCGAGCTCGGTCGGCCCGAGCCCGTCGAGACAGGAACGATCTTCCAGATCGGCTCGGTGTCGAAGTCCATCTCGTCCATCGCTGCCGCAAGGATGCCCCTCCTGGGCCTGCTCGGGCTCGACGAGCCCGTCGTCGGGCACCTCAGGTCCTGGAAGTTCCCCGAGCGCATGACGCGCGCCCACGACGTCCGCCTGGTGACGCTCCGCGGGCTCCTGAGCCACACCGCCGGCTTCAACGTGCACGGCTACCCGTACGTCGACGCGGGCAAGCCGCTTCCTACAGCCGCCCAGATCCTCGAAGGCTGCCAGGGCCCCGATACCATCTTGGACTGGAAGGGCCCGCCCTGCGAGACCATGCACTACTCCAGTGCGCACTTCGTCCTCTTCCAGCTCCTGGTGGAGGACATCACGGGCAGGCCCTTCGCCGAGTGGATGGACCGGAACCTCCTCCTCCCTCTGGGCATGCTCGACAGCGCGTACCTGTGGGACGACTCGATGCGGACCCGCTTTGCCATGAGACACACGGGCGAAGGGCAGGTTCTGCCGCAGAGGCAGCGTGCGGTGCTCGCGTCCAGCAACCTGCACACCACGGCGAGCGATCTGGCGCGGGCTCTGGTCTTTCCGCTGCGCTCCCGGCTCGGCGACGCCTCGATGGAGTGGTTCCTCCCCGGGCCCGCCTCGGCGGAACTCGTGCGCCCCCAGCCCATGGCTCAGGTAGCCGCGGGCGAAGAGCGGCACTGGGGCCTGGGCTGGTACCTGGGCAGGCCCGAGGTGCAGACCACCTACAAGGCCGGCGGAGCGTTCGAGGGCGTGTGGTGCTGGCTGGAGGCCTTCCCTGCGAGCGGCGTGTGCGTGGTGCTGCTCAGCAACAGCCAGTCCGGCGCATCCGCGACGCACCCGATCATGAACGAACTCCGCCCATTCCTGCTGCACCCAGATCAGCCGCACGCGAACGCGTAGGCGTCCAGCACGCCCCGCATGTACGAGTCAAACGTCGGCACCCCCGCACTCGCCGCGACGTGAGCCCGCGCGGGGATGGGAATCGTCCCGGAAAGCAGGCTCCGCAGCAGCGCTTCCAGCGCCGCGGGGCTAGTGTGGTCGAACAGCCAGCCGGAATCGGGCGGCCTCACCCAGTCCGCCGATGCGCCGAGGCTTGACGCCAGCACCGGCCGGCCCGCCGCGAGGAACTCGAGCAGCACCAGCGGGCAGTTCTCCATGCCCTGGTTCGGGAACACACCCACATCGCACGCGCCGACGATCCCCGCGACGTCCCCGGGTGAGTACCCTCCCATCCAGCGAACCCAGGGCAGGGAGGCTACCGGCCCACCAAGTGCGCGTCGGCCTCCCTCCGCGTGAATCTCGCACTCGATCGGAGCCGGCAGGTCGCGTGCAAGCGCCGCAAGCGCCTCGACCAGCACGCCCAGCCCCTTGTTGGGCTTCACGCTCCCCATGTACGCAACCCGCAAGGGTCGGCCCGCGCCGGGGGTCCACGGCGTGCCGCCCGGCCCCTCCCCCCGTTCCCGGATGATCTCATCGATGTGGGGCAGCCCCAGCGGCACGTGCCTCATCACCCGCGGGTCCACTCCCATCGCCCGGTGCACCTGCATCAGCGTCCGCCCGGGGCACAGCACGGCGTTCGCCTCTGAAAGTGCCCGCACCCCGGCCATGCGCCGGTCGCCATAGTCGTTCAGCACCACCAGGTGTGTGTCGGTCCGCAGCAGCCGCTGCTGATCGTTGCCCCGGTCGTGGGGCGCAGCGCCCGTGCGCAAGGGCGCGGGCTCTCTCCGCCCCGGCGCGAGGATCGCCGGCTGCCCGGCCCGCCACGCACCGATTCCCCGCTTCAGGCTCGCGGGCAGCCGGCGGAGCGCCGGCCCCACGCCATGCCCGAGCATCCGGTCGCACGACTGGTCAAACGCGCGGCGTCTGGCTTCCTCCCCCGGGTCGGGCGCGGTGATGCACCCGACGCAGCGCTCGCCCCCCGCAAAGTCATCGCACGTGCGCCGCTCCTGGTGCATGAGGTCGACCTGCGGGCAGAGTGCGTAGTAGTTGTGGGGCGTGACCACCACCGGAAAGCCCGCTGCCCGCAGCACCGGCACCACCTCGAACGCCAGGCCCTCGAACGAGTGGACGTGCACGAGCTCCGCCTTCACCTCGCGGCACCAGGCCAGCACCATCTGCGTGTGCGCCGGCGCCGCGATCTGCCTCCGTACGTTCAGGAAGTTCCGATCGGCGCTCGCGAGGTTCGGGCTGTTGAAGAGGTCAAAGCAGGCTACGCCCCGCCAGCACTCGCGGAGGCGGATGTGCATCCCGGGCCGGAGCGAGTACGAGAGCCCCGACCTCAGGAAGTACACGCGGTGCCCGCGGGCCACCAGGCCCAGCGCCGTCTCGCTCTGCACAAGGTTGTAGCCGGTCCCCTCGCGTTCCTGCATGGGGGGCCAGGCCCAGCCGAGCATCGCGATCCGCTTGCCGCAGCCGATCCCGGGATACGGGTCCCCGCCCCTGGACGCGTCCGCCCAGCGGTCCCAATCGCCAGGATGTCCCGGCCCCGTGTCGCTCATGCCCGACGGTGCTCCGCTTTCAGGGAGGCGTAAAGGCTCAGCATCTCGGTCGCATGCGCCGCCATCGAGAGCGGTGTGCGCACGCCCTCGCGCAGCCGCTCCAGCCTTGCCCGTTGGCGGGGAAGCACCGCCAGCGTACGAGCGAGGTCGAAGCGATCATTGCCCCTGAAGAGCAGGCCGTTGCGGCCGTGCTCCACGAGGTCGGGGATGCCCCCCAGCGCCGCCCCGAGCACCGGTACGCCGCACGCGAGAAACTCCATCACCGTCTGCGGCCCGTTGTCCCACCACACGGAGGGGACGACGCCCAGGTCCGCGCCCGCGACCAGGGCCGGCACTGATTCGTACGTATAGCCGCCCGAGATCGAGAGTGAGCCGAGCCGTGCGCGCAGGCGCTCGAGCCTCGGCGCAGCACGCTCCACGTCCCTCGCGTGCACGCGCAGATGGATCGGCGCCAGGTGCGCGGGCGTCAGCAACTCCAGCCCGTCCAAGAGCATGTGCAGCCCCTTGGGATAGTTGTGGTATCCCAGGAAGACCAGGTGCAGCGCCGCGGGCGCCTCCGGCCTCGGCAGTCGTTCCAGCACCTCCGGCTGCCCGCCCGCGATCTCGACCATCCGTGAGCCGATCGCCTGCTTCTGGAGCACCTCCGGCCTCACGCCCAGCGCCGCGAACTTGCGCTCAACGAACGAAGAGACCGCGAGCACCCGGTCGCACGCGTTCAGCGCCGCCACCATCGCCGCGCGCCGCGCCGCGAAGGGCCCCGCGCCCGGAGCGCCCTCCGGCTCGCCCGTCGCGTCGTTCTCCAGCGGGGCCCACTCGGGCGATTCAGGATCAAACACGTACAGCGGCACGCTCGTGGGCCGGGGAGCCCCTGCGATCTGCGCCCGAACGGTGGCCTGCGTCACCACCGTTCCCGGGGGCACGATCGGCGGCGGGGGCGGCGCCGCCCGCGGAGGCTGGGGGTGCGTTGCCAGGGCTTCCTTCAGACGCTGAGACAGCGGCGCCGCCGGTGGCGGGGGCGGTGGGGGAGCTGCGACAGGGAAGCGATCCGCGTACAGCCGCGCACGGTGCTGCTTCTCATCCCGGCTCGGCCTCTCGGCCAGGCACGTCACGCAGGATCGCCCCGAGTCAAAGGTGCGGCAGGGTGTCCGTCCCTGTTGCAGGAGGTACGCCTGCGGGCACACCGTGTGATAGTTGTGCAGCGAGTACACCACGCTCCAGCCGCGGGGCCGATGGCAGAGGGCCGCCAGGCACCCCGCGCTCATCCCCTCGATGTTGTGCAGGTGCACCACATCCGCCCCGAGCAGCCCGACCAGACGCAGCACCTCCGCCTCCAGCTCCGGAGAGGAGATCTCCGCGCCCGGAGAATCGTGCTGGCAGGGGCCGGGCGAAACCACCGGCGAGTTGACGATCTCGTACACCTGGATGCCCGCAAAGTCGTTCAGACGCCTTGCCGTGGGCGGACCGATGCGGGCCTGGCGGTCGGGCACATAGGTCTGCCCGGAGCTGAGGTACGCGACCTCGTGCCCCCGCTCGATCAGCTCCAGCGCGAGCTGCTGCACATAGCCGCTGACGCCGCCGCCGAGCGCGGTCCCGGCGGAAATGGGAGACCAGTTGATGAGCAGCACCTTCACGGCCCGGAGTGTACGAACCGGCGCGGCGTGTTGCCCGGGAGTGACAGCGTGCAGCCGACGATGGGTGTATTCTGCTCTGCGACCACATCGGGAGGATCACCACACGCGATGTCACCTTGCGATGAGCGTGTTCGCCGCCGCCTCGGGGCTCGTCGGACTCGCCTGCCTCATGGGACAGGCCCGGGCCCGGCGCAGGAGCCCCGCCCCGCCGCCGTCACCATCGCCCCTGAAGCCCGCGAAGGAGCGAGCCCCGCGGCGCTCCTAACGGTCCGGTCCCGCCAGGCCCGCCGCCGACGGGATCTTCCTGCCCACGGGCCGGCCAGCGAGAAACTCCCGCATGACCCACGCGACTGCTGTGGGCTCCTCCGCGACCAGGGAGTGCATGCCGTTGGGCACCGCGACGAGCTGGGCGTTCCCAAGCTCTGCCGCCAGCTTGTACCCCATCGAGACCGGCAGCACCTCGTCGTGCACCCCCCAGATGATGAGCGTGGGGACCTCCACCCGCGAATAGGTCGCGACAATCGCGTCGATCTTCTCCCAGTCGGGGCGGCCGCCCTCGTACGGCACCGCCCGGGCCAGCATCGCCTGCATGGCCCGCCGTCGGTCCCAGTCCGTCAGGATCGCGACCTTCGCGTCCGCGTCCTCGCGCAGGGCCCGCTTTGGGCTCGCCACCGCCCCGCGCACGCCCGACGCCACCCGGTCGCGCAGCACCCCGAGCTGCAGCGACGTCCAGATGCGCACGCCCGACACGCGTGACACCTCCAGCAGCAGCGGGTGCACCTTCTCCACCGCCACGTCCAGCGGCGCGAGGAGCACCAGGTTGTCCACGCGGCCGAGCACGTCCGCGTACTCGCTCGCCAAGCCCTCGTTCGCGAACATCCGGATCGCGATCGCGCCGCCGAGCGAGTGACCGACCAGCACGACGCGCCGCCCCGCGGGTTCGCCGGCCAGATGCGCCCGCAGGGACTGGAGCACCCTCGCCGCGCAGTCCGGCACGGTGTAGGTCTGGTCCGAGACCCGGTCGGGGTCTGGCCTGCCGCTCTCGCCGCATCCGGGCAGGTCCACCAGCAGCAGATCGTGGTCGGTCACCAGGTCGCCGCCCAGAAACCGCCAGATGGAATGGTCCGCGAACGCGCCGTGGATGCACACCACCAGCGGCCCGCTTCCGGACTCTCCCACCCGGTGGAGCGCGATGTCGATCGGCAGCCCGGATTGCCCCGTGGTGCTCACGAGCGTCGTGTGGTTGCCATGGTGCCTGTACACGTCCGACAGCCGCGCCAGCTCTGGCACGGACGCCTCACGCGACAGCGCGGCATAGTCACCCGCGCACGCGCCAAGGAACGGGACCAGCCCCAGGATGGCCAGCAGCATCCGGATCACGCGCCACTACGGTATCGTCCCGGGCCCGAACCATGCAAGCCCGTGGACCTACTCGTACTGGCCCCGGTCCGCGATCCGGAAGTCCATCAGCGCCGCCACCTCCGCCGCGGACTTCGTGTGAAGGCTCGACAGGCGGGCGAGGATCTCCGCCGGGCTGTCGGAGGCCAGCTCGCCCAGCTTGTGCCACTTGTGCTTCAGCACGTCGAGCAGATCAATGGCGTCGCTCCCGCGGCTGTTGCGGGCGTGGCCCCCCGGGTACATGACGAGCCCGGAGTCGAGCACGCCCCCCTGCTCGTCGGTGATGACCATCGACGTGGGGATCCCGTCGGGGTACTTCGCGTCGTACGCCGTCCCGCCGTGCTCGAAGGACATCTTGGCCATCAGCGCGCGGGTCAGATCGTTGTGCAGCGCCGCGGGCGAGAAGTCGTGGGGGAGGAGCATCAGGTCCTTCCAGCCCAGCGAGCCGGACTTGCGGACGGTGCGGATCTCGAGCGCCTTGCGCAGCATCGTGCAGACCAGGTACAGCATCGAGTGATCGGCGGACTGCCTGGTCCTGGGGTCGCGCTTGGCGGGGTCGCCGATGATGCCGAACGCCGGCTCGTACGCCCGGACGACGATCTTGGCGATGCAATCGCCCGACTGATCGTCGAGCAGACGCGGATTCTTGTTCAGCAGGTTGATCAGCCCCTGCAGCGCGCCCGCGGACTGGTGCTCGTAGAGCCCCAGCTTGAAGTGCATCCCCATCACCGTGAAGTCCGCCCCCGAGCGGGAGAGCACAAGATCAAAGGGCGACGCGTACTCCTTCCCCGACTTTGCGTCGGGGATGCCGGTGCCGGCGGACTCGGTTTTCTTGAAGAGCTGCCCCGGACCCTCGAACAGCCGGAAGATCGCCTCCGGGTTCCGGAAGATGTCCCGCGGGCCCTTGAAGCCCATCATCGACCGCTTGACAGAGAGCACCGCCGCCTCTGTCGAGATCGCCGCCGACGCGCCCTTGCTGTCGGAGAGCTGCTTCCCGGCCCGGATCGCGCGGAACGGGATGTAGTGGGCGATGACCATGCCGATGGCAGACTCGATCTGGTCCGCGGAGGCGCCCATCATCGCTCCGAACGTCGCGGCGGAGGCCACGGCCCCGTGCACGACGTGGTCGATCTTGTACGACTTGAGCGAGAAGACCTCCGCGAGCCGCCCGCGGATCTCATCCAGCAGGATCATCCCCCGCAGGGCGTAGGCGCCGTCCCGACCGCGGAGCTGCGCCGCCGCCAGCGCCACGGGGTAGAAGTCGTTGTGCCCGAACTCGCCCGCCCGGTGGTGCGTCCTCGCCTCGCTGAAGCCGAAGTTGGTCCCGTTGCTGTCCCACTCGCGCACCGCGGATGAGTTCGCGACGATCGCCTTCTCGGGCTGCACGTCCTGAGTGCTGCCGAAGACCGGCACGCCAGCCCGCGCCGAATCGTGCGCCCACGGGGCCCTGCCGGACCCGGTCGCGTACATCGCCGCCTCGCGCCTCAGGAGCACCGGGGCGTTGGTGTTCAGGGCAATCGCCGACAGCCCGCACAGGCAGGCGTCGGTGTGGAACCAGTTGGTGCGCTCGATCACGCTCGCGTCAGGGTGGCCCATGACCTCCGGGGTGTCGGACATGAACTCGATCGCGAACTGACCCAGGCCCAGGGCCTGGTTGGAGTTGGAGGGCAGCAGCGTCGTCGTCTCGGGCATGGGCGTCCTCGTGGGTCCGGTTGTGCGTGGAAACCCAAGGGTACGCGTGCCGTCACGGGATGTGAAACAATGGTCGAGCCTGCCCGCTACCGGATCACCGCCGCCCCGCCCAGATAGGGCCGCAGCGGCGCCGGGACATTCACCGTTCCGTCCGCGTTCTGGTGAATCTCCAGCAGCGGGATCAGCACACGGGGAGAGGCCAGCACCGTGTTGTTCAGTGAGTGGCAGAAGGTCGTCTCACCCTTTCCGCCCGAGCCCCCCGAGCGGTATCGCAGGTTCAGCCTGCGGCACTGGAAGTCGTAGAGTCTCGACGCCGAGTGAGTCTCGCCGAATGCGCCCGCGGGGCTGCCATCCTTCCCGACCTCGCCCCGTCCCGGCATCCAGGACTCGATGTCCACCATGTCCGCGTTCTTCACTCCCAGGTCCGCGGTGCAGCACTGCAGCAGGCGGTGGGGCAGCTCCAGCGACCGCAGCAGCTCCTCGACATAGCCGATCATCGTCTTGTGCCACTTGCGGCTCTGCGCCTCGTCGGCCCTGCAGATCACCACCTGCTCCACCTTGTCGAACTGGTGGATGCGGTAGAGCCCTGCGGTGTCCTTGCCCGCGGCCCCCGCCTCGCGCCGGTAGCAGGGCGAGACCGTCACATACTTCAGGGGCAGGCTCGCCTCGTCGAGAATCTCGCCCATGTGCAGGGCCATCAGGCCCACCTCGCCCGTGCCGGTGAGGAACAGGTCGTACCCGCCCCCGCGTGCCGACTCCGGGATGTGATACGCCTGCTCACGGCCCGCGGGGAAGAACCCGGTGCCCACCATCGACTCCTCGCGGACCACGGTCGGCACGCTCATCGCCGAAAAGCCGTGCTTCTCCACCATGAAATCGATCGCGTACCGCTGCACCGCCATGTGCAGCCTCATCCCCATGCCGGTCAGCACGTACGAGCGGCTGCCCGCCATCTTCACGCCCCGCTCAAAGTCGCAGAGCTTTAGATCTCGCACCAACTCCAGGTGCGTCCTGGGCTTGAAGCCCTTGTTCGCCTCAAACGTGCGCGTCGTGTCAAAGCCGTCGGGGAGCAAGGCCGACGCCGGAGCGTTCCACCGCCGGATCTCGATGTTGTCGTCGCTGGATTCACCCGCGGGCACGTCCGTATCCGGGGGCAGGGGCACCTGCAGCAGCAGTTCCATGATCTGGGGCTCGAGCGCCTGCACCTTCGTGTCCAGCTCCTGGGCCGCCGCCTTCAGCGACACGGGCTTGGCCGAAAGGGCGTCGATCTCTCGCTGGATTGCCGCCGCCGCGTCTCCCTGCGCCGCCTTGAGCTGCCCCTTCAGCTTCCCGATCTGCGGCCCCGACTCCTTCGCGAGCCGGTTCTGCTCTGCGCGCAGCCGCTCGAGCTCGGCCTGGGCGGTACGCTTCTCTTCATCCAGCGCCACGAGCCGCTCGATGTCGACGTGGACCTTTTTGGCCTTGGCTCCCGCGACGAATCGCGCGGGGTTCTCACGAAGGGACTTGAGATCGATCATGGGGGGGAGTCTAGGGGTCCGTTCACCCCTTCATCCCCGCTTCAGCGGCTGGCCGACAGCGACCCGCCCGCGACCGTGAGGCCCTCGGCTGGCTGGTCGCCCCCCCGGGACTGGTGCTCCAGCGCCGACAGCTCGCGGCTGAGCATCGCCCGAGCCGTGCTCGCCCGGGGCGACTCAGGCTCGCAGGCGAGCGCCGCCAGCCTCAGACGCACGACCTCCAGCCGGTCCGCGTCAATGGGCTGCGAGCGGGTCGCCGGGATCTGGGCCGTCGTCGCTACCACGGTCGTCGCCGGCAGCGGCCGGGCCTCGCCCAGCGTCGCCGCCCGGTGCGCCGCCCACACCACCGGCATCGCCGCCACTACCGCCACGCACGCGAGGAATCGGGCGATCGCGGCGTTCGAGAACACGATGGACTGGTTGGTGGTCACGGGGAAGGCTCCGGGGGGGCGTTCAAGGGACTGTTCGTGAACGGCACCTCCCCGGGAACACTCACGCCCTCTCCCAGTGTTTTCTTGCCGTTCCCCTCCCACCCGCGGCCATCTCGCCCGCTCCCGGTACCATCCCGGCATGACGACCCATCGGCTCACCCCCATCCGAGGCCAGGCAAAGCAGGTCACGCTGGGGGGTAGGGTCACCATCGGCAGGAGCCCCGAGTGCACCATCCCCATCCTGGACGAGCGGGCCAGCCGCCAGCACTGTGTGCTCTCCGCCGATGGTCAGGGCGTGTGGACCGTCCGCGACCTAGGCTCCCGCAACGGCACCAAGGTCAACGACAGGAAGGTGACCGAGACCGTCCTGGTGCCGGGGGATGTCCTCAAGGTCGGCTCGCACGAGTTCCTCTTCGAGCGTGACGGGCACGCCGACTCCAGCCCCGACGACACCAACGCCGACGAGACCTACCACGTGGCCAGCGGTCTGCAGCAGGCGATCGACGCCGCCTCCATCGACCTCCGGGAGAGCGAGGTCGTGGGTTGGGTCTTCGAGCTCTCGACCCTGCTCGCGAACCTGCCACCGCGAGAGGCATTCCCGGAAAACGTCTCCATCATCGACGCCAACGGCAAGCCCTCCGACGTTCTCATCGGCGCGAGCGACGGCCCCAACGCACTGCGCCTGCTCCTCCAGCTCGCCAGCAAGGGCCGCGCGACCGATATCCACGTGGAGCCCAAGGGTGACACCTACCTCGTCCGGCTGCGCGTCGACGGCGAGATGGTCCAGGTGATGGACCTGCCCCGTCGGGTGGGCGAGCTCATCTTCGGCGTCATCAAGGCCGCCTGCCAGATGACAGCCGCAGGTCGGGACTCTGTGCAGGAGGGTCACTTCTCGGTTGTCTTCCCGGACCGCCGCACCGAGAACCGCGTGAGCTTCACCCCCACGGTCCACGGGCAGAAGCTCGTCGTCCGTGTGCTCGATCAGAGGGGCCAGCCCGACTCGATGCACGAGCTGGGCATGCTCCCCTACATGTTCGAGCGCGTCCAGCGCGCCTGCCAGCAAGACACGGGCATGATCCTCGCCTGCGGCCCCACGGGCTCGGGCAAGACCACGACCCTCTACAACGCGATTCGCGCCATCGACCGCACCACGCGCAACGTCGTCACCATCGAGGACCCCGTCGAGTACCAGCTCGACCATGTCACCCAGATCCCCGTTGACGACGCCAAGGGCAACTCCTTCGGCGGGCTCCTCCGCAGCGTTCTCCGCCAGGACCCGGATGTCATCCTCGTGGGCGAGATCCGCGATGAAGAGACGGCCCGCGTCGGCATGCAGGCCGCCCTCACCGGCCACCTGGTCTTTTCCACCGTCCACAGCAAGGAGAGCATCTCCGCCGTGTTCCGGCTGCTTGACCTGAAGGTTGAGCCCTACCTCGTCGCCAACTCGCTGGACCTGATCATCGCCCAGCGGCTGGTCCGCGTGCTCTGCGAGAACTGCCGCCAGGAAGTGCCCGTTCCCCCCGGCACCGCGGCTCGCATGGGCAAGTGGCTCGGGGGCAGAACCTCCATGTTCGCCGCCACCGGCTGCTCGCGCTGCCTACGGACGGGCTACCGCGGACGCCGCGCCCTCTTCGAGCTGCTGGACTTCAACGATGAGCTCCGCGACATCGTGCTGACCAAGCCATCTATCTCGGGCATGAAGCGCGTCATCGAGGCCGGGCTCTTCACCACGATCCAGCAGTTCGGCTGGAGGCTGGTCTCCGAGGGCATCACCAGCCTCGACGAGGTCGATCGCGTTGCGGGCGGGGCGGGCTGAAGCACGCTACTGGAGTACCTCGAGCCGAACGGAGCGTGCGGGGCGTGCAGCGTCGTGAGGGACCTCGGGCAAGCCACACCGGGGGGACCAGCGGCCGAGCCACGAGCGGAGCGTTTCAGGGCTCGTCGGAGTTTCAAACGGGATCGCGCCGACAACTTCGCGTCCGTCGGTCATCACCAAGCCGTCATTCACCAGCGAATCGAGCCGCGAACGGGCTTCGTCGACAGCGAGTCCCCAGTCCGACGCGACCTGCTGCGCGATCGCCAGAGGTGAAGAAACTTCGTCCAGCCTGACCAGCAGGAGGGAGTCAATCAGATCGAGCGATCTCGGAGGCCGCTCGCTGTCGCTCACCTCCAAGAACCCAGGGCCGAGCCGCGCGGTGCATCGACGAGACGAGCCCATCCAGCCCTTCAGAGCACCATCGAGCCGCGCTCTGGCGGCCTCCAGGCTCGGCTCGACTTCCTGATCTCGCTCGAAGAAGTACGCCAGCCGAGAGCTGTTGACAGCCCCGGCCGGGAACAGGTGCTCGTAGAACCAGGCGGGTCGCACGTTCCGGAGCCCGAACGCGCCGGGGTCTCTGAAGTAGGGTGAGAAGCGATGCACCTGCACCACCGAAGACGTGCCCGAGGGTGGCGGCAGGTGCGTGAGCCGTGCCGCCAGCGCCGTCATCTCGCCATAGTCCCGCGCCGTCTCCCCCGGGAATCCGCAGAGGATGTTGTAGCTTGGGGTGAGCCCGAACTCGGCGAAGAGCCGCAGCGCGTGGACGATCCGCATCGCGGAGATGCCCTTCCCCATCAGCTTGAGCACGTGGGTCGAGAGACTCTCGACGCCCGGCTGGACCCAGCGCACGCCCGCCGCCGCGAGAGAACTGACCTGCTCCCGCCTCAGGTTTGCCTTGATCTCGTAGAACAACTGCAGGTGCATAGGTTCCGACGCAAGCATGGGAAGCAGGTCGTCGTATGCCCGGTGGTCGAGAATGTTGTCCGCCGCCAGCAGCCGGGTGGTCTTGCACGTTTCGGTGAGGGACCGGACCTCACGGACGACCCGGCCTGGCGACTTGCGCCGGAATGTCATTCCCTCGTTGTTGAGGCCGCAGAAAGTGCAGTGACTCTTCTGCCCCCACCAGCATCCTCGCGCGGACTCGAAGGGGATGCCCTCGAACGGAGCCGGCCCGCCCTCCCCCTTCCACAAGCCCCGTCGCGCGAAGTAGTCGGAGTAGTCCGGGACCGGCAGCGAGTCAATCTCGCGGACCAGCGGGGCTGGGGCGCAGCGCCCGCCCCGCACCGCAACGCCCGGGATAGCCGGCGTGCGATCTCCCCCTCGTCTCGCCGACAGGTACGCCGGGAAGGTTTCGTCCGCCTCGCCGGTGAAGACCGCGTCGACCAGGCCCGCGGTGGCAGCCGACAGCTCCAGGCCCATCTCGCCGTGAACACAGCCCCCCCCGAGCACAACACTCACCCCAGGCCTTGCAGCCTTGATCGCCGCGGCTATCGCCAGGCTCGCGAGGGTCTGGTTGAAGGTGCAACTGAAGCCAACGATGGCTGGATCAATCGCCAGTACGCTCTGGGCAGCGCGGCCGACAAAGGCCGGCACGGGCCCGTCCCGGAGCGCCCGAAGCGTCGCGGCCTGCGTCTCGTCACCATTCGTCCATCGGTGGATCATCGCGTCGGAGCCCACCGCCTCGGGCCCATGGAGCGCCGCCGCGAACAGGTGCTCCGAGAGCCCGAACAGCCCGGGTTGCGTCGAGAAGTGCTCGTACAGATCGACCCCGAGCGTCTCCGCGAAATCCATATTGAGATACAGCAGATGGGTCTCGAACCCTGCGGCCGAAGCGATGGACTTCAAGAGACTGGCGCCGAGTCCCGGGCGGCTTGTCGACGCCCACGGGGCCATCACCAGCGCTATCGGCGCGAGCCTGTCCACGCGTCACCCCGCTGCGAGTACCTCGGACGCCTCCCGCCGGAGCAGCTCATCCGCCCACGGCTCGCCGAAGTGCTCCAAGAGTCCTGCCGCCACGCGCACCTTGTGATCCAGGGCCAGCGCCCGCCGACGGGCCGATGCGGCGACCCCCGGGTGCGTCACCAGTCCCACGCACAGGTCGCAGGTCCGCCGCTTCAGAAGGCCGTCCACCGCGATCCCGTCCTCGCTGGCCCAACGCGCGATGATCTCGAATCCCCACAGCCGCACCGTCTGCAGGACCCAATCGGTCCTCCAGCGCTGCAGCATCGACACCAGCGGGTCGCACAGCGCGTTGCCGTACCACAACAGGTGAGTCCGCGGCTCGTGCGAGAGCGGTGCGCAGCACGCGGCGCCCGCGCCGTCCGCCCGGATCAGCAGGCCCGTCGTCGGGCAGGGCGAACGCTCATAGTCGCGCTCGCTCGCCCCGATCGAGACCGCGACCAGCTTCCCCCTGCCCACCGGGCCGATGGGCTGGAACGCGATCTGACGACCCGCGAACCGGTGCACCGAGTCGATCAGCCGCGCGTCTTCCACGCCGAGCGGTTCGTGGTGCGCAATACGCACCAGAGGCTGCTTCCCGGCCTCGCTCAGAGCGTCAAACGCCCGCTCCACCCTGTCAAGGCCGACAAACGGCAGGTGGTACACGTCGGTCGAGATGTCCCACCGATCCACCGCGGCAAACTGCTCAAGTGTCCGTGTCGCGCCCGACTCCGACATTGCCCAGTGCGCCGCCGTGACGATCCCTGTCACCATCCCCGCCGCCTTTGCGGCCGCCGCGACCCGAGGCACAAACTCGCGTGCGAGCGTTGGCTCGCCCCCCGTGAAGTCCACGAATCTCACGTCCGCCCGCCTCAGGTCCTGCATCTGCGCCGCCACAACCTCCCCGAACTCCGCACGCCACGTCGTGTGCGACAGATCCGGCGACGCGGACACGCTGCAGTGCCCGCACCGCAGCGGGCAGGCCGCCGTCACCGAAAAGCCCAGCCGCCGCGACGACAGCGACTGGGCCTGAAGGAAACTCGCCGCTGTCCGCGGCTCGCACTGATCATGGACGTGTGGGCCGGCCGTCGTCATGGCCCAACGCGGTCCGCGTTCGAAAGCACCTTGGTCACCCGTGCCAGCGTGCGCTCGTCAAAGGCCTGGTCACTCGTGATGATCTCCTTGATGTAGCTCGCCGCCGCTCCGCCCGGAACGCGCGCCGCGGGGGCACCCAGTGATTCCTTCGGCAGTCCGGCCACGCCGTGCTTGGCAAGCACCTCGAGAAGCTCGCGAGAGAGCGCCGGGTTTCGTTCATCCGCCATGAGTACCTCCTGTGTTCGCGTGCAGCGTGTCGGCGCGCGCCGACTTCAGATGGCAGCATGCCCATCTCGCACCCGAGTCGCAAACGCAGCAGTCCGCATGTGAAATCGTGTGGAAACACACGCGGACGAGCCCCGCAACCAGCGGCTCGGTTGGTTTCTATTCAGAGTTGTGTCGCGCCGACCCGGCGCCGCGGGAACATCGTGCGGCGCGACCGTCAGAGGCAAGACGCGAAATCTCCGGAATTCTCTCCCCGCGCGCCGGACCCCTACCTCCTGCGCCGCCCCAGCCCCAGCAGGCCCGCCGCCATCACGGCCACGCTCGACGGCGCGGGGATCACCTGGTCCAGATAGTCCGTGAGTGTCCGGAGCGTGATCTCCGTGGCCGTCACCGCCGTCGCGGTGGGGGTACTGATTCCCACGTGGATGTGTCCGCCCGCAAACGCGCGGAACGGGTCTTCCGGCGCGCTGTGCAGGTTCGCGTACCACGCGCTGTGATAGCTCGTGAACTCGGAGACGAACGTCCCGCCGAAGTCATTGCTCGTGTCGATGAACGCGGTCAGAGGCAGGCTCGCCGCCGCCACCGCGTTCCGAATCTGCGTCATGGGCAACGAGGAAAACCTGATGTTGTTGTCCGGCTCCTGCGCGATCGGCAGGTCCGGCGTCGGCCTCGTCGGCGCCAGGTAGTCCGGCGTCCACGAGTTCAAAGGCAGCTTCCGCGCCCGGCTCTCAAGCTCCCAGTTGCTCCCCGCGCTTCCGCGGCTGAAGGTGATGATGGCCACGGGATGCAACTCCGACGTCACCCGCCAGAAGTCCGCGGACGCCGCCTGATAGTCCACCTGAAAATCGCCCGTGCCCCGCGGGTTCGCGCCCGTGCCCCCCGGAAACTCGGGGAAGTACGAGTAGA
Source organism: Phycisphaerales bacterium (assembly GCA_020853975.1). GTDB lineage: Bacteria > Planctomycetota > Phycisphaerae > Phycisphaerales > UBA1924 > RI-211. Next base: position 25,830 of record JADYXW010000070.1, read on the forward strand.
TGTTGTACCCTCGCCCCTCCCAGTTCAGCCCCTGCCAGCCCCCGGGGTTCTGCGCGGGGTTCTGGCTCCACTGCCGCAGCATCTCGTTGGTCGGGGGCCAATACCCCGTGATGAGGATGTTCTGGGTGTTCGCGGCCAGCGCCCACGACGCCGCACCCAAAGCCAACACCGCGCCGCACATTCCGGACCCGCTCATGCGCATGACACGTCTCCACGCAAGCCCAGACCGGGCCTTGCATGGGATGTACCCCATATTCACGCTCTCGCCAGCAAACCAGCCGGTATTTCTGATTCAGCCGTGCCATTCAGTGCTCGGCCACCGGTGCCAGCCCCGCCCCCGGCCTCACCAGGGTCGCCTTCGTGTACGCTACTTCAAAGCCCATCCGCCTCACGTTGGAAAGCGTGCCCGAGGTCGGCTTGCTCCCGATGGTCGCGAAACGGCACCCGTGCGCTGCCCCGTGGTTTAGCCGCCAGGCCAGCATCGCCTGCTGGATGCCCCGCCTCCGGTACGCTTCCTGCACCGTCAGTCCGAATAGGCCGGCTACCGGAGGGGCGACCTCCATGGCCCCGCAACCCACGATCCTCCCCTCCAGCCATGCCGCGACCGCCAGAGTCCGCGGATGCCGCACAATGTTCCGCACAGCCTCCTTGAACGGCTCCGGGATCGGATCAAGCCCGGGCATGAACCCCGTGGTCGAGACCCGCACGAACTCCTCGACCACCGAGGCATCTTTCGGGTCGATCGGCCCGATCCGCAGCCCCGCCGGCGGAGCGTGCAATGTCACCACCGGGGCCGCCGGGTCCAGAGGGCGGTACAGCACCAGCTCAAACAGCCGGATCACGAACCCCGCCTCGCGCGTTCTTGCCACGAGCGACTCATCCGCGAACGGGCAGACCTCGATGCGGGGCTCGATCCCCTTGCTCGCGTAGTAGTCCACGAGCCCCTCGATGTCCGAGGCTGTCACCTCGCCCGCGAAGCCCGCCCCGACGCAGTAGTTCATCCACACCCCGGGGGCCGAGCGGGCCATCACGCCCCCGGCGCATGGGGCCCACTCGGGCGAGGTCTCGCGGACACCGGCCGCCTGCCTCAGTTCCTCCGCCCGCCCCAGTTCAGTCAGAGAGATCATGCGTCACTGTACGGATGCCCACCGGCAATCCCGGCCCTAAACTATGGGCTTCCCCGGACCCCGACTCTTCACCAAGGGACTCACCGATGGCGCACGCGACTTCCAAGGACCCCAACGTGTTCCTCCTCCCCGACCTGGGCGAGGGCCTCGCGGAGGCCGAACTGCTCAAGTGGCGCGTGGAAGTCGGCCAGCACGTCGGCGAGCTCGAGGTCGTCGCCGAGATGGAAACCGACAAGGCCGTTGTCGAGGTCACCAGCCCCCGCGCCGGCACCATCCGTGCGCTCCACGGCAACCCGGGCGAAATCATCAAGGTCGGTGCGCCATTCGTCGAGTACGAGAGCGCCGGAAAGGCCGCCGGCTCCAACGGCAGCGCACGCCCGGAGGTCAAGGCCGTCGCCGAGCCTAAGCCCGCCAAGGCCGAGCCCGCCAAGGCCGAGCCCGCGAAGACCGAGCACGTCGAAGAGCCCGCCGCCCGCTCCGAAGACGCCGGCACCGTCGTCGGCATGATGAACGCCGCGAGCGGCAAGGCCCTCGCAACCCCCGCCGTCCGTCGCCTGGCCCGCGACCTGGGCGTGGACATCGACAGCGTCGCCGGCTCCGGCATCGGTGGCCGCGTGCTCGAAAAGGACGTCCGCGCCGCCTCCGGCGGTGCTCCCGCCGCCAAGAGCGCCCCCTGCGACATGGGGCAGCCTTCGATCGCGCCGCTCCCCGCGGGCAAGCCCCCCGCCTCGGCTCCGCGCTCGCCCGCCCCGGTTGCTGCCCCCTCCCCCGCGCCCCGCGATCCCGCCCGGGCCGCCCCCAGCGCCGACGAGATCACCCGCATCCCCTTCCGGGGTGTCCGGCGCACCATCGCCAACCGTTTGCGTGAGTCCATGAACCAGGCCGTCCACTTCACCGTGATGGACGAGGCCGACGTGACCGGGCTCGACAGCCTGCGCCGCCGCCTTGCCGCCGCCAGCGGCGAGAAGGTTTCCTTCCTCCCGTTCGTCGCGTCCGCCGTCTGCCGCGTGCTCGCGGACGCTCGCTTCCGCGCGCTCAACGCCACGGTGGACGAAAAGGCCGGCGACGAGTCCTACGCCGCGTCCATCGTGCAGCACCGCAGCGTGCATCTGGGCATCGCGACGGACACCGACAACGGGCTGATGGTGCCCGTCATCCGCGACGCGGACCGCCTGGGTGTGCTGGAGGTTTCGCGGTCCATCGCCTCCGTCGCGGAGGGCGCCCGCACCCGCACCGCCAGCCGCGAGCAACTCATGGGCAGCACGTTCACGATCAGCAACGTGGGCAGCCACGCGGGCCGATTCGCCACGCCGGTGATCAACTATCCGGAGGTCGGCATCCTCGCCGTCGGCCGCGCCAAGGAAGGCATGGTCGTCTCCAAGGGCTCGTTCCGCGTGGGGCTGCTGCTGCCGCTGAGCCTGGCCTGCGACCACCGCGTGGTAGACGGCGCCACCGCGGCCCTCGCCCTTGCGGAGATCGTCGCCCTGCTCTCACGCCCCGAAGAACTCATGACCCCCGCGCGGGGATGAGCGGCGGTCGCTCATGTGCGCTTCGAGGTCCCATCCGCGGACGCCCCACCCCTTGCCCCCACCCCGCGGCGGGGCTACGCTGCAGCCGCACCGCGGGGTGTAGCGCAGCTTGGTAGCGCGTCTCGTTCGGGACGAGAAGGTCGCAGGTTCAAATCCTGTCACCCCGATTCAGCACGCTCGATGGCCTCGGCAAGTGCCGGGGCCATCTGTGTTGTTGGGGGGTGCGCTGCGGCCCGACTTCCTTCGAAGTCATCGGCTGACGGAGTTTCCACAGGCCGTCGTCATACCATGCTCGGACCACCATGAGCGAACTCCCAAAGTGCCCAAAGTGCGACGCTGATTACACCTACCGAGACGGTGTGCTGCTTGTCTGCCCTTCCTGCTCGCACGAGTGGAACGCGGCGTCAAAGAACGACCCAGGTAGCGATCGGGACGAGCGTGCGCCGGAGGCGGACGCGGCGGTACGCGACGCGAACGGGAACATCCTTCAGACCGGCGACAGTGTCGTGGTCATCAAAGACCTGAAGGTCAAGGGGTCATCGCTGGTGGTCAAAGGGGGGACGAAGGTCAAGAACATCCGCCAGGTTGAGGGTGGCGGCGTCGGCGGGCACAACATCGAATGCAAGATAGAGGGCGTTGGTGAGATGACGCTCAAGTCCGAGTTCATGAAGAAGGCGTAGGCAGGCGCGGCCCCGACGCTGGCAGACTTTGCCGCGGCGGGATTCGGATGCCGATCTTGCCCACGCTCCGGCCGTCACCGTTCACCATTCCACGGCCAGTTGAACCCGGATCCCTGGCTCCCAGGAGCGGATTCCGGCCAGGACGAGTTCTATAGGCGTCCTGTCACCCCGCCTTGCTCCAGACCACGGCCCTTCGGCGCGCTGGGGAGCTTCTTCAGTCTCGGCCCGCCTCGCCCCCCGCATGCCTCTACCCACGCCGTACCCGCACGTTTCGCGCCTTCCGTGGCTTCTGCTTCTTGGCGCTTTCCCGGTCCCGTGATGGGCCATCGCTCGGAGGCTTCTGCTTCTTCGTCCTGACCTTTCCCCGGTTGACGTACCAGAGTCTATGAGAGTCCGAGCACTGCCGCACCCCGCTGCTGGGCCAACCGGAGCGAAGCGGAGGGCGGCCCAGCAGCGATCGTCTCCGGGGCCGGGGGTCGGTAGCCCAGCGAGCTGTGCGGCCTGAGGGTGTTGTAGTGCTTCCGCCACATCTCGATGAGCACCTTCGCCTCCCGGAGCGTGTAGAAGATCTCCCCGTTGA
>JADYXW010000071.1 GCA_020853975.1 Phycisphaerales bacterium
GGCGGGGGCACGGAGCACTTCCGGTGTTCCGAACCCAAACTGCGCGCGCGTTTCTTACCAACCTCACCACTTTGGTGGTCAACTCCGAATCCTGGTGTACCTTCCGCCAGATCGCTCAACGTCGGGGTGGCCATGGTGCGCTGCAACCTATTCTCGGTCCTCACGTTCGCCGCGGCGCTCGCGCCGTCGGCGAACGGGCAACCGGGGGGGGGACCCCAGCGGGATCGACTTCGTCACGATCGGGGCCGTGGGCAACCGGGGCTACGACGGGCCGGACCCCAACGGCCTGGCCACCGGTCGTGGCCGGGTGGACTACGAGTACCGGATCGGCCGCTACGAGGTGACGGCGGGTCAGTGGGGCGAGTTCTTTGACGCCGCCCTGAACCGGGCAGACCCCATCCCGTTCGTTCGGGCGCCGCTGGAGGTGGGCCCCGGCTCGATGGGTGCTGTCGGCGGCATCACCTGGCGCACCGCAGCGATCTACACCAACTGGCTGCACAACAACAAGAGTCTCGACCGCGCCGCATTCATGTCAGGCGCCTACGACGTCTCCACCTTCGGCTTCACGCCCGAGGGCGTCTTCACCGACCAGGCGGCGCACTCGCCCGGCGCACGCTACTGGGTGCCCACGCTCGACGAGTGGATGAAGGCGGCGCACTACGACCCGAACAAGGAGAACGCCGACGGCAGCACCGGCGGCTGGTGGCAGTACAGCATCACCCGCGACACGGCCCCGGTGTACCAGCGCCCTCCCTCGATGGGCGGCGTGGGAGAGGCCAACGCGGGGTTCATCCTGACCGGCGAGGCCCAGTTCAGCATCCCCCTCGGAGCGTACACCACCATCACCAGCCCCTGGGGCCTCTTCGACACCGCGGGGGGACAAGGGAACTGACAGAGTCCATATTCCAAATCGACTTCCCGCTCGTTCGCGTTCGATTGGTTCAAGGATCGGCATGGGCAACGCCGGTCGGTGATGCCGACGCCGCATGGGGCGTAGGCGGTGGTGTGTCTCCTGGTCTCCGAGATTATGCGTATGGCCTGGCGGGGTGGCACCGAGAGGTTCCATTCTCCCGTGCCACCGAGGTGGCCGGCTCGGCGGCCTCCTCGGTGCGCTGACGCTTGGCGGTGCTGGGCGACGGGAGTGCTCCACGGACGCTTTTCCGCGGTGCGGGCCGCGGGTTCGCCGAGAGGTGTGACTCCCTTTGATAGGGAGCACTGGCGACGCCGCCAAGGCCCGGCGACGCCAGTGGCACGTCCGGAAGGGAAGGCGTAGCACGCCCGCCGTTCCCCCCGGCGGCGCCTTACGCGTTCACCACGCGTCCCTCGCTCGCAAGTGCCGCCTCGCGCACGCTCTCGTGCATCGTCGGGTGCGCGTGGACGGTGCAGATGAGCTCCTCGGTGGTCGCTTCGAGGCGGCGGGCCAGGGAGAGTTCCGCGATCAGCTCGGTCGCCTGATCGCCCATGATGTGGGCGCCCAGGATTTCGCCCCGGGGCAGGCCCCGGATGATCTTGGTGAAGCCGTCGGTGTGCGCGGCGGCGATGGCCTTACCCAGCGCGGTGAAGGGGAACGTGCCCACGGCGTAGTCCTTGCCCTTCACCTTGCCCTGCGCGATCAGGGCCTGCTCGGTGAGGCCCACGCTGGCGATCTGGGGCTGGCAGTAGGTGCAGCCGGGGATGATGGTGTAGTCGATGGGGTGGGGCTCGTGGTGCTTCTTGGGGTCCTTGCGCCAGGCGATACGCTCGACGCAGACGGTCGCTTCGTCGCTCGCGACGTGCGCGAGCCAGGGCGGGCCGATGACATCGCCCACGGCGTAGACGCCCGGGAGGTTGGTCTTGTAGTCGATGGCCTCGCTCTTGGTCTTGCCCGGCACGTAGTCGGTCACGATGTGCCCGGTCTGGTCCATCTTGAGGCCAAGGGAGGCGTCGCACAGGCCGTCGGTGCGGCCCTTGACGCCCACGGCGAGGAGGACGCGGTCGGCCTCGAGGGTCTGCTTCTTGGAGTCGTCGGCCTTGCCCTTGCCGTCGGGACCGACGACCCAGGGGGCGACGGTGACCTTGACGCCCGAGGCGGTCTTCTCGATCGCGGTGGTGGTGGTGGAGGTGAGGATGCCAAAGCCGTGCTTCCTGTAGAGCTTCTCGATGGCGGCGGAGACGTCCTTGTCCTCGACCGGGACGAGGCGGTCCATCATCTCGACGATGGTGACCTCGGAGCCCATGGAGTGGTAGAAATAGGCGAACTCCATGCCGATGGCGCCGGCGCCGACGACGACGAGCTTCTTGGGCTGCTGCTTGTTGAACATCGCCTCGCGGGCGCCCCAGATGCGGTCGCCATCGAAGCGGGCGAAGGGCAGGTCGCGGGCGACGGAGCCTGTGGCGACGATGACGTGCTCGGCGGTGATGGTCTCGACGGTCTTGCCCGGGGTGGCGGGGGCGCTGGTCAGCTCTTCCTGGACGGTGCATTCCTGGAGGTCGATGGTGACCTTGGACTTGCCGCCGGCGGACTCGGCGCGGGTGACCTTGCCGCTGCCCACAAGGTGGGTGATCTTGTTCTTCTTCATGAGGAACTCGATGCCCTTGTTGAGCTTGCCGGCGACGTCGCGGCTGCGGCCGATGACGCGGTCCCAGTCGAACTCGACGTTGCCCGCGATCTTGAGGCCCCAGAACTGCTGGGAGTCCTTGGACTTGATCTTCTCCATGAGCTCGGCGTTGGAGAGGAGGGCCTTGGAGGGGATGCAGCCCCAGTTGAGGCAGACCCCGCCCAGCTTGGCGCGTTCGATGATGGCGGTGGAGAAGCCGAGCTGGGCGGCGCGGATGGCGCCGACGTATCCGGCGGGCCCGCCGCCGATGACCACCACATCAAAGTGCCGATTCGCCATGGAGGAGTCCTTTCGAAGAGGGAAGGGAGCGACTATAGGAAGCGGGGGGCGACTCTTGGCGGTGCGTGAAGCCCGGTAGCATGTGGGCATGCTGACGGCGATCCTGACGTGCGTGCTTGGGCTGCAAGGGGTTGGGGATCGGGCGCCCGCGATCGAGCGGGAGGGCACGATTGCCCGCTGGGACGAGGGCGTGCCCCTGGGCAACGGGCTCTTTGGCGTGCTCGCGTGGGGTGGCGATGGCGTGGTGAGGCTGTCACTCGATAGGGGCGACCTGTGGGACACGCGCGTGCCGGAGACCTTCGGCGAGCCCGGGTGGACGTGGGCGAACATGGTCGCGCTTAAGCAGGCGAAGAACCACAAGGAGCACCAGCGGCTGTTCGACGTGCCCTACGACACGATTCCCTATCCCACCAAGCTGCCCACGGCGAGGGTGGAGTTCACGCTCCCGGGGCGGACGAGGATCACGAAGTGGACTCTGAGGCCCGGGGACACCTGGGCGAGGCTGGAGCGCGAGGAGAAGCTGAAGGGCGAGGCGGTGGCGCTCAGCACCATGGAGCTGGTGGTGAACGAGCGCGAGCCCCTGGTGACGATCGCGACGCTGTCGCCGGGCACGGTGGTCACGCTGGTGAGGCCCGCGGGGCTGGACAAGCTGGGGTACGAGGCGGCACGCACGGGCGAAGAGGGCGGGCAGCAGTGGTTCGTGCAGCGCACCCTTGAAGGGCTGGAGTACGCCGTGGTGGTTGGGGTGGGCGAGGGGAAGCCGCCGCACCCGGGCCAGCCATATCGGAGGACGCTCGCGGCTGCGGTGAAGACCAGCGCCGAGTGCGCGGACCCGCTGGCGGAGGCGAGGGCCCTGGTGGCCAAGGCGGTGGACGCGTACGGGGAGGGTGGCACGTTGCGGAAGCCATCCGCCGTGGCGCGGGCGGCGTTTGACGCGTCGGGCGTGACGATCCCGGATGCGGCCATTCAGAGGCAGTACGACATGTGCAAGCACTTCTATGTGGCGGGGTCAAGGCCCGGCTCGCCACCCATGCCTTTGCAGGGCGTGTGGACCGCGGACGAGGGCGGGCTGCCCCCGTGGAAGGGCGACTACCACAACGACCTCAACACGCAGATGACCTACGCCGCGTACGCGACGGCGGGGCTGCTGCACCAGGGTGCGTCCTGGGTGGACTTCAACATGAAGCTCCGGCCCAGGTACCAGAAGTTTGCGAGGGAGTTCTACGGCGTGGAGGGGCTGGTGGTCCCCGGGGTCATGGGCATCGACGGCGCGCCGCTGGGTGGCTGGGGGCAGTATTCGCTCTCGCCGACGCACACCGCGTGGATCGCCGGGAACATCTACTGGCACTGGCGATACACCATGAACCGCCAGAGGCTGGAGCGGGACTGGTACCCGTGGTGCAAGGATGCGGCGACGGCGCTGCGGGCGATTGGGAGGGTGAACGACGACGGGGTTTTCAGGCTGCCCCTCTCCACGAGCCCGGAGGTGGGGGACAATGGGTATGGCGCGTGGATGGAGCCGAACAGCAACTACGACCTATCGCTGGTGCGGTTTCTCTTCGCCGCGTGCGCGGAGATGGCGGCGGAACTTGGCTTGAAGGAGGACGAGGTGCAATGGCGTGCCGCGCTCGCCACGTGCGAGCCCCTGCACGCCGACGACGCGGGGCTGATGCTCGATGCGAACCGGAGGCTGGAGGGGAGCCACCGCCACTTCAGCCACGCGATGGCGATCTGGCCTTTGGGCGCGATGCACGTGGATGGGAGCGACGCCGACCGCAGCACGATTGAACGGACGATCGCACGTCTGGAGGCGCTGGGCACCTCGCAGTGGTGCGGGTACTCGTTCGCGTGGATGAGCGCGCTGGCGGCGCGGACCGGTCGGGGCGACCTCGCGGGGGAGTATCTCACGAAGTACCTGTGTTTCACCGGCCCCAACGGGTTTCACCTCAACGGCGACCAGTCGGGCACCGGGCTCTCGAACTTCACCTACCGGCCCTTCACGCTGGAGGGAAACTTCATGGCGATGCAGGCGGTGCACGAGATGCTGCTGCAGAGCTGGGGCGAGGTGGGCACGCCGGGGTCGAGCGTGGTGCGGGTCTTCCCCGCGGTGCCGGGCGCGTGGCGGGACGTGTCGTTCCGGAACCTGTGCGCCGAGGGCGGCGCTCGTGTCTCCGCGGAGAGGCGGGGGGGCGTGACGCAGTGGATGGAGGTCAGCGTGACGCGGCGCACGACAGTCCGGGTCCGCGACCCGTTCGAGGGAAGGGGCTCGTGGTCCATGAAGGTCGGCGACGGACCAGACCTTGTGGTGGCGCTGGACCGCGGGCAGGTGCTCCGGGGCGAACGGCGTGAGTGAGTGCGCCGGCTGGTACACTGGCGGCATGAGGCATTGCGAGTCTGGCGTTCGATGGATGGTGACGGGCGGGCTTGCATGGGCCGCGTGCGCGCTGTCGGGGTGTGCAGGGCCGGCGGTGCAGCCGGGTCACGCGCCCGCGGACTTTTCGGTGTCGGTCGAGGTGAGGCGGGACGCGGCGGGGCCGGAGCCGGTGTGGCTGGTCGTGATGCCGGGCGGGGAGATGTTCGGCGCGAGGGGAGAGCGCACGGCGAAGAGCCCCCCGCCGCCGCTGATCCGGACGCTTTCCAGGCGCGAAGTGGACGAGGTGTGGACGCTCACGGAAGCGACGGGCGTGTGGGCGGGCGAGCCCGTGCCGGGCGTGTCGGACGCGCCTCCTCGTGCGGGTGACGAGGGGGGCGTGCTGGTCTCTGCATCGGGCTCACGGGTGTGGCGGACCGTGAGGTTTCAGCCGGTGACGCCCGAGGCCATCACGCTGACGAACCGGTTGCGCGGGCTGGCGTGGGCGGACTGAGCCGCCGCATGATCTGAGCAGACGAATGGGAACCCGGGGCGATTGACCCCGGGAACCCTCTCCCCTCCCATGCTCGGCATAGTGGCTGCCTCGAAGACCGCGGCGCGGGCGGAACTTGAACCTGGGAATCGCCCCGGAGCGGAGGGCGCGCCGGGGCGGCGGGCTGCAGCGGCGTGCCCGGGGTGCGTGAACAGACCGGGGAGGGCGCCGTGCGGGCGGTCCGATAAACGCGCCAACGGGCCGGCCGGGCCTGGAGGCGCTGGGCATGATGTCAGTTGGACGACTGGCGGAGGAGAGCGGTCGTGTGGGCGTGGCGCGTGAAGGTGGTGTGTTGCGGGCGAGCGCTGGGAGTTGAGAGTGCCTGATGGGGTCTTGTTGTTCGGGTTTGCGTGCGGACCCGGGGCTGTACGCAGGGGCTGCGGAGCGGTTGCAGGGATCGCGAGGTGTGGCTCATAGGATGGGGCATGAGCGAGTCCCCGTACGACCGGTATTCATCGCCCTTGGCCAGCCGCAACGCGAGCGAGGAGATGCTGAGGCTGTGGTCGCCCCGGTACAAGTTCAACAAGTGGAGGCGGATCTGGCTGGCGGTGGCGGAGGCGCAGCACGAGATGGGCCTGCCGGTGACGAAGGAGCAGGTCGATGAGCTGCGCGCGGTGGTGAATCGGCCGGGTGGAATCACGGATGCGGAGATGAAAGCCGCGGAGAAGTACGAGCGTGAACTGCGGCACGACGTGATGGCGCACGTGCACGCGCTGGGGGACAGTTGCCCGAAGGCGAAGGGGATCATTCACCTGGGGATGACGAGCCAAGATGTGGTGTGCAATGCGGATCTGGGAACCATGCAGGAAGCCGCCGGTCTGTCGGCCGCCAAGCTGTATCGCGTCGTTCTGTCGCTGTCGGACGCTGCGTTGAGGACCCGGGCCATTCCGGCGCTCGCGTTTACTCACTACCAACCGGCGCAGCCGGTGACGGTGGGGCGTCGCTTCGCTCAATGGGCCTGTGAGCTGGAGTTGTGCCACCGTAGGATTGGCCAATGGGGGTTCTCGGCGCATGCCAAGGGGTTTCGAGGGGCCACTGGAACGCAGGCGTCGTACCTGGCGCTCTTCGGGGGTGATGGAGCGGCGGTTGACGGGTTCGAGGGCATGCTTCGCCGGCGGGGCTTCGGCGTCGCCGACGATGACATCCCTTGGCTTGCGACGCAGACATACCCGAGGGTACATGACTGCTTCATCCTCGCCGACCTTGCTTCTGCCGCCGCCGTTCTGCACAAGATCGCCACCGACATTCGCCTGCTCTGCAACCGCAAGGAACTCGACGAGCCCTTCGAGGACAGGCAGATCGGCAGCAGCGCGATGCCCTACAAGCGCAACCCGATGCGGTGCGAGCGGATCTGCGGCCTCTCGCGGTTCGTCATGAA
>JADYXW010000072.1 GCA_020853975.1 Phycisphaerales bacterium
GCGTGATCGCGGGGGATGCCTGCCCCTGAGCCGGTGCGTCGGAACGCCCCGGGACACGCCGTCCGCTCAGCCTGTGGGTGCCGAACCCCCCAACAAAAAACCCCCGCTTCCCGCGGGGGCTTGTGCTTCACTCAGTTCACTCGGCTTACTTCTTCTTCTCGTCCTTCGCGGGCTCCGCGGCCTTCTTCGCCAGCCGCTCCGCCAGCGCCTCGCGCTCTTCCTTCCGCTCCGCCTCCCACGCCTTCACATCGATGAGCCCGAGCTTCCCGAAGAAGTCGCGGCAGGTGTCGCTGGGCTGCGCGCCCTTCGAGATCCAGTACTTCACCCGCTCCGCGTTCACCTTGAGCTGCTTGGCCGGGTCCTTCTCGACCGGGTCATAGAACCCCAGGGACTCGATCAGCGGGCCGTTGCGCCGCGTGTTCTTCTCGGCGACACCGATGCGGTAAAAGGGGCGATTCCTCCGGCCAAGACGCTGCATTCTGATACGAACCATCGATCACTCCTTCTCGCACGCGGCCGCTGGGGCCGAGAGACCTTCCCCCATCCGACCTTGCCCGGTTCACACCGGGGACGGCCTCCGCGAGGCCGGACTGCGACGGGGGAGAGGAGTTTAGGCTCCCTCCGCCCCGCTTTCCCCTCTCCCAAGGTCCATCGCCGCCACCTCCAGGGCCGCTTTCTCCAGCCCTTCCCGCCCCTCCCGAAACTCCAACCCCAGCCGGGGCACCACCACCGGGCAGGGCCAGACTCCCGGCGAATAGCGGGCAAGCTTCACCCAGTCCTTCGAGGTGACCACGATCCCCCGGGCCCCCTGGTCGCGCGCCATCGCCGCAAGCCGCCTCACTGTCCCGGGCCCAAACGGGTCGTGGTCCCGAAGCACCAGTTCCCGAACCTCCGCCCCCTGTTCCCGCACCCCGGCAAGAAACGGGCCCGGGTTCCCGATCGCGCAGCACGCCACCACGCGCCCGCCCCGCAGCCACGACAAGGGCGTCTCTTCCCCAGGCGCGCCTGTACGTTCGTGCAGCCTCAGCCCGCGCCACACGTGCGAACACTCGGCAAGCACCGCCCGCGGCGCCGCCCCGCGAACCCTCTCCCGCAGCGTCGCGAGCGCCGCGGCGCTCACCCGGCCCGCGTGCGTGATGACCACGGCCCCCGCGCGTGCCAGACTCTCCACCGGCTCGCGCAGCCACCCCGCGGGCAGCAGTTCCCCCTCAAAGGGGCTCCGCGTCGCGTCCACCAGCACGATGTCCAGTTGCCTCGCGATCCGCCGGTGCTGAAAGCCGTCGTCCAGCACCACCACGTCCACGCGCTCGCCACGGTCGCTGGCGAACATCTCCAGCAGCCCGGACAATCGATCCGCCCGCGCCACCACGGGCAGATCCGAAAACTCCGCCCCATACTCCAGCGCCTCGTCCGACCCCTCCGGCCCCGCGCGATACCCCCGCATCGCCACCGCCGGGTCCCGCGCCGCCCCGCGCAGCAACGCGATCAGCCACGCCACCATCGGAGTCTTGCCCGTGCCCCCCACCGAGAGGTTTCCCACGCTGATCACCGGGCGGTCCAGCTCCACCACGCCCAGACGCGCATCAAACCGCCGGTTCCGCCTTGCGATCACCGCGCGGTACAGCGGCAGCAGCGGTCGCGCGATCCACCCGGGGATCGGACCCCGCGCCGCCCTTGCCCCGCTCCCTTCACCTTGCTGTGCGCCATCGCCCTGCATCGGGCACAGGCTATGCGGCCGCCCCGCTCCCAAACTCAGCACGGGCCCGGCGCGTCCGCCGCCTCTCGCCCCGCCGGCTCTCGCATCTCCCGCGTCAGCCGCCGCCTCTCCGCGAAGTACAGCCGCCAGTTGTTCAGAATGTCCCCCGCCGCCAGCGCGAGCACCAGCGTCACCATCCCAACGATCATCATCCACGAGAGCAGAAACTCCCGCTTCTGCACCGCCGGGTCCGCCACCGCCATCGCGTAGACGCCCAGCGGGATCGACAGCATCATCAGAAGCCCGTTCGCGATCCGAATCCTCCGACGGCTGGCCGGCATCTCCGCCTTCCACAGGCTCAGCACGTGCCCGGACACCACCAGCAGCGTCACCACGCCCAGCGGGGCCACGATCCACAGCGGGGCAAGTGCACCGCTCACGCCAATGGTCAGGTCAGGTGTGCTCATGAAGTCATCCGATGCTCAGGTCCAGCGATCAGGCCCAATGCTCAGGCCCAATGCTCAGGGAAGTTCGCTCGCAGCGCCCGGACGACCAGCCGGGTCGGCAGACCCATGATCGTCTCCGGATCGCCCTCATACGTGATCGGCCAGCCGGCATCCAATCTCTCGGAAAGGTTGTACGCACCCGCCTTCCCGCGCCACCCGCCGGTCGACACGTACCGTTCGATCTCCTCCTCACCGATCTCGCCGATCGTCACCATCGCGCTGTCCGCGAACATGCTCCGGCGTCCGGTCAGCGGGTCCACCAGCGCCACCCCCGTCACCACCTCGTGCTCGCGCCCCGAGAAGCTCCGGATCATCCCCGCGGCTTCCGCGTGATCACGCGGCGTGCCGATCAGCTCCCCATCCAGCACGCACGCTGTATCCGCCCCCAAGATCAGGCCTTCCGCGCCCTCGCGCCCCGCGGCCCAGGCCTTCAGAAACGCCAGGGACATCACCCAGCCCCGGGGCGTCGCCCTCCCGGGCTTCAGCACCGCGTCGTCAAAGGTCGGCGTCTGGCAGACGTGCGAAATCCCCGCCCCCTCGAGCAGCGCACGCCGCCGCGGCGACCGGCTCGCGAGCACGATCCCCGCGCTCCGTACCTCAGGCCCGATGACTTCTTCCATGAATGCCCGCCCCGGGATCACCTGCGCCACTGACATTCCGACCTCCCTGCCGACACCTTGTTCCTGTTTTTCAGCACTCACTTTCGGCCAAGGGCCAGTACTACCGTGAGCCCATGCCGCGCGCCCACCTCATCCAGCTCGACATCGCCTGGGAGAGCCCTGACGCCAACCTCCGCCGTGCCGCACAACTCCTTGACTCCACCACAGTTGAGCCCGGCGACCTCATCCTCTTCCCAGAGATGTTCGCCACCGGCTTTTCCTTCGATGTTCAGAAGACCGTAGACCAGGACGACCGCATCCTGAGGTTTCTCCGCGAATCCGCGCAGAAACTGCGTGCGACCTGCATCGGAGGCCGCACACTCCAATCCCCGGAGGGCCGAGGCCGGAACGTCCTCTCAGCCGCAGCCCCCGACGGCTCTGTCCACCCCCAGTACACCAAGATTCACCCCTTCCCCACCGAGCTCGCAAACTTTGAGCCAGGGGCGGAAGTCGTCACCTGGCCATGGGGCGACCTCACGATCTGCCCCGCCATCTGCTACGACCTGCGTTTCCCGGAACTCTTCCGCCTCGGCCTCAAGCGCGGCGCCTCCGCGTTCGCCGTCGCCGCCTGCTGGCCCCGCGTGCGCCAGGCGCACTGGCGCGCCCTCCTCATCGCCCGCGCGATCGAGAACCAGGCGTTCGTGTTCGCCTGCAACCGCGTCGGGCAAGAGCCCGGTGCGCTCGGCCAGCCCCTGGACTACGCCGGCGGCTCCATCGTCGTCGGGCCCAAGGGCGAAATTCTCGGCGAGCTCGCCGACCAAGAGCGCGTCCTCAGCGTGGAAGTTGACGCGGGCGAAGTCACCGCCTGGCGCCGCACCTTCCGGGCCTGGCGCGACCAGCGACTGTGACGACGCGCCACACAGTCCCGGGAAGGCCCCGCGCTCAGTACGCCAGGCACTGCAGCACGGCCTCCTCCACGCGTTTCGCGTCGGGGAGATACTGCTGCTCCAGCTTGTAGTAGGGCATCATCACGTCAAAGCCGGTCACCCGCTGCACCGGCGCCCTCAGGTGCAGGAAGCACCGCTCCTGGATGACCGTCGCGACCTCCGCGCCGAACCCCGCGGTCTTGGGCGCCTCGTGCACGATCACGCACCGCCCGGTCTTCTCCACGCTCTGCACGATCGCCTCGATGTCCAGCGGCGCGATCGTCCGCAGGTCGATCAGCTCCACGCTCGCGTCCTCGGGGAAGTGGTCCATCGCCTCGTTGCAGGTGTGCACGCACGCGCCCCAGGTCACCACCGTCAGGTCCGTGCCCTCCGCCACCACCTTTGCCTTGCCCAGCGGGATGGTGTACTCATCCTCGGGGATCTGCTCGCGGTGCGACCGGTAGACGCGCTTGGGCTCAAAGAACACGACCGGGTCCGGGTCGCGGATCGCCGACAGCAGCAGCCCCTTCGCGTCGTAGGGCGTGCTCGGGATCACCACCTTGAGCCCGGGCGTGTGCGCGTAGATCGCCTCGGGAGAGTCGCTGTGGAGCTCGGGCGCGTGGATGCCCCCGCCCCAGGGCACCCGCACCGTCATCGGCACCGTCACGCTCCCGCGAGACCGGTTCCGGTACCGCGCCGCGTGGTTCACGAGCTGGTCGAACGCCGGCCCCATGAACCCCTCGAACTGGATCTCCGGCACCGGCCTCATGCCCGCCATCGCGAGCCCGATCGCCGTGCCCATGATCCCGGACTCGGACAGAGGCGTGTCGATCACCCGCTCCGGGCCAAAGACCTTCTGCAGCCCCTCCGTCACCCGGAAGACGCCGCCGTTGAGGCCCACGTCCTCGCCCAGGCACACCACGCGCGAGTCGCGCTCCATCTCCTGGTACAGCGCCTCGTTGATCGCGTCAACGAGCGTCAGGCCCTGCTTCATCATCTGTTCGGTTCGTGGCATTCTGTGCTCCCGCCTTGCCTCTGGTGTCCCCGCCGCCCGGGCCGTGATCTAGTGCGCCGCGAGCCCGGCCTGCTGAGGCCTCTGCCCCAGGCTGTGCGTCCGCATCGTCGCACGCTGCGTCTCCAGCTCCGGCGTGATGCTCTCGAAGGTGTAGTCGAACATGTCCGTCGCGACCGGGGGCGTGATCCCCTCCGCCGACCTCACGACCTCCGACGCGGTCTGCTTCGCGACCTCGTCCGCCGCCGCCTGCTTCGCGTCGTCCCAGAGCCCCTTGGCCGTGAGGTACTTCCTGAGGCGGATCAGCGGGTCCTTCCCCATCCAGGCGTCCACTTCCTGGGCATCGCGGTACCGCCTCGCATCGTCCGCGGTGGTGTGGTCCGCCAGCCGGTACGTCACCGCCTCGATGAACGCCGGCCCCCCGCCGCTGCGAGCCCGCTCCACCGCGTCCCGCGTCGCCTTGTAGACCGCGAACAGGTCGTTCCCGTCGACCTGCGTCGTCGGCATGTCATACGCCAGCGCCTTCTGCGCCACGGTCGCGCTGTTCATCTGCTGCTCGCGTGGCACCGAGATCGCCCACTGGTTGTTCTGGCAGAAGAACACGCAGGGCACCTGGAACGCGCTCGCGAAGTTCATCGCCTCGTGGAAGTCGCCCTCGCTGGTCGCCCCGTCACCGAAGTACGTGATGCACACCCGGGGCTCCTTCCGCATCTTGAACGCCCACGCCATGCCGGTCGCGTGCAGCATCTGCGTCCCGATCGGAACGCACAGGGGGAGCGTGCATACGCCCTCGGGAATCTGCGAGCCCCGCTCGTCGCCCATCCAGTACATGAACACGTAGTGCATGGGCTGCCCGTGCATCCACAGCGCCGCGTTCTCGCGGTAGCAGGGCACCAGCCAGTCCACGCCGCGCCTGGCCGCAAACCCGGACCCGATCGCCGCCGCCTCCTGCCCCTTGTTCTGCGGGTACGTCCCCATCCGCTTCGCGCGCTGCAGCTTGAACGCCGTCTCGTCCACCGCGCGGCACTTCACCATGTACGTGTACAACTCCACGACGTCGTCGTCGCTGAGGGTGCCCTTCGCCAGACTCTCGTCGAGCACCCCGTTCTCATCGAGAATCTGCAGGAACTCCACCTTGCCCTCGTACGCGGTTCGGATTGGCATGAGCCAAGCGTATCCCCCGCCCGCCGCAGGCTCTCCCTCGCACCCTCCCGAGTTTCACGCAGTTGCCATCCTCCGGCCGGCTTCTATCGTTCGAAATGACCACCCCGCCCGCCGCCGCCGTCCCGCAGGGCCTTTCCGCGACCCTTTCCGACGCGTTCTCTCGCGAGTTCGCGGGGAACTCGCTCCGCGCCTGGGCCGTCGCGCTGGCCACAATCGTCGTCATCCACGCCGCGTTCTGGATCGCCCGCCGCGTCCTCAAGGCCCGCCTGGAGCGCATCGCCGCCTCCACCGCCACCCGCTGGGACGACGTCCTGGTCGCCGTCCTCGCCGACATCCGCTTCTGGTGCATCCTCTTCATCGCCCTCGACGCGGGCACGCACCCCCTGGTGCTCAGCGCCACCGTCGCCAAGGTCCTCCGCGGCGCCGCCGTCGTCGCCGTCGCGCTCCAGCTCCTGCTCTCCAGCCGCCTCGTCATCGAAGAGACCATCCGCCACCTGCTCACCCGCTCCACGCAGCCCGACGGCACGCCCGACCCCTCCCTCGCCAGCGCCACCACCATCATCCGCTTCATGGCCACGTTGCTGATCGGCTCGATCCTCATCCTCCTCGCGCTTGCAAACCTCAACGTCGAGATCACCCCGCTCATCACGGGCCTGGGCATCGGCGGCATCGCCATCGCTCTTGCCGCCCAGTCCGTCCTGGGCGACCTCTTCGCCTCTCTCGCCATCCTCTTCGATAAACCCTTCCTCGTGGGCCAGGCCATCAACGTCGGCGACAAGGTGGGCATCGTCGAGCAGATCGGCATCAAGAGCACACGCGTCCGCTCGCTCTCGGGCGAGATCATGGTCTACCGCAACACCGACCTCCTCGCCAGCCGTATCCACAACTTCAGCACGATGAAGGAACGCCGAATCGTCACCGTCATCGGCATCATCTGCGAAACCCCCACCGACAAGATCCTTCGCTTCGTTGAAATCGTCAAGGACGCCGTCCGGAGCCAGCAGTCAGCACGCCTCGACCGCTGCCACTTCCGCTCGATCGGCGCCTACTCGCTCGACATCGAGTGCGTCTACTTCATCCTCTCACCGGACTATGCGCAGTTCATGGACATCCAGCAGGCCATCAACCTGCGCGTCCTCGACCACATGCGCCGCGAAGGCATCGAGCTCGCCTATCCGACCGCACTCGAAATCCAGCGCCAGGAGCCCGCCGCATCCCCGGCGGCCGTCACCCCTTCCCGCTGAGCTCCGCCCAAGCCGGCCGCCCCGCCTCACCGCCTCGGGCTGCGCGTGTACCCCTTGGACTTGCCCGCTTCCGTCACCTCGACCGCTTCGGTCCGGGTCACGCGCGTGGCCTTCCACCCCTTCTCGGTCTTCACCGCGTCGTACGACACGGTGCTCCCGTCCTTCAGCATCTTAAAGCCCTCGCCCTGGATCACGCTGAAGTGCGCGAAGATGTCCTGCCCCTCTGGCCCGACAATGAAGCCGAACCCCTTGCGCGGGTCAAACCACTTCACCACGCCTTCCACACCTTCCAAGTCCGGCTTCGCGTTGGGATCGCTCATACAGCCCTCCCGGGACAGCTCGGAGGCCCCCACGGCCGCCCTCACGCCCCTCGGACCGACAGCCTCACGTTACCAGACCCCACCAAAGCGAGCAAGAGGAAACCCCCCGCAGCCCCCACTCCCAGCCCACCCTCCACCGCGTTTTTTGCGCTCCTACGCCACTTCACGCACCGCTCCCTGTCGGTTGCGCCGCGAGCCGTGCCTCCCCCGCGCGCTCCGCGGCCAGAGCCTCCAGCCCCCGGGTCAGCACCCGCACACCGCGTTCCAACTCCTCGACCGCCACACGCTCCTGCGGCGTGTGGTCCAGGGCGCTGTCCCCAGGCCCGTACGCGGCGATCGTGCATCCCCACACCGGACCGACCACGTTGAAATCAGATGTCCCCGTCTTCATGTTGGACCGGGACGCCATCCCCTCGGCCCGGATCGCCCACGACAGCGCCCGCCCCACCGCCGAACCTCGATCCCCGACCCACGCCTCCTCCGCCCCGGTGCACGTCACCTCGTCGCCCTCCGCGGCACTCTCCTTGCACACCCTCTCCACCGCCGCGGACGTCACTCCGGGCGGCAACCTGAACCCCGCCTCCACCACCACGCGCTCCCTCAAGCCGTCGCTCTCGGTCCGTACCGCGCGCAGCGTCGCCTGCACCGACTCAAAGGCCGTCCGCCCCGGCACACATCAGCGCCACGCTCGTCGCCAGATTGTCGCCGCACGTCCGGACCACCCCGGACGTGTTCACCACCGGCACCCCGTACCCCTCCAGCACCGTCACCGCCGCAAGCGCCGCCGCCTGACTCACGCACCGCTCGAACACCACGTCAAACCGCGCCCAAGGCCCGGGATCGTGCAGGTCAAACCCAACCTCCCGCACGTCCACCGGCTCCACCCCGATCCCCCGCGCCTCGCACGCCTCCACCAGCAGCCGCTCCGCCACCCTCACGCGGCTGTGAAGAATCCCTATCCGCATCCGCCTGCTCCGTTCCAATCACCCGCCAGTTCCTGAAGAGTGAACACCGACAACGCACCCGCGGAGGCGGCTTCACTCCCCCAGTCCTCCTGCACGGGCGGCGCCACCACCACCGCGATCGGGCTCGCGCTCGTCACCTCCATCTCCACCCCGCAGTCCCCGCACCGCGCGATCTCCCCGTACAACGGCGCACGGGCAAACCCCACCTGCGCGGCACACTCCGGACACTCGGTCGACATCACGTGCGTTGTCACAGCCTGCTCTTTTCACCCCTGAAATAACCACGGGACAAAAACACAGCGGGCCCGCCCGGTGATCCCGGCGAGCCCGATCCAGACTGCCCGAGCACACGCTCAGGCACAGGTCAGCATCACCAGGCCGGGGAGGCCTCGGCTTTCACTTTGTTCACGTTGAGCGCGGCAGCGTCGTGGGCCGCTAGCTCCTGGCGACCGTCGAAGTCTGCTTCGTGCCGTGTCATTCGCTGTCAGGCCCGCCGCGCTAGCCGCGGCACACCTGAAAAGCGGGCGAAGGGACTTGAACCCTCGACTTCTACCTTGGCAAGGTAGCGCTCTACCACTGAGCTACGCCCGCGTTGTCAACCCGTGGGTCTCTATCGGCCCGCGAGTGGACAGGAAGTTAGTCCGCCTGCCGCCGGGAGTCAACGCGCGACGCTCGCGCCCCCGGCCAAAGCCCGCCAGCCCGCGCTTTATGTGACCTCAAACGCGGCCCCATCCCCGAACCACTCCGCCGCCCGCCATCCACGCGGGACTTTCCTACTTCGACGCCTTCCCGACCCCCTCCACCACCCAACCCGGCGTGTACGCGCTGCTCTTGAGCACCCCCTCCAGCCCCGGCCCCTCGATCGACAGCAGCGGGATCCCAACCTCGCCCAGGTCGTGCAGCTTGGCCCACCCAGGCGCCGCCTGGCTCGACAGGTCCACCTTGAACGCCACCACCCCCGGCGCCCGAAGCGCGTCCTTCACGCTCACCTGGCTCAGCACCGTGTTCTCCAGTGTGCGGCAGTTGAAGCACCAGTTCGCCGTGAAGTCCAGCACCACCACCCGGCCCTCCCGCTTCGCACGCTCATACTCCCCCGGGTCGTACTCGCGCCAGATCCGCGCCGAAGACCACTGCTCGCGCGCCTCGCTTGTGTTCCGCTCGGCCCACGCAAACCCGCCCGCCGCCAGCAGCAGCGAGGCCGCGATGACCAGG
Organism: Phycisphaerales bacterium; assembly: GCA_020853975.1. Taxonomy (GTDB): domain Bacteria; phylum Planctomycetota; class Phycisphaerae; order Phycisphaerales; family UBA1924; genus RI-211. The sequence continues at coordinate 9,645 of JADYXW010000072.1, forward strand.
GCCCTCCCGACCCCGCTGCCCTTCAGGCGAAGCGTCCGGGTCACCGCCCACACCGCCGCCACGCCTACCAGCCCCGCCACCACCCACCAGTGCAGTTGCCCGGCGACCCAGGGCCGTTCCACGCTCAGCGTCAGGAACGCGCTCCCCACAAAGAACGCCGCCACCGCGAACATCAGCAGCCCCATCACCTGCTTCAAGAGGTCGCTCGCCGGGCCCGTGCGGGGCACCCTGCTCAGCCACTCAGGCTTCAGCGCCAGCACGAAATACGGCAGCGCCATCCCCACCCCGCCCGCGCCAAACACCAGCAGCGTCACCCAAGGCGGCTGAAACGCCGCCCAGCCCGCGACCGTCCCCCACAGGGGCGCCACGCACGGCGCCGCCAGCACCGCCGTCAGTATCCCGAAGACAAACGACCCCTTCAGAGAGTCGTGCCCGGCCTGGATGTTGTACACCCACTCCGGCAGGCCCACCGCGAACGCCCCGAGCATCCCCGCACCCATCAGCGCGATGAACACGCCAATCCCGAGCGTCACGTACCAGTAGCCCATGATCTGGCTGACGGACTTGAAGCTCGTCGACGCCGCCACGATCACGCCCATCCCCGCCCAGAACGCCACGACCCCCGCCGCCATCACCATCCCCAGCAGCAACACCCGCGACCGCTCACCTCCCGCCTTCGTGAGGCTCATCACCTTCAGCGGGATCACCGGCAGCACGCAGGGCGTCAGGTTCATGATCAGCCCGCCCGCCAGCGCGATCAGCACCACCAGCACCAGCCCTACCGGCCCGCGCGGGTCCAGCGTGAACGACCACCCGAACACGTCGAACACAATCGCCCGGTCCGCAGCGCTCTCGGCCCCCCCCGCCTGCGGCTCAACCCCGGCACCCACAAGCGCGAATCCCTTGGGGTCAAACGCCGCGAAGAGCGGGTCAGAGCCCATCGCCGCGGGCGCGCCCGCCGCCACCCTGAACTTCACTTCGTGCGTGTCCGTCGTCGGGGGCAGGCACTGTTTTTCGCACGCCTGATAGGTCACCGACACCTTCGCCGCCAGTTCCCCGCCCGCCCCCGGCTCAACGAGCACCGGCACGAACAGCACCACGTTGCCCTCGTACACCCCGAAACGCTGAGGGTTCCCGTCCCCCATCAGGTCCCACTCGATCTCGTGCGCCGCGGGCCACTGCACCGGCCCGAACTTCAGCCCCGCCGCCCCCTCGACCGTGACCTCCGTCGGGATCGCGTCCCACTCGCCCTTCCACGCCTCCGGAATCTGCGGCGAGTTGGTGTTGACGTGCCAGCCGGGCGACAGCGTCAGCGTGATGGCGATCGCCGTCTGCCCGCCCGGCGCAACCTCCGCCCGGTCGGCCCGGGCGCCCGTCACCACCGCGCTCAGCCCCTGCCCGGAGGCGATCGAGCCAACCGCCAGCGCCAGAAGCAGGGCCACCCATCGTCCGATCGCGTGAGGCATGTTCATCGCTCCCAGAGTATGCGATGGGGATACGTACACACCCCGCACCCCCCCGGTTCGCTCAGCCCGCCCACGCGTTCCTCCCCCCCGGTTCAAGCGCGCGGCGCCCGCGTTCCGATACATGACTTGGAAGCGCCCCGACCCCGCCGGAACCGCCATGGCCGACGTGCTCGAACAAAGCGACATCGACTCTCTCATCGCCGCCGCCGCGGCGGTCGCAACCTCCCCCGCAGAAGAGGCCGCCACAGAGGCGCCAAAGGTCTTCAGCCACTCCCGCCGGGGAAACGACCCCGTCGAGATTCTCAGCTATGACTTCAAGCGCCCCGAACGCGTATCCAAGGATCAGATGCGCGCCCTCCAGACGCTCCACGAGGCCTTCGCGCGGAACTTCGGCGCGTCTCTCTCCGGCTTCCTCCGCACCATCGTCGAGGTCAAGGTCGCGTCCTGCGAGCAGATGACCTACTCAGAGTTCGTCGCCGGGCTCCCCAACCCCACCTCCTTCAACCTCGTCGGCGCCGAAGGCCTCGAAGGCCAGATGTGCCTCGAGGTCAGCCCACTCATCATCTACCCCATCATCGATCGCCTCCTCGGCGGCAACTCCCAGGAGCTCTTCATCCCCCAGCGCCCTCTCACCCTCATCGAGACCCGCCTCATCACCAACGTCACGAAGCGCGGCCTCACCGCCCTCGCAGAAGCCTGGACCGGTCTTGGCACCTTCCAGTTCGCCATCAACGCCAGCGAGAGCAACCCCCAGCTCGTCCAGATCGTCCCGCCCAACGAGGTCGTGGTCGTCATCGGCTTTGAGCTGCGCCTCGGTAACCGCGCGGGCACGATGAACCTCTGCATCCCCTTCAACGTCATCGAGCCCTTCATGGAGCGGCTTTCCAGCCAGACCTGGTTCGCCGCCGCCAAGCAGCAGGCCGCCCCAGACGTCGAGCGGCGGATCAGCCGCACCCTCTCCGCCGCCCCCGTCGAGATCACCGGCACCCTCGAGATGACCACGATCACCATCCAGGAGCTCCTCCAGCTCGCCGTCGGTGACGTCATCACCACCGACCACCCCGTCTCTCGCCCCATCCTCGTCCACGTCGAGGGAGAGCGAAAATACTCCGGCCAGCTCGGCCAGTACCGGGGTAACAAGGCTTTGCGAATCCTCGGCCCTGCCTCGGGCCCCGCTCCCGGTCGATAGGCCGGCCGCTCGCGGTTTGATCGGCCCACCCAACGCCCATACACTCTTTTCGACGTGATCAGGCATCCACGGGCGCGGTCGTGCCGCGGGCGGGTTCCTGAGGAGCGACATCATGCCGTGTGTGGCCATCACCCATGCTCTGTGATGCACTGACAGCCCCTGGCGCCACGGGCGCCACCTGTCTTGCACCGCAGCCGCGGGCCGCCCCTGGAGTTCCCATGGGCTAGGCCTGTCGGAAGTGTGGACCTTCCCGGGCCGCCGGGAAGCGTGGGTGAGGCCACGGGCGACCTGAGTCGCGCGTGGCCTCCGGTGTTTTTGCACCACGCCGCTTCGAGCCGACCGGACATCAAGACATCCAGACATTCCAACATCCCGAAGGACCCCACCATGAACCCCCAGGAAATGCTCCGAATCCTCGACTCCATCGCCCGCGACCGCAACATCGAGCGGGGGGTCCTCGTCCGCGACCTCGAGACCGCCATGGTCTCCGCCGCACGAAAGTTCTTCAACACCCTCGACACCGAGGAGTTCGCCTGCCGCCTCGACCCCCTCACCGGCTCCTTCTCTCTCACCCGCCACGGCGAGCCCCTGGAGATGCCCCCGGCCCAGTTCGGCCGCATCGCCGCCCAGACCTTCAAGCAGGTCATGATCCAGAAGTTCCGCGACGATGAACGCTCCAGCATCCTCGAAGAGTTCAGCAAGCGCATGGGCGAGATCGTCACCGGCGTCGCCCAGCGCTACGAGGGCGGTGCGCTCGTCGTCAGCCTCGACCGCGCCGAGGGCTTCATGCCCCGCTCCGAGCAGATCCCCGGCGAGCAGTTCGCCGCCGGCGACCGCGTCCGCTGCCTCATCCTCGATGTCCGCGACGCCGGCAGCCAGGTCAAGATCGTCCTCTCCCGCGCCCACCCTGACTTCATCAAAAAGCTCTTCGAGGTCGAGGTCCCCGAGGTCGCCGAGAAGATCATCGAGGTCAAGGCCATGGCCCGCGAGGCCGGCTACCGCACCAAGATCGCCGTCGCCTCCATCGACTCCAAGGTCGACGCCGTCGGCGCCTGCGTCGGTGTCCGCGGCTCCCGAATCAAGAACATCGTCGACGAGCTCAACGGCGAGAAGATCGACATCGTCCGCTGGAACGAGTCCAGCCAGATCCTCATCCAGAACGCCCTCAAGCCCGCCGAAGTCCAGGAAGTCTCCCTCTGCTTCGAGCTCGGCCGCGCCACCGTCGTCGTTCGCGACGACCAGCTCTCCCTCGCCATCGGCAAGCGGGGCCAGAACGTCCGCCTCGCCGCCCGCCTCACCGGCTGGGACGTCGACATCCTCACCCCCGAGGAGTTCACCAAGGGCGTCGAGACCATGTACGCCACCGTCCAGGGCATCGAGGGCATCACCGAGCAGATGGCCGACAAGCTCGCCGCCCTCGGCATGGTCAGCGTCTTCGACATCGAAGAGGTCGGCGCCGAATGTCTCGTCAACGAGCTCGAACTCGACCCCGCCATCGCCGCCAACGTCGTCGAGACCTGCGCCGTCAAGGCCAAGGAAGTCGCCGAGCAGCAGCAACGCGACAAGGAAGCCAAGGAACGCAAGGCCCAGGAAGAGGCCCTCCTCGCCCGCCGCGCGCTCGAGGCCGGAACCACCGGCGAGTCCGGCGAGGCCGCCGCCGCCGCCATCCTCGGCGCACCATCCTCCAGCCCCTCCACCCCGGACACCTCCAGCGACGCCCGCGCCGCCGACATCCTCGGCCAGGGCTGATCCCGTCCCCACTCACCCCGGCCCACCGCCGGCGTTCGTCCCTCAGCCGCACCCGCGGCACCTTCGGAGAAGACTTTGGCCGCTAAGCGAATCTCGGCTCTGGCAAAGGAACTCGGTGTGGACTCCAAGGCGATCGTCGCCAAGTGCCACGCAGAGGGAATCTCCCCTGACGTCGTCAAGGGACACATGTCCACCGTCTCCGCGGGCCTCGAAGCCTCGATCCGCGACTGGTTCAGCGGCGGGGGCTCCACCACCGCCGTCGAGACCTCCCAGAAGGTCGACATCGACCAGGTCCGCAAGAAGGCGCCCCCCCGACGCAAGGGCACCAAGAAGGGCGACGACGACCACTCCGAGCACGACGCCCTCCCGGCGACCGAGCCCGAGGCCGTCCTGATCGAGCCCCCCCCGCCCGCGCCAAAGCCGGAACCAATCGCTCCCGCCCCGCACACCCCCCCGGCACCTCCGGCCCCAGCTCACAAGCCAGAGCCCGTCGCCGCCGCACCCGCCGAGCCCCCTCCCGCGCCCGCTCGCGCCACCCCCTTCGCCGGAACACCAGCGCCAGAGCCCATCAAGCTCGCCCCCACCCGCGCACCCGCACCCCAGGCCCCAGCCGCCGATTCCTCCGCCGTTGAAGCAAAGCCCACTCGCGCGCCAGAGCCGCCCCGGCCCGACCAGGCTCCGCCCCCCGCGGCTCGCCCCGCCGCCGCAGCGCCCGTCAAGCCCGTCGCGCCCGCCCCGATGAACGTCCCCCAGCGCCCCACCGGCGTCGCCCCCGCGGGGCCCCGCCTCCAGGCACCCGCCAGTGTCCGCCTCTCCGGCCCCAAGGTCGTCCGCGTCGAGGCCCCCGAGCAGCTCGCCGCGCCACGCCCCCGCCGCTACGGCCCATCCACCGGCGCTCCGGGCGGCCCCATGGGCCCCCGCGTTGGTGGCGGCGCAGGCGGCCCGGGCGCCCCCGGCACCGCGGACGACGATCGTGGCCGCAGCCCGCGCCGCAAGCAGGAGCCCGCCAAGCGATCCACGGGACAGGGCGTCCCCGCGCGCCGCCGCGCCTCGGCGGGAGGCGAAGACTGGGTCGGTGGCCAGGTCTTCAGCGAGCAGGACCTCATCGAACGCGAGGCCCGCCTCGCCCGCTCCGGCGGCTTCCTCAAGAAGCGCAAGCAGGAGCTCACCAAGCCCGGCCAGCCCGCCGGTGCCGCCGACACCAGCGGGCGCATCCGCATCGCCGCCCCCTTCACCATCAAGGACCTCTCCGAGACCACCGGCGTCAAGGCCTCCGAGATCGTAAAGAAGCTGTTCCTCCAGGGTGTCATGAAGAAGATCAACGATCCCATCGCCGCCGACAAGGCCGTGGAGATCATGATGGACTTCGACATCGACCTCGAGGTCGTCGAGGCCCGCACCGCCGAGGAAACCGTCTCCGACCAGTTCCTCACCCGCGACATGAAGGACGCACGCCCCCGCGGCGCCGTCGTCACCATCCTGGGCCACGTCGACCACGGCAAGACCAGCCTCCTCGACAAGATCCGCAACGCCAACGTCGCCGCGGGCGAGGCCGGCGGCATCACCCAGAAGACCAGCGCCTTCGTCGCAGAGGTCGTCGTCGAGGGCCAGCAGCGCCAGGTCGTCTTCCTCGACACCCCGGGCCACGAGGCCTTCACCAGCATGCGCGCCCGCGGCGCCAAGATGACCGACGTCGTCGTCCTGGTCGTCTCCGCCCCCGAGGGCGTCATGCCCCAGACCATCGAGTCCATCAACCACGCCAAGGCCGCCAAGGTCCCCCTCGTCGTCGCCCTCAACAAGGTCGACCGCCCCGACGCCACCGAAGCGCAGATCCAGAAGACCCTCGGCGAGCTCGCCAAGGCCGGCATCAACCCCGTCGAGTGGGGCGGCGAGACCGAAGTCGTCCGCGTCTCAGCCGTCACCGGCCAGGGCATCACCCAGCTCCTCGAAACCCTCGACTACCAGGCCCAGCTCCTCGACCTCAAGGCCGACTACGACGGCCAAGCCCAGGGAACCGTCATCGAGGCCAAGACCGAGGAGGGCCGCGGCGCCGTCGCCAACATCCTCGTCCAGCAGGGCCGCCTCAAGGTCGGCGACTTCATCGTCATGGGCCGTGCCTTCGGCCGCGTCCGCGACATCACCGACGACAAGGGCGCTCGCATCAAGGAAGCCCTCCCTCCCATGCCCGTCCAGGTCTCCGGCATCGACCTCGTCTGCGACGCGGGCGACAAGTTCTTCGTCACCCGCTCCCTCCGCGAAGCCGAGGACGCCGCCGACCAGCGCCGCCACCGCGAGCGCGAGACCCAGCTCGCCCAGCCCAAGCTCACCCTCGACTCGCTCTTCTCCCAGATGCAGACCACCGAGAGCGAGACCAAGGAAATCCGCATCATCCTCAAGACCGACCAGCAGGGAACCGTCGACGTTCTCAAGAGCGAGTGCGAGAAGGTCAAGTCCGCCGAGGTCCGAACCCGCGTCATCCACGCCGCCGTGGGCGGCATCCAGGAATCCGACGTCACCCTCGCCGACGCCTCCAAGGCCATCGTCATCGGCTTCAACGTCATCCCCTCCGGCAAGGCCCGCGCCCTCGCCGAGCACAAGGGCGTCGAGATCCGGACCTACCAGGTCATCTACGACATCACCGACGACCTCAAGAAGGCCGCAGAGGGAATGCTCGCCCCCGAGCTCCGCGAGGACGTCCTGGGCCACGCCGAAGTCCGCGCCGTCTTCCGCATCAGCAAGGTCGGCTCCGTCGCCGGCTGCTACGTCACCGACGGCACCGTCCAGCGCGACGCCCTCATCCGCGTCACGCGAAACGGCATCGTCATCGAGCACGACCGCAAGCTCGCCCAGCTCCGCCGCGTCAAGGACGACGTCAAGGAAGTCCGCGCCGGCACCGAGTGCGGCATGAAGATCGACGGCTACGACGACATCAAGGAAGGCGACGTCCTCGAGTGCTACAAGAAGATCGAGGTCAAGCGAACCCTCTAACCCCTCCGGCCCCGCGCCACGCGTCATGGTCATCGGCGTTCTTCAGTTCGAGCTCCTCATCCACGACGCCCAGTCCCTCAAGGACAAGCGCCGCGTGGTCGCCTCCCTCAAAGACCGCCTCCACCGCGACCTCCGCGTCTCCATCGCCGAGGTCGGCCTCCAGGATCGCCCCTCCGCCGCCCGCATGGCCGTCGCGCTCGTCGCCCGCGACGGCGCCCGCGCGGGCGAGGTGCTCGACAAGGTCGTCCTCGCCCTCCGCCGTCTTGCCGACGCCGAGCTGGGTGATATGACCCGCGAAATCTTGCACGACCCCCGCCCCGTCGATTCAGCCGACGCCGACGACTCTGCGCCCGACCCCAGAACAGACCACTCCCTCGACTCCGAGATGCGCACGCGGGCCGAGGCGGAGGACGCCGCGTGACCATCAGGATTCAGCGACTCGAGTCCGCCATCACGAAGGGCGTTCAACAAGTCCTCGCCAGGGGCCTCAACGACCCCCGCGTCCGAGGCCTCATCACCGTCACCAGCGTCCGAGTCACCCAGGACCTCGCCGAGGCCCACATCGGCGTCTCCATCCTGCCCGAGTCCGCCGCCTCCCTCTCCTTCCACGGCGTGGAGAGCTCCGCGAAGCACATCCGCCACGAGCTCTCGCGACTCGTCGACACGCGCCAGCTCCCGGCCCTACGGTTCTTCCTCGACTCCTCCCTGAAGAAGCAGGCGGAAGTGCTGAGGGCGATCGACGAGGCCGCCGGTGACCTCCAGAAGCGACGCGATGAGGGCAAGTTCAAGGAGCCCGAGCCGGAGGAACCCGCCCCGTGACCGCCGCCGAGGCATCGAGCAAGAAGTTCGCCTCGCTGCTCAAGAGGCTGCGCAAGGCGGACGCCCCGCCCCACGAGGTCCTCTCCGCCGAGGGCGAAGAGCCGATCGTCACCCAGCTCGTCTACTCCCTGCTCCTCTGGGAGGCCTCCTCTACCCAGGCCCGCGCCGCCTTCCGCCGCGTCCGCGAATCCCTCGTTGACTTCAACGAGCTCCGTGTCTGCGTGCCCGAGGAGATCTCCTGCATCATCGGCGACCGCTACCCCCTCTCCGCGGAGCGCTCCCTCCGCATCCGCTCCGTCCTGCACGCGGTCTTCGTCGCCCGCCACCAGCTCTCGCTCTCGCACCTCGCCTCCGCCCCCAAGCGAGAGGCCCGCGCTTCTCTCGAAGCCCTCGAAGGCATCCCCCAGTTCGTCGCCGCGCGCGTGGTCCTTGTCTCTCTCGGGGGCCACGCTATCCCCGTCGACGAGCGACTCCGCGACCTGCTCGCCCGCGAGAAGGTGATCGCCCCGGACGCCCCTCCCGCCGCCGCGGGCCACGCCCTCGAACGCCTCGTCCGCGCGGAGGAGTCCCTCGCCGCCCACGCCACGCTCGCGGCCTGGTCAGACGAGGAAGGTCACCCGCCCCGCCGCGAGCGCCCCGCCTTCTCCGAACCCGCCGACGCTCCGCAGCCCCAGGCCGCCCGCACGGACCCCCCCCGCGCCAAGAGCGCCAAGGCCAAGACCTGATGCCCCCCGCACGCGCCGTCACCGTGCGCTCCGCACGCCGCTCTCGCGCCCTCCTCGCGCTCTGCGGCCTGGCCCTCGCACTCCCCTCCTGCGCCGGCCCCGCCCGCCCCCACCCCACGCCGGATGCCCCCGCCCACTCGCCCGGCGCCCGCGTGGCACGCCTCGCCGACCTCGCCGCCGCTGAGACCAACCGCGCCCTCCGCGCCCCCGTGTTACCCTCGCCCGGGCTCAACCCCGCCGATGTGGCCCCCGTGGACGCCGCCGACACCGCCGCCAGGACGCCCCTCGCCTCGCTCCTCCCAGCCCCGGACACCACGGAGCTCTCGTCCCAGCCCGCCCCGGAAGAGGCCCTCCGCCTCTACGCCCGGGGCCGCGCCAAGCTCATCGAGGGCCAGGCCGACGCGGCCCTCGCGGACCTCGAAGCCGCCGCACGCCTGGACCCCGGCTCTCCCACGATCCTCCGCGAGATCGCCGAGGCGCAGCTCGCCCTCGGGCGTCGCGCCTCCGCCATCTCGACGCTGCGCCGCGCCCAGGCGCTCGGCCTCCGAGAGCCCCGCGCCAGCGCCCTCCTGGGCCGCGAGTCCCTCCGCACCCGCCGCACCCAAGAGGCCCTCTCCGAGCTCGGCACCGCGTACCAGTCACAGTCGCTCTCGCCCATGCAGCGCGCCATCGTCGGCGTCGACCTCTCCGATGCGCTCTACGAGGCCGGCCACCTCGCCGCCTCGCGCGAGGTGCTCGAAGGCTCCCTGACGCGGCTCAGCGTCGCGGGCGCTCCGGGCCGGCACCGCGCCGAACTCGCCGAGGTCGTCCGCCGACGCGCCGACCTCTGGCGCCGCGCCGGCGATGTCTCCTGCCGCCTGGGCGAGTTCGACCGCGCGCTCCAGTGCTACGAGAGGGCCCGCGACGCCGCCGGCGCCGAGCCCGGCGTGCTCGTCGCCCGCGAGGTCTACGCCCTCCGCGCCCTGGGCCGCCCCGCCTCCGCCGCGCTCCTCGTCCTCGACGACATCCGGAGCCAAGGTGGCCGCGTCGAGGACCGGCACGTCCCCGTCCTCCGCGCGATCTGCGATGGCACCGACCTCGCAGGCGTCGTCGCGCCCGCACTCGCCGAGCTCGCCTCCGAACTGCCCGATGGCACGCTCCCTTCCGTCCAGAGCGGACTCGCACGCGCCGCCGCCGCAGTCCTTCCCTCGGAAGAAGCGACGGCCCGCCTCTCGGCCCACCTCGCCCGATTCCCCTCCGATGCCGCCGCCGCCGACGATCTCGCCGCCTCGATCCGCACCCTGCCCCTCCGCGCACGCGCCGTGGCCCTCACCCGCTGCGTCACCGACGCGCCCGCCGCCGCCCCGACCCTCGCCGCCTCGCTCGTCTCCCTCGGCGACCAGACCTTCGAACTCGCCGACGAGCTCGCCGAGTCCCGCGCGCCAGACGCTCGACTCCTCGCCGCACTCATCTGCACCCGCACCGGCGACGCCCCACGCGCCCTGCGCATCCTCGCCGAAATGCCGGCGGGCTACGCCTCGCCGTCCCAGTGGCTCCTGGCCCGCGCGACCGCCGCCTTCGACTGCGGCGACACCCCCACGCTCGCCCTCACCCGCGATCTCGCCGAGGCCGCCGCCTCCACGAGCACCGACCAGGCTCGGCTGGCCGCGTCGCTCATCGCGGCTGTCTCTGGCGATGTCCCCCGCGCTCGCGCCCTCTTGGAGCCCATCCTCGCCGGCGAGCCCGGAACCGAGTGCCTCCTCACCGCCGCCGAGTTCGCCCTCTCCTCGGGCGACGCGGAGGCCGCCGAAGCCCTGCTCACCCGGGCCCTCACCGCCGACCGCTTCGACGAGCGCGCCTACGAGGGACTCCTGACCCTCTACTCCTCCGACGGCCCCCGCGCCAACCCCGCCCGCCTCGCCTCCACCGCCCGCGCCCTCCGCCAGTCCATCCCGTCCAGCCGACTCATCCGGCGCATCGCGGCTCAGGACCTCGTCTCACGCTCGCTCTGGCCCCAGGCAGAGTCCACTCTGCTGGGCCTCATGAGCCCGACCTCCGAAGACCCGCGCGCCCTCCACCTCCTGACGACGGTCTGGGAACGCGCCGCCGCCGCATCGCCCGAGCTCACCGCCCGGGGCGAGAGCTGGCTCCGCGAGCGACTCGTCTCTCGCCCGCAGTCCCCGCAGTTGGTCGCGGCACTCGCCCGCGTCCTGGTCGCGAGGGAGCACGCCGCCGAGGCCGACACACTCCTCGCAAGCTTCACCTCCCGCGCCCCCGCGCCCGAACTGCTCCGCCTGCGCGAGTGGGTCCTCAGCGAAGGTCTCGACAAGCCCGACGAGGCCCTCGCCCTCGCCCTGACCCGCTTCGAGCGGGGCCCGCGCACGCCCGCCGCCGCCATCGAACAGGCCGAGCTCCTCGCCTCCCGCGAAAAGTTCGACCTCGCCGCCAACGTCCTCGCCGAGCGCCTCCCCGCCGACGTGACGCTCACCCCGGACCAGACCGAGCGCCTCGCCCGCATCCTCTCGGGCCTCAAGCCCGCCGAGCTCGCCAAGGGCTCCCCCGAGGCCGCTCAGGGCGCCGTGCGGCTCTTCGACCTCGTCGCCCGGGGCAACACCTCGCTCCCCCCCGCGCTCCTGGTCGCTCGAATCCTCCTCGTCGCCGCCGCCTACCCGGACCAGTCCGCCCGCATCCTCGACGCCGTCGAGGACTTCTCCCGCCAATACCCCGACGCCCGCGAGCGCACCCTCGTCCAGACCGCCGAGTCCCTCCTCGCCCGCGACGACGCCACGCCGGGCCTCCGCTACCTCCGCGCCGCCGCCGACCGCGCTCCCGAGCTCTCCGGCCTGCTCCTCAGCGAGTGGTTCCGCCTCACGGTCATCCGGGGCGACGCCGACGACATCACCTGGTTCATCGCACAGTGCGATCCTCCCGCCATCCTCGGCATCCTCCAGGACCGCCGCACCAGCCCCATCGACCTCGGCGCCACGCCCGACGCGCAGCGCGCCGAAGTCGCCTACCAGCTCGGCAGCGAGCTCAACTCTCTCGAACGCCGCGACCAGGCCGTCACCGCCTACCGCGAGGCCATCCGCCTCTCCCCTCGCCACGCCTGGGCCAACAACAACCTCGGCTACCTCCTCCTCGAAGATGGTCACGACCTCGCCACTTCCGAAGCCATGATCCACATCGCCTTCGAGCAGCTCGGCGACGACTTCCATGTCATCGATTCCCTCGCCTGGGTCCGCTACAAGCGGGGAAAGCTCGCCGACATCCCCTCCTCCCCCGCCACCCCAGCCGAAGAGGGCGCCGTCTCGCTCCTCACCCGCGCCCTCGCCCTCTCTAAGGCACAGGCCCTCGAGGAGGGCGAGGTCATCGACCCCACCGTCGCCGAGCACCTGGGCGACGCCCTCTGGCGCTCCGGCTCAAAGGACGACGCCCAGGCCGCGTGGCGCACCGCGCTCGACTCCGTCTCCCGGATGCTCGACATCTTCGACTCCCGCTTCACCGACCCCGCCGACCTCCCGGACTTCGTCAAAAAGCTCCGCGCCGATCTCCAGGGTCTCCGGAGCCGCCTCGACGCCGCCGCCGCCGGCCGCGAGCCCGACATCGCCCCCCTCGCAACCCCCTGAACCCCTCGCCGAGAACCACGGTGGCCAAGCACAACAAGTGGAGCAAGATCAAGCACCGAAAGGCCGTCGTCGACAAACGCCGCGGCAAGGTCTGGACCAAGATCGCCAAGGCCCTCATGGTCGCCGCCAAGCACGGCGGGCCCGATCCCGACTCCAACCTCTCTCTCCGATACGCCATCGACGAGGCCCGCTACGCCAACATGCCCCGTGACACCGTCGAACGCGCCATCCAAAAGGGCGCCGGCGGCGCCTCCACCGAAAACTACGAGACCATCCGCTACGAGGGCTACGCGCCCGGCGGCGTCGCCGTCATCGTCGACGCCCTCACCGACAACCGAACCCGGACCATCACCGATGTCCGAAACGCATTCCACGACGCCGGCGGCAATGTCGGCTCTTCCGGCTGCGTCGCCTACATGTTCCAGCCCCGTGGCGAGATCCTCCTCGACGCCGGCTCCCTCTCCGAAGACCGCGTCTTCGAGCTCGCCATCGAGGCCGGCGCCCTCGACGCCCAGCCCCCCGACGACCCCGAGCACCCCGTCTGGACCGTCCTCACCGCCGCGCCCGACTTCGCCGCCGTCAAGGACGCCCTCGAATGTGCCGCCCTCAAGGTCTCAGAGGCCAACCTCACCATGATCCCCGACACCACCGTCACCGTGCGGGGCGAGCACGCAAAGTCCGTCATGGAGCTCGTCGAGCAGCTCGAAGACCTCGACGATGTCCAGAAGGTCTACACCAACGCCGACATCCCCGACGACGAGCTCGCCGACTAGCGCGCCCCGGGCGCCCGCGCCGCCGCCTCTCCCCAGGCATCGAGAAGCCCGCGCACGTCCAGCACCACGGGCCCCGAATAGCCTCGCGTCGCCAGCGCCACCTCATACGCCGTCACATCCAGCTTCCCGCGACCCGCCGGGACCCGCCCCACCGGCCCCAGGTCGCTCAGCCTCGCCGCCACCGGCGCCGCGCCCAGCCTCAGCACCTCCGTGTGCGGCTGGCCGCCCGCCAGGATCACCGCCGCTGGATCGATCCCCACTCCCCCTGCCCCCGGCGGCCAGCAATGGTCCGCCAGCCTCGCCCCCGTCCTCTGCTCGGCTTCCCGCAGCGCCGCCAGCGCATCCGCCGCCGCTCCCACCCCCATCACGACCGCGACCGCCGCGCTCCCGCCCCCGAGCGACGCCAGCTCCGCCGCCAGTTCCAGGGCGCTCACCGTCGCTCCCACCGCCCGCTCCGTGTGCGCTCCGTGATGAAAGTGCTCCTTGGGCACCCACAGGTCCACCCCCGCGACACCAAGCCCCAGCCGCCTCAGCATCGATGCAAGATCCCGCCGCGCCGACCGGTCCAGCTCCCTGGGTCGCATCCCGGGCGCCGCGCCATCCAGTTGCACCGCGCGATAGCCGAGCTCCGCCGCCCGCCGCAGCGCCGCCTTCGCTTCTCCAAGCCCGCACAGTCCAAGCGCCAAGTTCACCCCGCATCGTACCGACCACGCCGCACGCATGGGCCCCGCCCCCGCCCGGTGTACCCTTCCCGAATGACCCCAGGCCATCCAGCCCAGCGCCCCCTAGCCTCGCGGCTTGTCCTCGCCGCCATCGCTCTCTGGCTCGGCGTGCTTCTCGTCTCGGGGCTCACCGCCGCCGTCGCGTTCCCCACTTTGAAGCCGCTCTCGCCCCACCTCCCCGCCTACGCCGCAACGGCCGACCACTGGAAGATCGCCGCCGGCGCCATCGCCAACCGCGTCTTCACCCTCGCCGGCTGGGCCCAGTGCGCCCTCGCCGCACTCGCCATGTTCGCCCTCGCCGCCCACCTCTCCCGCGCCCTCCGCGGCTGGCTCAACACCACCCGCCTCCTCCTCACCCTCGCCGCCGCGCTCCTCCAGGGCTACCTCTCCCTCCTCCTTGTTCCCCGCATGAACCGCACCCTCTCCGCCTTCATGGACGCCGCCCGCGCCGCAGACCCTCAGGCCGACACGCTCCGAAAGGCCTTCGACGCCGACCACCCGCTCGCTTCAAACCTCATCTCCGCCCTCGCCGCCGTCCTCTTCCTCTCGCTCATCTTCTGGGTCCTTCCCGACCCCCAAGCCTCCAGGAACGCCAATGCCACGACGGCCTAAGGCCAGCACCAGGTCGCCCGCGGGCACGCCGCGCGTCACCACCGCTCAGCGCCGCCGCGCTCTGAGGCTCGCCGACGCGCTCCGCGACGCCTACCCCGACGCCCACTGCGAGCTCACCCACTCCGCGCCCCACGAGCTGCTCATCGCCACCATCCTCTCCGCCCAGTGCACAGACGTCGCCGTCAACAAGGCAACCCCAGCGCTCTTCGCACGGTTCAAGAGCCCCCAGGACTTCGCCGGCGCCTCCCCCGCCGACATCGAGCCCTTCATCCGCTCTCTCGGCTTCTTCCGCGCCAAGGCCCGCGCTATCCACGAGTCCATGCGCACCATCGTGAGCGACCATCAGGGCCGCGTCCCGCGGACCATGGACGAACTCCTCTCCCTCCGGGGCGTTGCCAGAAAGACCGCCAACGTGGTCCTCGGCAACGCCTTCGGCGTGGCCTCCGGTTTCGTCGTCGATACCCACGTGCGGCGCCTCGCCGTCCGCCTCGGCCTCGCACCCGCCGGCGCCTCTGTCCAAGCCATCGAGCGCAGGCTCATGGCCCTCTTCCCCCAGGACCGCTGGTGCGAGCTCTCCCACCAGCTCATCTTCCACGGCAGGCGCGCGTGCAAGGCCCGGGGAGGCTCCTGCGCCGCCCATCCCATCTGCCGGTCTTTCGGTGTCGCCTGCGAGCGCCGCGATCAGCGGCAGTCCAAGGGCGAGAAACGTGCTCGGCGGGAGTCGAACCTGCAACCTTCGGCTTCGGAGGCCGACGCTCTATCCAGTTGAGCTACGAGCACACGTGGCCTGATGCTACGATCGCTCCCGTCCCCCGGCAATCCCACCTTGACCACGATTCCTGCACCCGCCGCCTTCGCCGCGCCCACTCCCACCCGGGCATCTTTCACCTTCTCCTTCATCAACAGCATGGGGGGAAGCGTGGTCACGTCCAACGCGCTCTATTTCCTCACCAAACAGGGCTTTGAGTTCAGCCAATCCATGAACTTCCTCCTGGGCTGCCTCCTGGGAGTCGTCTACATCGCCGGTGCCCTCGCCGCCAAACCTCTCCTCGACCGGCTCCGAATCTTCCTCCCCTCCCTCTCCACCCGGGGTGTCCTTTCCGCCCTCATGTTCGTGCTCGCGGCGCTCTGCTTCGTGCCTCAGGCCTCCGCCTGGTCAACCCACGATGGCAAGCCCGCGGCCTGGGCCATCTGGGCCGTCGTGCTCCTCTACAGCCCCGCCACCGGCATGCTCTGGCCCATCGTCGAGTCCTACGTCAGCGGCGGGCGCTCCGGCTCGAACCTCCGCTCCACAATGGGGGTCTGGAACGTCGTCTGGTCCGCCGCAGGTCTCTTCATCACCCTTGTCGTCACGCCCATCGCCGAACGTGCCGCCACGCTCGTCATCGCCTCCATCGGCCTCACCCACCTCGCCGCACTCTTTCCGCTCAAGGGTTTCAAGCCCGAGCCCGGCGAGCACCCCGAAGGCGAGCACGAGCCCCACCCGCCCGTCTACGCCGACCTCCTTGTCACCTTCCGCCTCCTCCTCCCCCTCGCCTACGTCGTCATGAGCGCCATCGGCCCCTACCTCCCTTCCCTGGCCGAGCGCCTCGGCCTCCTGAAAAACTGGTCCGTCTCCGGGGTCACCCTCACCCTCGGCGGCCTGCTCCCCATCGCCTGGGTCGCCGCGCGCGTCGCCACCTTCGCCGCCCTTGCCCGCTGGCAGTCCTGGCACGGCCGCTGGTCCTTCGCCATCTTCTCCGGCTCGCTCATGCTCGCCGGATACGCGGGCCTCGTCTTCTCTCCGCTCCTCCCTCGCGCCCCGGGCATCGCCCTCGCGCTGCTGGGCCTGGCGGCGTTCGGCACCGCCGCCGCCGCCATCTACACCGCCGCGATCTACTACGCCATGGAGGTCGGCAAGGCCGACGTCAACGCCGGGGGCCGCCACGAAGCACTCATCGGCGTCGGCTACACCCTCGGCCCCGGCATCGGGCTCGCCAGCACCATCGCCGTCGAGCGGGGCTGGGTTCCCCCCGCTTTCTTCGAGCCCCTCATGCTCGGCACAGTCGGCCTCCTCGCGCTGCTGACAGCCGCCCAAGTCGTCCGGAGAGTCCATCTGCACTCCCGGAATCCCGCTTGAAAACCCACCCGGGCGCATCCCAGTGATCGAGGGGCCAGGCGCTTTGGGCGAACCGCCCGCACCGTCCGGTCCTATATCATGGCGAGACCGGAGGTTGATCGAACGCCGATCATCCCCCGCGCCGCCGCGTCCGATGCACCCTTGGACCCCGCAGGCCGGGTGTCTACCGATGGGAGTCGATCATGCGTGAACTGCTGCGTCGTGGCTCGGGCTTGCAGGCGCTGGCCCTGGCCCTGGTCGTCGGAATCGCCGCGCCCGTCTCCCGGGCCCAGGACGTAAAGCCCGTCGCCGCCGCCGCCGGCGCGCCCGCCGCACGCCTCGGTGCCGAGCTCTGGCAGAGCGCCCGCTCCGGCGACGCCGAGGCGTTCGACCGGCTCGTTCGTGAGCTCTCGCAGGCCCCAGACCAGCCCCTCGGAGCCGCCTCAGCCCAGTTCGCCACCCACGTCACCGAGCGAGAGGCCGCCCGCCAGGCCCGCATCACCGAGGTCCTCGCCGAGCTCGAGAAGCACCTCGCCGCCGACAAGGGCGAGATCTCC
Source organism: Phycisphaerales bacterium (assembly GCA_020853975.1). GTDB lineage: Bacteria > Planctomycetota > Phycisphaerae > Phycisphaerales > UBA1924 > RI-211. Next base: position 26,948 of record JADYXW010000072.1, read on the forward strand.
CTCGCCAAGGCGCTCCGCTCCGCCATCGAGTGGCACATGCTCTCCACCGACAAGGACGCGGTCCTCGCCGACCCCCGCGTCCAGGACCTCATCACCCGCTGCGCCTCCGGCGCCCGGGAGGCAGAGGCCCGGGGCGATTCCCTCACCGCGGGAGAGCTCTTCGTGCTCCTCGACGCCCTTCTCGACGTGCAGGGCACCTACAAGTCCGACGTCCGCCGCATCGCCGCCCGCCAGGAGATGCTCCGCCTCTACGTGCCCGAGCGCATGTACGAGCTGCGCAACCAGCGCGCCATGAAGGAGGACGACGCCAAGCCCCTCCCCCCCTACAACCCCTTCGGCGATTCCTGGCAGGCCAAGCTCGGCGCCATCGACCAGACCATGGTCGAACGCTGCCTCCAGTTCGCCCGGAAGCACATCACCCAGCGCAGCACGCGCGACCTGCTCAAGGGCGGCCTCGACAACGTCCGCACCATGGTCACCACCACCGACCTCGCCGGCGCCTTCCCCGGCCTCGCCGACGACCAGGCCCGCACCTCCTTCCTCGCCTTCCTCGACGCCGAGGAGGCCCGCCTCGCCGAGCGCGAGGGTGATCTCGACGCCGTGCAGATCGGAGCCCTCGTCGACCGTCTCCGCCGCAAGAACGACCAGACCACCCGCGTCGCCTCCACCGCGCTCCTCCACGAGTTCGGCAACGGCGCCATGTCCACCCTCGACGAGTTCTCCGAGATGATCTGGCCCGACGAGGTCCGCCGCTTCAACAAGAACACCCAGGGCCGCTTCGTCGGCGTCGGCATCCAGATCGAGCACGACGAGCTCCAGAACATCCGCGTCGTCACCCCCATCGAGGGAACCCCCGCCCAGCGCGCCGGCGTCCACGCGGGCGACGTCATCGCCAAGGTCGACGGCCGCACCATCTTCGGCCTCACCCTCGACCAGGCCGTCGACGTCATCACCGGCCCCCAGAACACCAACGTCACCCTCACCATCGAGCGCGCCCCCGCCGACGCCGGCCCCGACGCGCCCAAGGAGTCCATCGACTTCACCCTCAAGCGCAGCGTCATCAAGATCGCCACCGTCAAGGGCTGGAAGCGCGAGGGCCCCAAGGAAACCGACTGGAACTGGTTCATCGACCAGCCCTCCGGCATCGGCTACGTCCGCCTCACCCAGTTCGCCGACTCCACCGGCGCCGAGCTCGACCGCGCCATCGCCGCCATGAAGTCCTCCGAACTCCACGGCCTCATCCTCGACCTTCGCTTCAACCCCGGCGGGCTCCTCGAACAGGCCGTCCACGTCTCCCAGCGCTTCATCGACGCCCCCGAGGGCTTCATCGTCGTCAGCAAGGGCGCCTCCGGCCGCCTCGAGGACCCCCACTTCACCGACCCCGAGGCCGCGACCCTCGCCAAGATCCCCGTGGTCGTCCTCGTCAACGAAGGCTCCGCCAGCGCCAGCGAGATCGTCTCCGGCGCCATCTCGCGCTTCGCCGCCCAGGGCTCCGTCGACGCCGTCGTCCTCGGCGCCAGGTCCTTCGGCAAGGGCAGCGTGCAGAACGTCTGGCCCGTGACCGCAACCTCGATGATCAAGGTCACGACCGCCTACTACATGCTCCCCGACAAGTCCATCATCCACCGCCGACCCGGCGACAAGGTCTGGGGCGTCGAGCCCAACCTCAAGATCGAGATGCTGCCCAAGCAGACCAGCGACGCCATCCTCGCCCGACGCGACGCCGACATCGTGGCACTCAACGAGAACGGCATCGCCGCCGACACCAAGCCCAAGGTCGAGCCCGAGTCGCTTCTCTCCAAGGGCACCGACCTCCAGCTCGAGGCCGCGCTCCTTCTCCTCCGAGGCAAGGTGACCGGCGACGGAACGCTCGCCCGCAGCGACCGCTGAGCCACACCTGAATCCGACCCGCCCGGGCCCCGCGGCCCGGGCGTTTTCATGCGCCGTCAGAACAGCCCGGGGCCTTCGTCCACCGGCACGTACTTCCCGTTGATCAGCCGCAGCTTGGGCTTCGGACCCGTCTTTGAGACCGCCGGCTTCGCGGGCGCCGGCGGTTCCTCGGCCATTGTGGCCCTCGGCCGCACCGGCGCTTTGCCGGGTTCCTTCTTCGCCTTCCCCTTGGCGGAGCTCCGCGGCACCTCTCTGGTGTCGATCAGGGCCGGCGCGTCGTCGTGCGCCATCGCAGCGACCTTCAGCGCCGCGGCCTCGGCCCGCGTCTGCCCGCCGCCCGGGGGCGATTCCGCGCCGGCCGCGTCAACGATGATGACGCCGTCCTGATCGGCCGGGTCCTCGTCCCTGATCCGCCGGCCCTCATCGTCGAGCTGCTGATCGGCGATCATCGTGTGCTTCTTCGCCTGCGCCCTGAGCGCCTCGAAGAGCCGCTTCGCGTCTGTGCCGTTGACCTCGCTCACGGCCTTGGCGATCTCGCCGATGTATCGCTCGAAGACGTCGCGTCGCTCGCTCTCTCGCTTCATCTTGGCACGCTTGCGGAGGTAGATGCCGAGCTTGCGGCCGCACTCCATGAGCGCGAGCTTCATCTCCTTGCGGATCTCGTCGTAGTCCGCGATGGCTTCCTTGCTCTCGCTGGTGAAGGGGACCCACACGCTGGCCATGTGGATCATGATCACCAGCGGGCCCACCGGCAGGCCCGCGCGCGGGTGCTGCAGGTCGTAGTTCCGCCAGTTGGTCTCCACCACCGCCTTGAACGACGAGCACGCGGACTGCTGGAAAAGCAGCGGCACGCGGTTCGCGAACCGGATGACGCGCGCCGAGTCGTCGCCGGGCAGCTCGCCTCCGAACGCGATCGCGGTCTCGATCAGGAAGGGCCTGCCGCGGTAGACGTCCGCCTCGCGGCTGGACGCGGCGTAGAACTCCGCGCGCACACCCTTGAACATCCCTTTGAGCAACTGCTGCACGCCGATCGGCGCCAGGCAGTCCGTCGGCGGGGGCGCGAGCTTCGCGTCCTGGAAGGCCTTGTACAGTTCCTGCGCCTGCTGGGGCTCGATGTCCGGCACCTTCGTGCGCGAGGTCACGCCGATCTTCTCGCAGAACTCGCTCGCGGTCGACGCCGAGACGCGGCAGAACCGCTCCTGCAGGAACTTGTAGAGCGTTCCGGAGTCCTTGGTCGCTTCCTGGTAGTCCTTGAGCATCTGCAAGAGCGTGCCGAGCTCCACGCCCTTGGGGTGGGGCTGGATCTCCTGCGTCTCGGGGGGCAGTTCGCTCACCGCCCGCGGGAAGATCACGAGGTCGCCCAGGTCGGTCGTGACTTCCGGCGCGGGCGCGGCGGGGGCGGCGTCGGCGGGCTCGGGCGCCTTGGCGCGACCCCTGACGAGATTCGGCTCGTCGTCCTCGGCGGTCTCTCGCGTTGGGCGTACGAACGTGAGTTTCGCGTGCGGGTTTGCGATCGCGGTGAGTTCCAGGAACTCGTCGACGCTGCCCCGCCCCCGCTGGTACTTTCCTTCGAGCTCGATCGACACGCAGGTGCCGGTGGGGTATTCGCGGCGGGAGAGGTACTCGCCCCTGGCGGCGATGTCGCGGACGGCGGGCGAGAGCTCGCGGAGCCTGGCGAGGGGGAAGTCGTCTGTCTCTTCGTCGACGGTGACCTCGGCGCGGTTGGTCTTGGTGTTCATGGCGAGCTCGATGTGGTGGGCTCGCTGCTCGGCCTTGGGGCGGGTCTGGATCAGCATGGGCTTGCCGGTGGTGATCAGGCCGTACATACCCGCGGCGGAGATGCCGATGCCCTGCTGCCCGCGGGACATCTTGAGGCGGTGGAACTTGCTGCCGAAGAGGAGGCGGCCGAAGACGTTTTCGACCTGTTTTCTGACGATTCCGGGGCCGTTGTCGACGACGGTGACGCGGTACCTGCTGCTCTTGGCGCTGGCGGGGCGGTCGGGCTGGAGGTCCTCGATGACGACGGTGATATCGGGGAGGATTCCGGCCTCTTCGCAGGCGTCGAGGGAGTTGTCGACGGCCTCTTTGACGGTGGTGAGGAGGGCCTTTCGCGGGTTGTCGAACCCGAGGAGGTGGCGGTTCTTGGCGAAGAACTCGGAGACGGAGATGTCCCGCTGCTTCGCCGCCAAGGTCTCGGCGGTGGCGCGGGCGGAGGTGGGTTTCTTGGTCACGGTGGTCGGTTCGGTGGCGAGTGCGGACATGAACGCCCTCCTGGCGGCGGGGGCACACTGCCCGCCTGGGGTCGCCCTTCCGTGGGCGTCCGAAAGGCAGGATAGGCCCCGGGGGAACATCGGCGGTTGGGCCCGGATTCCGCGAACGAAGGCCCGTCCGGCGGCTTGGCGGTGCGGCGGGGTTCACCCTATCATCCCTTCCACCTTTGACTCTTATCACTGACCAGGAGCACTGACCGATGGAAACGACTCTCATCATCTTCAAGCCCGACGCGGTGCAGCGGGGCCTGTGCGGGCGCATCCTCGCGCGGTTCGAGGACAAGGGCCTGCAGGTCGTCGGGATGAAGTTCATGCAGATCCCGAGGGGGACGGCGGAGACGCACTATGCCCCGCACAAGGAGCGGCCCTTTTACGCCGGGCTGGTGAAGTTCATGACTTCCTCGCCGGTGGTTGTCCTGGCCCTCCGCGGCAACAACGCGATCACGATCGCGCGCAACCTGATGGGCGCGACGTTCGGCTCCAAGGCGAACCCGGGGACGATCCGGGGCGATTTCGGCGTTTCCAACTCGTTCAACCTGATCCACGGTTCGGACAGCCCCGAGGCGGCGGAGAAGGAGCTTGGGTTGTTCTTCGCCAAGGGCGAGCTGGTCGACTGGAACCGCGCGGGCGACCAGTGGATCTATGACATGGGCTCGGGCAAGCCGGAGTAAGGCCGGAGGACGCCGCCCCCCCACCACCGGCGGCGCCCGCGGGGCGAGCCGCGGACGGCGTGACAGCACGCACGATCGAACGAACCCCCTCCCGGGAACGAGGGTACGGAAGGGGGGTTTTTTTGCGCGCCGGGGGAGCGGATGAGCGGGGCTTCGTCGGGTGGGCGGTGACTGGCGTGGATCGCGGCGGGCGTTGCGGTTCTGACATCGCTGGTGATCGTGGTGCGGATTCTGGGCGCACCGCGGCAGGCCGCGGTGAGGGCCATCTCGCGGGGAATGGCAGCGCAGATAGTGACGGCGGCGAAGATCCATGAGTATGACTGTGAGAGGCTGCCTCGGCTGGCAGCCCTGTGGGCAACGGGGATGGTCGATCCGACCATTGCGGTTGAGTTTGCTCCCGCGAAGCCGTCCGTTGGTTCAGCGGGCCTGGCGGCCGGCACCGTCTCGGCGCCGATGGTGCAGGTGCAACCCTGCCGCGCTGTGAAGAAGGGGGAGGCGTGGGGCGGGCCGGGGGAGGTGACGGACGTGGTGCGGCCGGCGTGCCGGTACGAGCTGATGAGTGACGGGACTGTGGTGGAGATGGAGGAGGCGGAGTATCAGCGTGGCTGGGCTGGGAGAGTGACACTGGGTCCGTGGAAGTGACGGGAGAGGAATCGGGGTGGTGAGATGTGGGGAAGGGCGCGGGGGCGAAGGGGGCGCTGGGGGAACGGGGCCGGCGCGGGAAAGTCGGGGGCTGGTTCGGGGGCGGGTGTTGGGGTTGGCCCGGAGGCGGATCATCCGGCGGGTCGAGGCGCGCGGGGTCCGAGGCGCGGAGGAGCGTGGTGGCGGCGCGGCGTGCGGTTTCGTCGTCTGCTTCTGAAGAGGCGATGATGCTGAGACGGTTGATGGCGCCGA
>JADYXW010000073.1 GCA_020853975.1 Phycisphaerales bacterium
GGCGACGGCGTGAAGCCCGCGGACGTGGTGTTCGTGGAGGTGGGCGGCACGGTCGGCGATTACGAGAACGGTGTGTACATCGAGGCGATGCGGGAACTGGCTTTCGAGGAAGGGCCCGGCAACGTGTGCTTTGTCGCGCTGACGTACGTCATCGAGCCCCCGGCGCTCGGGGAGCAGAAGAGCAAGGCGGCGCAGCTCGGCATCAAGCGGGCGCTTGAGATGGGCATCCAGCCCCAGATCATCGCGTGCCGGGCGAGCCGCCCGGTGTCGCCCAAGGTCATGCAGAAGATCGCGATGTTCAGCAACGTGCCGCTGCGGCGGGTCTTCTCGCTGCACGACCGGGAGAGCATCTACACCATCCCCGAGGAACTGCGGCACGACGGCATCGACCGGGAGATCCTCTCGATGCTCAACCTCCACGAGCGGGCCGACCTGTCCCAAGAGGACAAGCACCGCGACAAGTGGATTGGGTTCGTCCGCAAGCTCACCTCGGCCAAGTCGAGGTCGGTCCGCGTGGGCGTGCTGGGCAAGTACGCGAATCTGCGCGACGCCTACGCCTCCATCGACAAGGCCTGCGAGCATTGCTCCGCGCATCTGGGCGCGAAGGTCGAACTCGACTGGCTGGACACCACAGACATCACGCACCGCACGGTGGCCGGCGAGCTCGAAGGCCTGGACGCGGTGATCGTTCCCGGCGGCTTCGGGACGCGGGGCGTTGAGGGCAAGATCGCCTGCGTGAAGCACTGCCGCGAGAATCTCATCCCGTATCTCGGCATCTGCCTGGGCTTCCAGGTGGCTGTGATCGAGTTTGCCCGAAGTGTGCTGGGCCTGGCTGACGCCAACTCGACGGAGTTCGCCGCTGGCACCCGGAATCCGGTTATCAGCGAGTTGCCCGAGCAGAAGCGCATCGAGGGCCTGGGCGGCACCATGAGGCTGGGCGCACAGGACGTGCAGATCATCCCGGGCACGCTGGCGTCGCATCTCTACGGCGGGCGGGCCCAGGTCCGCGAACGGTTCCGGCACCGCTACGAGGTGGAGCCGGAGTTCATCGACCGCCTGCAGGCGTCGGGGCTTGTGTTCTCCGGGAGGCATCCGACCCGGCCCATCATGCAGGTGCTCGAACTGCGACGCACGGCCGAGCCCGGCGCCGTCACGCACCCCTTCTTCATCGGCGCCCAGTTCCACCCGGAGTTGACGAGCCGACCGCTCCGCCCGCAACCGCTGTTCATGGGCCTGATCGCGGCGGCCATCGAGCGCCGCAACGGCACGTCGCTGGACGCGCGCGATCCGTGGCTGGCGGACCTTCAGCGCTGGATGCCGGGGCTGCGTCCCACGGTTCAGACGGCCTGAGGTGAGTCAGAGGCACGCACCTGCACGCCGCGGCCCGTGATCATGATCTCGGCGCCGGCGAGCCGGAATGTCTTTCGGTTGTGAACGTCGCCGCGGATCACCGACGCGACCTGGAACAGGCTGCGCGCCGACACCCTGTCGGCCCCGCGACCCTCGCAGACGCTCGCGATCGCTCGCCGGAGCACCTCCCCCACCACGACGGCACGCTCCGCGGCCAAGTCCGATCTCGTCCATTCGACGCACCGAGGACTTGCCCGAGCCCGTTGCCCGAGCTCCTCGGCGCGATCGCCGATCAGCCCCGCGGCGTCCGCGAGCAGTTCCCGGGTGATTCCGGCGCGAAGGACGAGCGTTGGGCCGAGCTCCTTGAGAATCGGAACGACCCGGGATCGGATCGCCGCCCTCAGCCGGGTCGCGTCGGCGTTGGACGCGTCCTCTCTCCACTCCCAGCCCGCGGCCCGGCAGACCTCCCTCGCGTCCCCTCTGGAGACCCCCAGCATCGGCCTGACCAGCGTCACGCCGCCCCCCAGAACTCGCTTTGGGTGCAAACCCCCTAGGCCACCGGGGCCGGCCCCCCGGAGCAGCCTCATGAGCATGGTCTCGATCAGGTCATCGCCGTGGTGGGCCGAGGCGACGTAGCGGCAGCCTGAGGCCCGAGCCATGCCGGCGAGCGCGCGGTATCGGGCGGCCCGCGCCAACCCTTCTGGGTTACCTCGGAGGGCGGAAACCGCCACGCGGGCCTCGAGGAAGGGTACCGAGAGCCGGCCCGAGAGCTCTCGCACAGCATCCCGGTCTGCCTCCGGATCCGGGCCGGGCCGGAGGTCGTGGAGCACGTGGCCCACGACCATGCGGGCCCCCGAACCCGCGAGTGCGATCGCCAGCGCGGAGGAATCACACCCCCCGGAACAGGCCACGAGCGTTGGACGATCCGCATCGCGGAATTGTGCCCCACCTGTCAAATGCCTCCACGCACGGAGAGTTTCCCGTACGCTTCGAAGGTCTTGAAATGTGCGGCCTTGCGCGGTCACGAGTCGATCGTATCACCAGGGCAGTAGGGCGCGGGGGGCGATGGAGCGCGAGTATGCGGCCCGATCCGGACGTCGTGTTCCACAGCTCGCTTGGTCCGGCCCAGGAGGCAGCGTTCGGCCTGCCCACCGGAGGCGCGACGCTCGCCGCAGCGGCCATCATCGGCGGGATCGCGCTTGTCGCCTACGCGCTGCGAATCGTCTTCGCCAAGCGAAGGCCCTCCCCGGCGAAGCTCCCCGAACCGGACCTCGCCAGCGACATGCAGGAACTCTCCGACAGGCTTGCCGCGGAGCTGGACGCGCGGGCGGCGCGGCTTGAGCGACTGATCTCCGCCGCGGACGCGCGCCTCGTCGAGCTCAAGCAGCATGCCCGGCGCGCGCCGGTGGCCCCACAGGGACCGCCCGGCCCGGACCCGGCGCAGTTCTCCGACGTGTACCAGCTCGCGGACGCCGGAGTCAGCGAGGTCGAGATCGCTCGTCGGACGGGGCGTCCGACCGGGCAGGTGCAGTTGATCCTGAATCTGCGCCGCGGCTCGGTGGCGCTGTGACGCCGTCTAGGCGAGGCAGCGGCCGTGCGCATCGTGGGCGTGCCCGGCGTGCGACCGCCTCCAGGCATCCATCGCCAATACCTCGAACATGATGTGCGATGCGAGGAATGCGGTGATCCCTGCGGGGTCGCGGTCAGGCAGAACTTCCACAACGTCCGCGCCGACGACGTCAACTCCCCGGAACGACCTGAGCAGCGCGATGACCTCCGCCGAGGTAAACCCGCCCACGCTGGGCGTGCCGGTCCCCGGGGCGAACGCCGGATCGACCACGTCAATGTCGAACGAGAGGTAGGTTTCCCGCCCGTCCAGCTTCTCGCGGAACTCGCGGATGACCTGCTGCCCCCCGCGGAAGCAGTCTTCGTAGGTCACGACGCTCACTCCGGAGCTCTTTGCAAAGTCGATGTCCGCCCTCGCGTTGAGCGGGCCCTTGACCCCCATAGAGAGCATGGCCTTGGGATCGATGAGCCCGTCCTCGATGGCTCTGATGAAGGGGGAAGCATGCCCCCACTTCTCTCCCCACACCGCATCAACCGTGTCGAGATGGCTGTCAAAGTGCAGGAGCGCGAGCCCCCCGTCGGGCCGGCCCCGCCGCTCCCAGGTGGCGCGGATGTTGGCATACGCGATCGAGTGATCTCCCCCGATGGCGAAGAGCCGGGTTCGCGCGGGATCTCCGAGGGCGGCCGCCCATGCCGTGACCGCATCCAGGGTCTCCTTGATGCCGTAGGGCTTGACGGGCGCATCCCCCGCATCGGCAAGGCTGAAAACTTCGCAGACGTCGACTCCAAACTCCATGTGGAACCGCTTGACATACTGGGATGCCTCGCGGATGGCGCGTGGTCCGAAGCGGGCGCCGGGCCTGTATGTGACCCCGGAATCGAACGGCACGCCGTAGAGCGCCCAGTCCACCGGCCTGGAGGCGGCGGGCACCGCGTCGAGCAGCGGGTAGCGGCAGAAGGTGGCCACGCCGGCGAACCGGGGCGAGACGCGGGAGTCTGGGAGCACCGTCTTGGGCATGAGGCGAGTGTACCCGGTGCCCGGGTCTGGTACTCTGCATTGCATGAGCCAGACCCCTCAGTTACCCCCGAGCATGCCCTCGTACGTCCGGCCAACGCCCTTCAACCCCGGCGTGTGCGGCGAGTTCCGAGCCACAGAGCGCTTCTCGGTCGCGTGGTCGTTCCTGTGGGCGAACTGGGGGCTCATCGCGGGCGCCGTGCTGCTGGCGTGGGTGATCCAGGTTGTCGTGAGCGTGATCCCGTTCATCGGAGGGATCGCGGGGCTCTTTCTGGCGCCGCTCATGACCGCGGCAAGCTACCAGGCGGTGCTGGCGTTCAGGGGCCAGCCCGCCAAGGCGGGGGACATCTTCCAGGTCTTTGGCCCGAAGTACTGGCAGGTGTTCGTCGTGACGCTGCTGTACAACCTGGGCGTCATGGTCGCGGTCATTCCGATGGTGGTTGGCATCGTGCTGTTCGCCGCGGGGGCGTCGCAGGGCGGGCCTGTGGGGGCCGCGATCATCGCGGTCGGCATCGGCGCGTTCCTGCTGGCGATGGTGGGCATGCTGTACGTCCAGGCGCGGCTGATGCACGCGCCGCTGCTTATCTATGACGCGCCCGCGGGAAGCCTCGACATGATCGAGAGCCTCAAGATGAGCTGGAACCGCACGGGGCCTTTCGCCTGGTCGCTGCTCGGCTTTCTCTTGCTGATGGCGCTGGTGGCGACGGGCACGATTCTGCTGCTGGGAGTTGGCCTGTTGCTGATCGGCATCCCGTTCGCGATGGCGTGCACCGCCGTGGCGTATTGCACACTGTTCCCGCAGGCGAGCCCTTTGTGCCCGAAGTGCGGCTATGACCTGTCGCGGATCGGGGGGCCCAGGTGTCCGGAGTGCGGGTGGGAACCGCCGCTGTCGGGGGCGTCGGGCGGGGCGGCGTAGCGGGCGCACTGGGCGCCGAGCAAGTGGCCCAGCACCCTCTGTACCGCTGGGTGCCGCCAGTTGCGATGGAGAGCGGCGTCTTGCGTCGTGCCGTTGGAGAGGACACCGCTGGAAGGGCCTTGAATTATGCGAGGGAAAGCGACGCTTTGCGAGAAGGTGCGTCGGATTTCGAAAGTGCCCCCCGAAGGACTCGAAC
>JADYXW010000074.1 GCA_020853975.1 Phycisphaerales bacterium
CCCAGCACCGCGCCCGGGGCCACGTGCACGTTCTCGCCCAGCAGGCACTCGTGCTCGATGATCGCGCCCGTGTTCACGATGCAGTGATCCCCCACCCGCGCCGCGGTGTGCACCACCGCCTGCGGGCCCACAAAGACATCACGCCCAATCTCCGCGCTCGCGGAGAGCACCGCCGTCGCGTGTCGGATGGTGATGGTCTGGTGCGCCGCCAGCCTCTCGACAAGGCTGGCCCTGACCGCGAGATTACCGATGGCCAGGTGCACGTGAGGCCCCGCGTTGTCCGGAAACTCCGCGAGTGCGCCGAGCCGCTTGAGCCCGGTGCAGGCCCCGAGCACGGCGTTGGGATCGTCGTCGAAGAAGCCGAGAATCTCGGCGCCCTCGGTCACCGCGTCCGCGACGACGAGCGAGTGCCCGCCGCCCCCCAGCAACACCACCACCCTGGACTGATCCTGCGTCATGCGCCGGAAGATAGCCGCCCCGCGGGCCCGCCGCGCCGTCAGGGCTGGCCCCTGACCTTGCGGGCCCGGTCGAGCGCTTCGCGCATCGCCCTCTCGTGCCCGTGATCTGTCGGCAGGTAGTACCGCTTCGCCACGCCCAGATACTCCTGCATACCCACCTTGCCCAAGTGCGGGTCGTCGACGCCGTCGTCGTGCGCGTACCGATAGGACTCGCCCGCCAGCCCGCCCACGGACATCTTCCCCGCTTTCGCGACGTTCCCGTCCTTGATGTGCACGGGCACGGGCACGGTGCGGCCCTCGCGGACGTCGGTGATCGCCGCGTCCACCGCCGTGTACGAGGCGTTGCTCTTGGGCGCGAGCGAGAGGTACGCCGTGGTCTGGGCGAGCGTGATGCGCGCCTCGGGCATGCCGATGCGCTCGACCAGGTCCCAGCACGCCGCCGCGACCATGACGCCCCGCGGATCGGCGTTGCCGATGTCCTCGCTCGCGAGGATCGCGAGCCTCCTGGCGATGAAGCGAGGGTCCTCGCCCGCCTCGAGCATTCGGGCGAGCCAGTAGATGGCGGCGTCGGGATCGCTGCCCCGGACCGACTTGATGAACGCCGAGATCGTGTCGTAGTGCTCGTCGCCCGTGCCGTCGTAGACCGCCGCCTTGAGCTGGATGGAATCCTCCGCCGCCTGGCGGTCGATCACGATCGGTGCGCCGGCGCCGTCGCGCTCCTGGGTGCTGAGAACCGCGACCTCCAGGGCCGTGAGCGCGCGCCGGGCGTCGCCGTCGCACTTGCAGGCCCACAGCGCCAGGGCGTCGTCGCTCGCCCGGACGTCCAGCCCGCCGTAGCCCCGCTCCTTGTCCGCGATCGCCCGCCTGAGCACCCCCACCACCTCTTCCTCGCTGAGGGGTTGCAGCCTGAAGAGCGTGCTGCGGCTCACGAGCGCGGAGTTGACCGCGAACAGCGGGTTCTCCGTCGTCGCCCCGATCAGCGTGATCAGCCCGCGCTCCACGTCCGACAGCAGGACGTCCTGCTGGCTCCGGGTGAACCGATGGATCTCATCAAGAAACAGGATCGTGCGGCGGCCCTCGAGCTCGAGCCGGTTCGAAGCCTCGTCCACGACCTCGCGGATGCGCTTCACACCCACCGACGCCGCGTTCTCACGCACAAAGTGCCGCTTGGAGTGCGCCGCGATCAGCTCCGCGAGCGTGGTCTTGCCCGTACCGGGAGGGCCGTGGAGGATGATCGAGGTGATCGCGTCCGCCTCGAGCATCCGACGGAGCAGCTTGCCCGCACCAAGCACGTGCGTCTGCCCGGCGAGCTCTTCGAGCCGGCGGGGCCTCATGCGGACCGCGAGCGGCTCTACCGCTCTCGCCGCAGACGCTCGCTTGGCCGCCCAAAGGTCCGCCATGTGGCCACTGTAGTCCCGGACCAAATCCGAACAAACCCGGTCTGGGCTCGATTCTTCATTTGCAACCGCTAACATCGTGCCCTTGTCGCCCCCCGCATGGTTCATCCTCGCCTGCCTGGCCATCCTGGCGTGGGCCCTGGTCTGCCGTTGGCTGCTGCACAGCCCGAGGCAGGAGCCGGTCGTGGGGCTGATCTATCGCGGGATGCAGGCGTATGTGGGGCTGCTGCACCGGGTTCGGTACGAGGGGCTGGCGGGGGTGCCCCGGGGTGTCGGCGCAGGCCCGCTCGTGGTCGTCTGCAATCACACCGCGGGGATCGACCCCTTGCTGGTTCAGGCCGCGTGCGAGTTCGAAGTCCGCTGGATGATGGCCAACGACATGAGGCTGCCCCGGTTCGAGCCCTTCTGGCAGTTCGCGCGGATCATCGGCGTGGACCGCCAGGGGCGTGACACGACGTCGGCTCGGGAGGCCATCCGACACCTGAAGGCGGGGGGCGTGGTCGGGGTGTTTCCCGAAGGCGGCATCGAGCGCCCGCCCGAGACACTGAGGCCGTTCTACTCGGGCGTCGGGCTGATCGTGTCTCGAAGCAAGGCGCCAGTGCTGCCCGTGTGGATCAGCGGCACGCCCCAGGTCGATCGCGCGTGGGAGAGCCTGTGGACCCCGAGCCGCGCGAGGGTGACCTTCGGCCCGATCATGAGGCCCGAGGCCGGCGCCGGCCCGGAGGAGATCACACGGTCCGTTCGCGCCTGGTTCCAGCAGGTCTCGGGATGGCCCGACACCGAGTGAGGTCCGGCCCTAGCGCCCTTCGGATTGCTTCATCCCCAGCAGCGCTTCCAGCCTCTGTGCGTGCACAGGGCGATCCGGCTCCAGCACGACGAGCGCGCGGATGTGCCGTTCCGCGGCGTCCAGGTTCTTGGCCCTCAGGGCCACTGTCGCGGCGAACTCCCGCGTGCGCGCGTCGTAGGGCGCGACCTGCACCGCGCGGGCCGCCTTGGCCATGGCCCGTGTGAAGTCCCCGCCCGATGCGTAGATCCGCGAGAGCTCGGTCGCGTACACCGAGATGCTCTGCTCCCGGGCGTCGAGCCACTCCAGGTGGGGCGCCGCCCTGCCTCCCTCCGAGGCCGCAAGCCAGTAGGCCGCGAGCAGGCGATGGGGCCTTGGGTCGACCGGCCTCGCGCGCGCGTACCGCTCGCACAGGTCCACGTCCTCGCCCGTGATGCGCCCTCCCCCCGCCTCTTCACGTTGCTGCACCGCCGCCTCCAGCACCGCGGGGTTCTGGGGCTGCTCGCCCAGCCATCGGGCGATGAGCTCGGGCGTCGGCTCCTCCGCCGCGTCGCGCGAGAGCAGCGTCGGGATGCCGGGCAGCTCGTCGGTCGGGAGCATGCCCCACGATCGCAGTTGCTCTCCCGCCCAGACCTTGAACTGGGCCAGGAACTCCCCGCGGCTCACACCCAGCACCTGCTGGAAGGCCTGGGGCTCGCGCACGCCGGACGCGTAGAGGTCCATGAGCGTCAGCGGGGCCGCGTTCCCCCAGCGCTCGATGATGTACTCGTACATCCAGTGGCCCTGCGCGTACGCGAGCGAGCGGTCGGTGGGCTTCCTGGGCCTTACGAATGCGATGTTGATCTGCTCGAAGTCAAAGAGCGCCTCGGCCTCGTACGCCCCCGCGAGCAGCCTCACGGTATTGTAATCCCGCGGCGCGTCCTCCAGCAGCACGGCCCCCGCCTCGGTGAACCAATGGGGCAGGCGGTTCTTCGTGCGGCTGAGCGTGACGGTGTGCGTGAACTCGTGCTGCACCACCCGCGCCCAGTCGTAGGTCCCCACCTTGTGCCCGGGCCCCTCGCGCGGCGCTTCCATCGCGATCACGGGCCCGGTCGCCGCCGCGATCGTGTGCAGCCTGGGCATGCCGGTGATGCGAACGCTGAACCAGTGATGATCCGGGTAGAGCTCCACCGAGGTCCGGCCCGTTGGCACGTGGTCGATGCCCCCGGGGCCGGAGCCCGTGACCCGTGCGTGCAGCCGCTCGAGCACCGCGGGCATCTCGCGCGCCAGCACCTCGTCCACACCCGGCTTGTACCGAACGATGAAGTGGTCGCTCTCGATCGTCGCGTACGAGTTGAGCTCTCGCAGCAGCTTCAGGGAGTTCTCCGCGCGGATGTTAAACCTGTCGAGCGCGAGCGCCCGGTCCAGGGCCGCCTCCGCGTCCCTGGTCCGGCCCGCCTGCATGTCGGAGAGCCCGAGCTCCACCTGGGGCTCCGCCCAGCGGGGCCACCGCGCCGACGCCTCACGCAGATACCGCGACGCCTCGTCGTACTGACGCGAACCCGCCATCGCCTTACCAACCACCAGGTGCCCCAGCGGCTGGCGGGGCGACAGCACGTCCAGCCTCGCCAGACGCCGGTCGGCCTCTTCAAAGTCAAACCGGCCTGCGGCGGCCGCCGCCCACCACGCGAGCAACCGCCGGTGCTCGGGCCAGCGATCGACCCAGGGCCTGAGAATCGCCTCCGCCTCTTCCCCTTCGCTCTGTCTCAGCCGAACCGCCGCCCGGATGATGGCGGCGTCTACCGATCCGGGCTCGCCCGTGAGCAGGTCGAGCCTCAGGGCGACGGCCTCTGCCTTGGCGAAGTCAAAGCCGTCCACAGAGGCCATCCCCAGCAGCGCCCAGGCCTCGGAGGTCTTTGGGTTGAGCGTCAGCGCCGCCTGCAGCGCCTCGCCCACCGCCGCGTAGCGGTCCTTCTCGTAGAGCAACTGCGCCTCGGCGAGCGAGACCTCCCACGAGAGCCGGTCCATCTCGTCGCGTGCCTTTGCGAGCCTGGCGAGCAGGTCTTGGTACCCTGCGGTCTGGCCCGACTCCGGCCCCACGAGCCTCGCGAGCATGACAAGCCCGCGCGCCGCGTCGGCGACGTCCCCGGCTTCCGCCGCCCTCTCACTCACCAGTGGCAGCAGTGCCTCGCGCGCCTCGTCGGCCCGGCCCAGGTCCATCAGGGCCTCCGCCCTCAACCTACGGGCGCGGGGAGACTCGGCGGCGGCGATGAGGGGGAGCGCATCCGCCGGCTTCCCGACGCGGATCGCACCCTCCGCGCGGTCGAGAGGGTCGCAGGCCGGGTCCTGCAGGGCCGCGTCCGTCCACTTGCCGAGCACCACCGCCGCCCGGGCCCGCGCACCGGGATCTGCAAGGTCCTCCTCCGTCCAGAGTCCGTGCCGAACACGGATGGCACGCTTCTCCTGGGGCGTCAGATACGCCTGCCCCAGCAGGTCGGTCACCGCGGCGGACACATCGGGCTCCGGGAACGGTTCGGGCTCTTCCGCGTCCGCCTTCGGCGGGTCCGTCGCGGGCGAGGACGCCGGCTGAGCAACGCCCCACGAGAACACGGGCGCCGCCACCCCGGCCAGCGCCGCGAGCATCAGAGCCAACGTTTGCAGGCGGCGGGCGACGGGCATCGGGCCTCCTCGGGCCGCTGAGGCCCACCGAACTTATCGGCCCGGCGGGGTCACGGGTGGAGCGACTGGCGGCAGTTCGCGCACCTGCGCATCCCACCCTTCGGGCACCACCGTCGAGAGCACTTCTGCGGGCACAGGGGCGTTCAGTTCCACATTGATCATCTGCACGAGGGTCACGTCGTTCGCCCGATTGACCGTGCGTGCCAGCCGCGGGAGGAGGTTCGTCCGCCCGTCCGAGCCCGTCTCCGTCCGGTACCACAACCGGATCTCCTTCAACTCTTCCGTCTCGATCAGGCCCGCGACGGGCACGAGCTTCAGCTGGTGCGTGCCCGCAACGAACTTCTGCAGCGCGGGGAGTTCCTTGGCCTCGTGAGCCTCGAGGCCCGCCTCGGGCGCGAGCATCTCCACCGTGTATCGCGCGCGGATCGCATCGGCCTTCTGCCCGATCGGCAGCGGGAACCGACCCTCGCCCAACCTGAGCGGATCAAGAGTCTCCCCGGGGCGGCCGACCTGCTGCTTGATGATCTGCTTCTCCGCGGGCCTTCGCTCCACCATCCACTGCCCGTCGAAGATGTACTCCTGCACCTCGTCCTGGATACGTGAGCCGAACTGCACTCGGTCAAACCTCACCGCGAATCGCCGCGGCCCGGGGGGCGTCTGCACCCGCCCGTCCTCGAACCAGATCTTCCCGAATCGCTTGCGACGGTCGGCGTCCACACCCTTCACTTGGTCGAACAGCACCTCCGCTGTCAGCGTCCTGAAGCGCCCCTCGGCGTCCTCGATGAGCTTCAGCAGGTCTTCGACGGTCTCGACGCGGGGTGACGCAGGGGCGGGCTGCGGCGCCGCGGGGGGCCGGGCCGCGGGGGGCCGGGCCGTGGGGGGCTGGGCTTCCGCGGGGGCCGCCCCACCCGCGGGCTGAGCAAGCTGCAACGCCAGAACCATTGACGCGATCGTGATCGGCATAGGTGGGCCACTCTATGACCGCCGGGTGTCGGGCCCTCGGGCGGTGTCGCTGTCCAGGGTTGGATTCCCGGAACCGCATCGGGTTCCGCGGCGTACGTCTCTGGGTCACCCTGAGCCGCGTCACGACCCGCCGGTCAGGACGCACCCCTGGCACACCGGACGACGACACCCCGTCCGGTGTGCGCGTTTTTGGGGATCATCGCCCGGGCGTCTCCTGCTCGACAACCCACTTCATCAGATCGCCCCGGCAGTCGATGTGCACCACAAAGAACCCCGGCCGGCTGCCGCCCGGCGGGACTTCGGCGCGGCGCATGAGGGGCCAGATGATCCGGCGGTCGCTCTCTGGCAGGGGCAGCGCGTCCAGGTCTTCGTGAGAGAACCAATCCAGCCTGCCCTCGCGGGTGTCCTGGGGCTCGATCCACACCTCTCCCAGCACGCGGTAGACGAACATCAGCCAGTGGCCGCGGCCCTCGAACGCCTGCTCGCTCACAAGGCCGACCAGGTGCAGCCGCTCCAGAGGCACGTCAACCCCGGCCTCCTCGAGAATCTCTCTCTGGGCGCACTGGGCGGGCGACTCACCGAGCGAGACATCGAGCTTGCCCCCGATGGGCGAGCACAGCCCCTGGTTGGGCGCCTTGATGCGCCTGAGCATGAGGTGCCGGCCGCGCGCGTCACGCAGGTCGCACAGGCACGCGATGCGATAGGGCAGGTCACCGGAGCCGTGGACGGCGTGGTCGGGCATGGCCGGTGCACCCCGCTAGAGCTGCCAGAGGCTGCTGCCCCAGGTCAGCCCGCCGCCGAACCCCAGGAACATGACTTTGTGCCCCGGCTTCACGCGGCCGCTCCGCACGAGTTCATCGAGGCACAGCGGCACGCTCGCCGCGACCGTGTTCCCGTAGCGGTCGATGTTCACGTACAGCTTCGACTCGTCGAGGTTGAATCGCTCGCGGGCTGCGAGGAGAATCCGCGCGTTGCTCTGGTGGCAGACGTACATGTCAACGTCCGAGGGCCGCAGCCCGGCCTTGTCCAGTGTTTCCTGGATGAGCTTGGGGAACGTGCTGACAGCGAACTTGAAGACGCCCGCGCCGTACATCTGCACGTGCCCGAAGGCAGACTCGTCGAGCGTGACGCCCGGCGGCGCGTCGTGAAGGCACTTGGGGACGTAGATGTCCTTCCACCCCGTGCCGTCGGTGTGCATCGACTGCGCGATGATCCCGAGCGACGGGTTCGGGTCGGCGCGGAAGATCGCGACACCCGCGGCGTCGCCGAAGATGATCGCAGTGCCCCTCCCGGCGGTGGTGTACGTCTGCAGCGCCGAGAGCGTGTCGGCCCCGATCAGCGCGACGGTCTTGTAGGCCCCGCCCCGCACCATCTCGTGCGCCACGTTGAGCCCGAAGACAAAGCCGCAGCAGGCCCCGTTGATGTCGAACGCGCCGCACCCCGGGTTACCGACGCGGGCGGCGATCAGGCACGCCGCGGGCGGGCAGGGCATCTCAGCCGTCATGGTGGAGCAGATGATCAGGTCAAGGTCCGAGGCAGAAAGGCCCGCGGCTTGGAGAGCGAGCGTAAGGGCCCTGACACTCAGCCCCGAGACGCCCTCGTCCTTGCTCCGGTCCGAGATATAGCGGGTGCGGATGCCCGTCCGCTGGACGATCCACTCGTCCGAGGTGTCCATCATCTTCTCGAGGTCGGCGTTGGTGAGCGTGCGCCCCGGCACCGCCCGGCCCGTGCCGACGAGCCTCACCCCGCGTGACCCCGGGGTGGTGGTCATACCTGCACGCCCTCCGCGGGCTGCTCGCCGGCGAGTCTGACCTGCTCGGGAATGTTCAGGGCCTCCAACTCGCCCAGCCGCCGCTCGATCTCGGCGTTCACGCCCATGCGGACAAAGTTCATGCTGTTGCGGATCGCGGCGCGGATCGTCCTCGCCTCGCTGCTGCCGTGCGCGATGATGCAGGCGCCGTCGATGCCCAGCAGCGGCGCCCCGCCGTGCTCGTGGTAGTCGTTCTTCGCGTAGATCCGCTTCACCACCGGCTCGAACTGTGTGACCAGCTTGGGGTCATATTCCATGAGCTCGGCGGCGATCGCCTTGAAGAGGCTCTTGGCCATGCCCTCCGCCGCCTTGAGGAGCGTGTTCCCGACCAGCCCGTCGGTCACCACCACGTCCGCCACGCCCTCGAAGAAGTCCCGGCCCTCGACGTAGCCGATGTAGTTGAGCCCGGGGGTCGCCTTCAGCAGGTCGCGGGTCTGCTTGATGACGTCCGTCCCCTTGGCCTCTTCCGATCCGATGTTCATGAGGCCCACGCGGGGGCTCTTGATCCCCAGGACCTGCCGCGCCATCACGTCCGCCATGACGCCGTACTGCCACAGGTGCTCGGGCTTGGGGTCAGGGTTCGCGCCGGCGTCGATGAGGATGAGCGGGCCGTGGAAAGCGGGAACAGTGACCGCGATGCCGGGACGGAGGACGTGGTCGAGCCGGCCCATGAAGAGGGTCGCCGCCATCACGCACGCCGCGGTGTTGCCGGCGCTCAGCACCACGTCGCACCGCTGCGCCGCGGCCCGCCTGGAGCCGAGCTGGTGGGCCCGCGTGATGGATGAGTCCGTCTTGACGCGGACGAGCTTCGCCGGGTCGCCCATCTCGACGACCTGCTCAGCGTCCACGATCTCGATCCGCGTGTCGGTGCGGTAGTCGATCCCCCGCTCCTCCAGCGACTCGCGGATGACCGGGCCCCGCCCGACGAAAACCAGCTTGTCGCCGGGAAGCAGGTCCGCCAACGCCGCCACGCAGCCCTTGAGGATCGCGTCGGGCGCGTGGTCGCCGCCCATGATGTCAACAGCGACGCGGAGTGGGCTGCCGACCGGGCTCTGCTGATTCGTGCTCATCTGATTCCCTGGCCGACCGACAGGCGGCACGCGCGTGCGGAACTCTCCGCCGGCGCCCGCGTGCCCTCATCGTAGGGACCGGTGAAGTCTTCGCTTAGATGACACTCAATCCTTCGGAACACCGATGCCCAGCTTGGGCACCTTGATCTGAAGGCCCGCGCGAACGTACCCGGACTCCTTGCACGCACGGTGCGTCTGCCGGGGCATGCCCGTCAGCGGGCACACCGTCGACTGCGAGGGAACCATGGCGTGGTGCGAGCGGCGGCGGCGGGAACGCCCGTAGCTGACTCTCTGTGGGGGAAGCATGTCGAACTCCAATGCGGCGGGCTTGCCGCTGTCCGGGCCGGAACGCCATCCCGGGCCGGAACACTAGTAGCCCCCCCCTCCCCCGTCAATCCGCCCGCAAGACCATTCCGTTCGTGATCTGTTCTCACCGCGACGCCGATACCGTTCCCTGATGCTCCACCTCGTCCTCGCACTCATCTTGGCCGCCGAACCCGACCGAACCGTCCAAGCCGTCGCGGAGACGTCGCTCCCCGGGGCCGGGCCGGCCCAGGCCGGGGCTCTGTGGCTCAACGCGCGAGAGCCAAGCCAGAGCCGGCTTCTGTGCACGCATGCCCCTGGCGGCCTCACCTCCTTCGACCTTTCCGGTGGCAAGTGCGCGGAGGCCGACCTGCCGGGGGCCGGCGCGATGGACGTGCGGTCCGGGCTCCCCCTGGGTGGGCGCAAGGTCGCCCTCGCCGCAGTCGCGACCGCGGCCCCGGCCTCGGTCAGCCTGTGGACGCTCGAGCCTCGCACGGGCGATCTCACCAGGGCGGGCACCGTTCCGCTCGACGCTCCACCCGGAGCGGTGGCGCTCTCTCCAACGGGCGCCACGCTCGCGATCTGCACCGGCGCGCGGATCGAACTGAGAACGCTCGCGAAGGCCGGGGCCGAGATCACGGGGACCGCGCTCCGCACGCTCAAGTCGCCCGGCCCAGTTCGAGCGATCGCGATCGACGCGGACGCCGGGGCCGTGTACTTCATCGCGCAGGGAAAAGGGCTCTGCCGCGCCGCCCTCGATGGCTCCGGCGGCGAGCCCCGCGTGATCAGCGAGGCCGCGGGCGACGGCGCGGGGCTCGCGCTGCACTCGATCGGAAATGCGGGCTACGTCCTCGTGAGCCGCCCGGTGGGGCTGGCGGTCTTTGAACGGGGCGGCGCGAACCGGGAGCTTGGAGTAGTGCGGGTCACGGACTCCGCGAGCGTCGACGGCTGCTCGGGCGCGGGTGCCGTCAGTTCGCTCGTAGACCCGCTGGGCGCGGCGTTTCCGCGGGGCGTTGTCGCTCTGTGGGATCAGGACAACCGGGGCTCGCCGTCAAACTTCAAGTTCATCCCGTGGGAAAAGATCGCCGGCGCATTCCGCCCGGCGCTCGAGGGCGGGCCCGCTCTCCCGGCAAGTGAAAAGGGCCCGGCGTCAAAGCCGGGCCCCTAGCAATGCAACCCCTGACGTGAACTCAGCGCCGACGGCGGGCCGCGACCAGGCAGCCGAGCCCGGCATGCACCACACGCGCAGGCGCGGGCAGGGCCTCGCGTTCACCGCGCTCCTCGCCATGACCCGCACGGACCTGACCGACGGCAACACCTGATCGCAGAACCGCGGGGTCGAGGTCGCCTCCGATCTCACCCCGCCCGCAGCCGCCTCCCCCGGAATCTGCCCGCCCACGTTCGCTCCCGGCCCGAATTCAGAGCGGCGACGCCGATCCGGGCGAACGCGGGTCGCTCGTCGAGGTCGACGAGTGCCCACGGGATCCCCCGGCGCCCTCTGCTCTCAGGCCGCGGAAAGAAAAGCCAAGTGCCTGTGGTCCGGTCCGCGCGCAGTCCGTAGACTGCCAAATGCCGCCGGCCAGCCCGCAGCACATTCTCGGCGCGGACCTCTCCGCGTTGGCCGCGGCCTTTCGACGTGACGGGTACACCGATGCCTCGTGCGACGAGGTGCAGTCGCTGACCCGCGCGCTCGGCCTGCCCCCGCCCCAGGTCACGCTCCGCGCGCTCAACGCCCCGGCCGCGCTTCGCACGCACACGGCGCTCTGGGCGCTCGGGCTGCCCGTTCCGGAGGCGGAGCTCGCCCCGCTGCTCGGCCCGCCACTGGTCGAACGCCTGATCACACTGGGCATTCTCAACCGGGGCGCCGGCGCCATCCGCGCCGAGTTCTCTGTCATTCCGAGCGACGGCCTGCTCACGACCCGCGATTTCGACGCCGTTATCACAGGAAAGCCCGCGGGCGACGACTACGTCCTGGGCATCGGCCCTTCGACGCGCCGCCTCGCGGCGCTCATGGTCCCCACGCCCGGCGGCCTCACGCTCGACCTGGGCACGGGCCAGGGCTTCCTCGCGATCACCGCCTCGCAGTGGTCGTCGCGCGTCATCGCGACCGACGTGAACCGGCGCGCCCTCTCCGCAGCCGCGTTCTCCGCCAATATCAGCGGCAGGACGAACATCGAGTTCCGCGAGGGGAGCTACTTCGAGCCCGTGGCCGACCTTCGGGGCAAGTGCAACCTCATCCTCTGCAACCCGCCCTTTGTCATCCAGCCCTCGGGCGACCGCGTGTGCTTCACGGGCGCCGAACGCGGCGACCGCTGCATCCAGCATCTTGTAGAGGAAGGCCCCGCGTACCTCGCTCCCGGCGGGTGGCTCTCGGTGCTGGGCAACTGGACCCACACCGACGAGTCCGACTGGGCGGACACCCCGATGCAGTGGGCCAAGGGCCGCCAGTGCGACGTGTGGATCATCCGTCGCCAGTCGTGGTCGCCGCGGGCGTACGCACAGTCCTGGATCGACGAACTCACCCGCAACGGCGCCTCCGCCGACCGGCCCCTGGTGCTGGACGAGTGGCTGGCGTACTACGAGTCGCTCGGCATCAGACGGATCACGATGGGCGCCGTCGTCATGCACCGGCGCGAGGGTAAGAACTGGGCCCGGTTTGACACGCTCTTCAGCGACAGCGCCGGAGATGCCGGCCCACAGGCGGCGCAGCTCTTCGAGAACCAGACAACACTCAATGACCTCACGCCCGAGCTGCTGCTCCACCGCGCCATCGTCCCCGTCCGGGGCCTGGAGATCGACCTGAGGCACCGCTTCGGCGAGCAGGGCTTTGCCCCCTCCTCCATCACGCTCCGCAACACCACCGGCTTCCCCATGCCCCTCTCTGTCCAGCTCGGGGCGCTCGAAGTGGTCCGCCGCCTCGACGGCAGCCGCTCCCTCGCACAGATCGCGGCCGAGGTTGCCCAGGTCCACGGCGGGGACCCGGCCTCTCTCGCGCCCGCCATCGCCAGCCTCGGCATGGAACTCCTCCGTCTGGGCCACGCGCGGCTCGCGGATTGACCCCACGCGGGGCATACAGTCCCCCGGTTTCGGCGAGCTTCGCACGTGCTGGAAGTTGCGCGAACCAAGTCCGTGGGGGCCCCGTTTGGAACTCAGACCCGGCAAGTCCGAATGACCTGACATCGGCCTTGGCCCGGGGTGCGAAGTCTGCGGCTGAGTGTGGGACCGAGTCTGGAGACGCCGCCTGTGTGGAAATGGCTGCTCATCATCGTTGTCGTCCTGTTCCTGGGTTGCGTGGGCACCGGCTACTGGATGCAGTCCACCGGCCGCATCGACAAGTACATGAAGATGATCCGCCCGGACCTCAAGCCCACCGAGGTCCGCCTGACCGCGGTCGAGCGGGGTGACCTGGTCCGGACTGTCTCGGCGCCGGGTCAGATCGAGCCCCGCACCAAGGTCGAGGTCTCCGCGCAGGTTTCGGCGCGAATCATCGCGCTGCCCTTCCGCGAGAACGCCCGTGTCCAGAAGGGCGATGTGGTGGTCCGCCTCGACGCCCGCGACGTCGCGGCCCTCCTCGACAGCGCCAAGGCCCAGCTCCGCAGCGAGGAGGCCCGTCTGGAGGGCTCCCGCGCCTCGTTCCTGAACACCCAGCTCGAGCTCAACCGGAAGAAAGAGCTCCTCTCCACCCACGACGTTTCCCAGGCCGAGGTCGACGCGGCGGAGAGCGAGTTCCTCCGCGCCAAGAGCTCCCTGCAGATGGTCGAGCACGCCATCGAGATCGCCAAGGCCGACATCCGCCGCGCCGAAAAGAACCTGGACAACACCACCATCACGGCGCCCTTCGACGGCGTGATCACCAAGCTCAATGCCGAGGTCGGCGAGACCGTCGTCGTGGGCACGCTCAATAACCCCGGCTCGGTCATCATGGAGATCGACGACCTCACCGTGATGGTCCTCGAGGCCCGAGTCGACGAGGCCAATATCGCCCCGCTCTCGGAGGGCCAGAAGGCCCGCATCTTCGTCAACGCCTACCCCGAGCGCGTCTTCACCGGCACCGTCGAGAAGGTCGGCCTCAAGCGCCTCGTGGACCGCGACGGCACCGCCTATTTCGAGACCGAGATCCTCGTCAACCTGCCCCCGGGCGTTCTGCTCCGCTCTGGCCTTACCGCCAATGCCGACATCGAGGTCGAGACCTTCCGCGACGTCGTCCGCGTCCCCAGCCAGGCCGTGCTCGACCGCGCCGTCGACGACATGCCCCGCTCGGTCACCGACGACAACCCCTTCATCGACCGCGCCAAGAAGTACGCGCAGGTTGTCTACATCCTTGAGAACGGCAAGGCGGTCGCACGCATCGTCAAGACCGGTGCCAGCGACCTGACCGACACCGTGATCCTGGGCGGCCTGGAGCCGGGCGCAATGGCCATCGCCGGCCCGTTCAAGGCCCTGCAGAACCTCAAGCACGACCAGCTCGTCGTTGAGCAGGCCAAGAAGGCAGACCCCAGCACGCCGCCCGCGGCGGAAGCCGCCGCCGGGGACTCAAAGCCAGGCGCCTAACCCGCACGCACTATGACCACCCCCGTCATCAGAATCCGCGACCTGCACAAGGTCTACAAGGTGGGCGCCGAGGTGGTGCGCGCACTCCGTGGCGTGGACCTCGACATTCATCGCAACGAGTTCGTCGCCATCATGGGCGCCAGCGGCTCGGGCAAGTCGACCCTCATGAACGTGCTCGGCTGCCTCGATCAGCCCACCAAGGGCGTGTACGAGCTGAGCGGCAAGCCGACCCACAAGATGGACAGCTCGCAGCTCGCCAAGGTCCGCAACGAGGAAATTGGCTTTGTCTTCCAGTCTTTCGAGCTGCTGAACCGCGCCAGCGCGCTCAAGAATGTGACCCTGCCCCTGGTCTACTCGGACAAGCACTTCTGGGGGGCCCGCCGCCGGGCCAAGGAGAGCCTGACCCGCGTTGGCCTGGCCGACCGGATGGACCACCGGCCCAACCAGCTCTCCGGCGGCCAGAGGCAGCGCGTGGCGATCGCGCGGGCGCTGGTGAACGAGCCAAGCATCCTGCTCGCGGACGAGCCCACGGGCAACCTCGACAGCCGCACCAGCGACGACATCATCGCGCTCTTCAAGAAGCTCCACGCGGAGGGGCAGACCATCGTGGTCGTGACGCACGAGGAAGACATCGCGGGGCACGCGCTGCGGATCGTCAGGCTCCGCGACGGCAAAGTCGTGAGCGACCACCCGACCTCCCAGGACCCGATCCACCAGGACTACCTGCGACGCAGCCTCGAGGCGGCAAAGCACGCCGCCGCCGCGGAGGGGGCCCCCGCATGATCCTCGTCCGGCTGCTGTTCCAGACCGTGCTGCTCGCCCTGGGCCAGATCTGGGCCAACCGCTTCCGCGCGGTGCTCACCTCGCTGGGCATCATCATCGCGGTGTGGTCGGTCATCGGCGTCGTCGGCGCCATGCAGGGCTTCAAGGGGTTCCTGCTCGATCAGTTCGCCACCTTCGGGGCGAACAAGGTCTGGGTCTTCCCGCGCATGCCGCCGGGCCAGAGGGACCGCTACTCATGGCGTCAGGTCCGCATGACCGTCGACCAGATCGACTCGCTCCTGCCCAACAGCCCCTCGCTCGACAAGGTTTCGCCCATCCTGCAACTGAACTGCGACGTGCAGGCGGGCGACCGCTTCATCCGCATGGCCACGGTGCAGGGTGTCCGCCCCTCGTGGCACGACATCGAGCAGCGCTACGTCACCGTGGGCCGCCCGCTCTCGAACACCGACGAGGAGCAGCGGCGGCAGGTCTGCCTGGTGAACGACAAGGGCGTGCGAGAGCTCGCCCTCGCCGACGACCCCACGGGGTCGTACGTATTGGTCCAGGGCCGCCGCTTCCTGATCGTGGGCGTGGTGGAGACCAAGCAGGTGAGCCCGATGTTCGGCGGGGACGAGGCCCAGACCGAGATCTTCATCCCCTTCCGCACGGGGGAGAGCATGCGCGAGTTCCCCCGCATGTACGCCGTCGCCACCACCAAGGCCCCGGAGCTCTTCGAGGACGCCCGGGCGGAGATCACGGCGCAGATGCGCCGCGTCCGCAAGCTCGGCCCGGAGGACCCCGACACCTTCGGGGTCGAGGCCATCGAGCAGGCCATCGCGCAGGTCAAGAGCGTGCTGGGCGGCGCCACGTTCATGCTCGCCGGGCTGGTCTCGGTCGCGCTGGTCGTGGGCGGTATCGGCATCATGAATATCATGCTGGTGAGCGTCAGCGAGCGCACCCGCGAGATCGGCCTGCGCAAGGCCGTCGGCGCCCGCCCGGAGGTCATCCTCCTGCAGTTCCTGGTCGAGGCCATCACGCTCTCCATGGTGGGCTGCGTCATCGGGCTCGCGCTGGGCCTGGCCTCCGTCGCCGCCATGAAGGCCGTGCCGGACTCCTTTCTCTCCAAGGCGAACGCGCCCACCTGGGCCATCATGCTCGCCGTGCTCTTCTCCGCGGGCACGGGCGTGGTCTTCGGCATGTTCCCCGCGATCAAGGCGGCAAGTCTCAACCCCATCGAGGCGCTCCGACATGACTAACGCCACGGGCGGGCCCGCGCCCCGCCTCCCGCTCTCGCGCCGCCCGATGCCCGCCCGCTCCGCGCTGCTCGCCCCCGCCCTGCTCGTGCTGGTCGCGGGCTGCTCGTCAAACCCGTTCGCCTCGGACCCCGATGACTACGCCCGCCAGGCCGCGATCTCACGCCTGCGGAGCATCCCCGCGTCGGGCCTTCCCCGGTCGCAGCGCCCCGCGCCGGACAAGGGCACGACGCGGGCCCCCGCGTCGCGGTTCGAAGGTCGGGAGCGAGTCTCCCTGACCCTCGAAGAGTGCCGCGAGGGCGCGCTCGCGAACAACCTCTCGCTCAAGGTCTCGCGGCTGGATCCGACCATCGCCTCCGAGCGAGTGACGGAAGAGGACGCCCGATTCGAGTCCGCCTTTACGCTGCGCTCGGGGTGGAGCAAGACCGACGCCCCGACCGCCTCGTCCCTCAACTCCGCCCAGAACGAGAACATGTTCATCTCGCCGGGCGTCCGCATCCCCATGCGCACCGGCGGCACGGTCACGGTCGACCTCCCCCTCTCCCGCAACGAGAACAACAACTCGTTCTCCACCCTCAACCCGTCGTACTCCTCCGACCTGCAGTTCTCCATCAGTCACCCGCTGCTCCGCAACGCCGGGCGCCGGGCCAATACCGCCGGCCTCCGCATCGCGGGCTATCAGGCGCAGGCGGCCCAGGCTCGCACCAACCTCGAGGTGATCCGCCAACTCGCCGCCGCCGACCGGGCCTACTGGCGCCTCTACCGCGCCGCGCAGGAGCTCGCGGTCCGCCAGCAGCAGTTCGAGCTCGCGACGGAGCAGGAGCAGCGCGCGGTCCGCCGCGTCCGGGCGGGCGCCGCAGCGGAAATCGAGATCACCCGCGCCCAGGCCGGGCGCGCCGAGCGCCTCGAGGCCATCATCCTCGCGCAGAACGACATCCTGCTGCAGCAGCGCGAACTCAAGCGCATCGTCAACATCGAGGGCCTGGGCATAGAGACGCCCACGCTGGTGGACACCGCCTCGCCGCCGGACCCCGCGCCCTTCGAGCTGAACGCCCCCGAGCTGTGCGCCCAGGCGGTCGCCAACCGCATGGAGATGCTCGAGCTCGAGCTCCAGCTCGCCGAGGACGCCGTCCGCATCGGCTTCGAGAAGAACCAGGCCCTGCCCCTGCTCACGCTGGACTACACCTACCGCATCAACGGCCTGGGCGGGAGCATGCAGGACACCTTTCACACACTGCAACGCAACAACTACGAGGACTGGGAGGTCGGCCTCTCCGCCGAGATCCCGCTGAACAACGAGGCCGCACGCAGCCGCGTCAGGCAGGCGATCCTCTCCCGCCTCCAGCGCCTCTCCACCCGCGCCGCCCGCGAACAGTCCATCCGCCAGGAAGTGCTCAACTCCATCGACCAGCTCGAAGCGTCGTGGCAGCGCATCCTCGCGGCTCAGCAGAGCGTGGTTCTCAACGCCCGCGCCTTCCAGGCAGAGCAGAGGCAGTTCGACGTGGGGCAGTCTACCAGCACCAACGTGCTCGACGCCGCGGCTCGACTGGCCGAGGCCCAGTCCGCCGAGGCCCGCGCCCTCACCGACTACCAGATCGCCCAGATTGATCTCGCCTTCGCCACCGGCACGCTGCTCGGAGCCGCGAAGGTCTCCTGGGAACCCGCCCCCACCGCCGACCACACGCAGCCCGCGCCCGCCGAGGCCCTGCCGGACAGCCTGACGGCACCCGAGGTCCCGCCACCCGCCCAGGCCACCCCCAAGGGCGCCCCTTCCCAGCCGCCAGCCACCGACACGCCCCCAGGAGCCTGACCCATGATGAGTCTTTCACGCCGGAGCGCACTGGCCTCTTGCCTCACGCTCGTCATCGCGGCGGTTTCGTGCACTCGCTCCCCCACGCCGCCCCAGACCCAGGCGCCCGTCCCGCTTGACCTCTCAGGCGCGGTCGTCATCGGCGCAAGCGTTTCCGATGGGTTCGGCGCCATGCTCCCGGGCGAAGAGTCCAAGGGCCTCATCCCGCAGGGTGTGCCGCTCGCGAGCACGCTCGGCAGCATCGCTCACACCCACGCCGCCCCCGCGAGCCACTCCAGCAACCTCTTCTTCATGAGCCCCGAGCAGGAGGCGGACTCGCAGCTCGCCGCCGCCCAGGCCGCCAAACCCGCCCTGGTCTTCGCCATCGACTACCTCTTCTGGCATGCCTATGGCGACATGGACGACAGCGCTCGCGAGGCCTCTCTCCAGCGCGGGCTCGACCGGCTCTCCACGCTGCAGGCGCCCATCATCCTCGCCGACCTTCCCGACATGACCCACGCCGTGGGCGTCATGCTCTCCGCTCGCCAGGTCCCTTCAGCCCGGACGCTGGAGTCGCTCAACGCAAGGATCCGCGATTGGGCTTCCAAGCGCCCGAACACCGTGATCGTCCCGCTCGCGGGCGTTGTCCGCTCCGCCATGGCCTCGGGCCAGGTGCACGTCGGCGGACGGGAGTACCAGGGCGAGGTCGCCAGGCACCTGCTGACCCGCGACGGCCTGCACGCGACGCTAGAAGGTCAGATCGCCGTTGCGCTCGAAGCGCTGTCTCAGGCCAAAGCCGCAGGGGTCCTGCCCGCCAACGCCACATGGGACTCCGACCCCTCCAGCATCCTCGCCCGGCTCGCCACCCCAGCCAGCCCGGCCCCGGGCAAGCCCTGAGCCGCCGCTGCGGGCACTCATCCCAAGCCTCCATGCCTATTGAGGATGCGCCTGTCCACAAACAGCCTACGATAACGGTCCATGAAGACCATCATCGAACCGTTCCGGATCAAGTCCGTCGAGCCGATCCGCATGACCACCGCCTCGGAGCGTGAAGGGCTCCTCCGTGAGGCGCACTTCAACCCGTTCCTTCTGCGGGCTTCGAGCGTCCTGATCGACCTCCTCACGGACTCGGGCGCCAGCGCCATGAGCAGCGAGCAGTGGGCCGGCATCATGCGGGGCGACGAGTCATACGCCGGCAGCGAGTCGTTCCATCGCCTCCGCGCGGTGCTCAAGGACCTGACGGGCTTTGACAACATCCTGCCCACGCACCAGGGCCGCGCCAGCGAGCGCATCCTCTTCGAGCTCGTGGGCGGGAAGGGCAAGGTCGTCCCGAACAACGCCCATTTCGACACCACCCGCGCCAACACCGAGCACTCCGGTGCCCGCGCGGTCAACCTCCCCATCCCCGAGGCATCCGACCCCGCCAACCGCCACCCGTTCAAGGGCAACATGGATACCGCCGCCCTTGAGCGCCTCATCGCCGAGGTTGGTCCCGCGAACATCCCGCTGGTGATGCTCACCGTCACCAACAACACCTGCGGCGGGCAGCCCGTGAGCCTCGCGAACATCCGCGCCGTCCGTGAGATCTGCGACCGGCACAACCTCCCCCTCTTCCTCGACGCCTGCCGCTTCGCGGAGAACGCCTGGTTCATCCGCACGCGCGAATCCGGCCAGCAGGGCCGCCCCGTCCGCGAGATCGCGAGAGAGATGTTCTCCCTCTGCGACGGCTCCACCATCAGCAGCAAGAAGGACGGCCTGGTCAACATCGGCGGCCTGCTGCTCATCAACGACCCCGTGCTCTTCCAGAGGGCCTGCAATCTCCTGATCCTCACCGAGGGGTTCGTGACCTATGGCGGGCTCGCGGGGCGCGACCTCGAGGCCATGGCCCAGGGCTTCGTCGAGGTCGTCGAAGAGGACTATCTCGCCTACCGCGTCCGCTGCGTCGAGTACCTGGGCGAGCGGCTCCTCGCCGCGGGCGTCCGCATCATCGAGCCGCCCGGCGGGCACGCCATCTACATCGACGCGGCCCACTTCGCCCCGCACATCCCGAAGTCACAGTTTCCAGGGCAGGCGCTGGTCTGCGGCCTCTACCGCATGGGCGGCATCCGCGCCTGCGAGATCGGCAGCCTGATGGCCGGTCCGCACCAGACCCCCGAGCACGAACTCGTACGCCTCGCCATCCCCCGCCGCGCCTACACCCAGAGCCACATGGACTACGTCGCCGAGTGCTGCGCAGAGCTCTGCAAAGCCCGATCCTCCCTCCGTGGCCTGCGAATCACTGAGGCCCCGGAAGTCCTGCGGCACTTCACAGCCCGGTTTGCGGAGGTCTGAGTCCGCCACATCCGCGCCGACAGCAACGGGCGGGCGTGGTAGGCTGTGCTCATGCGCCGACTCCCCGCCTCGCTCGTCGCGGTTGCACTCTGCCTGCTGGCGCCGCTCGCGGCCCCGGCGCTCCAGCCCACCTTCGCATCCATCGCCGGGGAGCGCTTCGACGCGTGGGACACGGACAAGGACGGCCTGCTCTCGGGCGGAGAGGTCGACGTCCTGTGCATCGACCCGCAGGTGAAGAGCGAGGAGGCCGCCGCCGTCGCCTCCATCAAGCGCATCATCCGGAGCGGTCGCTACGCGGTGCCACCCCTCACGCGGGGCTACCTCACGACGCCCGCGCCCTCAGGCCGCCCCGGCCCGCGGGCCGACGCGGACCGCCAGGACTCGGGCGAGGTCGCGGCGCCCACGCCCGGCACGCCTGCGCTACGGACGCCCAACTTTCAATCAAGCTTCGCCAGCAGCGTGCGTCGCATCAGGTCCACAAAGCGAGACCTCTTCGCGGACGATACCCCGGACCTGGACCGATGCCGCCAGGGCCCGTTGGGGAACTGCTACTTCGTCGCATCCATCGGTGCCGCGGTGCACCGCGACCCTGCCAGCGTGACGAGCATGATCAACCCGCGGGAGGATGGCTCCTACCTCGTCCGTTTCGCCAACTCTCAGACCGTCACGGTGCCCGCGCTCACCGACGCCGAGCTCGCTCTCTCGGGCACGACCGGCGACGAGGGACTCTGGCTCCCCGTGCTCGAAAAGGCCCTGGGGCTGCTCCGCATCGACGCCAACCCGGAGCGATACACCACGCGGACCGCGACCGACGCCATCGCCAACGGCGGGTCCACCAGCACCATCATCCGGATGATCACCAACCACCAGACCGCGCGCATCACCCTCAAACGCAGGCCCCGCAGCACCGAGAAGGGCCCCGACGGCAAGCCCATCGAGCTCCCGCCCGTCCCCGCTGGCGACCCCGCCGATCTCGCGGGCAAGGTCCGCGCCGACGTCGCCGACGCCATCCGCGAGCAGCGCCTCGTCGCCTGCTCCACGGGCGTGGAGTCGCTCCCCCCCGGAATCAGCCCCAAGCACGCCTACGCCGTCATCGGCATGAGCCAGGAAGCCGACACCCTCACCCTCTGGAATCCGCACGGCAACACCGTCCGCCCCAAGGGTGAGCCCGGCCCCACCAACGGCTATCCCACCCGCGCGGGCGTCTTCACCCTCCCCATCTCCGAGTTCATCACCATCTTCAGCGGCGTGGTCATCGAGACCGACGCCCCCGCGCCAAAGCCCAAGCCCGCACCCGCCTCCAACTGACCCCGCGCCTCTACCCTTGGCCCGTGCCCATCCGACTCATCGCCATCGACCTTGACGGCACCCTCATCTCGGGCGACGGCGAGATCTCCGAGCGCAACCGCGACGCCATCGCCAGGGCCCGCGGCGCGGGCGTCCGCGTCCTCATCTGCACTGGGCGGGGCCTCGCAGAATGCCGTCGATACCTCCACCGCATCGACCAGCACGACCCCGTCGCGGTCGCGGGGGGCTCGATCATCGCCGACCCCCGCTCGGGCCGCACGCTCCACCGTTTCCCCGTACACCTCCAGATGGTGCACAGCACGGTGGAGCGACTCGTCGCGCAGGGGCACCCCGCGCTGGTTCTGAAAGACCCCGCCGAGGCCGGATACGACTACCTCGTGGTCCATGGCGAGGAACGACTGCCCCTTGACCCCGTCACCGAGTGGTGGTTCGGGCGCATGCAGGTCCGCGTCCGCTACGCCGCGCACATCCACCACGACGAGCACCCCGAGCACACCGTCCGCGTCGGCGCGTGCGGCTTGTCCAGCACGCTGGGCCGCCTGCGCGACGATCTGCTGACCGCCTCCCAGGGCCGGGCCCAGGTCCACTCCTTCCCAGCCGTCGTCGCTCCCGAGCACGCCAGCCGCCTTCCCAGCGGCGAGTCGCTCCACATCCTCGAACTCTTCGACGCGGAAGCGAACAAATGGTCCGCGATCCGTCACCTCGCGTCGGGCTGGAGCATCCAGCAGGGCGAGATCGCCGCCATCGGTGACGAGGTCAACGATGAGAGCATGATCCGCGGCGCGGGCCTGGGCATCGCCATGGGAAACGCAGTCCCCAGCGTCCGCGCCATCGCCAGGCGCCAGACCCTCTCCCACAACCAGGACGGCGTGGCCCACGCGATCGACCGAATCCTCGGGGGCGAGTGGGACTGAGCGTCCCGCTTGTGGAGGCAGCTCTCTCGCGCCGCGGGCCCGACAAGACGCCTTCCGGCCAAGACTACCGTCCCCCGTGCAGACCCTCGCCGAGATCAAAGACCTTCTTGCCTCAGCGGGCCTTTCCCCCCGCCACGCCTTCGGGCAGAACTTCCTGATCGACCACAACCTCATCCGCCGCCTCGTCGACGCCTCGGGCGTCGACGCTGGGGACACGGTGCTGGAGATCGGCCCGGGCACGGGGACGCTGACGGACGAACTGCTCGACCGGGGCTGCCGCGTCGTCGCGGGTGAGATCGACCGCGGGCTCTGTGCGCTCCTGCGAGACCGCTACGCGGGCCGGGCCTTCACGCTCGTAGAGGGCGACTGCCTCGCGAGCAAGCACGCCCTCAACCCCGACCTGCTCGGGGCCCTGGGCCCCGGCCCCTTCCGGCTCGTTGCGAACCTCCCATACGGAGCCGCGACTCCCGTGATGCTCTCGCTGCTCGCCGACACCCCCGCCTGCACCGGCCTCTTCGTCACCATCCAGCGCGAGGTCGCAGACCGGCTCATGGCCCGCCCCTCCACCAAGGACTACGGCACCATCAGCGTACTGGCCCAAGCCGTCGCGGAGGTGCGACTCCTCGCCACACTCCCCGCGGAGTGCTTCTGGCCCCGGCCCGATGTCACCAGCGCCATGGTCGGCATGACACGCCTGGGCTCTCCCCTCACTTCCCGCCCCCGGGCGCTCGCGGACTTCTGCCAGGGCCTATTCGAGAAGCGCCGCAAGCAGCTCGGCGCGGTTCTCGGGCGAGATCACTCGTGGCCCCCGGGCACCACGCCCACGGACCGGGCAGAGGCACTGCCGGTCCCCACCCTGGTCGCGCTTCACAACGCGGTAACGCCCCCTTGACCCGCGCGGTACAGTCTGGGTGATGGCCGGCGCGGACTCGCTGCCCACCTCCGATCCCAACGACCTCGCGGACGCTCTGTCCCCCTCGCTCCACGGCGCGACAGAGGGCCGTCTGAGCGACATCGCGTGGTTCCACGGCCGCACGCAGCGGGGCGGTGCCGCCATCGGCCTCGCCACTTGGAGCCTGACGGACGAGTCTGTCCCCGTCGTCGTCAAGTTCCCCGTCTCCGAGACCGAATACCGCTGGACCACGTCCCTGGGAGGCGTCGAGCCCGATCACTGGCACGACCGATGGGCACTGGTCATCCCCACGCCCCGCATCATCGCCTTCGGCGACCACCTCGGCGGCTACCCCATCCGCTGGATCGTCGAAGAGCGCCTCGACGACGGCCTCAAGGCTGACCGCGTCACGCCCGACGACATCGAGGACCTGCTCCGCGCCGCCGCGGACTTCCAGGCCGCCGCCATCAAGCTCGCCCCGCTCGAACCCCGCCCGCCCCGGGCGGACTGGGAGCACACGATCGAGACGGCCCGGTCTCTGGCCCGCAGCGAGTCCATCCCCAACGCCCACGCCTGGGCGGACGTGCTGCGCCGTGTCCATCGGTGCCTGCCCCTGCTCGTCCATCGCTGGGAGAGCCGCCCCATCAACGCCTGGTGCCACGGCGACCTGCACCCGGGCAACTGCATGCGCCGTCGCCTCCCCGCCGACCTGCCAGACCCGAACCTCGTCAACCGCCACGGCCGGGTGCTCATCGACATGGGAATGGTCCACGCGGGCCACTGGGCCGAGGACGCCCTCTACCTCGAACGCCAGTACTGGGGCCACGACGAGATGCTCGGGAGCATCAAGCCGGTCCCGTTCCTCGCCCGCCTGCGCCGCGAGCGGGGCCTGCCCGCCGACGACTCCTACGGCGACACCGCCCTCGTGAAGCGGGTCCTGACCGCCTCGTGCGCGCCCGCACTGCTCGATCGCGAGGGCAACCACAAGTACCTCGCCGCAGCCCTCGCCGTGGTGAGCCGGCACCTCCCACAGGTCTCTAAGTAGCCGGGCGGCAATCTGTTAGAAAGGCGTCCGCCCCCGACTTGCCTCCGCGTCCGACCCCGCGCATGATCTGGCAACCGCGGGGGGCTACTGTGGGGATTGGTCCGGACGAAACAAGCCCACGGCAAGAAGGGATGACACGTGGAATCATACGAAAAACTTCGGAAACTCGTCGCTGAAGTTGAGGACGACGTGAAGAAGACCGCCGGCGGGAACAAGGCGGCCGGCACCCGCGTCCGCCAGGCGATGCAGGACATCAAGAACGCGGCGCAGGAAGTTCGGGAAAAGGTACTGGAGCTCAGGGGTGCAGGGGACGCCAAGCCCTAGTTCGCCGAGCGTCGACACCACCCTTCCCCCCGGGAAGGACTGGCTGTTCGACTACCGGCAGGTCGATCGTGCTCGTCCGCTCGCGGACCGGGATGAGATTGCGCGCTGGATCCCCCACCGGGGCCACATGGCGCTCCTCGACCAAGTCGTCTGGGTCGCCGAGGACGCCTCCCAGGGTCTCGCCGTCAAGCAGATCCGCGATGATGAGTTCTGGGTCCAGGGCCACTTCCCGGGTAACCCGCTCTTCCCGGGGGTGCTGCAGATCGAGAGCGGAGCCCAGCTCGCCTGCTTCATGTTC
This sequence comes from Phycisphaerales bacterium, assembly GCA_020853975.1. Classification (GTDB taxonomy): domain Bacteria; phylum Planctomycetota; class Phycisphaerae; order Phycisphaerales; family UBA1924; genus RI-211. The sequence continues at coordinate 24,911 of JADYXW010000074.1, forward strand.
GTGATCCGCAAGAGCGGCCCCAAGTCCCCGGTCTTTCTGCGTATCGAGAACGCCGCGTTCCGCTGCGGCGTGGTCCCGGGCGACGAGCTCATCCTGCTCTGCAGAGAGTTCAAGAACCAGAAGCGCCGCTTCATCAGCGACGTGCAGGGCCTGGTCCGCGACCGTGTCGCCTTCGAAGCCCGCATCTCCGGCATGATCATGGACGTCTGACGCGAGCGCGGCGTTTCCGCTCGCAGGCAACCCCTCCGATCGCCGATGGGTGCTGCATGACCGCCACGCCCTACCCCCTCTGCTTCCGCCCGATCCTCATGCCCAAGGTCTGGGGAGGACGCCGCCTCGCGTCCTTCGGCAAGAGCCTCCCGGAGGGGCAGCCCATCGGCGAAAGCTGGGAGGTCGCCGACATGCCGACCACGAGCGCCGGCGGTGCGGGGGGGGGCGCCCAGCGTTCCATCATCGCCAACGGCCCGCTCGCAGGCCGCACGCTCGCCGATGCCATGAAGCTCTGGCCCGGCCCGATGCTGGGTGTCGCCGAGGCCCCCGCGCAGTTCCCGCTGCTAGTAAAGCTCCTCGACGCCGCGGAGAACCTCTCCGTGCAGGTGCACCCCAGCCCGGCCTACGCACGAGCTCACGCCGACGCGCATCTCAAGACCGAGTGCTGGTACATCCTCGACGCCGCCCCCGGCAGCGTGATCTACAAGGGCGTGAGGCCCGGGGTGACCCGCGACGCCTTCGCCAAGGCCATCACCTCCGGCACCGTCGTCGATCTGCTCATCGCCGAGCCCGCCATCCCCGGCGAGTGCCACAACCTGCCCAGCGGCACGTGCCATGCGCTCGGCGCAGGCGTGCTGGTCGCGGAGGTGCAGACGCCCAGCGACACGACCTTCCGCGTCTTTGACTGGGGCCGGACCGGCCGCGAGCTGCACGTGGCCCAGAGCCTCGAGTGCATCCAGTGGAGCCCCGCCCCGCCCGCGGTCAAGATGAAGGCCGGGGGCGTGCTCAAGACAGAGTTTTTCGAGGTGCGCCACGCGTCGCTCGGCCCAGGCGCCGAGCGCCCCGCAAGCGCCGACGGACGCTGCACCATCGTGATGGTCCTCGCGGGTTCTGGCTCCCTGTACGCGGAAGAGGGCGGCTTTGCCCCCCTCACCCTCCGCACGGGCGACTCGGTACTCGTGCCCGCATCGCTCGCCTCGGACGCGACGCTCTCGCCCAACGACTCGGGCCGCCTCGAGTGCCTGCTCGCCTCGGTCGCCTGAACATGGGCCCTACCTCAGCCCACACAGCCCGCCGGCAGCGGCATGTCCGCCGCCACCGGAGCCACCAGCCGCCTCCCCACCACAGCCTCCATCTCGTGGGGCGGGATTCCCGTGCCCGGCCTCTTGATCGTCAGGTCCCCGCGGCTCAGGACGTGACCCGCCGGCAGGTCTCGCACAGCGACCAGCGACTGCCGTGAGACCAGCCTCACGTCCTGCTCGATGTCCAGCACCCGCTTCTCTCTCGGGCCGACACGGGGGTCGCCCATGCCCACCAGCGCCTGCCGGTCGTGCGCGTCCCGCGTGCGCGCGACGTACCTCGCGAACTGCGCCGGTTCGAGCGACGCCGCGTGGTCCGGACCCTGCGCCGCGCGGCTGTACGTGAAGTGCTTCTCCAGCACGCACGCCCCCGCCGCCAGCGCCACCACGCCCGTGTCCTCCTCCCGCGTGTGATCGCTGTACCCGACCGGCCCCTGGAAGAGCCTCAGCAGCGCTTCCACGCCCCCGATGCTCGCCCGCTCCGGGGGCGTCGGGTAGCTGCTCACGCACTGGAGAATCGCCAACCGATCGCGGGCGTCCGAGAGCCAGCCGATCGCGCGGGTCACTTCCTCCGGCGTGCTCGCGCCCGTGCTCACGATCAGCGGGCGTCCCGTCGCGGCGAGCGCCGCAAGCAGCGGCCGATTCACGATGTCCGGGCTCGCGGTCTTGTACGCGTGCCAGGGCGCGCCCGGGCCGGGCACGAGTTCCACGCTGAAGACGCTCAGGATCGCGTGGATCCTCAGCCTCGTTGCCTCGCGTGCGCAGGCCTCCAGCGCCGGCGCGGGCAGCTCGAGCCTTCGGAGCATTTCCACCGGGTCTGTCTCACCCGCCCGCGCCTGATACGCCGCGAGCTTCGCCGCGCGCGACATCAGACGGTCGGCCTCGAAGAGCTGGAACTTGACGGCGTCCGCGCCCGCCTCCGCCGCGAGCCGGGTGAGCGCGAGCGCCCTCTGGGCGTCGCCGTCGTGATTGACGCCGATCTCGGCGATCACGTAAGGCTCGTACCCCTGCCCGATCATCCTGTCGCCGATCCGCATCAGTGCTTCCTGGCCCCCGGAGCCTCAGGCCCCCGCGGGGGCGGGCTTCGCCTCGGGCTTGGCTTCCGGCTTTGCCCCGGGCTTCAGAAGGCCATCGCGTGCCGCCAGACGCTTGGCGAGCTCCACACCCGAGCAGAGCGCCCCCTCCATGTAGCCCACGAACTTGTAGCAGCAGTGCTCGCCCGCGAAGTGCAGGCGTGCGGCACCCTTCCTCAGCATCGGGCCCATGGCCGTAACCTCGCCCGGCGCCGGGAAGGAATAGCTCGACCCGACCCACTGCATGCCCGGCCAGTCCATGAAGCGGTGCGCGACGCGGTTCTCCGTGTACCCGGGGAGCGCGGCTTCGACCTCCGCCGCGTACGCCTTGGCCCGCTCCTCCGGCGTCCGGGCGCGGGCCCGCTCCGCGGCGGCTCCGCCCGCAAAGACCGTGAGGCACGCGTCCCCATCGCCCTCCTGCCCGTCGGTGCCGTCCCAGGTCATGCACACGTCGCGGTCGCTCATGGCATACTGCGACACGCCCGAGGCCTCCCAGAAGCGCTTCTTGACATGCGTCAGGAACTTGGTGTTGCACCCCATCTGGGGCTTCAGCCCCGCGGGCATCCCGATCTTCACGTCGATCTTGTTCCACACGGATGGCGCCACCGCGAGCACCACGTCGTCGCACTCCAGCGTCCGCCCGTCGCGGCAGACCACCGCCACGTTCGAGCCGCTGGGGGCGATGATCTGCGCCGCCACCCCCGTGTAGATCCGGTCCTTCAGGGGCTCCGCCAGCTTGAAGGCGAGCTGCTGGTTGCCCCCGGCGCAGCGGTAGACCTCGCTGTCCGACCAGTACGCCTCGATCCCGCCCCCCTTCACCGAGGCCAGGTTGCCCAGGTAGGACTGCCGGTCGCACTCCACGCCGTTGTTCGCCGCGAACTCCAGCCACAGCGCCTTCTTCGCCCGCTCCGACAGCTCCTGCTTCCTGATCCACTCACCCAACGACATGCGGTCCAGGTCCGCCGCCTTGGGGCTGTTCCAGGGCTCATCAGTGTTGATGTCCCCCGCGTCGGCGTTCATCAGCGTGTGGCCGGCGTCCAGCTCCTCCCACACCTTCGCGCCCTCCTCGTAGGACAGCAGCTTGCCGTCCATCAGCACCGCAAAGTCCTTGTCCTCGTCCTCCGACACATCGAGGAACTTGAGCCCGAAGGCCTCTGCGTAGCTGACCCACGCCGGGTGGTTGGAGCCGATGAGCTCCGCGCCCGCCTCGATGTTCCTCCCGGGGACGTACTCGTTGCCGTTCGCCTTGTTCAGACTCAGCACTCGCCCGCCCACGCGCGGGCCGGCCTCCAGCACCGTCACGTCATAGCCCGCGGCTTGCAGCTCGAAGGCGCACGCGAGCCCGGCGAACCCGGCGCCCACCACCACGATGCGCTTGCCCGCTCGACGCCCGCGCAACCCCGCATACGCCGGGCCGGAGAGCAGCAGGCCGGCGGACGCCGCCAGCGTCACCTTCAGCATGTCGCGGCGCGAGGGGCCGAAACGTTCCGGGGCGTAGCGGCGGCCAAGAAGCTGATAGAGCGAGAGCGGCATGCGGTTCCTCCTCCTCGGGCCGCCGGAGCGGGCTCTCCGCGCCGCGGCGCAACGGTCAAGCCCGGCCGCCACGCTCTCGCGCGGGGGCCGGGTGGTTGGCGTGCTGGATCACTCGTCGTTGGTGGGGCCGACCGCGACCATCCACAGCTTGAAGAAGTTCACCGCCTGCTGCTTGGTGAGCTTGTTCGCGTGAAGGTTGTAGGTGATCTTGCTGTCGATCACCGTGTCGCCCGTGCCGTACGTGTCCTGGTACGAGATGCGACCGGTCAGGCACGACACGCCGGTGTCCACGGCGAAGAAGGCGTCCTCCGCCGAGAGCTTCTCGAAGGCGCTCGCCTCCGTGGTTCCCTTCTCCTTGGCCTCGTTGAAGCGGAGGTTGAAGTCGTAGTACCCCTTGCCGCTGGAGGCGCGGTCCGCGTCCTCGACCCACTTGATGGTGCCGGTGACGATGTCCTCGGTCTCCTTGCCGTCGAGGGTGTAGCGGAACTTGACCCCGTCGGTGATCCAGTTGCCCGTCTCGTAGTCATAGTCCAGGCGCCCGTTCACGCTGCACTCGGGGTAGTTTTCCGAGGGGCCCTTGCCCATGACCATGTTCTCGAATCGCATGGGGTCGGAGCGCTTCACGACGAAGCTCACGTTCTTTCCGCCCACCAGCCGGGTGTATGTGTACGACGCGAGGCCGTCCTTCTTCTCGGCCTTGCCGATGAGACGCCCGCGGAACTTGCTCTCAAAGCCGGTCATGCGCCCGGAGGTGTCGATGGAGATGCGAAGGGGGCTCTCCTTGCTCGCGCCGCCGTCGAGCAGGTAGGCGCCGGTCGCGGGGTCCACCGGCAGCGTGCCGACCCACTTGCCCACGACCTTGCGCTGCTTGAGGTCGCGCGGGTTGAGCACAGCGAGGTCGATCGCGTAGCGGTACTCCGCCTCCTGCTCCTTGCGCTGGATGAGCTTGCTGTAGAGGTTTGGCTGGCGGGTGATCTCGCCCGTGAACTGGGTCGTGCCCGCGACGCGGATGTCGAGCTTGTACTTGTCCTTCGCGCCGAGCGCGGGCGAGCCTTCCTTCAGCTTGCCCGTGGTGTCCAGGTTCTTCCGCGTGCCGAAGTCGATCTCCATCGTCCCCTGAATGATGTTGTCCTCGGTCAGGAGATCCTGCGCGAACACAGGCGTCGCCAGCAGAAGCCCCGAACCCGCCGCCATCGCCACCAGCCTGTTCATCTTCATGGTCACTCCCCAGTGGGTCCAAAGCTGCACGAGGGCGTCACGACGCCTGCGTGCCGGACCTGCCGGCAAGAGTACCACGGCCCGGGG
>JADYXW010000075.1 GCA_020853975.1 Phycisphaerales bacterium
CTCGCTGGGCTACCGACCCCCGGCCCCGGAGACGATCGCGGCTGGGCCGCCCTCCGCTTCGCTCCGGTTGGCCCAGCAGCGGGGTGCGGCAGTGCTCGGACTCTCATAGACTCTGGTACGTCAACCGGGGAAAGGTCACCGGGTCTTTGCTGGGGTGGAGACAGTCATCTTTGAGGATGACATGGAAGGGACCGACAGTCAGCGAGGCCCCGAACTGCTGTGGGCGTCCTTCCCAGCCCCGTCCGTTCCTCCGGCGCCGACTGTCGCGGGGCAAGTGGAGCGAGTTGACCCAAACGGGGGGGCGGTTCAACCGTCCAAGGACGCCACTCCCGGGCCCGGGAACCTGTGCTGGGTGACCGAGGACCGCCGCAATTTCGGAACAAACTCGCCGGTCGACGATGTGGACTTGGCCGAGCCCGGCGCACATCTTGAGTCCCCGGTACTGCCCGACGTCACTCCAAACACGACCCTCCTCGTCGAGTACTCGGTGTGGTACGTCAGCAACCTCGGTGATACCAATGACGTGGAGGGTGTCGTTGAGTTCCTCCGCGGCACCGTCGTGGTGCCCGCGACACCGCCCGCCGAGCTGCGCCCGGCGGATTCTGCGCACCGCTGGCAGCGGAAGCGAGCCGTCTTCAACACAGGCGAGACTCCCGGCGCGGAATGCAAACTCCGGTTCCGAATGATCGACCCGCCGCCTGACTCCACCGTCGAGATCGGAATCGACGATGTTCGCGTGTCACTCATCACATTCTGTGAAGAGTGCTGCGACGCCGACATGGATGCGGACGGCAACATCGACCAGGATGACATTGCATACCTCATCGGAGTCGTCGGGGGCGACCCGAATCCCTCCGGCGTAGACCCCGATTTCAATCACGACGGGAATGTCGAGCAGGACGACGTGGCCGATCTGGTCTCCTATGTCGGAGGTGCCGGATGCCCCTGATTCGTTTCGCACGTGTCCTTGCGAGCCTGGGCAGTCTCATCGCGGTCTCCAGGGTCCATGCGCAGCCGGAGGAGTATGTGGACTTGGGAGTGCGCACGACCGCCGAGGCGTTCACCGTCCCGGTTCGCCTTCGTTCGGGGAATGAGATTCGGTGGTTCAAGATCGTGCTGCCGACGACCGCCGGGGGGCCGCAGGGCTTCGTGGACATCTGGGCGCAGCCGACGTTTGACGGATACTTCATGCGGTACGGTGCCTTTGCGATGTTCAACCAGTTCGGGGACCGAATTGCCGTAGGTCGGGACGTCTCGGATGGACCCGTGTTCGAATCCAGTTTCGGCTGCGGGGACCCTCGCCCGCCGACGTATGTACCGCCTGTCGAAATCCCCGCACGTGAGAACCCGGCATTCTTTGGACAGGAGGGCCACCTGCCGGCGGGTGAATACTGGGTCGCGATTGGCGAGTTCCCGTGGTTCGGTTCAACTGGTTGGTCGGCCGGGAGCATTCGCCCGCCCGAGAGTCTCGATCGCGAAACCGATCTGTATTTCCGCATCCAACCCCCCGACATCCCCTACTGCGACGGCGACTTCAACTGGGACGGCAACACCGACCAGGACGACGTCCTCTACCTCGCCAACGTCCTCGCCGGGGGCGAGAACCCCACCGGGCGCTGGGCCGACTACAACCGCGACGGCAACACAGACCAGGACGATCTCCTCGCCCTCGTCCACACGATCGCCGGCGGCGGGTGCCCGTAGTCGGCGGGGCTTGCAGCCCGTGGTAGCATCTGGGCATGCTCAGGTACTTCATTCCCGGCGTCGCTCTTCCTGCGCTCGCCTGCGCCCAGTCCCTCACGCCCGCGGTCTTTGTCGCCAACAACGGCAACCTCCGGGGCAGCGTCACCTCGCTCCGCATCAACCCGGACGCGACCCTCTCCCTCGTTCAGGACCTTGTGACCGCCGAAGTCCCCAGCGGGCAGTCCAGCCCCGGAACCAACGCCTACTCGATCTCCCTGAGCCCGGACGGGGCGTACCTCGCGGTCTCGCACGCGACCTCGGCGAGCGTCACCGAGCAGATATCGCTCATTCGCGTCAACCCCGACGCCACGCTCACGTTCGAGACCGCGGCCCAGACTCCGGACTCCCCCCTGGACGTGGAGTGGGTGACGGACTCGCTCCTGATCGCCACGCGCACCCGCACGAGCGGCACGAACGAGATCATCCTGTATCGCGTGGATCGCAACCCGATCAGGCTGACGGAGGTTGCCCGCGAAGCCGCGGGCTCGTTCGCCAGCCGTCTTGCCATCGGCCCCCAGGGGCTCGTGTTCGTGAACGACTCGCCCCTCTCAGGTGGCGGCCAACTGCGCGTGTACCGCGTGGACGAAGCCGCTCGGACCCTCACGCCGCTGGGCTCCATGTTCACCAGCACGACGTACGCGCTCGGCATGGGCCTCACGCCCGACGGCACTCGCGTCTACACCGCGGGCGGCTCGCCAACGCCCTATCGCATTTCGGCGCTCACGCTGGACCCGGTCACCGGCGTTCTCGCCGAAGTGCCCGGCAACCCTTTCCCGAGCTCAGGCCAGAGCCCGAAGGAATGCGTCGCCTCGCCCGACAGCAACTTCCTCTTCGTCGGGCACGGCACCGACGCGACCATCCGCACCCACTCCATCGCGCCAGACGGCGCACTCTCCGAGCTGAGCATCGCGTACGACGTCGGCATCCAGAGCTCGCTGGGCGATATCACGACGCTCCGCGTCCCCGGCGCCGTGCCACAAGACCTCATCATCTTCACCGACAAGGAAACCTTTGACGGCACGCCCCGGGGCGTGTTCTCGGCCCTCATCAATCCCGATGGTTCGATCCAACTCCGGACCACCCGGCTCGACACCGGGGCCATCTCCCCGAATGACCTCGCCGTCTGGCCCGGCCCGGCGGGTCCCGTCTGCGACCCCGACTTCAACCAGGACGGCAACGCCGATCAGGACGACGTGAGGTACCTTGTGGGCGTCCTGGCTGGCGGCGAGAATCCCACGCGCATCGACCCGGACTTCAACCGCGACGGGAACGCGGACCAAGACGACGTCAACGCCCTGGTGCATGTCGTCGGCGGCGGACCTTGCCCCTGAATAGCGTGCCCGGAGCCCGTGGATGCTCGGCCGGACACCCTCAAGTGGGGTTGACAGCCTGTCGCCGGGGAGGTAAACTACACAAAAAGGTCCGGTTATTGGTTATTACTCTCGGGAGAGTTGAGTCATGCCCGTGAACCGTCTGGCACACACCGCGTCGAAAGTAGCCGCCCTTGCCATCGTCCTTTGTGCCGGTGGGGTGGTGGTCGCAGCGATCTTCGACATGACCAAGCGGGACTTCAAGCTCCCCGGCACGCAGGTGCTGGAGATCCCCGCGGCGACGATTCAACCGTCAACCAGTTGCACGATCTGCCACAGCGAGTTCGATGCGGAGAACGACCCAGGCGCCACCTGGAAGGGCAGCCTGATGGGGCAGGCCGGGCGTGACCCGCTCTTCTTCGCGCAGATGACCAACGCCAACCAGGACGTGGCCAACGTCGGCACCTTCTGCCTCCGCTGCCACGTGCCCATGACCTACGTCAGCAACCACGCGGCACCGGACGGCTCGCAGCTTGATGCGGTCGACCGCGACGGCGTGAACTGCCACTTCTGCCATTCCATGGTTGATCCGATCTACCGCCCGGGCATCAGCCCGCCCGAGGATCAGGCCATCCTCGCCGGCCTTGAGTATGGCCCGCCCCAGTACTACGGGAACGCCATGTTCGTCATCGACCCGCTCGGCCGCCGCCGCGGCGCTCGCGCCGACGCCCAGCCCATGCACGAGCTCCTCCACGCCGGGTTCACGACCTCGGGCAACATGTGCGGCACGTGCCATGAAGTCGGCAACGTCGCCATCGACCGCCAGCCAGATGGAACGTACCGCTATAACGCCCTCGACGAACCCACCCCGGACACCAACCCCGCCAACCAGTTTCCCCTCGAGCGCACCTTCAGCGAGTGGCGGCTCAGCGCCTTCGCGAACGGCGGGGTGGACATGCAGGGCCGGTTCGGCGGCCTGGGGGGCGGAGTCGTCTCGTCCTGCCAGGACTGCCATATGCCCCGCTACGAGGGCCAGGCCTGCGCCTGGGGCCCGAGCCGCCCGGACACGCGCCGCCATGACTTCGCCGGCGCCTCAGCCCAGGTCATGGACATCATCTCACTTTACACGCAGAACGATCCGGCGGTGGATCAGGCCGCCATCGCCCAGGGGCGGGCTCGCAGCGTAGAGATGCTCCGCCGTGCTGCGGACCTCACCATTTCGCAGTCCGGGGGTGATCTGACCGTGCGTGTGACCAATCAGAGCGGCCACAAACTCCCGACGGGCCACATCGAGGGTCGCCGGGTGTGGGTGAACCTCCGGTACTTCGATGCGCAGGGCGCACTCATCGGTGAGTTCGGGCACTACGACGGCGCGACCGCCGAACTCGACACCTCGTCCACAACCGTGTACGAGATGCACGTCGGACTGAGCGCGTACGCCTCGGGCTTGACCGGGCTTCCCGCGGGCCGCACCGGGCACATGTCCCTCGCTGACACGATCGAGAAGGACAACCGCATCCCCCCGCGTGGGTTCCTCAACTCCGCGTTTGAGGCCGCGGGCGCGCCGGTTGTGGACGCCGCGTACGCGGACGGCCAGCACTGGCACGACACCACCTTCCCCGTCCCTCCCGGGGCCGCTTCGGCGAGCGCTTTCCTCTATTACCAGTCCACGCCCAAGGAGTATATCGAGGAGTTGCGTGACAACAACAACACGGATAACTGGGGCAATCTCTTGCACAGCCTCTGGACGCAGACAGGACGCGGGGCGCCCGTTGAGATGGCCGCCGTCACGCTCCAGCTTGGACCGACGTGCGACCCCGACGTCAACCAGGACGGCAACGTCGACCAGGACGACGTCTCCTACATCATCAACGTCATCGGCGGCGGGGACAATCCAACCGGCATCGATCCCGACTTCAACCGCGACGGGAACGCCGACCAGGACGATGTGAGCGCGCTTGTGAACGTCGTCGCGGGTGGAGACTGCCCCTAGGCCCGCAACGTTCCCATTGTCGTGCGGGGGCCTTTCCCGCCAGGCTGCTGGGTCTCCCTCGGTCCGCAGAGGCACCCGGAGCCAACCCATGTCCGACCGCGCCGCCCGTCTGTGCTCCGCCGTCGCGATCCTCTCCTGCGCCGGCGCCGCACACACCACCGACCACCACCTCCCGCTCCGCTCCAACTGGAACGGGCTGTCCCAGGCCGGGGAGCTCAACGACCCCGACGCCCCCGCCGGCTTCCGCCCCATCTCCGACCGTGCGCTCGTCGCCGACGCCCAGGCCCGTTCCACGGGCGGCACCATCGAGTTCAACGTCGTCGCCTTCCCCTGGCACGAGACCACCGACGGCGGGGGCGACGCGGGCGAGTTCATCGCCTCTGCGCAGATCCCCGCGGGCTCCGGCCCCATCGGCTCCATCGCCGGCGACATCACCCCTGCTGATGTCGACCTCTACGCGATCGACGTCTGCGACGTTGGCTCGTTCCTCGCGACGACCGTGGGCGGCGCCGGCATCGACACGCAGCTCGTCCTGTTCGACGCCTCGGGCTTTGGCATCACATTCAACGACGACTCCAGCACCGCCACGCAGAGCACCATCACCTCGCTCTTCGTCCCCGCGCCGGGCGCGTACTACCTCGCCATCTCGGGCTATGACCGCGACCCGGTCGACGAGGCCCTAATGGAACTCTGGCTCGATACTCCCCTTGCCGCGGAGCGTTTGCCCGATGGCCTCGGCGCCACGAGCCCCTCCGCCGCGTGAGCCGGCACCGCCGCGGGCCAGGGCGCGTACCGCATCACCCTCGCCGGCGCCTGCTTCCGAAGCGAAGGTCCGACCTGTGACCCGGACTAAAACCAGGACGGCAACGCCGACCAGGACGACGTCGCCGCGCTCACCAACGTGGTCGCGGGCGGCAACTGCCCCTGAGGCTTGCCGGTGAACGAACATGAGCCTCACCCCGGCCTCGGTCCGACGACCGGGGCCTGTTTCTTGTCACAAGGTCCCCGGGGGCCTGGCCCGAGGACCACGCCGACCCCGCCAGTGCCACTGCGGACCAGCACGGGCCGCAATCGGGGCCTCGCACGGTTCCACTCGAGCTTGGCCTTGACCGCGTTCCTGTTGTGTTCCGCCCTGTGCTTCCGGTTGACTGTGCTCGGCACGTTCGTGCCGGTTCTTCCAGCCGGACTACTGGGAGGCTCCCCAGGCCCTCGCCCCGCCGTGCGTTCAGACTGATCGAACTGCTCGTGGTCATCGCGGTGATCGCGCTGCTCATCGGCATCCTGCTGCCCCGGCTGCGCCACGCCCGCGACACCGCCCGCTCCGTCAAGGAACTCTCCAACATCTCGCAGGCCGCGGAGGTCAACGCGTCGCACTCGCTGGAGAACGCGGACGGTTTCATCCCCGTCCGCATCCTCAGGTACTCGATCTGGTGGAACGTCTGCGACTCGCGGATGTACCCGGCCGACCCGGTCGACCCCACCTTCCGCATCACGCGGGAGGCCATGCGCACCTGGCCCTGGCGTCTCGTGGGCTATCCCGGCGCCCCGTCGAGGGCGTCTGGATTATCGACAAGGCCGAGTCCGCCACGCTCCGCGTCCGTGGCAATGCGGGCCGCGCTCAGGAGGGAGGCAACCTCGCCTCCTACGAGGACTCCACCTTTGTCGGCGCCTTCTCCGAGCACCCCTCCTTCGACTTCAACAGCGTCTTCGTGGGGGGAGACTCCAACTACGCCGCCTTCAAGCAGCACGGCCTGACCACCTGCGGCGTGGACTCGATTCCCCCGGGCCGCAAACCCGCGCTTGATCGAGGGGAATACCTAGGGGCAGCCCCCACCACCGACCGTGTTGATGAACGCGATGACGTCGTCCTGATCGACGTTGCCGTCCTGGTTGAAGTCGGGGTCGATGCCGGTGGGGTTTTCGCCACCGCCCACGACGTTGACGAGGTACGTGACGTCGTCCTGATCGACGTTGCCGTCCTGGTTGAGGTCGGGGTCGCAGGCTGGGACGATCTGCCCGAACTGGAGGTGGTCGATCTCGATGCCGCAGCAGCCGGAGGTCTGCCAGATGCGGATGCGCTGGATTCCGGCCTCATGCAGCACGCCGTAGAAGCGGTCCTCGGCGGTGCCACCCACCTGGCTGGTGTCGGCGTGTCCGCCATCGACCTGCCCCAGGCGGGTGCCGTCGGGCGCGAACGCCTCAAAGTGAATGGAGTTGGCAGAAGTGTTGTGGACGCCATCGGTCCAAACGACACCGGCGAGCTGGGGGAAGGGCGCGGTGAAGGTGAAGGTGAGGCCCGGCCCACCATTCCCGTAGTAAGAGCGGCCCTGGGTGCCGGACCCGTCGATGGCGCCGTCGTCGCAATCGACGCTATCGGTGAGCCCGCCGGGCCCGGTAGGGTTGCCGTTTCCCGTGACACCCGGGACGTTGAGCACGCGATCCTCGAAGTCTTCGAGCACAAACCCGGGCGCGTCCGTGTCCCACGGGCTATCACCCGTGCACAGGTAGGGGCTCGGCCCGAAGAAGACCTGGCCCACGGCAGCCGAACCGAGGGCCGAGAACCCGAGCACGACAGCGAGATTGCGGAACATCTATCCCTCCCCTGGGAAAAGCTCCGAACGGTGCTGCGACCGGCAGGTCAGGGGCAGCCGCCGCCACCCACCGTGTTGATGAGCGCGGCGATGTCGTCCTGATCGACGTTGCCGTCCTGGTTGAAGTCGGGGTCGATGCCGGTGGGGTTCTCGCCGCCGCCGACGACGTTGATGAGATAGGCGATGTCGTCCTGGTCGACGTTGCCATCCTGGTTCAGGTCGGGGTCGCACGAGGGGCCGCCGGCGTTCACCGTGATGGCGACGGTGTCGTCGTCAGTTGCACCCAGCGAGTCGGTGACGCGAAGGGTGAGGGTGTGCGTGCCGACGGTGAAGGGCGCGGAGAGGAGCGAGGGGCCGTCCTGGAGCAGGTTCGCACCCTCGTACCACTTGTAGTTGGCGATGAAGTCACCCTGGTCGTTGTCGAAGCTGGCGTTGCCGTCAACCACGACGACCTCGTCGCCGGAGTTGTCGGCGTCGGTCACGGTCTGGTCGGCGCCGGCGTCGGCGGTCGGGGGGTTGTTGGCGGGGGCGAGGCAGCCCGGGAACTGGCCGTTGGTAGGCGTGCCACAGGTGGTGCCGGGGCCCTTGTATGTGCCGCCCGCCGTGCCACAGGTGGCGGCGTCGGCGATGAAGCAGCCCGCGGTTCCGAAGCAGCAGGCGCCGGTTGGGGGCGGGCAGTTGGC
>JADYXW010000076.1 GCA_020853975.1 Phycisphaerales bacterium
CCGCGTACAGCGCGATGCGTCCGCCGCCGCCATTGGTGGTCGTGGTGCCTCCATTGGCCTCGATGGCCCCGGCACCCATCAGGGAGCCGGCGTTGATCCAGATGCTGCCGCCCGCGCCCGAGCCGCCGTTGCTGGAGCCGGTGTTGTTGCCGTTGGCCCGGACCGTTCCCGCGAGGTTCATCGTGCCGCCGACGTTGAGCCGCACGCGCCCGCCGCCCGCGCCCCCGCTCCCGCCCCCGCTGTGCGTTCCTCCGCCGCTGCCGAACATCACGGGCTCCGTGATGGAGCCGTACGCCGCCCCGCCGGGATTACCCGAGGTCGAGTTCGCCCCGCGCCCGCCGTGCCCGCCACCGGCGCCCGTCGTCAGCGTGGGGTTCCCGCTGGTCCCGGCGCCCGGGCCCTGCGCAATCGGGTAGCCGCGGCCGTTCGCGTCGACACGCGCGCTCGCCAGCACCGTCATGTTCCCTGCCACCGTCAGATCAAGCCCGAACACGATGTCCGTCCCGCTCCCCGAATAGTCGTGCGAGAAGTTCGCATCGTGCGTCAGCGCCGACGTGCCCTCGAGCGACAGCGACTCGATGCTGTGCCGCCCGTTCATCGTCAGCACCGCGCTCCCCTGCACCGTGATCTGCGCCGTCGCGAGAGGCACCGCCGCCCCCCCCCCCGTCGGCGTGATCGTCGTATCCGTCGGGCCGACTGTCTTCGCTGCGGTGATCAACACCGGCTGCGAGTACGCCGCGGCGTGGAGGAACAGCGCAGCAACGACCGGGACGGCGAGCGAAAACGAACGCATGCGAACCTCCCCTACAGACAGAGAGCCACCCCGAAACGCCGCGAAGCCAAAACTCCTCACGCCCGGTGGCCCAAGAGCAGCGGGCAACCTATCAGATCAGCCCCGCCTGTCAACACGAATTCTGAGCCCGCCGATGCTGCAAGCCGTTCCATTACAGCGAGTTCCGACCTGCCCAGCGCCCGAAGACAGCCCCGGCACCCCCGTAGAAGTACGAGTCCGACGCTACGGACACGCTCCCCCTGCGACCACGTTGATGAGCGCCGCGATGTCGTCCTGATCTGCATTCCCGTCTCGGTTGAAGTCCGGGTCGCGTGCGTTGGGGTTTGCCCCGCCCGCGATCACCGCGCGCAGGTACTCCACATCGTCCTGATCCGCGTTCCCATCCCCGTTGAAATCCGGACGACACGAGCACTCGTACGCACCGATGCTCGGCGCGCCGCGGTAGCACCGGCCAGCGAAGTCACCCGTGATCCGCCCCGCCCCGGGCGGCGGCAAGCCCGCGCCCGCCGCGGGGCTCTCCGGGCCGATCGAGTAATCCCCCACCACCGCGGGCCTCGTGGTGGCCAGTAGCGGGTCCAGGCCGGCGAGCCCGCCGGTCTCCGGGCTCGGCAGCGATGGCCGCGACGCCCCGGGTGCGTCGTACGCGTACCACAGGTTGTGCGCAAACACAAATGTCTCCGGCGACGTTCCCGCCCCGATGTTCACGTGCGTCGAGAGGTCCGAGCGATCGAAGTACACCAGGTTGTTCTCGAACCTGTTGTTGCCGCACGCCAGGAACGTGTACGCCCCCGTCGTTGTCGTCTCCTGCAGAATCCGGAAGATCCAGTTGTGGGGCGTGATGATCGTGTTGTTCGAGGCGGTGCAGTCCACGGCACCCACAAACGCCAGCGCCGCATTCGCGCCCTGGATCACGTTCCCGATGACGTGCACGTCCCGCGCCTCCGCGTTCGGCTCGGTCTCAGACACCGGAGGCCTGAAGAACTGCAGCCCCGTGCTCCCCCCGATGTTCACCGCGCGCTCCCCGCACTCCACCAGCCGCGACCATTTCAACTCCACGCCGGTGGTTCCCCCCTTGCACTGGAGCGCGTTGCCCGACGCGTCGTGCAGGTCGCAGCGGGCGACGACCCCTCGGTGGCAACCCACCATGTCGATCAGGCTCCCCGACCCCGCGCCCCCGCACCTGGATATCTCGCAGGCCAGAACCCAGAAGTCCCGCACGCCCGAGAGCTTCAGCCCGTCCTGGTTCCCCGTACCGCCCACATCGCGGATGGCGAGCCTTTCAAAGACGATGTGCCGCGCAGCGTCCGCGTTGCCGACCTCTCCCCCGTCGTCGCAGTTCACGCCGTTGCCAGTGGCACCCGCGAACTCCAGGTCGTGCAGCACCACGCCGCGCGCCCTCGACAGGTGCAGCCCGTTGGTCCCGCCCTGAATGACCGGCCTCGCCTCGCCGGGAACCCCGCCGACCCAGATCGGCGCCTCGGGCGTCCCCGCCAGCCCGTCGATGAACATGCCCCCGGGGTACGTGCCCGCGTGCACCCGCACCGCCGTGCCCGGCGTCGCTCGCGACGCCGCGAACGCGATCGACGCGTAGGGCCGACCCGGAGAGCCGTCCCCGCTCGCATCGCTCCCGCCGCGCGCCACGTGAAGCTCGCGGCTGGGTGCGCGCCCGTCGGCAAACGTCGGGACCGCGTCGCACGGCCCGACCACACCAACCAACGTCAGCAGGAAGCTCATCATGCTTCAAAGCCTAACGCGGCGGGCGGGCCCAGCCAAGGCCATCCGGCCGAAGGGCGCCTGGCGGTTATCCGCAACGAAAACAGCCCCGGCTCGGGCCGGGGCTGCGGGTCGCACTCACGCCTGCCCGGGCCGTCCGGCCCGCGCGCTCACTTCTTCGCGGCAAACGTGCTCTTGAACGCCTTGATGGCGTCCGCCAGCTTCTTCTCCGTGTCGCCGTCCAGGCTGCGCTTGGTGTTCAGCTCGTCCCACACCGGCTTGCCCACGGTCTTGAAGTACTCCTGCATCTTGGTCTCGAACTCGCGCACGCTCGCGAGCGGCACGTCGTCCAGGAAGCCCTTGGTTCCCGCGTAGATCGAGATCACCTGGTCCACCACGTGCGCGGGCACGAGCTGGGGCTGCTTGAGCAGCTCCACCATCGCGGCCCCGCGGTCGAGCTGGCGCTGCGTCGCCTTGTCCAGCTCCGTGCCGAGCTGCGCGAACGCCTCCAGCTCGCGGAACGCCGCCAGGTCCAGACGCAGGGAGCCCGCGATCTTCTTCATGGCCTTGATCTGGGCGTTGCCGCCCACGCGCGAGACCGAGATGCCGACGTTCACCGCGGGGCGCACGCCGCTGAAGAACAGCTCGGGCTCGAGGTAGATCTGCCCGTCCGTGATCGAGATCACGTTCGTGGGGATGTACGCCGACACGTCGCCTTCCTGCGTCTCGATGATGGGCAGCGCCGTCAGAGAGCCCGCGCCGTTCTCGTTGCTGAGCTTGGTCGCACGCTCCAGCAGGCGGCTGTGGAGATAGAACACGTCACCCGGGTACGCCTCACGCCCCGGGGGGCGCCTTAGCAGCAGCGAGAGCTGGCGGTACGCCACCGCCTGCTTCGACAGGTCGTCGTAGATGCACAGGGCGTGCTTGGGAGTCTTCCCGTTCTTGCCCTGCCACATGAAGTACTCGCCCATCGTGCAGCCCGAGTACGGCGCGATGTACTGCATCGGGGCCGCCGCCGACGCCGACGCCGACACCACGATCGTGTAGTCCATCGCCCCGGCCTTGCGCAGCGTCTCCACGACGCCCGCGACCGTCGACTCCTTCTGCCCGACCGCGACGTAGATGCACACCACCGCGTCGGGCGTGCCCCAGTACTGCTTCTGGTTGATGATCGTGTCCAGGGCCACCGCCGTCTTGCCCGTCTTGCGGTCGCCGATGATCAGCTCGCGCTGCCCGCGACCGATCGGGATCATCGCGTCGATCGCCTTCACGCCCGTCTGCAGGGGCTCGTGCACGGGCTGACGCTCCGCGATGCCCGGGGCGATGATGTCCACCTTGGCAAACTGCGTCGCGTTGATCGGCCCGCGATCGTCCAGCGGGCGGCCCAGCGGGTCCACCACGCGGCCCAGCATCGCCTCGCCCACCGGCACCTCCAGAAGACGCCCGGTGCTCTTCACCGTGTCGCCCTCCTTCACCGCCAGGTAGTCGCCATAGATCACCGCGCCGACCGTGTCCTCTTCCAGGTTGAACACCTGGCCCATCACGGCGCCCTCGGACGTCTGGAACTCCAGCAGCTCGCCCGCCATCGCCGTCGACAGCCCATAGATGCGGGCGATCCCGTCGCCCACCTCCACCACCCGACCCACCTGCGACACCTCGAGCTGCGCGGAGAACTGCTCGATCTCGGACTTGATAACGCTGGTGATCTCGTCGGTTCTGATCTTCACGGCGGAATCCTCGTGGTGCGACCTGTGCCTCGCGCGGGCAGTGCCCCGCGCTCCAAATCCCCGATACCCGCTACTGGTAGGTGACCGTTCGGCCACCGACTCCCAACGCCGGCAGGGGGTCAAGGGTAGACACCAGACCCCTTCTTGTCATCCCGCCTCGCGCGGTGTCACCTCCGCGATCATGCCGTTCATACGCCTAACGCACCCGTGCCCACTTTTTTTTCGCCACATGCTGCAAGGTCGGGGGTTCCACCCGCAAGTCCATTTCGGAAGTACCGCCGCGTACGTTCGCGGCGACCGAAAGGGGAAGTCATGCGCACCACCCAAACTCTGTCCGCCGCGTCACTTGTTGCGCTCGCCTCGGCCTGCGCCTCCGCCCAGATCACCGCCTACGCCAGCGGGCTCCGCCATCGGGCCGTCGGCGCCACATCGAGCCTCGACGTCACCGAACGCCGCCTCACCGCCTGCTGCATCGGCTCCAGCGGTCAGGACGGCGTCGAGATTCAACTCCACTCGCAGGTCGGAGGGGGCGTCGGCGTCGACATCGGCCAGTTGCTCCAACCCTCTCCTTCAAGCCGCGAAATCAAGATCCGCCCCAAGGGGTGGGACGGCACCATCAAGGGCACCCTCCGCCTCATCTCCAACCCCGGCGCCCCCGGCCTCATCGAAACCTACGACTTCAGCATGGTCCCGGGCGTCACTTCGCTCCACTGGGCCCTCTACGACCCGGCTGGCAACGAGCTTGCCTCCGGCGAGTCCGCCGGCCCCATCCTCGATTGGACGATCGACGTTCCGCAGACCGGCACCGCCGAGTGCAACAAGTACTACTCGTTCGAGGGGCCCCCCGCCGGCACCGCCGCGCGCAGCGCCGACGAGGGCTTCTTCGACCGCGTGATCTCCGTCTCCGGTCTCACCCCCGACACCATCACCAACGTGCAGTCCGTCTCCGTGACCCCGCGCACCTGCCTGGGCTGCCCGCCCCCCTTCGTCGATCTTGACTCCGTCGCGATCACCGGTTCCGGTATGCCCACCATCACCCTCAACGACGCGCACCTTCTCTCCCAAGGCTCCGGCGGCAGCGTCGGCAAGCCCCACAAACTCTGGGGAACCGGCGCCGCTCACATCGAGGAATTCCCCATCGGCGACCTCGATGACGACGGCCTCCCCGATCTTCGTTACCTCGTCTCGAACCTCGGCTCCAGCGGCCAGGATGGCGTCGCCATCGATTTCGGCAGCCACGGCGGGGGCGGGGGCGGGGGCTCCGGCGGCGCCACCTGGAGCGTCTCGGGCAACTGCTGCCGGGGCCACGTCATCCTCATGAAAGCCTTCGACGATGAGAACGGCGAGCAGGCTCGCGTCATGCGAGGTACAGACCCCGCCTCCACAGACAACACCATCGCCTGCGACTTCTCCATGATCGGATCCCCCGAGTGCCTCGTTGAGTTCCGCGACGCCGCCGGAAACGCCGTCTACACCCGCATGCTCCCCCCGGGAGAGCCCGTCATCTACACCGCCTGCGACGACACCGCCCCGTTCGAGAAGTTCGTCTCCGCCACCCACCCCGCCACGGGCGAGGTCGAGCTCCGTCACCACCTCTGCGGCGACACCAACCACTTCCGCCTCGTGGACGGCACCTCCCCCCCCGGCGCCGTCGTCGCCGCATTCCGCCCCGTCACCGGTTCCATGCACCAGACCGCGCGGGCCGAGATCACCGGCTCGGGCATCTCCCAGTTCGACGTCGCACTCGTCGGCAACCTCCCGCCCGTCGCCCCGCCCTGCGACCCCGACCTCAACCAGGACGGCAACGTCGATCAGGACGACGTGCTCTACCTCATCAACGTCGTCGGAGGCGGCAACAACGACACCGGCATCGACCCCGACTTCAACCAGGACGGCAACGTCGATCAGGACGACGTCACCGCCCTCATCAACACCGTCGGTGGAGGCGGCTGCCCCTGAACCCCGCACAACACCCCTGACTTCCCCTCCGCGCCCCGCCGGCCCTCGTGCTGGCGGGGCGTCTTGCTTTCATGCGCGTGCAGCGACGTCGCACCAGTTTTTCCCGCGACCGGCACCTCATCGCTGCAAGGTTCCCGGTCCTGCACGCAAGTCGTGACGGCCCGTCGCAGTGTGCGACGGTCAACAGAACAAGCCACTCGCTCAGGAGACCCGTCCATGTTCACCAGGACCACCGCCGTCGCCGCGCTCACGCTCCTCACCGGCTCCGCCTTCGCCCAGGTTGACTACAACCGGAGCGTCCGCGCAGGCGACATCGTCATCTCGCCCGCGCCGACCCCCGACGAAGTCGTCATCGAAGTCCGCACCCGCATCGCCAGCCAGCGCCGCGCGACGAACGACTACTCCTCCATCGTCCGCGTCTACGTCGATGGCGAACTCGTCGGTATCGGCGTGCAGCAGGTCATCCGCCAGGGAGGCCAGACCTGCAACGGCTCCTGCCCCACCGGCGACTGCTCCTCCAACGGCGCCGGCTCCGAGTGCTCCGACTTCGCTCCCCTCGGCGGCCAGGGCTGCGCCTGCGACATCGTCGTCACGCCCGGCGGCGGCACCCACTGGACCGCCCGCGCCCGCCCGGGCTCGGTCATCGGCGTCGAGGTCGAGGCCCTCCCAGGCTCCATGCCCGAGATGTACACCGCCGACGACTTCGTCGCCATCCCGCTCGATCAACCCTGCGACCCCGACATGAACCAGGACGGCAACGTCGATCAGGACGACGTCCTCTACCTCATCAGCGTCATCGGGGGCGGGGACAACTTCACCGGCATCGACCCCGACTTCAACAAGGACGGCAACGCCGACCAGGACGATGTCCTCGCCCTCATCCAGGTCATCGGCGGCGGCGGGTGCCCCTGACCGATCTCACGTTCCTTCTCTCTCTCCACGCCCCGCCGGCCCACAGGCCCGTGGGGCGCTTCCCGCCCGGCGGCTCACTTCAGCGCCGCGGCGCCAGAGATGATCTCGGTCAGCTCCGTCGTGATCTGCGCCTGACGAGCACGGTTGTACACGCGGCTGAGCCTCTTGCCCATCTTCCCCGCGTTGTCCGTCGCCGCCTTCATCGCCACCATACGCGCCACATGCTCGCTCACGATCGCGTCGTTGAAGACCTGGAACAACGTCGCCTTGACCGCCGCGGGCAGCAGCTCGCCCAGCAGGGCCGACGCCCCGGGGCTGAACTCGTAGATCTTCTGGGAGCCCGCCTTCGCCTCCGCCGGCTTGTTGGGCGGGTCAAACGGCAGGAGTTGAAGCACCGTGGGCGTCTGCCGCCCCGCGGAGATGTACTTCATCGACACCACGCGCACCTTGCTGATCTCCCCCGCAAGGTACCGCTGCATGTACGCGTCCGCGAGCGCCTTCACGACCTCGTAGCTCACCTTGTCCCCGATCGCGTGCTGCTTGGAGACCGAGACGCCCGCGTACTTCAGGAACCCCGCCCCCTTCTTGCCCACGATCTCCACCTCGCCCGACATCGCCGAAGGCGTCATCCGCAGCAGGTTCATCGCCTGCCTCAGCACCGAGCCGTTGTAGGGGCCGCACAGGCCCCGGTCCGACGTCAGGATGAGCGTCACTTCCTTGCCCGAGCCGCCCTTGGGCGATTCCAGCAGCGGGTGCGACACGTCCCCGAGGCCCTCCGCCAGCTCAGACACCAGCCCGAACAGCGTCTCGGTGTAGGGCTTGCTCGCCACCGCCGCCTGCTGCGCGCGGGCGAACTTGCTCGTGGCGATCATCTGCATCGTCTTGGTGATGCGGCGGATGTTGCCCACCGCCTTGATGCGCTTCTTGATCTCGCGGGTCTTGGCCATAGGGAGGCAAGGATAGGCCCGCACCGATCGCTCTTGAAGTCAACCCGGGCCATGTTCGGCGTTCAACCGGGCCCGGACAAGCCATCGCACCTCGGAGCCCGCTACAATCCCCCTCAATCGCCGCCACTTCGGCGGCGCGGAGGTTCTCCATGAACAAGCTCGCTCTCGTCGCCACCGCCGCCCTCGCGCTCGCCCTCGGCGCCTGCGCCTCCAGCAAGTCCTCGCAGTCCGCCAGCATGGGCGTGGTCAACTCCAAGTGCCCCATCGTCCCCTCCCACCCCTCCACGAACAAGGCCATCGTCGAGTTCAACGGCCAGAAGGTCGGCCTCTGCTGCGCCGGCTGCATCGCCAAGTGGAACGCCCTGGGCGACGCCGACAAGCAGACCCGCCTCGACGCCGCCAAGTAAGCCCCGGGCAGGCCGGTCGCCCGCCCCATAGACTCGCCGCGAGATGGGAATCCGCGAGGTCCAGTCCGCGATGCGGACCTTCCGTGGCGCCGCCCGGGTGACGCACCCGGCCCAGTGGCTCGCTGCGCTCATCGCCGCGGTCTTGGTCTTGGTCTTTGGGTACCTCGGGTTTGTCCGCCTCTTCGAGGCGCGGGGCATCGCCTGGGACCCGATCGAGCCTCTTTTCCTCTCCGTCTCCCTCTTCTTCGCGAAGTTCCCCTCGGAGCTCGGGCACGACCTGCCGCTTGACCTGCAGGTCGTCCGCTTCGCCGCGCCCTGGGTCCTGGCCTATTCGATCATCTGGGCGTTCATCCGCACCTCGCTCTGGAAGCTGGCCCACTTCCGCCTGCTCCTCATCAAGGGCCACGTCCTGATCCTCGGGCTCAACGAACGCACCGTCGCCCTCGCCCGCGACCTGCGCGCGCGCGGCAGGCAGGTCGTCGTCGTCGACGAGACAGCCAGCGAAGAGCACCTCGCCTCGTGCCGTGAGTGCGGCACCCTCCTCGTCGCCGGCCTCGTCACCTCCCCCCGCGTCCTCCGCTTCGCCAAGCTCTCCCGCGCCGCAGAGGTCGTTTCGCTTGGCGACTCCGACACCGCGACGCTGGAGGCAGCCCTGGCCGCGGACGCCCTGTCCGGCTCGCGCCGCCCCATCATTCACGCGGCGCTCGGCTCCCTGTCCCTGCTGGCCCGCGTGGCCGCGGGAAGGGAAGGCGAGCTCTCGCCTCGCATCCGCCTCTTCTGCGACGACATGCTCGCCGCCCGCGCCATCCTCGACCTGCACCCCCTCGACCACGACGGCGTCCCGCCCCACTCTCCGCTTCGCGCCCACCTGATCCTCGCCGGGACCTCCAACCTGTCGGCGTGCCTCGCCTCGCTCGCCGCCCGCATCGGGCACTTCGCCAACGGCACCTCCATCACCGTCACCCTCCTCTCGACCCGGGCCACGGAAGCCCTCGACGCCTGGCGGCGCATCGAGCCCCGACTCTCACAAGTGGCAGAGTTCCGCGCGGCGGACGCCGATCCCTCCACGCCCACCTCCTGGCAGAGCGTCCTCGATTCAATCTCCGAGCCCGCGATGGTCTCCGTCTTCATCGATGAGGCCGACGAGTCCCTGGCCCTCGCCTCGGCCCTTGCGATCCAGTCCCCGCCTCAGGGCCTGCGCGTGCGTGCGACGCTCATGCTCCGCGACCGGCCCATGCTGGCCTCTCGCGCTCCGCGCGCCGCCGGCGCATTCCCACTCGCTGTCATCGACCCGCTGCACCTGGCCTTCACCGAGCCCAACGTCATGCTCGGGGGCCTTGACACCATCGCCCGCGCCGCCCACGAGCACTACCTCGACGCGGTCCGCGCCGCCTCCCCCGCAGGCACGCCTCCACAGCCCTCGCACCGCCCGTGGGAGGACCTCCCCTGGGAGTTCAAGGTCGCCAACCGCCTGCAGGCCGCCCACATCGGGGTCAAGGCCAGGGCGCTGGGCCTGCGCATCGCGCCCGTCAAGGACGCAACCCCGGGGCCGGCGTTCTCCGACACGGAGGTCGAGGCCCTCGCCGCCTGCGAGCACCGCCGCTGGATCGCGGACAAGGTCCTGGCCGGCTGGACGCTCGGCCCCGCCAAGGACGCCGCCGCCCGCGTCACCCCCTACCTGTGCGAGTACGATCGGCTCCCCGAAGAAGTGAAGGAGCTGGACCGGCGCACCGTCCGCAGCATCCCCGACCTGCTCGCGAAGGCGGGCTTGGGCCTGGCGCGATCGGTCACCCCGCCACCCGCCCCCGCGACTCGATGAACACGTCCACCGCCTGGCCCGGATAGGTCGGCGTCGCGGGCTTCTGTGCGCCCGGCATCATCTCAAAGACCGCCTCGATCACCCGCGTGTCCACTCGCTCGCGGTTGGAGCCCGACAGGTCCTGCTTCGGCCTCGCGTAGGGCTCGATGCGCACGAGCCTCAGCGGAATGTCCACGACCACGGCCCCGCGCGTCCGCGCGACCGCCTGCGCGGCCTCGCCCACCAGACCGATGTCCTCTTCGTCGATCTGCGCCCGCACCCACAGCCCCGAGAGGTCGCCCAGGATCATCGGGGGGCTCACCCCGCCCGTTGTCGCCTGCTCGCCCGGCTCGATCTCCCGCCTCAGCACAGTGCCGTCGCGGGGCGCCCGCACCGTCAGGCGGTCGATGAGCAGCTTCAGCGCGTCCACCTCCGCGATGCGGTGGGCAAGCTGCGCCTGCGCGAGCACAAGGTCCGGTTCCCAGCCCCCGGCCTCGGCGCGCTGCAGGTCGCCCTCGGCCCGCGCCAGCGTCGCCGCCGACGCCTCCGCGGCGAACCGCGCCGCCGCCACGTCACGGTCTCCGACGCTTCCCTTCTGCGAGGCCTCGCGCACACGCTTCAGCACGTCCATTCGGTCCTCGTGCTGGGCCCGCGCCTGCGCGACCGCCGCCCGCAGCGGGGGCAGGTCGTCCTTGCGGGGCAGGGCGTGCCACCGGGCGATCTCCGCCCGCGCCGCCTCCACGCCCGCCTGCTTCTGGAGCAGCTCCGCCTCCAGCAGCCGGGCGTCGAGCCTGAAGAGCGCGTCGCCCGCCTTGGCCCGGTCGCCCACGTTCACCATCACCTCGACCACCACCCCAGGCTCCGGGGGGACCACGCCGACGGCGCGCCCGGCGGGCTCCACGATCCCCAGGGCCGCCACGCCCCGCTCATAGGGGTTTACCGACGCCGGGCGGCCGAGGGGCAGGTTCACCGGGGGCTGGTCCGCCGTCGACACCGCCCACACGCCCACCGCCAGCCCCAGCACAGACAGCACGATCGTGACCCATCGCAGCATGGCGGATCGTACCGCCGCCGGCTACAGCCCGGGCTTGCCGGGCTCGCGCCTGGTGATCGTGAGCCTCACCACTCGGTTGGCGGCCTCGAACTTCAGCGAGGTAGGCAGGAACGAGAAGACCGCTTCCTTCGAGGCGATCTGCCGCTCCAGCTCCTCAAAGCTCAGGGGCACCACCGCGACCACCGGCAGCGTCTTGTCCTCGATCTGGCGGATCAGGTCTACCGGGCCCGAGACCGTCACGTCGATCAGCGCCCGGTCCGAGTCCGCCACCTGCACGTCGAACTTCGCCATCTCGCTGGGCGCGATGCGGATGTGCACCGGCACCGACACCAGCTTCGTGCTCGACTGCCTGGCGCTCGTGGTGAGCAGCACTTCCACCGTCGGGGGCTCGATCACGAGGCGGCCTCCTCCGGCCAGTTCCGCCGGGGCCGTCACGCGCACGTTCGGAACCGCCTCTCGCCTTCCGGGCACCAGCGACTCGATCGCTCGCTGGTCGATCGTGGCCGTCGCCGCCGCGTCCGCGGCGAGCCTCCGCATCGCACGTGCCGGGGCGCTCACCCGCACGACGCCGGGCCTCGCCTCCGCCAGCCCCTCCACGCCCTCGGGCGTGCGCACGTTCACGCGGAGCTCCCGCGTCTGCAGCTCGTCCACCCACACGCGCACGGAGTCCGGCTCGGTCTTGCGGATGCTCACGCCCTGCGTCTGCAGCTCCGGGTGCCCCCCGAGCAGGTCCCTGAACCGCACCGTGTACAGCCCGCTCTCGCTGGGCAGGCCCGCCACCCCGGGCCTCACGCGGAGCGCTCCCCGCCTCAGCCGTCTGGCCACCACGTCCACAGCCTCCGCGGAGCCCTCGAGCTGCACGCTCACCCTCGCCGACGCCGGCGCGGGCAGCGCCACCGGCGCCTCGGGCGGCGAGTTCGGGTCCACGATGTCCACCATGCGCCGGTCCTGGGACGTCTCGGGCTCAAAGAGCAGATCCGCCGATACCTCCACCGTCCGCAGAGACTCCGCCTCGGCAAAGGCCCAGATAAGCGCCGTCACCAACGAGACCAGCACCACGAGCTTGATGCTCAGGCCCTTCACGCCGCCTCCTCGGGCGCCGAAGCCCCGCCCGGCGAGGGCTCTGTCCGCAGCCTCACCGTCAGCTCTGCCCGCAGGTCTTCCGCGGCCATGCGGTCGGTCAGCTTCCCCCGCTCCGCGATCCGCACCGTGCCCGTCTCCTCGCTCACGATCACCACCAGCGCGTCGCACTCCTTCGAGAGCCCGACCGCCGCCCGGTGCCGAGAGCCCAGCGACGGGTCCGGCATGTCGCCGGGGTCCGCCAGGGGCAACTGCACCCCCGCGGAGTGCAGCCGGCTCCCGCGGATGATTACCGCCAGGTCGTGCAGTGCCGAGCCCGGGAAGAAAATCGTCTGCAGCAGGCGGCTGGTGAGTTCGGCGTCCAGCACCGTCCCGCCCTCCACCAGCCCGGCCATCGCCACCTGCCTCTCGATCACGATGATTGCGCCGAACTTGGCGCGGGCGAGGTACGACGCCGCGGTCGTGATCTCGCCGATCACCTTCTCGATGTCCTTGGGTGAAGCCCGGAAGAACGGCGTCTCCCCGAGCCTCACCAGCGCCCGGCGGAGCTCGGGCTGGAAGATCACCACCAGCGCGATCGCGAACAGCGCCAGGAACCGGTCGTACAGCAGGCCCAGCCGCTGGAACGACCCGCCCCCGCCCATCACGCGGCTGAGCACCGTCGCGAGCACCACCAGCACCAGCAGCCCCTTGAGCGCCCCCGCCGCGCGAGTGCCCGCCACGAACCTGGCGATGGCGTACACGACCACCCAGATCACCAGCAGCTCGATCGCCACTTCCCAGGGCTCGTAGGTCCCCAGACGACTGATCATCCCCTGGATTCGTTCCAGAAACTGCACGCGCGCGTTCTCCTGCCTGAGTCTACGGGCTCGGGCCCGCGTGTACCATCGGAAGAGTGCCCTACCGCGTCACCAAGTTTCTCTCCACTCCTAACCCCAACGCGCTCAAGTGCGAGCTCGACCGCTCCCCCGCGCCCGACCGCCCCCGCGCCTACTCCCAGGGCGACCAGGTACAGGACGACCCACTCGCCTCCTCCCTCCTCGCCATCCCCGGCGTTGCCCACCTCCTCATCCACGACGGCTGGATCACTGTCGGCAAGGTCACCGACGCCTCCTGGTCCGGGCTCAAGCCGCGCATCACCCGGGTGCTCGGGGATGCGCCGTGACCCCGTCCGAACCCCCCGACCCCTTCAAGCCCGACCCCGCCGCTCTGGCCCGCTGGTTCCGCGTCCGCGCGAGAGACCTGCCCTGGCGCACCGAGTTGCCCGGCGGAGGGCGCGATCCCTGGGCGTCCCTCGTCAGCGAGTTCATGCTCCAGCAGACCCAGGTGGCGCGAGTCGCGGAGCGCTTCGGCCCGGTGCTCGCCCGCTTCCCCACGCCGGCGAGCATGGCCGCCTCGACCGTCGAGGACGTCCTGTCGCTCTGGGCCGGGCTCGGCTATTACCGGCGAGCTCGCCTTCTCCATGCCGCGTCCCGTGAGATCGTCGCCCGCTTCGGCGGCCTTGTCCCCAGCGACACCCTCGATCTGCGCTCCCTCCCGGGCGTGGGCCCCTACACCGCCGGCGCCATCGCCTCTATCGCGTTCGGCCTCCCCCGCCCGCTGGTCGATGGCAACGTCGCGCGCGTCCTGCAACGCGTCCACGCCCGTCCCGGCTGCGCCTCCGACCCCGGCGTCATGCGCTGGGCGTGGAAGCAGGCGGGGCTCCTGATCTCCGCCGCCGCTCACAGGGCCCTCCCCCCGGCGCAGGTCAACGAGGGCCTGATGGAGCTTGGCGCCACGATCTGCACACCTGCCGCCCCCCGCTGCGGCGAGTGCCCGCTGGCGGCGTCCTGCCTCGCTCACGCGAAGGGCGCCCAGGCCCGCGTTCCCCGCGCCAAGGACCGGGCCGCCCGAGCCAAGCTCTCGCTCCACTGCGCCGTACTGCTCGATGCCCGCGGCCGCGTACTGATGCACCAGCGCCCTCCGGGCGGCCTGTGGTCCGGACTTTGGCAACCCCCCACCCACGAGGCCCTCCCCCCGGCACTCGCCTCCCTCCCGGTCGTGGGCGAGGTCACGCGGCTCCTCACCCACCGGCGCGTGGTGATGGTGGTCCGAAGCGGTCGAAAGCCGCGCGCCTGGCGCGCCCCGGCGGGCAGCGTCTGGGTCGCGCGGCCGGACCTGGCCGCCCTGGGGGTGGGCAGCGCACACCGGGCGGTGCTCGAACTGGCGCTGCGAGCCCCTAGGGGCACGCCCCGCCCGCGACGACGCTGATCAGTGCGCTCACGTCGTCCTGGTCCACGTTTCCATCGCGGTTGAAGTCCGGGTCGATACCGGTGGGGTTCGTGGCCCCTCCCACCACGTTGATGAGGTACGTGACGTCATCCTGGTCCACGTTGCCATCCTGGTTCAGGTCCGGGTCGCAGGTGCAGGGATTGATGACCGTGAGGGTGGCGGCGTTGCTGGTGGAGGTGACGCAGGTGGCGGTGATGATGCAGTCGTACGACCCGGAGGTCGCCGCCCCGGCGGTCACTGTCAGCGAGCTCGCGGTGCCCACGATCTGGTTGCCGTTGCGGCGCCACTGATACGTGCGGTCGCCCGCGCCGCTGCTCGCCACGCTGAAGGTCACGCTCTCCCCCGCGCAGACTGTTCGGGACGCGGGTTGCTGCGTGATCGTGATCGAGGGCGTGATGCCGCAAGTCGGCCTGGAGTCCAGCAGATTCCTGATCGCGGCGGCGGGCCTGGGGCCGAACTCCATCCGCATGTTCGTCATCCCGCCCGAGCAGACATGGCAGTAGGACATGATGGTGCCGATGTTGAGGTCGGCGGCGGTGCAGTCCTGCGTGCCCGGCGGGTTCAGGTACGCCGAGCCGCAGCCGTCAACGGGCGGGTTGAAGTGCGCGGGGTCGTGCGTGTGCCCGCTGCCGCAGTTGTGCCCGATCTCGTGCGACACCACCATGAGGTCCCAGTTCTGGGAGTGATTGTGCTGGATGGGGTACGGGAAGGTGCCGGCCATGTTCGCGGACACCCCGTAGGCGCTGCTGCCGCAGACCGCATTGAGGTAGGCGATCCCCCCGCCCAGCGAGCGGGAGCTCATCAGGTGCGCGAGGTTCCGCTGGACGGAACCCATGTTGGTGTTCCAATACGTCCGGAACTCGGGAAGCTGGTTGCTGTTGCTGGTCGCGGTGTAAGGGTCGGTCCCCGTCCACAGCCTCAGGTACGAGAGCTGAAACCCGGCGTTGATCTCCGCGCGATAGATCGACGTCATGGCACCGACCAGCGTGCCGACATAGGTCGTCGCGGCGGCCTGGTTCCCCGCGAAGCGGTCCGCCGTGAACTCCGTATCGCAATCCACCGCGAGCCTGAGGGCGCGGCACTCCCCCACGCGGTCGCCATACCCGGACCCGGCGTTCACGGGCTGGGGCTCCACACCCGGGGGCAGGATGGCCCCTTGGCAGACCGGCATGGTCACGTCCACGTTCGCGGCATCGGGCCCGAAGGTGTTGTAGATCACGGTGGGCTGCACGCCGCCCTCGCCGCTGGAAATGATCGCCGTGCCCTCCGGCAACTGGACGAACCCGCTCACGCCCTCGGGCGAGAGCCCGATAAAGACGACCGAACCGGGCACACCTTCCACGGTACCGGCGAAGGCCTGGAGGTCGGGCCTGGGCAGCACCACCTCTCCCTGGTCGGACGCGGCAACGATGACCGCGTCGTCGGTGAAGACCTCCAGCCGCTTGAGCGAGAGGGTGTAGGGCAGGCCGCCGGCGAGAGGGACATCCGGCAGGGCGAACTCGCCGAGCCCGCGCAGTCGCTCGTACTCCGCCCTATTCAGGACAAGCCTCTGCACGCCCGCGGCCCGCACACCCGAGGGCGAGAGCACAGGGACCACGGGCTGAGCGCCCTGCGCGAGGCCTGCCAGAAGAAGCGTCAGCATCACCCCTGCCTTCATGACCAATCTCCCTTCCGCGGCGGGGACTCTCCGTCCTTGGCCGCGCTCTCGACTGATACGCGGTGCGTCGTCCCTTGTTTCGGCCGGATCGAGGAGCCGGGCGAGCCCGCGGGCTGTCTGATTCGGCCCCTACGCTGGGTTCTATGGCCAAGAAACCCGCCGCCAGAGCGCTCGTAGGGGTCGTCATGGGCTCCCGCAGCGACTGGGAGACGATGCAGCACGCATCGGAGACCTTGAAGTCCCTGAAGGTGCCGCACGAAGTGTCGGTGGTGTCCGCGCACCGCACGCCGGACCGGCTCTTTGAGTACGCGGAGTCCGCCTCGGGGCGGGGCCTTCGGGTCATCATCGCCGGCGCGGGCGGGGCGGCACACCTCCCCGGTATGCTCGCGGCGAAGACACACCTGCCCATCTTGGGCGTCCCGGTGCAGTCCCACGCCCTTCAGGGGCTGGACTCGCTGCTCTCGATCGTGCAGATGCCGGGGGGGATTCCCGTGGGCACCCTCGCGATCGGCAAGGCCGGCGCGATCAACGCGGGCCTGCTGGCCGCCGCGATCCTCGCCCTGAACGACCCGGCCCTCGAACGCCGGCTGGTGGAGTTCAGAACGACCCAGACGGCGGCGGTCGCCTCGCGGACCGACCCCCGCCGATAAGCCATCAATCAACCACCAATGGCAGGAAACAGCCGGGCGGTCGGCGCGAACCACTGAAGCCCGCCGATCGGCTTGGCGATCTGGGCTCGCGGCGGTACGCTGCGACCGATCCACACGACAGGGGTTCTTATGCGCCACACTCTGCCGGTTCGTCACACGGTTCTCGGACTGCTCCTCGCCGCTCTCGCCGGCTGCGCCTCGGTGGGGAGCCCCCGGGCGGGTGCCTCGGGAGAGCTTGCCCCCACCCCCGCACGCCCGCAGGACGACGACGGGCCGATCGGCGCCCGCAAGGCAGGGCTGCCCGAGCCCTGCGACCTGACACAGCCCGGCGCCGTGTGCACGGGCGTGACCCAGGCGACGATCATCGACACGAGGCTGATCGTGCCGCAGATCCAGGAGCCCGACGCCGCGGTGCTGCGCCGGGTGCGCGAGGTGCTGCCCCCGCACACCACGCCGAGCGGCCTGCCCGAGGGCGAGCCCAACGCGCTGGTACCGGGTGGCACGATGGCAGAGGGCCGCACGGTGGTCGAGCAGACCTGGCCCAGCATCGGCGCCACGGGCTGGAACCCGCCCGACCCGACGCTCGCCGTGGGCCCGAACCACGTCGTGGCGACGGTGAACATGCAGATCGCGTTCTACAACAAGACAGGCACGCAGCAGCTCTCGATCCCGCTGAACAACGCGGGCAACCCCGGCTTCTTCGAGGACGTCGGCGCCGCCGGCTTCACCTTCGACCCCAAGTGCTTCTACGACCACTTCGCCCAGCGCTTCGTCGTCGTCGCACCGGAGGTCTACACCGGCACCCAGGAGGCGTACATCTGCATCGCGGTCTCCGACGACAGCGACCCCAACGGCGTGTGGTACAAGTACCGCACCGACTGCGTGATCAACGTCAACGGCACCAACTACTGGTGGGACTACCCCGGCTTCGGCTATGACTCCCAGGCCTACTACGTCACCAGCAACCTCTTCGCCATGGGCAGCGGTCCCTTCGGCGGGGCGGGGTTCCGCGTGTTCAACAAGACACCCCTGCTGACCGGCGCCGCCGCCACCTACTCCACGCTCCGCGACGGCAGCGCGGCCTCGGTGCAGGTCGCGCAGCACTTCGGCACGCCCATCGCGCCCTTCTTCGTCTCGGGCAACAACAGCACCTCGCTCCGCGTCCGCGCGATCACGAACCCGCTCACGGCGCCCGCGATCGTCGGCACCAGCGTCACGGTGCCGTCGTATTCCGGGCCCTCCGGCGCCCCCACCACGACCGGCTCGCTCAGCACGGTTGATTCCCGCATCATGAACGTGCACTGGCGCAGCGGGAACCTCTACGCCTGTCACACGATCTCCTCCGGGGGCAAGAACGTCGCCCGCTGGTACCACATGAACACCGGCACCTGGCCCACCAGCGGCTCGGTCTCGCTCGTGCAGTCGGGCAACGTGCAGGGCGGCGCCGAGCTTCACGCCTTCTTCCCCGCGATCTACTCCAACGCCGCGGGCGATGTCGGCATGGTCATCGGCACTTCGTCGCTCAACGCCCTCCCCGCGGTCGCGGTCACCGGGCGCCGCGCCTCGGACCCCCTGGGCCAGATGGGCGCCCCGGAAGTCATCAAGGCGGGCGAGGCCTCCGCCACCGGACGCTGGGGGGACTACTTCGACATCGCCGTCGACCCCACCAACGACTCCACCTTCTGGGTCATCGGTGAATATGCGCGGCCCAGCGGCTGGAACAACTGGATCACCTCGTTCGTCGTTTCCGACGACCCGCTCGCCCACGCCCTGCCCGACGACGCGGGCACCTGCACCGCCGGCGTCGCCAAGCTGGTTGACGTTCTCGCCAACGACTGGCACAGCACCGGGCTCACCTTCGTCGTCGACACGTTCCCCGCCACCTCCGTCCGGGGCGGGGCCGTCACACGCTCCGTCGGCACCGGCCCCGGCGGACGCGACCAGCTCCGCTATGTTCCGCCGGCGGGGTACAACGGGTACGACTCCTTCACGTACACCATCCGCGACACTTCGGGCAACACCGCGAGCACCTTCGTCGGCTCGTTCACGACCGACCCCGCCACCTTCCGCATCCCGGAGAACCCGGCCAGCACGAGCTCCGGCGTGAAGGTTGCGTACTACGCGCTCTCGGCCCCGAGCGTCCTCCCGAACTTCGGCGCCCTCACGCCCTACGCCCATGATGTCCTTTCCCGCATCGACATCGCCTCGTCGGCGGACCCGTTCGCGACTTCCGGCCGCGCCGCGGATGTGGGCGCGGTCTTCGATGGCTACGTGAACGTCGCCGCCGACGGCTACTACACGCTCGCGGTCACCTCCGACGACGGGTCAAAGCTCTTCCTGGGCGACACGCTGCTCATCAGCAACGACGGCGCCCACGGCATGCGGGAGGCCTGGGCGGCGGTGGGCCTTCGCGCCGGCAAGCACCGCGTCCGCATCGAGTACTTCCAGGGCGGCAGCGACTCCGGCCTCGTCGCGTCGATGGGCCCGTACACCGGCTCGCGGTCCACGATCGGCGACGCGCTCTGGTTCCACGCCACCTGCGACCCGGACCTCAACCGCGACGGCAACGTCGACCAGGATGACGTGACGTACCTGATCAACGTCGTCGGTGGCGGCAACAACCCCAGCGGCATCGACCCGGACTTCAACGCCGACGGCAACGTGGACCAGGACGACGTGTCGGCGCTGACGAACGTGGTCGCGGGGGGCAACTGCCCCTGAGGCCCGGCGCACCACCGGCTACGCCGCCCGCGCGCCCAGCCGCTCGATGGCGCCCGCCAGTGCCCGCTGCGAGGCCTCGACGCTCGTGAGCACGCGGACGACGTCGCGGAGCGCCTCCACCGCCACTTCCAGCCCGCGCCGCTCCTGCAGCAGGCGCTCGTGCAGCTCGGTGAGCTGCCTCTCACGCTCCGCGGCGGCGCGTCGCTCCGAGAGCCACATCCAGCCGATGAGCCCCGCGGTGCCGAGCTGCGTGAACGAGGCCAGCGTGTCAACGTCCATGCCAGAGCCCTCCTCCGAGCCTGTCAGAGCTTCTTGAACAGCGCGGTGTACGCGATGCTCGTCACCCGGCCTCGGTCGGTGCGGTCCGCCTCGGTGTAGCCCACGAAGGACATGCCCGTCCACGACCTGCCCTGGCCGTCCACGAGCGTGCCGGGCGTGGGCGTGGCCTCGAGCTGCGCGAGGATGGCGTCCCGCAGCGCCCAGAGCGCGGACTCCGAGGTGGCAACGAGCCGCCCGGCGACGATCACGTCGTGGTCGATCAGGCCCTGGGCCGTGCTGCCACCCCCGCTGCCCCCGACGAAGAAGTCCTGCGTCACGAGCTGCCCACGCGGGCCGGCGCGGAAGCGGTGCGGCCCCGAGCCGAACAGATTGAGCGATTTGAAGGAGGACATGCCTTGCTCCGTGACTTGGCGCTGCGAGAGCGCGGTCCATGTGTCAGACGGCCTCGATCGTGATGGGGTCCGCGGCGCCGGTCGCGGAGAGCGCGACAAGCACGATCCTGCGCTCGCCCCCGGCCTCGACTCGTACCGCGAGCACCACCGCGTCCGCGGAGAGGGTGACCGCGCGGCCGCTCCCCGGCCCGGCGGAGACCTGCGCCGTGAGCACCGCCCGCTGCCCCGGCGCCGGGGACTCAAGGCTTGTCGAGGTGATCTCCTGGCGAACCTCGAGCCGGGTGATGATCTCGGGCGCGTCCGCAAAGACCGCGTGCGGCCCCGCGTCACCGAACTCCACGACGCGCCTCGACGCCTCCCGCGAGACGGCGAGCGCCCGCACGTGCGTCCACTCCTGACCCCCAAACCTCACCCGCGTCGGGCAAAGCAGCAGCATCACCGCCCCCTTCCCGGCTCGCGCCGGTTCTTCTCAGCCTCGCAGCATGAGCACCGCGTTGAGCGCCCGGGCGGCGTCGGCTACACCATCCCCGTCCAGGTCCAGCTCCACTCGCACGCGCCTGCGCTCCGCATCGATGCGCTCCGCGAAGTGTGCCGCCCGCGCCATCGCATGCTCGGAGGCCCCCGCCACCGCGCCCGCGGCGGCCCAGAGCGCGTGCACCGCGAGCAGCGCCTCCAACCTGCGCAGCGCCCCGGGGTTCACGATCTGCGCTTCTCCGGGCACGCCCTCGCGGGCGGGGGCGTCGGGGTCGATCCCCGCCATCCGCAGCACCGCGCGGTGCGCCGTGTCGAGCTGGGGCGTGAATGTCGCGATGTAGAAGGGCGCCGCGGTGAGCTTCGCCGGGTGCACGGTGGGGCCGTCCGGCATCGCCCGCAGCAGGCTCACGGTGGCCTCCGTTGCGCCCCCGCGTTCGACGATCTCCAGCGGGACAGCGCCCACGACCAGCACATGCCCGGCCTCCACCGCCGCGGTCTGCATGTCGCCCTCGCTGCTGTCGATCTCGGCAGCGTCGCCCGCGGTGGAGACGGTGCCGGCCAGCACGACCTGCCCCGCCCACGTGAGGTCGCGGAACGCCAGCGGCTCCAGCACCAGGATGTCTCGGTCGGTCGCGAACGCCATGCGGCACCCCCTCTGCCCCCGCCCGATCCCGGGCCCGTCCGGGCAATCTCGCGCGCCGCGCTCTCGCACGGCGCACGAGCCCACCACCCCTCCCCCGCCCCTGCCGGCCGGCCCGCACTGGGGCCGCCCCGGTCACGTGGTCGAGAGCCCGCGGATCACCGCGTGCGCGTTCTCGTTCTTGAACTCCAGCGTGTACTCGCCCACGAGCTGCCCGGCGGTCGCGTCTCCCGCGGCGCCCAGCGGCCTGAACTGGAAGCTGCGCCCGGAGAGCGGCAGGACCGCGATGCGAGAGCTGTCGAGCAGCAGCACCGTGTCCTGGGGCACCCAGCGGGAGAGCACCACCCTCGCCACGCCGAAGTCGCTCTCGTAGGCGCTCACCACCTCGCCCACGCGCGTGTCGCCCGGGCGATACTCCCGCGCGGTGCTGGAGATGAACTGGTTGATGCGCCGCTTCTGGAACCCGCCCACCAGGATCGTGTCGATCCGGCCCTGGGACTGCTCCCACGCGAGCCTCATCGCCGCGTTGAGCACGGTCTCGGACAGGTCCGTCCCCGCGCCACCCCCGCTCGGAAAGCCGCCCTGGCCGGGCGTGAACTGGTTGGTGCTGACCTGCTTCACGATGCCGTTCATGCTGCGCCGCACGGACGCGGAGCCCTGCTGCCCGCTCGAGGGCGCCGTGCCGTTGATCACGCAGTTCTCCAGGTCGCGGAGCAGCTCGCGCAGCCGCTCCTGCTTCTGGTAGTCCAGCTCGTCACGCACCCCGTGCTGCCTCACGGCCTGCATGGTGCCCGTGACCTCCACCGTCGCGGCGAAGATCTGCGTGTAGTTCTGGCGCCGGACGCGGCTGGTGAACCTGGCGGCGGAGGCGTCCGCCCCCTCCAGCGCCGCGTTGCCCAGGATGGTGAGCTTCACGCCGTTGGTCAGCGTGAACGCCGCCGTCCCGCCGTAGCGGCGCACCACCGTCAGCACGTTGCCCGCGACCCCCGTCACCTGCATGACCTCCGTGCTGTTGCCGGGGCGGACCATGTCGCCCACCTGAAACCGCGCGCCGTTGACCACGGTCAGGCTCGTCGCGTCCTGCCCGTTGGGCGTAAAGGTGGTCTGGTTGATGGAGTCGGTGTTGGGCAGGAGCGTGTCCTCGACCCACTCGTGCACGGTGCTGGTCGCGGCACGCTGCGCATCGCCCAGGTGCGCCAGCAGCGGCGTCTCGTGCGGGCTCACGATCCCCACGATGTCGGACACGTCCTCGATGATCTCGGGCAGGTCCGCGCCCGCCCCGTACGTCGCCTTGCCTGAATACCCCATGTCCCCCGTCCTTTCCGGGCCTCAGCCCTCACTCGGTCCCACGAACTCGGTCACGACGCGCGCCGTGCGCGCAAGTACCTCAGCAGCGTGCGGCGGTCGCCCGTCTCCTCCGCCTCCCGCGCCAGCGACTCCCGCTCGCCGCCCCCCGCCTCCGCCAGCGGCGCCATCACCCCCGGCGACGTTCCCCGCCGGAACAGAAAGGGCTTGCGGCGGCGGAGGTCAGAGATCGCGTGCGCCACGTCGACCTTCTCCATCCCCGCGACCGCGAGCTCGGTCATGAGCCGCGCCACGTCCATATCCACAACCCCCGCGCGGATCAGCTCGAGGTCGATCGCGTGCCGACGCTCGGCGTGGTCCAGCGCCTCGCGAGCCCGCCCGAGCGCGGCCTCCAGCTCCGCCACGCGGCCGCTCGCTTCCTGTCCCTCCCTCGGCTGGTCCGGTGTCGGGCCGTCCCGAGGGGCGGCCTGCGGCTCACCCTGCTGCTGCTCCGGCTGCCGTGGGTTCTGCTGCGTCTGCTCTTCCATGTCCTGCTCCCTTCCGCGGTGGTTGCCGCGCCCCTAGCCCGTGATTCCCTCGTCCTCGGCTGCGTACCCCAACTCCGCGAGCACGCGCTCGCTCGGCACGCCCAGTTCCACCTTCAGCTTGGCCGCCCGCACCTGCTCGGTCTCGTCCGTGGGCAGCGGGTCGGGCCAGTGCACCCTCAGCCCCCGCTGCAACTCGGGCACGTCCAGCACGCCCGCCTCGTGGGCCGCCGCGAGCGCGAGCCAGGACGCTCTCGCGATGCCCGCGCCGTAGGTCACCCGCTTCCGCGCCGTCTTTGCGAGCACGCCCATGAGCGTCACTCGGAGCGCGTTGGCGCTGCTCAGGCTGCCGATCTTGGCCTGGACCACCCCGCTGGCCAGCGGCGGCACCGCGCTGGCCTTGTCCATCGCGTCCCGGATCTCGCGGATGTGCGACTCCTCGCTGGGCGAGGCGGCGTCTCCGCCGATGGCCTCGATCGACGCGTGCGGGTTGTCGCTGGACCACACCACACCCGGGCCCACGGGCCCCTTCTCAAAGCCATCGATCCCGCGCGCCAGGTACATCCGGAAGCTCTGCATCGTGACGCGCGCCGCGCGGTCCGAGAGCCTCGTGTTCAGCTCGTCCTGCAGCGGGATCAACGGCTCCACCTCGCTGAGCCCCTCGTACCTGAACGGCTGCGCGATGTTCTGGATGTGCACCACCGGCAGCTCGCCCGCGATCGACGGCCGACGCGCCACCAGCTCGCCCCGCTCGTACACCTCCCACGCGTCGCGGGTCAGCAGCTCAAGCGTGCGCCCCCGCGCACCCAGCCCTCCCCACGCGGGGATCAGCATCGAGAGCCCAGCGCGGGCCGGGGCCGCGGGGGGCTGCTCGTCCCGCCAGAGCACGTAGCCCTCCAGGTCGCGGAAGTCCCGCGGGCTGGGCACGGGCGCTCCG
Organism: Phycisphaerales bacterium; assembly: GCA_020853975.1. Classification (GTDB taxonomy): domain Bacteria; phylum Planctomycetota; class Phycisphaerae; order Phycisphaerales; family UBA1924; genus RI-211. Next base: position 24,241 of record JADYXW010000076.1, read on the forward strand.
CGCGAGGGCTCCACCACCTCGACCCTGACCGCGGCGGCAGCGGACGCGAGCCCCCCCGCCCGCGCCGCCGCCGCCAGCGCCCCCGCGTCCACACGCACGATCAGGTCCACATAGCCGTACACGTGCCCGAGCAGCGCCACGTCCTGCAGCAGCCCGATGCCGCCGGACTTCTCCCACACGGCGTCCAGGAACGCCCCGATGCGCTCGCGCAGCGTCGCGTCCGCCGCGGTGCTGAGCACCCGCACGGGCTTCCCGAGCAGGAAGTCAACCATCGAATGCACGCGCCACCCGATGTCGTTCTCGATCACCAGTTCGCGGGCGCCCCGTGCCCGGTCGTCGCGCAGCAGCCCATCCGCGGCGAACCTCGCGGGCAGGCCGGCCTCCTGCGCCAGCCGGTAGGCGCGACCGGGCCCTCCCGGTGCCATCGGGTTGCGGTAGTACGCCCAGAGCCTCTTGAGCCGGGGCAGCGCGTCGCGCCGGTGGCCCTCCGCGACCTTGGAGGCCTGGGCGAGCGAAAGAGACTGGCCGGCGGTGCTGTCGATGCTGCTCATGCGTCGTCCTCGCTGGCGGGCCCGGCTCCCCGCCGTGCCGCCATCAGTCCCCCGGTTGGGCCCGCAGTGCGCGCGCGCCCAGGGCGCCGGTTGTTGCCCAAGATGCCCGCACGGCCCCCCGCCAACGCCGCACGAGGGAAAGAAAAATGCCCCGTCCACCGCCGCGCGCGCCCGCGCTGCGCGCGATCAGGCCACCGCCCGCCTACGTTCATGGCCGTGCCACCCATCGCACCAACGCAGTCCGCAGACCTCCCCCGCGGGAACGCGGTGATCGGCCAGTCCGGCGGCCCCACCGCTGTCATCAACCAGTCCCTTGTCGGCGTCATCGAGGGCCTGCGCGCCGGCCTGCACGCCGCAGGGATCGTCGGACGCATCCTCGGGATGCGCCACGGCGTCAAGGGCATGACCCGGGGCGAGTACTTCGACTTCACCGACACCCACCAGGACCGGCTGGATCGGCTGGCCTGCACGCCCTCAAGCGGGCTTGGGTCCACGCGCGACAAGCCCGACGCGGCGTACTGCGAACGCGTGCTGGACGCCTGCCGCAAGGGCGACGTGCGTTACTTCTTCTACATCGGGGGCAACGATTCGTCCGACACGTGCCGCCTGGTCCGCGACATGGCCGTCCGCTCCAACTACGACCTCCGCTGCTTCCATGTCCCAAAGACCATCGACAACGACCTCATGGAGAACGACCACTGCCCGGGCTTCCCATCGGCGGCCCGGTTTGTCGCCATGGCCTGCATGGCCGATTTCATGGACAACATCTCGCTCCCGGGGATCAAGATCAACGTTGTCATGGGGCGGCACGCGGGCTTCCTGACCGCCGCCTCGGCCCTCGCCCGCCGCCACGACCGCGACTGGACGGGCGAAGGGCAGGAATCTTCCGACGGCCCGCAGCTCATTTACTGCCCCGAAGTTCCCTTCGACACCGAGCGATTCATCGCGGACGTCGACACGGTCTACCGGGCCAAGGGCCGTTGCCACATCGCCGTCTCCGAGGGAATCAGCGACAAGAACGGCACGCCCATCGGAGCCACGCTCATCAAGAACCCGCAGACCGACGCCCACGGCAACGTGCAACTCTCGGGCTCGGGCGCACTGGGCGACCAACTGGGCGACCTGCTCAAGGCCGCGCTCACCCCCGCGGGGGGCAAGCCACCGCGCGTGCGGGCGGACACCTTCGGCTACGTGCAGCGCTGCTGGCCCGACGCCAGCCCCGTGGACCAGGTCGAGGCGCGTCGCGCGGGCCGATACGCCGCTCAGCTCGCCCTCGCCGGCCAGCACGACGGCTCGGTCTCGATCGTGCGCCAGGGCTCCGGCAGTGATCTGTGGCTTGGCAAGGACAACGGGCAGCCCTACCTCGCAACCTACCGGCGCGTGGACCTTTCCGCGGTCGCCGCCAAGATGCGCCACATGCCCGCCTCGTTCTTCCAGGGGCACAACAACGTCAGCCGCGAGTTCATCGAGTACTGCCTGCCCCTGGTCGGCCCGCTGCCCGGCTTCGAGCGTCTCTAGTCTGCGCCGGAGCCCTTCGCGCCCAGCAGCCAGCCGTAGCGACTGCGCGAGAGCCACGCGTGCAGCGCCAGACACACCCCCAGCGTGACGCCGACGCCCGCGCCGAACTTCAGCCACGGGCCGACTCCAACGCCCATGAGCATGAGTTGCGCCGCCGCCAGCACGGGCAGGTGCAGGATGTACGCCGTGAACGAGGCCCCGGAGATGGCGCGAATCACCCGCCCGCTGCGCAGCACCAGCCCGAGCCACACGACACCCGCGATGGCGCTCCACGCGTACGCGCTCCCCACCACTCCCAGCCAGGGCTCGCAGCCGCCACGCCCCGCGTCGATTCGTGTCACGAGTAGCCAGAAGGTGACCGCCGCGAGCGGCAAGGCCACCCACCCAAGCCGCCGCGCTCGCCCGCAGTCATCACGGTGCGCCCACAGCGCCGCGCCCACCCCGAAGAACACGCCGTGATACGCCAGCTTCGGAACGTCCGGCACGAACGAGTTCCGGAAGTCCAGCATCACCCCGGGCTCGATCATGAGGATCATCGCCGCCAGCAGCGCGCCGGCCCCCAGCGCCCGGCCTGGGTGCACGCGCTCGTCCGAGGCTTCGCCCCTTCCCCACGCCCTGCACAGGAGCCCATACCCCAGCGACAGCAGCAGCACGTACTCCAGATACCACAGGTGCCCCAGGCCCCACAGCGCCCTCTCGAGCCCCGGCGCAAAGTTCCCCATCAGCAGGTGGGCCGGCTGTGCCAGCCCGCGTGCCGTCCAGCCTTGCAGCCACACAAGGTACGTCAAGGGCAGAACCACCATCGTCCCCACCGCCAGCGGCATCCCCAGGCGCACCGCCCTCTGCCTGGCCCACGGCGCGGCCCCGTGCCGAGCGACCGACCCCGCCGCCAGAAACCCCGCCAGCGCCGAGAACAGCGGAGTCGCGCAGGCATAGCACGCCCAGAAGATCACGTCGAACACGCGGCCCCCGGGCTCTCGAACATGCCACTTGAGGCTGGGCAACTCGGCCATGGCATATGGAATCGCGGCGTGCAGCACCACGACCATCGCAATCGCCGCGGCCCGCGCGAACGTAACCCCACGCGACCAGGCTTGCGGGTCCGGCTCCTTCACGCGGCCAATGTACCCCGCCCCGGACGCGACTGCTGGTATGCTGCCAACCTCGAAGGACCCCCGCATGCTCCAGCCACGCACGCTCGCGCTCGCCCTGCTTGCTTCAACGCCCCTCTTCGGCTGCGCGTCGCACCGCACGCCCCACGCGAGCCCCGCCATGCTCCAGCCGGCGGCCCGGAACGTAGCGCCCCCCACGCCACCCGCCCAACTCCCGGACGTCACGCCCGAACTCATCAAGGAGTCCCTCGCCAAGGGCGTTGAGGTTCTGCTCTCGATGCAGGAGGGCGACAACCGCGACCAGTGGCCATACGAGGGTGTGTACCGCGAGAAGGGCGAGATTCCCATCGGCTACCGCGTGGGCGGCACCGCCATCGTCGTCATGGCCCTCGCCCGCGCGCCCGGATACGCCGAGGATGCCCCGAGGCAAGAGGCCGTCGCCCGCGCGCTCGCGTTCATCTGCGGCTCACGCTCGCACCCCGGCATGAGCATCGACGACTACGCCGCGGGCTACGACGTTCGTGCCTGGGGTTACATCGAGGCGTTGCAGTGCCTGTGCCTGCTCCAGAGACTCGGCCTCGCCCCCGAGGCCTCAAAGCAGGAGTGCGCCGACGCCCTTGACTGGTACCTCGCGGCCCTGCAGCGGATCGAGATTCCGCGCGTCGGGGGCTGGAACTACGCCCGCCCGCCCGGCGCGGAAAACCCCGGCGCCCCCTCCACCTTCATGACCGGACCGGCGCTCGAGGCCCTCTTCGCCGCCGCGGCGATCGGCAAGCCAGTGGACGCGCACGTCATCCAGCGGGGTCTTGCCGTACTCGAGAAGTCGCGACTCGCGACGGGCTCTGTGGTCTACTCGGGCGAGGCCGGGGCCCGCGACCTGGACCGCACCAGCAACGCGACCCCCGGTGCCGTGGGCCGCATGAACTGTGTCGAATCCGTCCTCTCGCGCGCTGGGCAGTCTTCCCCCGAGCGTGTGAGGGCGGCGGTTGACGCCTTCCTTGTGCACTGGGGCTGGCTGGATCAGCGCCGCGCCAAGAACGGCACACACGTCGCGCCCTACAACGTCGCCCCGTACTACTTCATGTTCGCGCACCTTTACGCGGCTCAGTCCGTCGAACTGCTGCCCAGGGGCGAACGCGCCGAGTACCGCCGCCGCGTGCTCCAGATGCTCTTCGTCACCCGCGCCGAAGACGGCACGTGGAACGACCGCGTCTTCAAGCGCTCCGCCGCGTTCGGCACTGCCATGGCCATGCTTGCCCTGCTGGAGCCCGACGCGGCCCACCCCACCTGGACCCAGCCCCCCGCGCAGTAGCCGCCGCGCAATACTCCGGCCCCCATGGGCATTGCGCCCCAGACGCCCCCTCGGAGCCGGCGCATGCGGCTCACTTTCCCGTTGCTCGCGATCATTCTGTACGCCCTCGTAGCGGTCGACTCCTCCGCAGCCCGCTACCCGGTCGTGTATCACCTGCACAGCATCGGCGGCGACCAGGACAGCCAGCAGAACACCTCCTCCCAGCGCGCGTTCGAATCCGCTCACGCCCAGGGGCTCATCGGCAAGGTCATCATCGTCCTCCCGAACGCCTACACGGACGCCTTCTGATCAGACCGCATCGGGGGCGACATGCCCGCCGAGACCGCCCCGGTTCTCCAGCTGATCCCCCACGTGAACGCCACGTTCCGCAGGATCAACGCGCCCGGGTGCCGCGTCATCGAGGGGTTCTCGATGGGGGGCTTCGCCACCACCATGACCTACGCCAAGTTCCCCCGACCTCTTCGCCCGCGGCATCGAGTACGACGGCGCCTTCGTCACGTGGCAGACCCTGCTCCAATCACACCCCGATCTCGCGCTGAGCATCTTCGGGAACGACGAGACGCCCTTCAACAAGTTCTCGCCCCGTCGCTGGTCCACCGGGCATGCCCTGATTCTCCGCGGCATGCCCCCGGTCCGCATGGTCGTAGGCGCACTCGTCGGGGGCAACCGCCAGTTCCGCAACCACCTGCGCCCACTCCATCGACTGCCTCATCACCACCTCGGGCGCCGCCTCCGCGGCGTTCATCGCCTCGGACCCAAGGCTGCCCTGCGAACCCGACCGCAACGGAGACGGGAACGCCGTTCAGGGCGACATCGCCGCCATGATCCACCTCGTCGCGGGCGGGCCCCGCCCGCGATCAGCCGCGATATGCGGCTCACACCCCGAGCATCTCCATCGCGGTCTTCGCGATGTCCTGGGAGGTCAGGCCGCAGACCTTCAGCAGTTCCTCGGGCGTCCGAGCGCTCTTGGGGATGCGCTTCACGTGCATCTGCTTCAGCGTAAAGGCGTCGCCGCTGTCGAGCAGCGCGTCCGCGACCGCGGAGCCGATGCCCCCCCCGAAGTTGTCTTCGACCGTGATGACATTGCCGCCCGCGGCACCGATGATGTCCAGCACGCCCTCCGCGTCAAAGGGCAGCGAGTAGAGGTCGATGAGCGAGGCGGAGACGCCCTTCTGATCCAGCAACTCGATCGCGCGGTTCGCCTCGTGCACCATGTAGCCCGCGGCGAGGATCGCGATGTCCTTGCCCTCGTTGAGCACCTCGAAACCGCCGAGGTTGAAGACCACGTCGTCGCTGTAGATGAACTCGGTGTCCGGGCGCAGCGTCCGCATGTAGCACACGCCCTCGTACTCCGCCATCACCTGCGTCAGCGCGTACGCCGCGAAGGCGTCCGAAGGCTGCAGGACGTAGCACCCCGGGTTGCCCCGGTGGTCGCGCATCGTCGTGAAGGCCCGGAACCACGCCACATCAGGGAGGGACATCTGGCTGGGCCCGTCCGCCGCGAGCGTGATCCCGCTGTGGCTACCCACGACCTTGAGGTTCGCCCCGGAATAGATCGCCATCTCGATCTGGTCGTAGGCCCGCGTCACGAACTTCGAAAACGTGGAGGCGAAGGCCACCTTCCCTCCGGCGGACATGCCCGCGCCGACCGAGAACATGTTCTGCTCCGCGATCTTGCACTCCACGAACCGGGCGGCGCACGCCGGGTCCTTGCGGAACATCTCCGCGAAGGTGGAGTTGCTGACGTCCGCGTCCAGCACGACCACCGACGGGTTGACCTGGCCGATGGCCCGCAGCGCGATGCCGTACGCGCGTCGGGTCGCCATGTTCCCGCTCTGCAGCAGGCTCTCCATGTCGTTCTTCTTCATGAACTCCGAGAGCGTTGGCACCTCGCCCGGCTCGGGGCTCTTGGCCGCGACCTCGGGCGGGGGTTCGATCGTGAAGGCGTCGGTGGTCGCGAGCGCCGTTGTCACCTCCAACCGCTTCTGGTCCAGTTCGGTCAGCGCCCGCTTCAGGGCCTCCCCTGTCGGGGGCTTCCCGTGCCATCCGTTGCCCTGGATGCTCGGCGCGCCCCAGCCCTTCACCGTCTGGGCGATCACCGCCATCGGCTTTGCGGACTTGCCCGAGGTGAAGGCGTCGAAGACGCCCCTGATCTGCGCGGGGTTGTGCCCGTCGATCACGCGCGCATCAAAGCCGTACGCCTCGAACTTCGCCGCCAGCGTCGCCGCCGACTGCTGCCCGGACACGCGGTCCGCCTGCCCGTACTCGTTGCAGTTCACGATGGTCAGCAGGTTCCGCAGCTTGCGGTCGACGATGAAGTCCATCGCCTCGGCGATCTGGCCCTCGCGGCTCTCGCCGTCACCCACGATGCAGTAGATCTTCTTGTCGTACCCGTCCAGCTTGGCCGCCTCCGCCAGCCCCGCCGCGATCGACAGCCCCTGGCCCAGGCTGCCCGTCGCCGCGTCGAAGAAGGGGAAGCCCTCCATGGGGTTCGGGTGCCCGTCGAGCTCGCTCTCCAGCGAACGAAGCCTGCGGAGCTCTTCGAGCGTCAGCTTGCGCCGCTTGGCCGGGTCCTTCCCCACCATCACACCCAGCTTCGCCGCCGCCGCGTACACCGCGGGCACCGCGTGCCCCTCGGACAGCACCAGGCGGTCGCTCGTCGGATAGTCGGGGTAGTCCGGCGTCCATCGCATCTGCTGGAACATCAGGACCGTCACGATGTGCCCGATGCTCATGGCGCTCGTCGGGTGCCCGCTCCCCGCGGCGGCGCACATATCCAGCGACAACCGGCCGAGTTCGATCGCCTGGGCGTGTACGGCGGCTTCGAATGACATCTGTGAGGCCCCTTCCATTGTGAACACCGGCCCTTTTCGCGCCGGTGCGTGAGGTTCGGTCACCCGCAGGGCGGACTCACCGCGCGAGGCTCCGACGCCCCACCAGAGCCCGCACCTCGGGTCGCACGCTGAGTATCGCGCCGCCGCCCCCCCCGGGCAACCCCGCCCGCCCAGAAAAGTGCAAATCGCGTGCCACCATCCGATTTGGGCACTCCCGAGCCCACAACCGACAGTTCCGCCGCCCGGGGAGCTCCCCTGTATCGGCTGGCAGTCCGACCTGTCTCGATCACCCTCGGGGGTGACGGGTCCAGATCGTTCCCGCGTCTTTGGGTACAGTGCCCTGTCGCGAGGGCGGGGTGCTGCTGCGCACCCTCCATCCCAGGTGGTCGCCTGTCCGGCGTGGTCTCCCACGCCCCTCGCGGCCTGTGTGTTTCGTTTCCCCCAAGGAGTCGGTCATGGCAAGTCAGAAAGTTTGGATGAGTGCGGCTGCGGTGCTGGCGGCGTGCGGCTGGGCGGTCCCAGTGCTCGCCCAGGAAAAGAAGGAAGAGGAGTTCCGTCCGTGGGCCGAGGTCTCCAAGGACTACACCCAGGTCGTCTCCACCGTCGACGGCGCGCCCTCCCTCTACTCCGTCTGGAAGCGCGAAAAGGACGGCCAGCTCCTCGCCGAACTCCCCCGCAACTGGCAGGGCCAGAAGCACTTCTTCGCCATGACCGTCCCAACGGGCGAGACCTTCGCGGGCCTCCAGGCCGGCGACCTCTACGTCTACTGGAAGCGCTTCGACAAGCGCATGGCCCTCATCGTGCCCAACGTCGAGGTCCGTTCCACGGGCGACAAGGAGTCCAAGGACTCCATCCGAAACCACTTCGTCGACCGCGTCCTCATCGACGTCCCCATCGCCACCATGGGCCCCAACGGCCAGCCCGTCATCGACCTCGACGAGCTGCTCATCAACAACGCCCCCACGTTCTACGGCGGGGTCGCCGCGGGCATCAACCCCCGCCTCACGCAACTCGGCTCCATCAAGGCTTTCCCCGAGAACATCGAGGTCACCTTCACGGCCCCCGCTTCCGGCGGGCGCCTCAAGGGCTTCCACTACTCCATCAGCCTCATCAGCGACGACGCGGAATACAAGCCCCGCACCGCCGATGAACGCGTGGGCTACTTCCAGACCACCTACCGCGACCTGGGCAAGTTCCAGGACGACAAGGTCGAGACCCGCTACATCAACCGCTGGAAGCTCGAGAAGCGCGAGCCCAACCTCAAGCTCAGCCCGCCCAAGGAGCCCATCGTCTACTACGTCGAGCACACCGTCCCCGCGCGGTACCGCCGCTGGGTCAAGGAGGGTGCCCTCTACTGGAACGCCGCCTTCGAGAAGGTCGGCATCCGCGACGCCGTCGAGGTCTACTACCAGGACAAGGAGACCGGGCAGCACATGGACAAGGACCCGGAGGATGTTCGCTACAACTTCATCCGCTGGCTCTCCAACGACATCGGCACCGCCATCGGACCCAGCCGCGCCCACCCCATCACGGGCCAGATCCTGGACGCCGATGTCGTCCTGACCGACGGCTGGATCCGTCACTTCTGGTACCAGGCCAACGAGCTCGCCCCCAGCATCGCGATGGAGGGCATGTCCTCCGAAACCCTCGCCTGGCTCGACACCCGGCCCCAGTGGGACCCGCGTGTACGCCTCGCCGCCCCGGAGCGCCGTGATGGCATCATCCGCGAGCGGGCCCTTCTGTCCGCCCGCAGGGGCGTAATGGGCTACGGCGGGCTGGCCATCGCGCTCTCCGACCCCGCCGTCTCGACCACTCCGGAACTCGCCGACTTCGCCTCCACCGTCGGGCAGCGCTACGGCCTGTGCATGGCCAGCGAGGGCATGGCCCGCGATATGGCCGTCTCCGGCCTCTACATGGACGTCATGGGCCTCCTCGAAGAGCAGCCCGCCGACAGCAAGGATGGCGAGAAGGGTGAGAAGAAGGAGAAGAAGGACGAGGCCGACAAGCTCGACGGCATCCCCGAGTGGTTCGTCGGGCCGGCGCTCGCCCACCTCACGGTCCACGAGGTCGGCCACACCCTGGGCCTTCGCCACAACTTCAAGGCCTCCGCGCAGCACACGCTGAAGGAGATCAACTCCGAGGCCATGAAGGGCAAGCCCTACGTCGCCTCCGTCATGGACTACACCCCCGTCAACATCAACATGGACCCCAACGCCGTCCAGGGTGACTACCACATGTTCGGTGTCGGCGCCTACGACATGTGGGCCATCGAGTACGGCTACACCATGGGCGACACCAAGGACGTGCTCAAGCGCGTCTCCGAGCCCGGGCACGAGTACCTCACCGATGAGGACACCGGCGGACCGGACCCCCTCGCCCGCCGCTACGACTTCTCCAAGGACCCGCTCGACTACGCCCAGAGCCTGATGGCCCTCGCCAAGGCCTCCCGGGGCCGCATCCTCGAGAAGTTCGTGAAGGATGGCGAGCCCTGGTCCAAGGCCCGCCGCGGGTACGAGATCACCCTCTCCACCCAGCTCAACGCGACCAACATCATGTCCAACTGGATCGGCGGCACCAGCGTCAGCCGCGTCCGCAAGGGCGACGCCGGCGCGCCCCTCACCCCCATCGACGCCAAGACCCAGCGCGACGCGCTCAAGTTCGTCATCGACAACACCTTCAGCGATGACGCCTTCGGCCTCACGCCCGAGCTGCTCGTGAAGATGAGCGTCAACAAGGACGAGAGCGCCGACGCCGACCCGCAGTGGGCCGTGCACGACCGAATCTCGGGCGTGCAGTCCGCGGCGCTCACCCAGCTCATGAACCCGGGCAAGCTCCGGCGCGTCTACGACAACGAGTTCATCACCCCCGCCGACCAGGACCAGCTCACCCTGCCCGAGCTGCTCGACGCCGTGAGCGCGTCCATCTGGTCCGAGATCGACAAGGGCGTCGACGCCCGCTACACCGCCCGCAAGCCCATGATCTCCTCGCTCCGCAGGTCTCTGCAGCGCGAGCACGCCGAACGCCTCATCGACCTCACCCTCGACTCGGGCTTCAACGCCGCGAGCAGGACAATCTCAAACCTCTCAACTTCGAAACTCCGCGAGATCAACGCCAAGATCGCCAAGACCCTCGACAAGGGCGACTCCAACATCGACCCCTACTCCAAGGCTCACCTCGCCGAGCTCCGCCAGCGCATCACCAAGGCGCTCGACGCGTCCTACGTCTACAACATGGGTGGCGGCGGGGTTGACCTCTCCATGCTCGTCGAGCTCCTCAGTCAGCCGGCCCCCCAGCCAGCGCCGACATCCCCCAACACCCCGGGCTCGCCCGCGCCGGAGTGATTGCCGCTCACCGAGTTCTCGCACACAGGGCCCCGGCACTCGCCGGGGCCTTCTTCATTCACCCGCGCTGGCCAACCTCGGCCCGCGCGAGCTCCGCCGTCGGCGCTTCGTAGCAGCCGCCCGCAATGCCCATCGCGCCCCACAGCGTGGTCGTCGCGTACCACAGCGGCGCGCTCTCCCCGGCACCGACCACCGCCCGCAGCTCGCCGCCCAGGGTCGTCACGATCAGTTCCCCGGCCGGGCCCCGCGCTACGCGGGCCCCAGCCACTACGAGCGGCTCGCCCGCATCGTCCGTGGAAGCGCTCGCCACCCACGCGCCGTCCCGGAGCTCCACACTCCACGTCAGCACGCCCGCGGCCTCGCCCCGCGCATACGCCCAACCGATCCGCAGCTCCGCGCCGTCCGCGGGCAGGCTCATCGCGCCTCCCCCGCCCCCTCGGGCAGACGGCCGAGCAGCATCGCCGCGAGCTGCAGCCCGCGCCCGCTCGGGCTCACGAAGCGGTGCCCGATCTTCTCCAGCACCCGGAAGAACTCCACCATCTCGTCAATCCGCTTGTTGTGCGCCTCGATCTTCGCCCGGTCGTCCTCCGCAGCCTCGCCCCGCCTCGCGCGGTCCGCGGGCGTCATGTCCCGGATCTCGTACAGCGACGCCAGGAGCGGGTCTACCTCGCGCGCGATGCGCTCTCGCACGATGGCGCGGAACAGCGACCACACATCCTGCTCCGCCGAGAAATACTCCTTGCGGTCCCCTCGCTTGTGAGATCGCTCGATGATTCCCCAGTCCAGCAGCGCCCGCAGCGACATCGACGCGTTGCCCCGCGAGATCTGCAGACGCTCCATCACGTCGTCGGTGCACATGGGATCGCCCACGATGAACAGCAGCGCGTGCACCTCCGCCATCGTGCGTGAGATGCCCCACGCCCCGGCCATCTGGCCCCACACGGCGATGAACTGGTCCTGCGCCTTGGTCAGTGCCGCGGTCACGAGCCCAGTATCCACACCCGGAGTTCCGACGTCCAGCGGTCGTTTCAGAATACTCTGAAATCACCGATTTTCATCGCCCTCACTGACGTGGTCCGCGTTTGTTTGTAGAAACTCGCCCGGCTGTTCTCAGGATAAAAAAAACGAAGGCGACGAGGGCATTGCTGCACGCTCGCCGCCTCCTCGGGGGGCAATTTCTGCGTCACCCAGCCGTCCGAGTGATCAAGACATAGTACCGACCGCAATCCCCCGAGTCCAGACCCCTTCCTTCGATGGGTCCGGAATCGCAAAAACCATCTATCCAGATACCTAATGCGTTACGCCACAGCATGTTATAGAGACGCTACGGTATCGACAGCCCCGACACCCCCCAAAACGAGGGCCACAACCCCGTTGAGGGTGAAGAAAGCCATGTGGAGGCCGGGCTTCACCGGGTCTTTGCGGCAGGACCGCGCGAGCACAATGTGCTCCACACCCAGCAGGCAGACCGCCGCGCCCGCTCCGGCAGCGAAGAGCCAGCCGAGCTCCGCGTGCGAGGTCCACGCTGCGAGCAGCGCCAGCAACGCAACCGCGTGCCACGCCCGCGCGATCCACACCGCCCCCTGCGTTCCCAATGCAACCGGGATGCTCCTCAGTTTGTTTGCCCGGTCGAACTCCTGGTCCTGCAGCGAGTAGACGACGTCAAACCCGCCGACCCACAGCACGACAAACCCGGCGATCCACCACACCGATGGCGTCGAGAAGACCGCGTCGGGCCTCACCGCGATCGCTGCCGCCACGGGCGACGCCGCCAGCGACACGCCAAGCACCACGTGGCACATCGCGGTGAACCGCTTGGTGAGGGAGTAGAACGCGAGCCACGCGAGGACCGGCGCCGTCAGATACGAGGGCCACGGGTTCTTGAAGAACCACCAGAAGCCCCACGCGCCGAGGACGAAGACCCCCGCGGCGCCCAGGGCCGCGAGCCAGCCGACGAAGGGGGAGACCCGCCCCGCCGCGATGACGCGCCCCGATGTCCGCTGGTTCCTCGCGTCGATCTCGCGGTCCGCCAGCCTGTTGAACACCATGGCCCAGGTTCGTGCCCCGACCATGCAGACCACGATCAGCCCGACCTTTCCCGCGAAGCCCAGCCACGCCGCGCGGTCGCCCGCCGGCCCGGGCCCCACGAGAAACGCTCCGAGAATGGCGAAGGGGAGCGCGAAGACCGAGTGCGCAAGCTTGATGTCCGCCGCGAGCAGCCGGAGCGCTCGCCCGACCCCCCGCTGCTCCGCCGCCGCTTCACCCGCGATCGTCATGCGAAAAGATAGGTTCGGTCCCGCCCCGTCTAACCAAAGGCGATCGACGCGACGGTCACGTCGTCCGCAAAGCTCAGCGGCTCGGGCAGCCCTGAGTGCGCCCGCAGCGCCGCGATCAGCGAGGTCACGTCCTCGCGCGGGTCCCTCGAGCCCGCGAGCGCCTCTTCGAGCGCCCCCGTCCCCGCGAACGCCCGCCCCGCCGCGGACCGCTGCTCCGCGAGCCCGTCGCTGTAGACGACCAGCCTCGAACCCGGCTCCAGCCGCAGCACGCTCTCGGCGTACTCCGCGTCCAGCGCGACTCCCAGTGGAGGACCGCCGGTGATCGCCAGCCGCTCCGCGCTGCCCGTGGGTGCGCGGAGGAGCGCATACCCGTGCCCCGCGTCCGCGTAGCGTGCCTCTCCGGTCGCCGGGTCGATCACCACGGCGAAGAGCGACACAAACAGCGACACCCGCCCGTGCTCCGCCGACAACCTGTCGCTGTACCTCGACACGAGCTGGTTCACCATCGTCAGCGTGCGTCCCGGCTCGCCGGATTGCGAGAGCAGCCTGGAAAGGTGAGCCTGCACGTTGGCCATCACCATCCCCGCCGCCACACCCTTGCCCACGACGTCCCCCAGCAGCACCGCGACGCGCCCGCCCTCGACCCGGACGAAATCAAAGAGGTCGCCCGCCACGAACCGCCCTGGCACGCAGTGCATGTGATACCGCACAATCGCCGCGGCGCCGCCCCCCGCCTCACCGCTGTCGGGGGGCATGATGATCCGCTGCACGTCCCGGGCCGCCTCGATCTCCGATCGTCTCCGGTGGTCTTCCTGCTCCAGCGCCGCCCGCTTCAGGCTCGTGAGGGCCAGGCCGCACATCTTCGCTACCGCCTGGCAGAACGCCACGGTGTCGTTGTCGAGCGTCACGCCCGCGCCGGCACCCCGAGCATCCAGGTACAGGTACGCCTCGGCGATGGGCACGGGCCTCGGGGCGGCGCCCGACACGAATCCGGCGCTGGCGCTGGGCGTCGGCAGCCGCTCCACCATCACCGGCACGCACACCGCCGCCGAGATATCCAGCGAGACGATGCTCTGCCCCGTTGCCGGCGCCCGCGAGGCGTCCAGCACCACGGTTTCGCCCTGGTTGTCCGGGTCCGCCGCGACGCTCATGAGCGAGCGGCTGAGCGCCGCCTCCGCCTGGCCCCGCCTGCAGAGCACCTCCACCTCTTCCATGCCCGCCGGCCTCACCATCGCCGCGTTGCACAACCCGGAGCCCTCGAGCAGCGCACCGACCGCCGCCTGCGCAATCTCCTCCTCCGTCTTCGCCGCCGCCACCGCCGCCGCGCACGACATCAGCAGCGACAGCCTCGTCCTCGCCCGCGGCTCAAGGGGCTGCTCTCTCACCCGCTGCATGATCGATGTCGGCACGCGCGCGTGGTCGGAGGTCAGCGTCAGCCGGCGCGAAGCGGGGGGCGTGCCCACGATGGCGCGAAAGACCCAGGGCCCGATGCGCACCTGGTCTCCCGCCGCAACCGCGGCGGAGTCACTCTCCCCAAGCCTCTGCCCGTTGACAAACGTGCCGTGCCTGCTCCCCAGGTCCCGCACCCGCCAGGGAAAGGGCTCCCCCGCGACAAACTCGATCGCCGCGTGCGTCCTCGATACCGCCCCCTGCGGATCCGCCAACTGCACCCCCGCCGAGGACGACCGCCCCAGCACGCACGGAGTGTGCGATGCCAGCGCAGGGTCGATCCGCACCGGCCTCAGGGGCGGTCCAAAGATGGGCTCCAGGATCAGGCTCGGCGCATCGTGCACGCCCAAAGCGTACCGCCATCAGCCTAGGGCGGGCAGCACGGTTCCGCGGCATTCGCCCAGCCCGATGCGCCTGAAGCCCTCCCGCTCGGCCCATCCCCGCATGATCACCGCGTCCCCATCCGCGAGGAACGCCCGTTTCTCTCCCGATGGCAACTCGATCGGCTTGCGGGGCTTTCCCGGGCCGTCCCACGTCGCCTCCAACAGGCAGCCGCGGGTGCCCGGCTCCCGGCCGCTCACGGTGCCGCTGGCCAGCAGGTCCCCCGGCCTCAGATTGCACCCGTTGGACGTGTGGTGGGCCACAATCTGGGCGAAGGTCCAGTACATGTCGCGAAAGGCGTCCGACCTGCACACGACGTGCGGCGCCAGCCCGCGCTCCGCCATCTGCGCGGACTGGATCGCGACCTCCAGCGTCAGCGCAAACCCCCCCGCCCGCTGGTCCGACGCGTCCGCCAGATAGGGCAGCGGCGCCGGGTCCCCCGATGGCCTCGCGTAGGCGGGGCACCGGAACGGGGCGAGTGCGTCGAGCGTCACGATCACCGCCGACACAGTCGTCGCGAAGTTCTTCGCCAGGAATGGGCCCAGGGGCTGGTACTCCCACTTCTGGATGTCCCGCGCCGACCAGTCATTCACCAGGCACAGGCCCACCACGTGCTCCATGGCCCGAGCCACCGGCAGGCTCGTTCCCAGGTCATTGTGCAACCCGATCACGCACCCGACCTCCAGCTCATAGTCCAGCATCTTGCAGGGCCCGAACGATGGGCCCGCGTTCGGGGCGTCGTCCGGGGGCGACTGCTGCCCCATCGGACGCCTCACGGGTGTCCCCGTGGGCACGATCGACGAGGAGCGACCGTGATAGCCGATCGGCACGTGCTTGTAGTTGGGCAGCAGCGGATTGTCGGGCCGGAACATCGCCCCCACGGTCGACGCGTGGTGCACCGACGCGTAGAAGTCCGTGTAGCCCTGCATCGACCCGGGCGTGAGGAACCTCACATCCCCCGCCGGGACCATGGCGCCCTCGACCGCGCGCCTCAACCCCTCCGCGGCCCCCACGCGCAGCGCCCGCGAGAGCTTCTCTCGCACAAACCTCGCGTTCTCGCGAGAGAGCGTCGGCCCGCGCCCCTGCTCGCACTCGGTCGCCAGCAGGTCCAGGCCCAGCCTGTCGGGCGCGTCGTCAAAGAAGCCGTCGTCGATCAGCTCTCCGAGCAGCACGCAGCGGTCGCCGATGACCACCGCCCACCCCGGCGCCCCCTCGCCCTCGTCCGCCTCTTCCACGCGCGCCAGGGGCAAGTTCTGGATGGGGAAGTCGTTCGCGGGGTCGTTCGCCGCGTCAACCCAGCTCCGCAGCGTCGCGTCGTGCGTGTGATCGGTCGTCATGCGGGCAGGGTATCGTTCCCGGCCCCGCTCAGAACAACTTGATGACCACGACGCCCGCGAGCACCAGCGCCACGCCCGCCAGGCGCCCGGGCGTCGCCTGCCTCACGCCCAGGTCCATCCATCCCCAATGATCGATCACCAGCGACGCCACCAGTTGCCCCGCGACCGTCGCCGCCAGGAACAGCACCGTCCCCAGCCTCGGCGCCAGCAGCACGGTGCCCAGCACGAACGCGGCTCCCATCAGCCCACCGATCCACGCCCACCACGGAGCCTGCCCGAGTTTCGCGGCGCTGACCCCCACGGGCTTGTACGCCGCCGCCGCGAGGATGAGCACCGCGAGCCCGATGGCGAAGTTCATCGCCGTCGCGTGCACGTTGCTGGGCAGGTGCTTGCCGATCTGCACGTTTGCCCCCGCCTGAAACGGGATGAGCGCCCCGAGCACGAACGCCAGCGCGATGAGCAGCACTTGCATGCCATGACCTCCGGAGTAGTCAGAGCATACGGCGGTGTCCTGCGGTCCCGGCCCGTGTCGCTACTCCGGGCACCCGCCCCCCGCGATGGTGTGGACGAGGGCGAGCAGGTCGTCCTGGTCCTCGTTCCCGTCACGGTTGTAGTCCGCCCAGCGGCCGGTGGGGTTTTCGCCCCCGGCGAGGACGTTGGCGAGGTAGAGCACATCGTCCTGGTCGGTGTTGCCGTCCCAGTTGAAATCGCCGTCGCAGTAGGGGATGTCGGGGGGCTGGATGCGGATGTACAAAACGGTGTCACGCTCTGGATCGTTTGGCGGCGTCCCGTTGGTCACCAGCCAGTTCGACGGACCAAAGGCCGCGAGGCCACTGCCGAACACGAACCAGTATTCACCGGGAGGCAACACCCCGTCTCGCCCGTCGAACGGCGGGGCGGCTTCGGGATCGAAGCCCTCCGGCGGGGGAATGACGGTCAGCGGCGGCCGGGGATCGCCCGCGCCAAACGTGAGCATGGCTTCTGTGCGCTCCGTCACCAAGTCCGATACTCGGACCCTTGTACCCGAAGAGTCATACACGCCGACCCGGGGCAAGCGGACAAACCCGCCACAGTAACAGGACGGAATGGTCCACAGATCGAGGAACCCGGCCTCACCCGCACCGTCGATAGTGCAGCGGAACCACCGCATTTCGTCACCCGTGTTCAGGTGAATCGGCAGCACGCGGGTCTCGGCGGAAGAAAGGCTCCCAAGATCGGTGAAGACCGAGGGCTGCCCCTTCACCGAGCCGGCGGCGCCGACCGCGAAGATGGCCCACATGGCCCAACGGGCGTGCCGCCGCGTGCAGATCATCATGGACATCCTCCACCTCCCACGTACGTAATAAGTGCCGCGATATCGTCTTGGTCAACATTGCCATCGTGGTTGAAGTCCGGATCGACGCAACTGGTGTTGGGCTCACCGGCGACCACAGCGGCAAGATGGGCCACGTCGTCCTGGTCAAGGCTCCCGTCCATGTTCATGTCACCGTCGCAGCATTCCTGGCACGCCACGATGGCCCTGATCCG
Organism: Phycisphaerales bacterium; assembly: GCA_020853975.1. Taxonomy (GTDB): domain Bacteria; phylum Planctomycetota; class Phycisphaerae; order Phycisphaerales; family UBA1924; genus RI-211. Next base: position 41,879 of record JADYXW010000076.1, read on the forward strand.
AACGTCGTCAAGACCGCCCTCGACGGTCGAATCCGGCGGCGGGTCTACAAACCTCACCCGGATCTGCGAATCGCACCCTTCGGTCTCGCCAGTGTTGACGGCGAAGCGGAGCCGACGCCACCGCACCTGCGAACTGACGGGCAGAAACTCCGCGATGGTCGTGACCACCTGTCCTTCCGGGTCGTCCCGTATCCACTCGATCACACACTCCACATCCGCGGCAGCGCCGCCCTGGCTGACGTACCACAGAGACAACTCGACCGCCGCCGTCGTGCCGGGCGGCACGCTGAACTTGGGCGACGTGAGCACCACGCCCTCGCCGCCGGAGTCCACATCGTCGAGCGGCGTGCTCGTTCCGAAGTTCGTCCGGTTCTGCGTGACCCAGCACGTCAGCCCCGCGCCGGGCGTGGCATCGAAGGCGGGCTGAACAGGCCCCCCCGACGGGTCAACATTCGCCCACGCGCCATTGGAGCTTGCCGCACCGGGCGGGTAGGGAGGGTCCATGCTTGTCGTCCACGGCTCCGGGAGTCCGCACGCGGTTGGCACACCTTCCATGTCGTCCCAGAGCGCGGGGGTCGTGTCCAGAGTTCCACCAATCACACGCCAGCGCACCGCGTCCGCAAACGTGGCAGACTGCGGCGGATCGCCAAAATCCACATCGGCCTCGACCCACAGGTCCCATGACTGCTTGCACGGGGCGGGGCCGAGGACCATCGCGTACTCGCCGGGCGCGAACTCGGTCATCGGGGCGGGGAGGCGGATCGAGCATGGGCCCGGGGCAGCGTTTGCCCGCACTTCCCCCAGGCGGCCAAATGGCGCCACCACAAGCGCCTTGATTGTCGTCGGCTCGCACGTCGCGATTGAGATGGGGACCTCGTCCGTATAAAACACGGAGACGTCCCAGGCGGGCAGGGCGTCGGACTCCGCAATGCCCTCCCCTCGGGCATTCGTCGGGGCTGTGGCAAGGGGGCCCAGGCCTCGTTTGGCGAAGCCCTTCCAGAGGTCGAACTGGTTCACGCCGCCGTTACGAATCAAGTCCGCCTGAAGAATCCCGTCCCTCGCGGTGATGAAGTTTGGCGCCCCGGGGTTGAGCTTCATCCCATCGACGACCATCTGCATCAGCAGGTCGTTCGCCACTACATCTCCCACTTCATCCGCGAGCGTGGCGCGCGCGTGGAGCAGGGTGGTTGCCCAGATCGCACCAACGACGTACTTGTTGCGCCCGTCGTTGTCGTGGGGGTTTCCCGGAAACCCCGCGATTTGGGATGTTCCGCCGGAAGGCCATGCCTTCGGGGGGCTTCCGTTGGGCGGGCCGGGATTCGTATGCCCATAGGTCATGGGGTTTGTCGCGGGGCCTCCGGGGACCAGCGACGCAGTGTCGTTCCGCACATACGGGTAGCGGCGCGCACCGTAGTAGTAATGGTGCTTCTGGCCACTTCCCGGTCTCGCGGACCATGAGAAGACTGGGTAGCTCGCGTCGGCGTCGTCCGTTGGGCGCGTCGTGAGCGCGACCGCGAAGTAATCGCTCCAACCCTCCCACATGCCGTTGGCTTGCGAGCCGCCGGACGTGACGACGCCCACGTGTAACCTCGCCGTCAGGGCGTGCGTCAGTTCGTGGTATATGACGGTGGAGTCGATTGCTGCGCTGACGCCGCCCGGACCCACGCCGAGCCGGAGCAGCATTCGCCGACCATCTTCGGTAGCGCCGTCCGCCGTGTCGAGACTGCCGTGGCCAGCGATACCCGTTCTGAATGCCACGAGCAGCGGGTCGCCACCAACCCCATGCCCCGAGACGTTGACCTGCTGAAGGTTTCCCGCCGCCTCGTCGAAGCCAAGTGAGTACATCCTGTCGTGCCAGGCGTTCACTGTCGCGAACACATGCGCCGCCGCGGCGGCATCGGAGGTTGCGTCGGCATCGGAGAAGAGCCGTCCGGACCCCGGGAATGGGGCTTCGCTAGTCAGCGTTGCGAATACCCAGGCGTTGTTCCCGCACGTCTGGCTCGCCATTCCTCCGTTGTACGGGTAGCAGTGCTCAAACCCCGCCCGAACCGTCGGCGGGTTCGTGGCTGGGTCCAGCCAAGTCGCCCCCTCGTTGAGCCACCCGAAGGGCGACCACGGCAGCACGTCCGCCGCCGAGATCGTCACCAGCTCTCTTGTGTCGTTGATGGAGTTGCCGCAGTCATCAATCTGCGGCAGCAGCGCCCGCATCGTGCATTCGGTGTCCTCGCCGAGCGCGGGCGTCGTCGCCAGCCCGGGCGTGCCCGGCACTGGTGAATCGTCCGTGTACACGCGGTACGTCACCGGCTCCGGCTGGCAGAAGTGCATCGTCAGGTCGTGCGTGCTCAGCACGGACAGGTCCGAGTGCTTCACCATGCACTCCCACGCCGCGTCGTCGCTGCTCGGGTTGCTCGGCAGGCGCAC
>JADYXW010000077.1 GCA_020853975.1 Phycisphaerales bacterium
CGAACGCGCAGAACAACCTCCTCTTCTGGCTTTTCGGGTTGTGCACCGCGGCGCTTGCGGTATCGGGCTTCATCAGCGGTGGGATGCTGATGCGCGTGCGGGTGGAGCGGGAGCTGCCCCGCGTGGCGCAGGTGGGTGAACCGGTGTTCGTCCGGTATAGGGTGGCGAACGGATCGCGGATCATGCCGCTGATGGGCCTGACGATCGAGGAACTCGGGGGGGCGGGGCAGGGGCGCGTGACGCCGGTCCGGGCGTTTGTGGCGCACGTGCCGGCGGGGCAGTCGCGGGAGGTCGTGGCGCAGGCCGCGGGGGACGCGCGTGGATCGTGCGAGCTGCGCCGGTTCCGGGTGTGGACGACGTTTCCGTTCGGGCTCATGAAGAAGTCGGTGACGTTCGAGCAGGGGGCGAGCGTGCTGGTGAGGCCTCGGGTTGTCGGCGTGAACCTTCCCCACATGCTGGAGGGCAGGGAACGCGGGCGCAGCGCGAGGCCGCACGCGCGGGAGGGCGAGGAGTTTCACTCGCTGCGTGAGTACACCGCGGGGGACAGCGCCAGACGCATCGCGTGGAGGCCATCGGCAAGGCGAGATCAGGAGGTTGTGTCGGAGCGGTCGGTGCCGGCGGCGCAGTCCTTCCGCCTGAGGCTGGTGGCGGAGCGGGAGGGTGCCGTGGCGGAAGCGGTGGCGAGCGCCGCCGCGGGCCTGGCGCTGGCCGCGTTGAGGCGTGGGATCGGGGTGGGTCTGGAGGGCGCGCCGCCGCGGGCCACCCACGGCCAGATATTGGATGCACTCTCGCTGTGGAAGCCGGGGCCGCACGCGGAGGGTGGTGAGGGGGCGGAGGAGGCGATTTCAATCGGCGATGGACCCGCGCGCTCGCCACGTTGGGTCAGCCTGCAGGAGCTTGGTGTCGTGCCGGCGCCCGCACCGGGGCTGGAAGTCCCGGCGGGCCTCGCGGCACGCGCGTGGAGGTGGGTGCTCGCTTTGCGGGGCGCGCGGAAAGGGGCCGGATGAACCCTCCCGCGGCAATCCCGAATGTGGTGGTGCCCTTTCGGTGGTTGCTGCTCGCCACGGTTCTGATGGCGGTGGGTGCGTACGCGATCGCGGAGCGGGACCTGCTGATCGGCGGGGTGCTGGCGGGTGCGTGCGCGGTCGGCTGGGTGTATACGGAGGGGAGCGCGGCAGGGGCGGGCAGGGGGCTGCCCCGCTGGGCGAGCACGCTGATCCTGCTGGGCGTGCTGCTGGGTGCGGGCGGGCGGCTGCTGCAGGGGGCGCCGGCGGTGTCGGCCTTTGCGCAGTTTCTTGCGGCGGTGATCGCGGTGAAGCTGTGGGAGCGTCGGCAGGTGCGCGACTATGGGCAGATACTGACGCTCTCCGCGTTTCTGCTGATCGGGGCGACGCTGACGGATGTCTCGTTGTGGGTTGGCGTGCTGCTGGTAGTCTCGGCCCCGGCACTGGCGGCGGGGGCGATGATGTATCAGTTGCTCGCGGGCGCGGCCCGGGTGGGAAGGCCCGAGGCGAGGGCACCGGTACGCGCGTTCGCGGGGCTGTCGGCGCTGGTGCTGGTGGCGGTGGTGCCTCTGGCAGTACTCATCTTCGTGGCGGTGCCCCGCGGCGTTTGGTTCCGCGACGCATCGCTCGGCATGAAGCGGGGGGCGCGGGTCACGGGCTTCGCGAACGAGATCGACCTCAGCCGCGCGGGGCCGATCCGCACGACCGGGCGCTGGGTGATGAACGTTCGGCTGCGGCAGGGGCGCGTGGGGCGGGCGCTCGGCGGCGTTGGTGAGCACTATCACCTGCGCGGCGCCGTGCTGACGCGGTACCAGGATTCCAGGTGGAGCGAAGGCGACCCGAGTGCGTCGGCGACGGCGGTCGCGATGGAGACGGGGCAGTTCGTGCGTATCTCGCCCGATGAACCGGGCGGGCGCGAGGTGCTGCAGGAGATCACGGCGCAGGGAGGACCGCGCGTGACGGTGCCGCTGTTCATGCTCCTGAGGCCGGTGTCGGTGGAGTTCGGGCCGCTGGAGCGCACCGTGCACGTCAACGTGGATCACTCGACGTGGACAGCGGATCGCCTTGGGGGTGAGGGAATACTGACGTACCGCGTCGTGTCGGTGCCGATGGAGACGCCGGTGGAGGAGCCGGGAGTGGCGGAGGCCCGGCGCCCGGTGGGGCGGGCGGTGCGTTCCGCCGGCGAGATCGCCTGGGCGCAGCTCCGAGCCGCGGGGATGGAGCCCGACCCGGCGAAGAGACCACGCGACCAGGACGCGCTCGCGGTGCGGAAGCTGGAGGCGTTCCTGCGGCTGAACTACACCTACACGCTCGCGGGGCCGGCGTGCCCCTTGGGCACCGAACCGATCGATTTCTTCCTGGAAGAATCGAGGGCGGGGCATTGCGAGCATTTCGCGTCGGCGCTCGCGATGATGTGCCGCGGCATCGGTGTAGAGGCTCGGGTGGTCACGGGCTATCTGCTCTCCGAGTTCGACGCGGACGGGGAGCAGTACGTCGTGCGCGACAGCCACGCCCACGCGTGGGTTGAGGCCTGCATCGCGCCGGGTGTATGGCGGACCTTTGACGCTACACCTCCGGCGGAGATCAGCCGTCTGGCGGCGAAGCAGACATCGCTCTTGGGGCGACTCTCGCGGATGCTGGATCGCGTGGAGGAATCCTGGAATACGTCGGTGGTTGGGTTTGATCGCTCGCAGCAGATACGGCTGTTGGGAGGCGAGCCGGGGCGGGGCGGCCCGGCGGAGAAGGCCGCCGCGTGGCTCCGTGGAGATGACCAGGAGGGGAGCCCTCGCCCACGGAGAGTGCTGGCCTGGGTTGGGGCTGGAGTCGTGGCGGGGATCGTCCTGGTGGTCGCGTGGCAGCTCCTCCGAGTCCGGAGCCGCGGGAGGACCCGGTCCAGCGCGGGGTGGGCGTTGCCGGGGGACTTCAGGCGGGACTATGACCGACTGCTTCGCACGCTCGCGCGCAGAGGCGTGGCGAAGCCGGAGTGGATGCCCCTCTCCACGTTCAGCCGGGAGCTCGCCATGCGAGAGCCCGCGGCTGGGGCGGTGCTGTTGGAGGTCGCGCCGCTGCTGGACGCCGCCGCGTTCGGGGCGGCGGGGGGCCCGAGTGGCGAGGTTCGGCAGCGGATGAGGAGCGCGGAGCGGGCCTTGCGCCGGTTGCGCCGTTGACGCGACCTTTTATCGGCCCGAGGGGACTGGGCTCCCGGGCGAGGGCTCAAGCGGTCCGGGGCACGGCCCGATGCTCTCGGCGGCGATGCCGGCCTGCGCCGGCGTGACCCCGGGAGACCAGACGTGCCTGCCAATCGATCAAGGACGGAGCGGTGGCGAGAACTCCTCGAACAGATCGCTGCGCGAGGCGGGGGCATCGAGGTCAGCATCGCGAGGCCGGAGGGATCGCACGACGCACCGGACCTCATGTGGCGCGTCAGGCTCTTTCACGTGGGCGACGATGGGCTGCTCGTCGAGATGCCCGCGGCGGCGGGCCGCTCGTTCGGCCTTGAGCAGGGCACGCCCCTGGTCGCGGTCATGACCGTGGGCCAGAACCGATGGGTGTTTCACGCACGTGTCGTCGGGACCGGGCCCATCGCGGTTGGCAGGAGCGCGACGCTGCGGCTGAGCGCGCCCGAGAGAGTGGAGCGATGCGTACGGCGCGAGTTCCTGCGGGTGAGTACGACGGAGCTGAGGCTGCCCGGCGTGGAGTGCGCCCCGCTGCTCACGCCATCGAGCGTGGTCTCCGCCGAGGCCGCCAATCGAGAGGCCATCCTGAGCATGGAGCGATCGCCCCTGAGGCTGGCGGGAGAGGGCCAGGAGCAGTTGCTGCCGGAGGTGGGCCCGTCGTTCCGGGCGAGGCTGCTGAACCTGGGCGGGGGGGGCGTTGGGCTGCTGGTGGGCAAGGACGACGCGGCTGCCGCCGGCAAGTGCAGGCTGATGTGGATGAGGCTCGACCTTTCGCCTCATGTCCCCATCCCGCTTGGCATCACGGCGAAGCAGGCGCACACGCACATCGACAGCGAGCAGAACCTGTACCTCGGTCTTGCGTTCGAGTTTGCGTTCAACCCCTCGCACCGGGAGTTCATCGTCGAGCAGATCACGCGGTTCGTCGGGCTGGTGCAGGGCGCCCGGAAGGCGGCGTGAGAGGGGCGCTGCGCGTCATCGCTTGAGGCGGACGGTTGCGGAGCCGAGGTCCGCGATGAGCTTGATCTCGAACCCGCCGGGGCCGAGGTCGCAAGACCAGGCGCCTCCGGCGGTGCTGTGGAAGGCGCACGCCTGTCCCTGGCCATCAAACCTCGGGGCCACGGGGCTCTGGATGACCAGCAAGCCCCGCGAGCCGACGGGTGCCTCGAGGAGCACATTACCCGCGGAGGAGCGGATCAGCACGGGCGAATCGATGGGCTGCGCGTACGAGACCCGGACCATTCCGCCCTTCACGAGGTCGTCGCCGGTCTGCGCGTCGACGGCGCCTCGGGCTCCGGAGACGACGATTGGTCCGCCAGCAGTCCGGACCCGGGCGCCGGCGATGGCTGGGACCGTGACGCGGAGGCTTGCCTGGGCGGGCGCGATGCCGGCTTTGGGTTGCACGAGCACCCTGAGAATGGGACCGACCTCGCCTTCGTCGATCTGAGCCGCGGCCCAGGTGGCGGCTCCGTCCGGTCCCTCAATGGAGAGGCGGGGGGCGGCCGCGGACGGGTCCACGTCGATGATCACTCCGCCGTGCAGGTTTTCGACGTCCAGGGCGATGGGTTCCCCCTTGGACTCACCCCGTACTTGCACCGGAACGCCCCTCTGGGGGATCGCACAGCCCGAAAACAATGCGAACGAGCAGAGGAGGGTCAGGCAGGCGGCGCGGGGGTGGTTCATTGGGTTCTCGTGGCGGTTGGCTGAGGCCGGAAGCAGAATGGGTGAAGAAAGGGTAAGATACGCGCGGTGGTCGGATCGGGTTTGGCCCGATCCCAAGCCGCCGACAATCAGAGATCGCCACACGAATCGGCCAACGCCCCGCGAGTTCATCGCGTGAATTCTTTTTTGATCGTCGGGGTCGAGGCTGACGGAATGGACATTGCTTCGCCTCGTGGCTCGGGTTGAGCCACAGGTTCGGGCCGGAGGCGGCTCGAATGCACCGCACGCGTCAGGGGAGGTTCATGGACCGCGCCACGTACGGACACGATCGACGCCTCATGCGGGCCGACGACGCGGGGGATTCCCGCTTCGGAGGTGCGCGAGAGGTGTGCGAGTGCGCGGTGTGAGCCCCCTGCGCTGAGGGCGAGGAAATGTCCGGGCGGACTCAGACGTCGGCGGCGCCATCCGGGAGGTTGCGCGCCATGACGGCACATCTGTTCCTGCTCGGGCTGGAGAACTCAACGGGTCTGACCGCGGGTATCGCCGCCGGTGCGCTGGCGGTCGGCGCGGCGGTGGGGTACGTCCTGAGGGGGGTCCTCGCGGGCCGGGTGATCAGCCAGGCGCGGGAGGAGGCGAAGGCCATCCGTGACAGAGCGGAGGTTGACGCAAAGTCCGCGGTCGACCGGGTGAGGCTCGAGGCCGAGAAGGACGCGCTGGCCCTGAAGACGAAGGCCGACCAGGAAATCGGGAAGGCCTGGGACGAGCACCGAGAGGCCGAGAAGCGGCTCGGGAAGCGGGAGGACCTGTTCGACCGCAAGGAAGAGGCGCTGACGCAGAAGGATCAGGCCCTCGCGAGGCAGTTGGCCCAGGCTGCCGAGCGTGAGAACCGGCTGCGACAGAAGGACGAAGAAGCGGACCGGCTGATCGAGGAGCAGAAGCAGGCGCTGCAGCGGGTCTCGGGGATGACCAGGGACGAGGCCAAGGAAGTGCTGCTCTCTCGCGTGGGCGAAGAGGTGAGGCACGAGGCGGCGAAGCTGACCCGGGACATCACGGAGGAGGCGGAGCGCCAGGCCAAGGGGCGTGCGCAGGAAATCACGCTGATGGCCATCCAGCGGTACGCCAGCGAGCACACGAGCGAGAGCACGGTGCGGAGCGTGGCGATCCCTAACGACGAGATGAAGGGCCGCATCATCGGGCGGGAGGGCCGGAACATCCGCGCCATCGAGAAGGCCACGGGCGTGGACATCATCGTGGACGACACCCCGGGCGTCATCGTCGTATCGTGCTTCGACAAGATCAGGCAGGCGGTGGCGGTGGAGTCTCTCGAGCGGCTGATCGCCGATGGCCGCATGCACCCGGCGCGGATCGAGGAGGTCGTGGAGCGGGTGCGGGGCGAGATCAACGAGAAGGTGTTGAAGGCCGGCAAGGACGCGGTGCTGGAGGTGAACCTGCGAGGCCTGCACCCCAAAGTTGTGGAGGCGATGGGCAAGCTGCACTACCGCACGAGCTATGCCCAGAACGTGCTGCGTCACAGCGTCGAGGTCGCGTACCTGTGCCAGATCATCGCGGACCAGCTCGGGCTCGACGGGACGGTCGCCCGCCGCTGCGGATTCCTGCACGACATCGGCAAGGCGATGGACCACGAGATGGAGGGCGGCCACCCGAAGATCGGCATGGACTTTGCCCGGCAGTTCGGCGAGAAGGAGCCGGTGCTCAACGCGATCGGCGGGCACCACGCCGACATTCCCTCGACCTCGTTCTACACCCCCATCGTGATGGCGGCGGACGCGGTGAGCTCGGCCCGCCCCGGCGCGAGGCGCGAGAGCATGGAGAAGTACGTGCAGCGTCTCAACGACCTGCAGGACATCGCCATGGGCTTCAGGGGAGTGACGGAGGCCTACGCGATCCAGGCCGGGCGGGAGGTTCGGGTGATGGTTGACGCGGGCAAGGTCGACGACAACGAGGCGTACCTCATCGCGCATCAGATCGCCAAGCGTGTGAGCGACGAGATGACGTTCCCGGGCGAGATCAAGGTCACGGTGCTGAGGGAAACCCGGGCGATCGAGCTGGCGAGATAGGCTTCGGATGCTGCGGGGCCGTATACTGGGCTCACCATGCACCAGATCAAGCTGTTCTGCGGGATCGAGGGCGAGACGCTCCGGCTGGAGTCCGAGGTCAACACCTGGATCCGTGAGGCCAAGCCGAAGTCGATCGTGAACATTTTCGGGAACATGTCTCCCCAGGCGGTAATGCCCCAGGGAGAGAACAAGCGCGTCTCGCAGGAGACCGGCGCCCGCAGGTTTGCACCGTCGGACATCTTTCTGTGCATCGTGTTCGACGCGTGAGGCGGCGGTTCAGCGCGGGCGGCGCTCCCACGACCAGCGGAGCGGATCGGACATCACGGATACTTCGGTGCGTTCCAGCAGCGTCCGCGCCAGGCGGTCCATGGCGAGCCGCTGTACCCGCACGAGCAGCTTGGCCTCGAGTTCGCGGAGTTCGGCGTCGTCCGGCACGCGGGGCTCGCGGGTGCGGCTCTCCAGAAGCACCAGGGCAAAGCCGCCCTCGATCGACAGCACGTCCGAGCACTCGCCGGGGGCTAGCGATACCAACGCTGTGCGGACCAGCGGCGGGAGCGCGGCGTCGGCGGGGCTTGCGTCGATCAGAAGGCCGCCTCGGGGGCCCGAGGGGTCGATGGAGTTGCGAAAGGCGTGCTCCGCGAAAACGGCGGGTGCGCCCGCGCCGGCGGTCCGGACCTCGCGCAAGGCTCGGGTGGCATCGTCCGCTGAGCGTGTCACGAGGAGGCGGGCGCGGTATCTGGGGCCGAACTCGAGCTGAGTTGCGAGCGTGATGTCTTCGGGCGTCGGCTTCGCCTTGGGTGATACCAGGGCCCGCAGGGCCGCGTTCCTCCAGAGCAGGCCTTCAAAGCGGATATCGCCCAGACCCCTGGCACGCCGCATCGACGCGATCATCTCCTCGGCCTGGGCCTCGGACGCGCGCGACTCTGCGGCGATGGTCCGAACCAGCAGCCCGCGTTCGGCCTGCACCAGCCCGTCGCCAATTGACAGGCCTTCCCCGGCCAGCTCTGCCTCCAGCGCCTCGCGGAGCGTGAACTCTTCGAGCACCACGGCGCCCGCGGCCTCGGCGAGTGCCGGGAGCAGGTCGGTCTCAGAGACCGCTGAACCCGCCACAATCGCGGCGGGCGGGGCCGTGGAGCTCCCAGTCCCGATAAGCAACGGAACAAGTGTTAGGAGCATGAGCGGGTAACGGGGACGGAATGAGTTCGCGATCATGGTGATGGCTCGGGCGCTGGCCCCCGGAAAGGGGAAGGACGTGGCATCGCGGCGCGAAGACTGGGCTTGACGGGAGGTACCGGCCGAAGTTATTGTAGTGTGTAGGGGTCGTGGGGCGTTCTGAGCGCCCTTCTGTTTGGTCGCGACTCAGTCCTGACGCCGATTTGTTGGACAGTGTTCGGATTTTGTGGTAACTTCTGGGTTCGCAAAGTCTCTCCGCCGCGGTCGCGGCACAGTCTTTCGCTGGGGTTCTGAACGGAGGTCGTACATGACGAAGCGCCATCGGGGACCGGTTCGTGGCTTTACGCTGATCGAGCTGTTGGTTGTGATCGCCATCATCGCACTGCTGATCGGCATCCTTCTGCCCTCGCTCGCGGAGGCGCGCCGTTCCGCCCGTCTGACGCTGTGCGGCTCGAACGAGCGCCAGTTCGTCACGGCGACGGCGGGCTACGCGTCAGAGTTCAAGGACCGTGCGTTCTCGTTCACGGTCACGCCTGAGAACGCGAACGCCACACTGCAGTATCCGGACCTGCGGAACTACGCGGCCAGCTCGGGCGATGACCTCGCGGCAGCGGCGGCCCAGGCCATCGACATCCTGCGTCGCCGGACGGGCCGGGATGACTTCCCGATCATCGGCGCCTGGATCCCGCACGTGCTCTACAACCACCTCGTGCTGCAGGACTACCTCGCGCAGCGGCTGCCCGAGCGAATGGTGGTCTGCCCCGAGGACTACCACCGTGTCCGCTGGCAGAGCAATCCGGGCGCGTTCGGCACCGCCGCCGCCCAGTCGCTTGACCCGGTTCCCAGCAACGCGACCGACGCCGCGACGGGCTTCCGCTGGCCCTACTCGTCGTCGTACGAGACGGTTCCCGCGGCGTACTCGCCCGATCGCGGCCCGACGGTGACCTCCGCCGGTACGCATCGCACCTACTACTCGCCCGCGGCGCAGAACGTCCTCGGGCGGCGTCGCCTGACCGACGTTTCCTTCCCCTCCAACAAGGTGCACATCTACGACTCCAACGCCCGGCACTTCGGCAAGCGCTGGTGGTTCTACGCCCACGCCCAGGCCCGCTCGCCCATTTCCTTCTTTGATTCTTCCGTCCGCATCAAGACGACGGGCGCGCCCCGCTCCGCGGGCGACGCGAACGACGGGTTCGATCCACTCAACCCTGTCCGCGCCTTCGGCCTGACGTTCACCTACACGCCCGAGCGCTGGGAGGCCCCGCTGCTCAACGGCACCTTCGTCGGCACCGACAGCATGACCGGGTTCTATCGCTGGACTCGCGAGGGCCTGAAGGGTGTCGACTTCGACGCACCCGAGGTCATCTCCCGGTAACCGGCGGCTGAGCCGGAATCTCACTGTTCGCGCAGCGGGCCTCCGCAGGGGTGGAGGCCCGCTGTCTTTGTTGGTCCGCCGGACTATCCTCAGGCTCTCAACAGGCTTTGAGCCGGGAGGTTCACGTGAAGGTGCTGGTGGCGGACAAGTTTGAGCAGGCGGGGCTTGACGGGCTGGCGGCGGCGGGGTGCGAGGTGCTGAACCAGCCCGGGGCGGGCGCCTCTGGGCTGGCGGAGGCTGTTGCCAAGGCGGACCCGCACGTGCTGATCGTGCGGTCCTCGAAGGTGACCGCGGATGTTCTGGGGAGGGCCGCTTCGCTCAAGGTGGTGATTCGTGCGGGCGCGGGCGTGGACAACATCGACGTCGGCGCGGCATCGTCCCGGGGTGTCAAGGTCTGCAACACGCCGGGGATGAACGCGGTCGCGGTTGCGGAACTGGCGATGGGCCTGCTGCTCTGCTGCGACCGGCGCCTGCCCGAGCAGTGGGACGAGGCCCGAAGCGGGCGCTGGAACAAGAAGGAGTTCGGCAAGGCCCGGGGGCTGAAAGGGCTGACGCTGGGCGTGATCGGCGTGGGCAACATCGGTCAGGAGGTCATCCGGCGTGCGGGCGCGTTCGGCATGCACGTGGTCGCGTGGAGCCGGAGCATCACGCAGCAGCACGCGTCGGCCCTCAACTGTGAGTGGGGCGGGACCGACACGCCGGCCCTGCTGGCGCTCGCCGCGAGGTGTGACGCCATCAGCGTGCACCTGCCCCTGACGGACACGACTAAGAAGCTCTTTGGCAAGGCGTTCTTCGACGCGATGAAGCCGGGTGCGTACTTCATCAACACATCGCGCGCGGGCGTTGTGGACGAGGCGGCGCTCCGGGACGCGGTGCGGGCCAAGGGGATCCGCGCGGGGCTTGATGTCTCGGAGAATCAGCCCGCGGAGGCGCAGGCGCCCTGGGGGAACGAATCCGCGAAGATTCCCGGGGTGTACCTCTCGCACCACTGCGGCGCGTCCACGGACCAGGCGCAGCTCGCGGTGGCTGAGGAGGCGGTGCGGGTCGTGCGGGTATTCAAGGACTCCGGCCGGGCGGAGAACTGCGTGAACGCGTAAGCGGACGGCGGGCCGGGCGGGATACCATTCGGGCATGACTACCGCAGCCATCGACACCGCGAAGAGCGTTGGAGCCGCGACCCCGAACCCTGCCCGCGCGTGGAACTTCTGCGCGGGCCCGAGCGTGCTGCCCGAGGAAGTGATCCGGCAGGCGCAGCAGGAGCTCTGGGACCTCGCGGGGACGGGGATCGGGATCCTCGAGCACAGCCACCGCGCCAAGACGTACGACAAGGTGCTTTCGGAGACGCTGGAGAACTGCCGCAAGGTCGCGAACATCCCCGCCGGCTATCAGGTACTGTTCCTCACGGGCGGGGCGACGAGCCAGAACTTCATGATCCCGGCGAACCTGCTGGGGCAGAGCCAGACGGCGGACTACCTCACCACCGGGTACTGGGCGGAGAAGAGCGCCGAGCAGGCCCGGATGTACGGGACGGTGAACGAGGCCTGGGACGGGCGGAAGGTGAAGCACGCGTACTGCCCCTCGGATGCGGAGATCAAGTACTCGGCCTCCCCGGCGTTCGTGCACATGTGCACGAACAACACGATCTACGGCACGCAGTGGCGTGCGAGCGAGACCGACGGCTCGATCCGCCTGCCTAAGGTGCCCGCGGGCGTGCCCCTGGTCGCGGACATGTCCAGCGACATCTACAGCCGCCCGATGAACGTGGCGGACTTCGGGCTGATCTACGCGGGCGCACAGAAGAACATCGGCGTGGCCGGGACGACGCTGGTGATCATCAGGGATGACCTGCTGGCGAGGACCCCGCGCGAGCTGCCCGGGATGCTGCAGTATCGGGTCCACGCGAAGGACGAGAGCAGGCATAACACGCCCCCCGTGTTCGCGATCTACATGTGCGGGCTGATGTTCAAGTGGATCCTGAAGCAGGGCGGTCTGGCGGCGCTGCACCAGCGGAACATGGAGAAGGCGGCGGTGATCTACCGGGCGGTCGACGAGTCCGGCGGGTTCTACAGGGGCCACGCGCGGGCCGACAGCCGCAGCCTGATGAATATCACGTTCCGCTGCCCGACCGAACAGCTCGACGAGCAGTTCGTGAAGGAGGCTTCGAAGAACCGTATGGACCAGCTCAAGGGGCACCGCTCCACGGGCGGCATGCGTGCGAGCACGTACAACGCCATGTCGCTGGATGGCTGCAAGGCGCTGGCGTCGTTCATGCGTGACTTCGCGAAGAAGAACGGCTGAGTACCCGCGTCCCGCAAAGGCGGCGTCCTTCAGCGGCCCAGGCGCACGCGGCAGGCCTCGACGACTTCGGGGAGCGTGATGCGCTCCATCAGCGCGCGCGTGCACGGGTTCTTGTGCTCGAATCGGTCGCTCGAGCGGACGTGCTGCAGGGCGTCTGACGCGCGGCCGCAGGGGCCGACGCGGTGAAGACGGGTCGGCCCGTAGAGGCCGACGAGAGGGCGGGCGAAACCGACAGCGATATGGACCGCGGCGGAGTCGTTGCCCACGACCAGCGCCGCGTGCTCGATCACGTCCATCAGTCGGGCCACGCTGGTGGAGCCGAGGAGATCGATGACATCGGGGTTCTCGCGGGCCAGCGCGGTGCAGGCGGGGACCTGGGCACGTTCTGAGGCGGCGCCGACGAACGCGACCGGCGTGCCGCCTGCCGTCAGGCTTCGCGCCAGCGAGGCGAAACGCTCGTCGGGCCACTGCTTGGAGACCCAGCGGCTGGTGGGCGCGAGCACGGCGTATCGCCGGCCCGCGAGAGCGGGGAATGAGGAGGCGAAGCCCGAGCCCTCGGCGGGTGTGAAGAGGCGGAGCGTGCGGGGGGATGCCGATGCGGGGATCCCCAGGGACCGCACGAGCGAGAGCATCCGCTCAACGGTGTGCATCTCGGGATCAGAGGGCACGCGCGAGGTGTACCCGAGCCAGCCCAGCTCTCGGGCGTCGGCGTGGCCGATGCGCCGGGGCGCGCCGGTGCATCGGGCGATGAGCCCGCTGCGTGCAAGGCCCTGGGCGTCGATCACCAGGTCGTAGCGTTCGCGTGTGAAGCCGCGGAGGTATGTGACGAGCGATGCCCACCGCCCCGTCGTCGCCCAGCGTGAGAACTCTCGCCTGGGGAATGGGAGCGCTCGGGAGATCGCCGGGTGGGCTCGCACGACGTCGGCGAAGGTGTCCTGCACGAGCCAGTCGATCCGGGCGTCCGGGTAGGCGTCTCGCAGGGCCACGAGCACGGGCACCGAGCGTGCGACGTCGCCCATCGCGGACGGTCGGATCAGGAGGATTCGTGCTGGGGTGGCTGTGGGGGGCACGCGGCTACTCGCTGAGCGAGGAGAGCACCTCGGCGAGCGTGGTGGAGCCCAGCCTTACCTTTGAGAACCCGTCTTCGAGGAGGGTCCAGAGGTCGCCGTCGGCCTTGGCGCGGGACGCGATCTCGGGGCTGGTGGCGCGGTCCGCCATCATGTGGCGGATGTGGTCGTTGATGCGGAGCAGCTCGTAGACACCCACGCGGCCCCGCAGACCGGTGTTGCGGCAGGCGCGGCACCCCCGGCCGCGCTTGAGCTGCTCGTCCGGGCGGAGCGAGAAACCGGCGGGCAGGTCGTCGAGGTCCGGCTGGTAGAGCTCGGCGCACTCCGGGCAGATGCGCCGCACCAGCCGCTGGGCGAGCACGCCCTCGAGCGAGGAGGCGACGAGGAAGGGCTCCACGCCCATGTCCAGGAGCCTTGTGACGGAGCCCGCGGAGTCGTTGGTGTGCAGGGTTGAGAACACGAGGTGTCCCGTGAGCGAGGCCTGGACCGCGACCTCGGCGGTCTCCTTGTCGCGGATCTCGCCGATCATGACGGCATCGGGATCATGGCGGAGGATCGAGCGCAGGCCCGAGGCGAAGTCGAGCCCGACCTTGGTGTTGACCTGGATCTGGTTGACCCCGGCGACGTGGTATTCGACAGGGTCCTCGACGGTGATGACCTTGATCTCGTCGCTCACGATGGTGTTGAGCGAGGCGTAGAGCGTGGTGGACTTGCCCGAGCCGGTGGGGCCCGTGACGAGCAGGATGCCGTGCGGACGCTGGATGAGCTTCTGCCATGCGCCGAGGACCTGTTCGGGCATTCCCAGGTCGGGGAGCGACATGAGCACCGCGGCTTTGGAGAGCACGCGCAGCACCACGCCCTCGCCGAAGAGCATCGGGATGATCGAGAGCCGGAGGTCAAACTCCTGGGCGATGCCGCCGGCCTGCGGGCGGAACTTGTAGGTGATGCGGCCGTCCTGAGGGCGGCGCTTCTCGGCGATGTTGAGGTTCGCCATGATCTTGAGGCGGCTGACGATGGCGGGGGCGAAGCGGGTGATGGTGGGCGGGACGTTGGCGCGGTGCAGCACGCCGTCGATGCGGTACCTCACGACCAGGTCGTGCTCGTAGGGCTCGATGTGGACGTCGGTGGCACGCTCGGCGATGGCCTCTGCCAGCAGGTCGCTGACGAGCTTGATGACGGAGGCTTCCTGGGCCTGCTCGGCTTCGTCGGCCTGGGGTGCGTCGACCGCCGGGCCGTCCTGCCCCGCGAGCGCGTCGAGGGTGTCGCCCCCCACGCCGAAGTGCGCGCGTAGAAACTTGGTGAGCTCGTCCTCGTCGGCGAGCACGAGTTCGATGGGGCGCCCGGTGTGGAGCCTGAGCTCGTCGACCATGCCCAGCTCGTAGGGGTCGGCGATCGCGACGGTCAGGGTGTCACCCTCGGTCCGGATGGGGACGCACCTGTGCCTGAAGATGAGCTTGGAGGGGAGGGCGGTGAGCGTCGCGGGGTCGACCGGGAGGGTGCCGAGGTCCACAACTTCCATCTGAAAGTGCTCGCCCAGGGCTTCCACCACCTGGGCGCGGCTTGCGAGACCCAGCCGGAGCAGGACGCGGTCCAGCCGCTCGCCCGTGCGCTGCTGTTCGGACGAGGCTTCCCTGAGCTGCGCCTCGGTCAGCACGCCGGAGGAGTTGAAGAGCGAGCCAAGGCCCATGGGACGATTCTACGGAAAAGGGGCGCGGGGGGACGGGCCCTCAGGCCGGGAACGTGCTGCTGGTGCGATCGGATTCCCAGACGGTGACGCTGCGAAGCTCCGCACCGGGGAATCCGCGGGCGATCTCGGGAGCAAGAAGGCCGAAGCAGACGCCGGCGATGTTCTCCACCGAGGGGTTCACGCCTGTGGGGGACCGGAACTCCGCGACGTCCTGGTTCAGGTTGCGATGGTCGAATCGCTCGATGATGATCGCGTGAACGAGAGACTCGAGGGCGCCGAGCGGGACGGCGGCTCCGCTGGGGCCGAGCGGCGCCGCGATGCACGGCTCGACCTGGTAGTTGTGCCCATGCCCTCCCGGGTAGTTGCACTTGCCGAAGAGCCTGAGGTTCTCTTCGGGGCTGAGCGACTCAACGTGGAGCCTGTGGGCGGCGGCGAAGTCGAAGCGTTGGCGGACGAGCACAGTTCCAAGAGCGCCCATGCGGACCTCCACGGAGTAGTACGGGGAGAGTTGCCAGATGACAGAGTCGAGAAGGCCCCGGAGCTCTGCACCGAGGTGCGGAATGACGCCGGCGAGCACCATCCCGGGGTCGCTCGAGGGGTGCTCATCGAAGGCGGCGCGGATGCGCGGGATCGCCGCGGCCCGCACGGCCCGGTCGATCTCCTGGATGTCGATCATGTACCCGAGGGTCGGGTCGAGGTCTCCCCGGCAGCGGACCGCGAGTTCGTAGTGGGCTCCGAGGCCGGCCATGGCGGGCCGTCCGGCGTAGCCGTTCCGCGAGTCCGGGCCCGGGGGCACGGCGCCGACAGCGAAGCGGACAGATCTGGTGAGCACGTGCACGGGCGAGTGTATTCTCCGTCCGGGTGGAGGCCCCGGCGCGGCCCGCACCTAGGATCGTCGGCCTGGGCCTGAGCGGGGGAATCGGTGCTCGTGCCCATGACTGGAGTCACCCATGCCGCGCCACGCCCTGATCGTCGTCGTCTCGCTCGCGACTGCCTGCTCCGCCTTTGCCCAGGAAACGGTGCCGGGCAAGGCGGCCCCGAAGACGCCTGAGCCTCCGGCCCCCTCGGTCCCGGTGGCGCCCGCGGTTTCCCCCGCGCAACCGGAGGCCCCCAAGGCGCCCCCCAGCCCGATGGTCCTGTCGGGCGTGGTGAAGGACATCGACGGCAAGGACGTGGACCTCGCGTCGTTCAAGGGCAAGGTCTGCCTGATCGTGAACGTCGCGAGCAACTGCGGCTACACGCACCAGTACGTCGGGCTGGAGGCGCTCTACCAGAAGAAGAAGGACCAGGGCTTTGTGATACTCGCGTTTCCCGCGAATGATTTTCTCGGGCAGGAGCCCGGCACCGCGGAGCAGATCAAGGAGGTCTGCTACGGAAAGTACAAGGCGACCTTCCCGGTGTTTTCGAAGGTGAGCGTGGTCGCGGGTCCGGAGCAGTCGCCCCTGTACAAGCAGATCGCGGCCCAGCCCGCCCCGGTGGGGGGCGACCCCAAGTGGAACTTCACCAAGTTCCTGGTCGACCGCAACGGGAACGTGCTCGAGCGCTTCGAACCCAGAATCCAGCCGACAGATGCCGCGCTGCTGACGGTGATTGACCGGGAGCTCGGCAAGAAGGGGAGTGACCCGACCAAGCCCGAGATGGCAGCCCCGGCCCCCGCGGCCGAAGGCGGAAAGTAGCGGAGGCGGCCCGTGGCGCTTTTCCGGTACACAGCCTTGGGCCCCGGTGGCGCTCGCGTCTCCGGGTCTCTCGCGGGTGCCAGCGAGCAGGCGGTGCTCGCGGAGTTGGAGCATCGGCGGCTGACCCCCGTGAGCGTGACGCAGCAGGCGGCGCAGCGCGGGCTCTTCGTGCGGCGGATCGGCGCGCGCGAGCTTGGGGAGGCCTATGGGCAGGTTGGGGACATGCTCCACGCGGGCGTGCCGTTGCTGCGGGCGCTGAGGCTGCTGGGGAGCAGGAAGGGGCGGCCTCGGCTCGCCGAGGCGTTCCGCGGGCTGGCCGAGCAGGTGGAGAAGGGCTCGGACCTTGCATCCGCGATGGAGGCGAAGGGCGAGCAGTTTGAGCCCGTGCAGGTGGCGATGGTTCGGGCGGGCGAGCGGGGCGGGTTCTTGGAACAGGTGCTGCTGCGACTTTCAGAGTTGCAGCTCAAGCAGGCGGAGCTGCGTGCCAAGCTGATCTCGAACCTGATCTACCCGATGCTGCTGCTGCTCTTCAGCATCCTGGCGATGGTGGGCATCTTCGGTTTCCTGGTCCCGATGTACCGGCCCATGTTCGACAAGGTGAAGGGTGGTCTGCCCACGGTGACCAAGGTCGTGTTTGCGGCGAGCGACGCGATCACGGCCCACGGGCTCCTGACGGCGGGGCTCCTGGTGGCGGCGGGGTTCGGCGTGTGGACGCTGCTGAAGCGGGATGACGTGCGCGAGCGATGGGAGCGGACCAAGACGCGGCTGCCGGTGTTCGGCCCGGTGGTCCGGGGCTACGCCGCGTCTCGGTTCTGCCACCTGCTGGGCGCGATGCTGGGGAACGGGGTGCCGATGGTGGCGGCGCTGACGATCGCCCGGGACGGGGCGGGCAACGTGCTGATGTCGCGGGCGATCGACCGGGCCATCGAGGAAGTGCGCGCCGGGCGTGCGCTCTCCGGGCCGCTCACGGAGAGCGGGTTGTTCGATGACGACGTGCTGGAGATGATCGGAGTGGGGGAGGCGGCGAACAACCTGGAATCGGTGCTCCCCAAGGTAGGGGCGGCGCTCGAAAACCGGCTCGACAGAGTGCTGACGGTCGCGATTCGGCTCATCGAGCCGATGATGCTGCTGGCCATCGCCGGCGTGATCGGCGTGGTGGCGGTGGCGCTGATTCTTCCGATGCTCAGGCTGAACGCGGGCGGGTGAGCGGGATTTCCCTTCGGGGTCGGGCAACGTCGCGGGGGGTTGGGCGTACAATCAGGGTGTGGGAGGTCTTCTTGATGCGGAGGAACGCGATGGCACAACGCACACGGCGCGGGCGGCTGGCCCGGGCTTTTACCCTGTTTGAGGTCCTGATCGTGATCGCGATCATCCTGGCGCTGGGTGGCCTGGTTGCGTACAACCTGATGGGCCGCAAGGAACAGGCGGAGAACGACCTGTGCAAGGTCGACATGAACACGCTCCGGCAGGCGCTGAAGATGTTCCGGTTCGACCACGGTCGCTACCCGACCGATGAGGAGGGTCTGGCTGTCCTCTGGAGCAAGGACTCCATGCAGGACGAGGAACAACTCAAGAAGTGGGCTTCTCGGATGGAGAAGGCCATGCCCAAGGACCGATTCGGACATGACTGGGGGTACCGCCAGCAGTCCGAGCACGGTGACGAGGCCGAGTACGACCTCTGGTCCATCGGCCGCGACGGGGTCGAGGGTACGGACGATGATGTCGTGTCATGGGACAAGGACGCGGAGGGCACGACCCCAACGGGGGATTCGTCCAAGGGCACCGGAGGCTGAGGCATGCGGGCAAGGGTCGCCAGAGCATTCACGCTTGTTGAGGTGCTGATCAGCCTCGCGCTGCTGCTCCTCATCGGCGCGATCATCTCACCCTCGCTGATGGGCCTGTCTGACCGGGTCACGATCGATGCGGCGTGCGACGAACTGTCTGCTGCAACCTCCATCGCCGCGGCCCATGCCACGCAGCGGGCGGAACCTCTGGAACTGGTGGCGGTTTCCAAGCCCGAGGGAACGGCGATCTATGTGCGTGCGCTGGGTGGCCCTGCCCGGGAGGAACCGGCTTCGGCGAGCGAGGAACCCGCCGTGCAGGGGGATTCCCGGCCTTGGGAGATTCGTGTCACGACCCTTCGCCCTTCGGTGGTGGTCTCGGGCCAGGACCCGCGGCCTGCCGCGCGCGAGGGGCTCTCCAGCTTGGCAAGAGAGCCGATTGTGCAGAGCGACCAGCCCGCGCCGTCGAACGAAGCGGACCCGACGCCCGCCGTCAGGCTGGCGATCTTCCTTCCCGACGGTTCCGCGGTCATCGGCCAGCGCATGTTCGTGGGCGTGCAGACCCGCACCAGGGTCGGCGAACTCAGCCCGCTGACGTCCAAGATCACTTTCCGGGACGCGCCCCCGGTTGTGGACGAGGGCGATGCCGAGGAAGGCCCCGGTTCGCTGACCGAACGTGAAGAGCATGGCCCGCTCGCTCCGGAGGATCCGGATGCCCAGTCGCCTCAGGAACGCGAGTAGCCGGCGGGGGGGCGTCCTCCTTGAGGTGCTGCTTGCGCTTGTGCTTTTCGTGTCCGCAGCGATGGCGACCTTGAGTGTCGTTGATCGACTCATCGAGAACTCGTACACGTTGGAGCAGCGCCGCATTGCGGCGGATCTGGCCAGGTCGGCGATGGCCAGGCTCGAGGCCGGACTCGCGACGCCCGAGACACTCTCCGGGCCCGTCAGACCCGAAGGAGACGACGGCGGCACCGCGGAGGTGTCCGACTGGGTGCTCGAGGTTCAGACCGAGACGTCACCCTTCCCCAACCTGACGAACGTCAGCGTCACGGCGATGCTGGCCCCGGGTGGGGACATCGAAAACCCCAAGTCATCTTTTACGCTCCGACAGCTCGTGCGCCTTGCACGCCGGCAACCCGAAACGCTCCAGGATGATCCCCTGAGCGGCATGGCGGGGACGGGCCCTGAGGAGGCCGCTCCATGAGGCGGCGGGCGTTCACCCTCTTTGAGACGCTCCTCGCGATCGTGCTGATCGTGGCACTTTCCGCCGCCGTCTTCGGGTTTCTGTGGACCCTTCTCCAGCGCCGGTCCGAGCTTGACACGGTGGGCACGAGGGGTGACGGGCTCGCGGCGATGTGGTCGCGTTTGGAGCGGGACCTGGCGACCACGTTCGCGGCGGACGGGGCCGGGGCGGCGGGGCTGCGCGGGAGTTCGTCGAGTTTGTTGGTCCGGGCGAGGGGAGTCGGGCTGGACCCGGGCAGGCTGGCGACCGAAGCGACGGGCAGCGAGTTCGTCTTTTCCGCGTCGGGCGGGGAACTGACGGGGCGGACCATCCCGGGTTCCGCGGCGGCGCCGGAAGTGCTCGCGACCGGTCTGGAACTGGTGAAGTTCAGGTACCACGACGGCGCCGAATGGCGGGACTCGTTCGATTCCGCTCAGGCAAGGGCCCTCCCGCTCGCGGTCGAGGTGTCCGTCTGGTTCGGGGGTGGCGCCGCCTCTCAACCGGAGGCGCTGCCCGACGACATTGATCTTGTGGGGAGCGAGGACGGCCCGACCCGACCGGCGGATCGCATCCGTGTCATCACGATCCCGGACGGCCCCGTGAGCGCGTGGAAGGAGGGAGCGTGAACGCGAGCCCCCGAACCCGCGGCACGGTCCTCATCATCACGCTGGTGGTGATCGCCGTCTCTGTCTTGCTCTGCAGCGCCATGGCGGTGCGCGTGGAGGCAAGGCTGGACACGGCGCGCGTGTCGATGGAGCGGGAGCACCTGCGGGCGCTGGCATGGTCCGGGCTCCAGGGGGTACAGCAGGAGCTTGAGGCCCAGCGGGCCGCCATGCTGGAGGGCGAGCAGCCGACGCTCACCCGCGAGTGGGTGCTCTTCGACGACGGTGCGCACAAGGGTGTCGTGAGGTTGCTCGGCGGGGGGCCGAGCGGAACGACCAGCGAGATGAGCAGGCTGGACGTCAACCGTGCGGACGCCGGCATGCTCGCGAAGCTCCCGGGAGGGTCCGAGGACGTGGCATCGAGGATCCTCGCGACCCGGGGCGAGGGCGTCCAGGCTCCTGAGGAGCTGGTGAGGCCAGGGTCGATGACGATCGCGGAGTACTACGGCCCCGGCCCGGCGGCGGAAGAGTCCGACCCGGATGCGCCGGAAGCGCCGTCAGGTCTGGGTGTGTGGATTACCTCGCTCGCGTACGACCCGAACGTGCAGGGCGGGCTCGGGCGCGGGACAGCGTCCGCGGCGCACGCCGGGCAGTTTCGCGTGCATCGGGGAATCGGCTGGGGCAAGGAAATCGGTGACGAACTCGCCTCGCGGCTCTCGCCGGGCGCTCTGAAGGCGGCCGAGGCTGCGCTGAAGTCCGAGGCGAGCTCGGCGGGCGAGCTGGTGCGGGCGATGATCGAGGTCGGCGCTGGGCCAGAAGATTGGGGCGAGGTGTTGGACCTCGTCACGGCGTCCGACGATCAGTTTCTCCCGGGGCGGGTCGACCTCAACCTCGCGCCTCCCGAGGTGCTCGCGTGCCTTCCCGGCATCAGCAACGAGGCGGCTCAGCGTCTTGCGGAGGTGCGCACGGGCCTGAGCGCCGACCGGCGCCGGAGCGTTTCGTGGCCCGTCGCCGAGGGCGCCCTGACTCCTGAGCAGTTCGTTCAGGCAGCGGACTGGCTGACGACTCGGAGCCTGGTGTGGCGCGTCAAGGTCGCCGCGGAAATCGGGCCCTCGACCCGGGACGACGCGGTCAGCGGAGGTGAGTGGACGCCGCGGGCGAGGCTGGTGTGGGAGGCCGTGATCGACGCGAGCTCGCCACAGGTGCGGGTGGCGTACCTTCGGGACGTGACGTTCCTCGCGGCGGCGGCATGGGGGCCGCAGCCGGACGCCGACAGCGAGTCGGAGGATGGACCTGCCCCGTCCGTGGGGGGGCGATCCGACCCTGCCGCGGAGGCGGACTCGAAACAAAATGTGCCCCCGCGAGTATTTGATATGCCGACATCGCTTGGTGCGCCCCGTTCTCTGGGGAGTCGGCCTGCGGTGGGGGGTGCATCCAGCCGTTCGCCGGACGTTGGGGTGCGCGAAGCTCCGGAGGCCGCACCCTCTGCTGGTGCTTCTCAGCGGGGCGGTGCAAAGCCGTTGCGGGATCGAAGGTCGGGTAGATGGGGGGCGAGCGGGCGCTGATGGCAAAGTCCAGGGTCATCACGGCGATTGAGGTTGACCGCTGGGGCGCGGCAATGCTCACGGGCGAGGTGTCGTCCGGCGGCGTCCGCATCCGAGGTTGGCACGTCGCGGCGAGGCCCGCGAACGTGCAACAGGGCGACGCTCCGGCGATCGGCGCGTGGCTGGCGAATGAGTTCCGTGCTCTCGGCCCCTCCCGCGGGCGCGTGGTGCTGGTGGTCCCCAGGCATGAGTGCGT
Organism: Phycisphaerales bacterium; assembly: GCA_020853975.1. Taxonomy (GTDB): domain Bacteria; phylum Planctomycetota; class Phycisphaerae; order Phycisphaerales; family UBA1924; genus RI-211. The sequence goes on from JADYXW010000077.1 coordinate 21,600, forward strand.
ACTGAAGCACCTGACGGTGCCCTCGGCGCCCGAGGGCGCTGTTTCGGCGGAAGACCTCGCGGGGATTGTGCGGCTGCAGATGATCCGACAGTTGGCCCTGCCGCTGGAGGGCACCACCATCGACTTCGTGCCCCCACCCGCTGGCGCGGGCACGAGCGGCGCGGTGCTGGCGGCCGCCATGCCCGCGGAGAGGCTGGCGTGGTGGAACGAGGCCGCGGCCGCCGCGGGTATCAAGCCTGCGCGGCTGACGGTCGGCAGCGTTGGCGCCTCGGTGCTGCTCTCAGAGCTTCAGGAGCGACGGGGCGGCCCCGTGCTCGGCATTCGGGCGACCGCGGCGGGCGTGGAGTTCCTGGTTATCGAGTCCGGGGGGCTCAGCGCGTCGCGTGCGATCGACCTCGACCGCGACCCGTCCGAGCAGCCAGAGGGCTGGGCCACGCGAGTAGCGATGGAGGCACGCCGCACGTGGATGAGCCACGTCGGTGCGAGGGAGGTAGAGCTTGACTCCGTCGCGGTTCTAGGCGACGGGTCGGAGGCTCGCGCTCTGGCCGAGCAAGCCGCGCAAGGCCTTGGTTGCATGCCCGAAACGGTTCGAGGACTCCAGGGGCAGGGGCTTCCGGATGGCGTGCCGGAAAGGCATCAGGGCGCCCTTGTGACGCTCCTGGGGATCCTCTTCGAGGAAGCGGCGGAGCGGCCCTCGCTCGACTTCCTCAATCCGCGCCGGGCTCCAGACCGTGCCGCGGTCGCCCGCAAGGCGGTGCTCGTCGGCGCGCTCGGGCTCATCGTGCTGGGCAGCCTGTTCTTCGTCGTCGCCGACCAGAGTCTGAGCGGGTTGAGGCGGACGCTCACGCTCGCAAGGTCCGAGCGGGCGACGCTGGAAACCGAGTACGCGGGCTTCCTGGTGGAGCACGCTCGCACCAGCCACCTCGAAGAGTGGCGGGCATCCCGTGTGGACTGGGTGGCGCACCTTGATGGGCTGAGCCGCGTCTGGCCCACGCCCGGGTCCGCGGTGCTCGACGATCTGTCGGGCCGCGCCAACGCGAGGCCGGAGTATCTCCCCAAGAAAGGCTACCCGGACGGTCAGTGGAAGCGGCCCCTGACCGCCATATTCGATTTCTCAGGCAAGGTGAAGGACCGGGAAGTGTCGTCTGACCTGCGAGATCGCGTGCTGCGTGGCGAGGTGTACACGGTCGAGAGCCGGGGCGCGGACACCCCGGACAAGTTCTCTTTCCGCCTGACGACGACAATGCAGGCACCCACCGGTCGCCCGGCGGCGGAGGAAGCGGCGCCGGCCCCAGAGCCGAAGGGGGAGGGCCGGTGAACGCACTCCTGACCAAGCCCTGGGCGAGGATTGCGGCCGTGGCGTTGGTCGCGGCGGGAGCCTGGTGGGCGTTCCAGAAGGTCTATCTGGGGCCCCGCAGCCTGATCGAGGCGGACGTCCGCGTGGCCCAGGACGCGGTCGCAAGGCTCAAGTCCCAGTTGAGCGAAGAACGGGACCTGGCGCGGCGCCGGGCGGCGTCCGGCGCCGGCCTGCTCGGGAGCGAGCTGGATGTCGTGAGCGCCCGATTCCGCGATGGCCTGACCCGCGTCGGCAGCACCGCCGGGCTGGACAAGGTGATCGTGGAGCACGGGAAGCCCGTAGAGGTCATGAGCCCGGTGCTGGACGCGAAGGGCGTGTCCGTGGACCTCAAGCGGGCGCTCCGTCGCCAGCCGGATTTCCAGGTGCTCAGGGGCTCGATCCGGGGCACCGGGACGTTGGAGCAGGCGGTGGCGGCTGTCGGGATGCTCCAGGATCAGCCCTGGGTTCACCGGATCGACGCCTTCTCGCTCCGACCTATCGGCAAGGAGCGAGACCAGTTCGACCTGCGGGTGGACGTGGCGACGATCTATGCGCCAACGCTGGCGCAGAAGTCGGAGCAGGGCGCGCCGCAACTCACCCCTGCAAGCACCGAGCACGAGTCGACGTGGCGGGCTATCGCCTCGCGGAATCTGTTCCGGGCGCCGAGCGGGGCCCCGGGCAAGTCCCCGGCTCCGGTGATCATCGCCTCGGCGCCGGAAGGGGGGCGGGAGGCGTCGGGACCCGCACCCAGGGCGTTCGCGCCTTATGAAGACTGGCGGCTGGCGGGCGTGGCATCCGGGCGGGGCGGGCTGAGCGCGCTCTTCGTCAACCTGCGGACGGGCGACCGCCTGACGGTGCTCAGGGGCGGGCAGGTGCTCGACGCCGTGCTGATCGACGGCTCGGGAGAGCAGGCGGTTGTGGAAATCGCGGGTGAACGGTTCGACGTGTCGGTTGGGAGCACCCTCGCCGCACGCAAGCCCAAGGGATAGGTAGACTCTGGCACCGACGGGACTTCCGTTGGTGACGGCGGACATTCTGCCATTCTCATGGGGTCAGGTCCGCCTTGACAGTCACGGAGGATTCCGATGTCACAGCAGAGAAGCAAGCGCGTGGCCACGGCCGCGATGGTCGCGGTGGTCGGCCTGCCGGTTTCGGTGTGGGCGCAGGAGGCGGCCCCCCCGCCGCCCGTGGCCTCGCCAGCCGAGACCGGGGGAGCGCCCGCCGCAGCGCGCGCGCAGCCCCGCGATGACCTCGGGTTCAACTTCAAGGACGCGCCGGTCGACCAGGTGCTGGACGTGTTCGCGCGCGAGGGCGGGGTACCGATCATTTTCGAGGCGGCGATCCCCCAGGGCACGGTGACATTCGTCAGTTCGTCGAGATACTCCTTCACCGACGCGCTCAGCATCCTGAACCTGAACCTGGCGAGGTTCGGCGTTCATCTTCGCAGGCAGGATCAGTACCTGTACCTCGCGACCCTGCAGGATGCGTCGAAGAAGCCGATCGCGGTGCCCGCGGACGCGGCGTCGCTCGCGCGTCTGACGCCCGACCAGATCGTCACGGTCAGCATCCCGCTGGACAACGCACGGGTGGAGCAGGTGGCAGAGCAGGTGAAGCAGCTCGTCGGGTCATTCGGCGGGGTGCTGCCCATCCCCACGCAGAACATGCTGATCGTGGTGGATACCGCGGCGCAGGTCAAGCGCATCCGCGAGATCGTGCAGTCCATCGACGCGCGTAAGCCCGCGGACGCGTCCTTCAAACTCTTCCCTCTCAGGTACGGCCAGGCCGAGACCATCCTGAACAGCCTCAAGGGGCTCGTGGGCGAGCGGCAGAAGACGGTCATCGTCGACAAGGACGGCAGCCAGCGCACGGTGCAGGACACGCAGGTCGCGGGGCTGAACCTGGTCGCCGATCCACGCACCAACTCCATCATCGCCGTCGGCCCGGAGGCGCGCATCCGAACCGTTGAGGAGGTCCTTGGCCTGCTCGACGTGCCCGCGACCGAGGCGGGCGAGGGGCAACTGGCCACGTTCGCGCTGGCGACGATCACCGCGGATGCGGCGGCGGCGCGGCTGACGACGCTTTTTTCGAAGGACGACCCGAAGGTCCGGCCCGTTGTGCTGGCGCTGCCGGAGGTGCTGAAGGTGACGGTGGTGGGCCCGCCCGACAAGATCGCCCAGGCCGCGGCGGTGCTTGCCGAGATGGACCCGGCGGCGTCGCGGAGCGATGGTGGGGCCGCGGGTGAGCCCGCGAGCGTGAGGCCCGAGCGGAGGGCGGTTTCCGTCCGGCTCAAGCACCTGCCCGCGAGCGTCGTGGAGTCCATCGCGACCAGGCTGCTGACGCCCAGGCAGATGCAGTCGATGCGCATCAGCGCCGGTCCGGACGGCAAGAGCGTGATCCTGGTCGGTCCTTCGGCGGACGTGGATGCCTACCAGCAGATGATCGCGGCGCTCGATACGCAGGACGCCCAGGAGCGTGACGTCAAGCTCGTGAAGCTCGGGCGCGAGGGCGCTGAGGCGGCGCTCAAGAAGGCCCAGGACCTGTACGCGCAGAGCGGCAAGGCCGCGACCGATCCCGTCACCATCACCTTCGAGACCGAGTCCGGGACGGCGACGCTTCTGGGCTCTCGGGCGGCGCTCGCCGCGTTCACGCAGATTTTGTCGCAGGTCGAAGCGGCTTCGGTGGTGCAGGAGGTCCGGCGGTTCGACGTGAAGAAGACGTCGGCGGGCGTGCTCGCGGCGAGGCTGTCGCGGCTGGCGCGGCCGATGCTCACGCCCACGGACGGCTCCGCGTACACAGAGCCGGTGCTCGAGGCGATCGACGAGGCCAAGGTGCTGCTGGTGCGGGGCACACCCGCGCAGGTGGCGCTTCTGGGCGACCTTGTCGCGGAGTTGGACGCCGACGACCCGGCGCTCCGACAGCTCCGCATGATCGAGCTACGACAGGCGAAGGTGAGCGACGTGGTCGCGACCCTGGCGGACCTCGTGAAGTCCAGCCAGACGCTGCGTGGCCCGGGCGGCCCTGAGCCGGCGTTCGAGGCCATCGAGCAGACCAACACGCTGATCATCGGAGCAAGGCCGGAGCAGCTCGCGGTGCTCGAGGCGCTCGTGCGCGACCTCGACACGCGGCAGGGCGCGGAGCGCCCGCCCCTGAAGCTCTTCAGGCTGAAGTCCACGGACGCGGCGAACGTGGCGCTGGTGATCCAGAGGAGCTTTGATGCGAGGCCCGCGGAGCAACGCACACGCCAGCCCGTGTGGGTGGATTCCGATCCGGCGACCAACACCCTCATCGTTTCCGCGCACCCGGACACGCTTCCCGAGATCGAAACGATCATCCAGGGGTTGAACGAGGCGCAGCAGATTGACGCGGAGGGGAGGGAGATCCGCATCTATCCGCTGAAGGTGGCCCGCGCGGAGGAACTGGCTCAGACCATCGACCAGATGTACCCCGAGCCCCCGATGCCGATCGACCCGAGGACGCGCCAGCCCCGTCCGGACCTGAAGCAGCCCCGCGAGGTGGTCGTGCGGGCCGACCGCGCGACTAACTCCCTCATCGTGGATGCGCCGGCGAAGCGCATGGCAGGATTCGAGCAGCTCGTGAAGAGCCTGGACCAGCAGAAGCTGGCGGACAACCTGTCGCTGCGGACGTACAAGGTGGAGCGGGCCGATCTTGCCTCCGTCGCGAACACCATCAGACAGCTTGTGTCAGGCGGTTCTCTGACGAGCAAAGCCAGCAACGCACCCATCACGGTCTCGACCGAGCCGGTCAGTCGCACGCTGGTCGTGAGCGGTCCAAGCGACATCTTCGAGGGCGTGGAGGAGGTGCTGAAGCGGCTGGACGGCCTGCCCCAGGCAGCGCCGACGGAAATGAAGCTCTACGCGCTGACGGCCGCGAGGGCCGACAGGTTGATGCCGCTTGTCCAGCGCGTGCTGAGTCAGCGAGCCCGCGAGCTGCGCGACCCCAGCGGGGCGCCGTTGCCCGAGAGTGCGACGCAGGTGGAGGTGACCAGCGACGCCGCGAGCAACACGCTCGTGATCTCCGCGCCACGAGAGATCATGTCGGTCGCGGACGGCATCGTGCGTGCCTTGGATCAGCAGAGCACCTCCAGTGCGCTGGAGGTCAGGGTCTTCAGGCTGAGCAAGGGCGAGGCCGCGAGCATCGCCGGAGCGCTGCGTGGCACGCTGCCCGCGCAGGACAAGCCCGGCACGAACCCGGCGACGATCACCCCGGAGCCCGCGAGCAATACGGTGGTCATCGTCGGCACGTCGGAGCAGCTCGACCGGGCGGCGAAGCTCATCGAGAGCCTGGATCAGTCGGTGGACCGTGAGGGGATGGGTGTCCGCACAATCCCGCTGAAGCACGGCCGAGCGGAGACGCTCGCCCCGGTGCTCGAGAGCGTGCTGGCACGCGAGTCTTCGCTGGACCGGATGCCGGACTGGATGCGGGCGCAGGTCATCTCCCGCCTGGGCGGCAATCCGGAGCCCCTGAAGGTCCGTGTGATCGCTGAGACGCGGCTCAACGCGCTGGTCGTCAGCGGGCCCCGCTCGCTCATGGACCTGGCGGAGGAAATGATCGCGTCGCTGGACGTGGACCCGGGCGAGAATGCGGGAACGCGGCGCGCCATCCGCGTCGTGACGCTCGCGAACGCCGACGCGGGGCAGCTCGCGGCGAACCTGGACGCCGTGTTCAGGGACACGCAATCCCCCGAACCGCCCCCGGTGATGCGGGTGGACACATCGAGCAACTCGCTGATCCTCCGCGGCACGGACGCGCAGCTCGAGACGGCGGAGTCACTGATCAAGTCGCTGGATGCGGCGGCGCTCGCGTCATCGCGCCAGATGCGGAGTGTTCCGCTCGACCGCAGCCGCGCGGACGCGGAGCTTATGGCGCAGACGCTGCGCCGCGTGCTTGAGCAGCAGCAGGGCATGAAGGTGGAGGTAATCTCGGCGGAGGAGCTCCTGCGGCGCACGAAGGAGAAGACGCCTGCCGAGACCGAGAAGCCCCGCACCTGGGCGCCACCGACGTTGTGGACTCCTCACGCGGTCGCGGCGGCTGCCGTGATGGCGATGACCGAGCCCGAGGCACCCCTCGCGCCGGAGGTTCAGCCGGCGCCCCAGGGGCAGCCGGAGAACAAGCCCGCGGAGGCGGGCCCGCCGGAGCCCGAACCGACCGTGACGATCGCCGTTGACAAGGCGACCAACTCTCTGCTGATCGTCGGTTCGCCCCGCACCGCGGATCGGCTCGCGGCCTTGGCGATGCAGCTCCAGAGCCAGATGCCCCCCGAGCCGACGGGCGTCAGACTTGTCACGATTCCTCCTGCTAGCGATGCCGCGACGCTGGCACAGATCGTGAACCAGACCGTGGGGCAGATCGGGCGCACGTCCGCGGCGAACCCGGGGGGGCTCACGGGCCCGGTGTCCATCACGCCCGACCCGACCGGTTCCGCACTCGTGGTGCTCGCCAACGACGCGGACTTCGTGGTCGTGGGCGAGCTCATCGGGTCGCTGACGCAGCTTGGCTCCACCGCGAAGATGGCGGTCAAGGTCTACCCGCTCGTGAACACCACGGCCCCGCGCGCGATGGCGGCGCTGCGAGACCTGTTCACCGCGACCCCCGCCGGCCAGCAGGCCAGGCGCGTGCGCGCGTGGGAGATCGAGGTGCAGGGGCCCGACGGCGCCGTGAGCGGGCGGGTCGACCCGTCGCAGATCCGCGTCATCATGGACCCTGCCGGCGCGTCGGTCATCGTCGCGGCGCCGGGTGATTCGCTGCCGGTCATCGACCGGCTCATCGAGACCGTGGACCAGAACCCGGTGACGAACCGGCTCGCGATCCACAGGTATGAGCTGAAGCACGCGAAGGCGGCGGAGGTCAGCCGCACGCTGCAGACGCTGTTTGACGCGCAGCGCCAGGGCGCGGGCGGGAACGACCTGCCGCAGGCGAGATTCATCGCGGACGACAGAACGAACACGCTTCTGGTCACGGCCAGCCAGCCCCAGCACACGGACGTCGTGCGGCTGCTCGCGGAGGCCGACGTCTCGATGGAGTCCGGCGGCGACGAGCTCGCGATGATCACGCTGCGGAATGCGGCCCCGTCGACTGTCCGGCAGATCGTGGACGAGATCGTGATCGGGCGAGACCCGGCGAAGAAGGATCGCGTGAGGATCTCCGCCCAGGACGGCTCAAACCTGCTGATCGTGCGGGCCTCGAAGGAGGACATCGAGCAGGTGAAGGGGGTGGTGGCGCAGGTGGACCAGGCCGAGACCGGCACGGCCCCTGTCAGGTCGATCAAGCTCGAGCGTGCGGACGCCGGCGCCATCGCCCAGTCGCTCCAGAAGTTCTTCTCGGATCGTGCCGCGATCTCCGCCAGGCCCGGCGCCCGCGCGGCGTCGCGCGTCGCGGTGGTGGGGGACAAGCGCAGCAGCACGCTGCTTGTGGCGGCGTCGGACGACGACTTTGCCCAGGTGCAGGAGCTCGTGAAGACCTTTGACACGCCCGCGCCCACGCGCGACATGCAGTTCAAGGTGGTGCCGCTGAAGCACGCACGCGTGACGGAGGTCTTCCAGACCGTCCGCAACGTCCTGGACGAGCTGCGATGGGAGTCCGTCAACGTGTGGGGGGGCGGGGCGCCCGAGGACGATATTCAGAAGGTCTACGTCGAGGCGAACGAACGCACGAACAGCATGCTGCTCATCGGTCAGGGCGAGGCCCTGGCCAATGCGGAGAGCGTCATCCAGACGCTCGATCAGCCCGCGACGGAGAAGTCGGCGCTCGTGATTCGCAGCGTGAAGGTTCAGTCCGCGGACCTGCGATCCCTGCAGACGGTTCTCCGCCAGGCGTTTGTCACCCCGGGGTGGCGCTCGTGGCGCGGGCCGGACCCGGACGCGGTGACGGTCGAGATCGATCGGGCCAATCGCGCGATCATTCTCGTGGGCAAGGGAGAGCGGGTCGAGGAGGCCGTCCGCTCGATCCAGCAGCTCGACAAGGGCGGGCCGGACGGCGGGCCCGGCAACCAGGTCGCGTCCATCACGCTTAGCCACGCGAGAGCGGACCGTGCCGCCAACACCCTGCGGCAGTTCTTCGCGGACCGCGCGCGCGCCCAGGGCGTGGACGCGGCCAGTGTGAGCGTCATGGGCTCTGCCGACGGGAACGTGATCCTGCTCTCCGCGGGCGAGGACGACATGGCGACCATCCGCGAGCTTGTGGCGCAGATCGATCAGCCCGACGGCGGGAAGGACCGTCGGATCGAGGTTATCGTCCTGAAGAACGGCGTCGCGAACGACGTGGCGAACTCGCTGCGCGCCATGTTCGCCCGAGATACGCGGGGCGACGAGCGCGTCATCATCACGCCCCAGCCCGCAACGAACTCCGTGATCATCTCTGCGCCGCAGGAGGTTTTTCCGGAGGTATCGTCGGTGCTGGCGCAGCTCGACGCGGCTCCTCGCGCCGAGGAGGCCAACATCGAGACCGTGGGGCTCACGACCGCGCGGGCCCAGGAAGTGGCGACGGCGCTCCGCACGGCGTTGCCCCCCAACGTGAAGGTCACGGTGACGCCGGTGGTCCGCTCCAACTCCCTGCTGCTGACCGGCAGCAAGGAGGCGATCGCGATCGCGATGGAGCAGATCAAGAAGATCGATCAGGAGCCGGTGCGAAGCGGGCTGGTGTTCCGCAGGTTCCGCCTCACCGCCGCGGAGGCGAGCGAGGTGTCGTACACGGTTGAGCAGATGCTCCGTGCTCGCCCGCGCAACCCGAACGAGCCCGAGGCCGGGATCGACTATTCCAGACAGGATAACACGCTGACGGTCTATGCCCCCGCGGACCAGATGGAGGAGATCGAGAAGATCGTCCGCGAGCTGGACCAGGCACCGCTCGAAGAGCGTGCGACGGAGTTTGTGAAACTGGAGTACGCGAGCGCGACGCAGGCGGCGGAGGCGCTCAAGGTGTTCTACGGCCGGTACGCGGCGGAGGCGGCGAGCCCCGCGGCCCGCAACGTGACCATCCTGCCGGACAAGCTCTCGAACTCGCTGGTGATCCGCGCCGACAAGTCGATGTGGGAGGGCATCCGCGCCCTGCTGACGAAGCTCGACACGCCCGAGTACGACACCACCCGCCAGCTCGCGGTCATCGCGCTGGAGCACGCCGACGCCACGAGCGTGGCGAGGGCGCTCAACGACGGCCTGCGTGCACCGCTGGAGGAGCAGCTCCGGCAGTCCCAGGCCCGCAACGCGCGGGGCAACCAGGCCGCCCGTCCGGGCGAGCGCCCGGAGGCCACGGTGCTGGTGGACGCGGAGGGCGTGCCGAGCGTCTCGGCCGAGACGCAGACCAACTCGCTGATCGTCTTTGCTGGCAGGCGAGAGCTGGACCGCATCCGCGACATCATCAAGCAGCTCGATGTCTCCGGCTTCGGCGACATGCCTCAACCCCGGATCATCGCGCTTGCGAACGGCAAGCCCTCGCTTGTCGCCAGCACGATCCGGGAGATGTACCTGAACAAGCTCGAACGGCCCAACGGCCCGCGCAGCGTCATGATCGTGGGTGACGACACGAGCGGGGCGCTCATCGTCCGGGCGGACGACGCGAAGTTCGCCCAGATCAAGGCCCTCGCGGAGACGCTGGAGCAGCAGGGCGAGGTCGGGCGCGTGCAGCCCCACGTCGTGAGGCTGCAGACCATCGCCGCGGGCCGGATCCGCCAGACGCTGCTCTCTACGTTCACCGAGACGGCGAAGGCCCAGGGAGAGACGCTGGCGGTGGAGGTCGACCGCACGAACAACGCGCTGGTCATCGCCTGCAGCGCCCGGCTGCTGGAGGAGATCAAGGCGGTCATCGCGGAGCTGGATGCGCCGGCGACAGGGCAGGAACCCGGCCCGGCGATGTTGAGCCAGAACGTGACCATCGTCGACATCGTCAACAACGACCCGGCGACGATCCGCCGGATGCTCGAGGAAATGGGGTTGACCCGCCCGCAGCAGGCGGACCGGCCCGGGATCGTGAGCGAACCCGTGCAGATCAGTGTGATGGGCACGCGCCGGGCGCTCGCCATCGTCGCGGCGCCGGGTGACGGTCGCATCGTGGAGTCGCTTGTGAAGTCGTTGGACACGGCCCCGGTGGAGTCCGAGCAGAAGCTCGCCGTGGTCCCGCTGCGCACGGCCTCGGCCCGCGCGGTCGCCGCGACCCTCACAAGCATGCTCAGGCCGACGGACGCGGCGTCCTCCGTCACCACCTCAGGCCCCGCAGGCCCGCTCGCGGAGCAGGTTCGGCGGCTGCAGCTGGTCAAGAACGGCATCGACCAGCCGCGCGACGCGGTGGACCTTACCCGGCCCATCCGTCTGATCGGCGACGACCAGACCAACACGCTGATCATCGCGTCGTCTCAGGGCAACATCGACGCCATCCGAGAGATCGTGAAACTGCTCGACACCCTCCCCATCGGCGACTCGGTGGTCATGCGGATCTTCCCGCTCGAGAACGCCTCCGCCACGAGGGTAAAGGCCGTTATCGACACGCTCTTCCAGCAGGGCGAGGCGCTCCGGCGGCTGCCCGGCACGCAGCGCCGGGGCCTGCCCCCGACGGCGACGGGCCAGGCCCTCGCCGGCGATGTGGCGATCACCGTTGACGAACGCACGAACACGATGATTGCGGCGGGGCGGGAGGAGGCCCTAGCGCTCGTGGAGGTTCTCACTAAGGAGCTTGATAGCGACGCCGCGAGCAAGTGGGTGGAGCCCCTCATCATCCCGATGAAGTACGCGGACGCGGCGGGGATGGCCCGGCGGCTTCAGGAGGTGCTCGTTCGGGGTACTGCGGTGACTCCCGAGGCCATGGGCCTCCAGCGACAGTTCGGGCGGCTCCGCATGGTCAATCAGGGTCGCTCGATCAGTGCGCCCGAGCCCCAGGCCAGCCTGAGCCCGGGCATCGAGAAGAGCGGGCCTGAAGAGCCTGTCTCCGCGGGCATCATCGAGTCGGACCTCTTCGCGCCCGTCACGGGGCTTGTGATCTCGTCGGACGAGAACCTGAACGCGCTCATCGTCATCGGCAGCCCGGCCAACCTGGCGGTTGTCAAGGCCATGGTCGAACAGCTTGACGTCGAGGCCGCCTCTGCCGCCAACCAGGTGCGAATCTTCCCGCTGCGGTTTGCCGCGGCGGACCGGGTGACCGCAGTACTCCGCGACATCTTCGCCCAGCGCCGCCAGGCCGGGAGTGACCGCCCCGAGGACGCGCTGATCATCAGCACCGACATCCGCACGAACGCGATCATTGTCTCATCGAGCCAGAAGAGCTACGCCATCGTGGAAGGGCTGCTCAGGACGCTCGACGGCGAGCGCACCGCGTACTCGGTGGGCATTCACGTGCTACCGGTGGAGGGCGCGGATGTCAGGCAGCTCGCCCCGCGCATCGAGCGCCTGATGCGCGAGCGGCTCCAGGCCGCGGCCCAGGCCGGGTCTGTCCGCAACCCGATGGACGCGTTCACGATCGAGGCCGAGCCCTCCAGCAACCTGCTGATCGTCGCCTGCAGCCAGGAGAACCTGCAGGTCGTTCGGGAGCTGGTCTCGGCGCTCACAGAGGACGTGGCGAGGCTGGAAGCGGGCAGCAGGACGGACATCATCCAGTTCACCCGTGCCCGCGCGACGGAGGCCGCACAGTCCATCGAGCAGGCCTATGTGGAGCGTGAGAACCAGCGCCGTGGGCAGAACGCCGTGCGCGTGGTGGCGAACGAGCGGCTGAACTCGCTGATCGTGACCGGCACGGAGGCGGACCTGGTCGAGATCCGCTCACTGGCCCGCAAGGTAGACTCCGCGGAGGTCACGCAGCGCCAGCAGATCAAGTCCATCGAGCTGCGCAGCGCGAACGCGGGCGAGGTGGTGAGGCTGGTGGAGAACGTTCTGGCAGGGCGGCCCGTGGGCGGCAGCAGGGGCATCGCCGCACGGCAGGCCACGCGCCTGCAGTTCCTCCGCGACAACATGCGGGGCGACCTCAAGAACTGGGGTCAACCCGCCACCGAAGCGGAGATCGACGGCGCGCTCCGCGACCAGGTGACCCTTACCGCCGACGCACGCACGAACGCGGTGTGGGTCACGGCCCCCGAGTCCCTTGCCGGCCTGATCTCGGAGATGATCGAGGACATCGAGCAGTCCAGCGCCGGGCAGCGCAAGATCGAGAAGTTCCGGCTGCTGAACGCGGACGCCAACCGCATGCGCGATCTGCTCCGCGACGTCTTCAGCCTGCGTCAGCAGGGCGATGCCCTCGTCCTCGTGCCCGCCCGCACCCAGGCGGAGGGCGAGGACCAGCCCCCGACGGACGCGGTGACCCCCGTCCCGGACGAGCGGCAGCAGCTCGCCATCGCGGTGGACTCGCGCACGAACACGCTCATCGTCTCCGGCACCCCGGACTACCTCGAACTCGTCCGCAAGGTGGTGACCGAGCTTGACTCCATCCCCGCCAACGAGCGTGAGCGGCGGGTCTATCACCTCCGCAACGCCAAGGCGGGGGAGATCGAGACGACGCTCAAGGCATACTTCCAGGGAGAGGCGGACAAGGCCCGCCTCACGCTGGGGGCCGAGCGTGCGGGCTCGCTCCTCCAGAAGCTGGAAGAGGAAGTGACCGTGGTGGGGGACCTGTCGAGCAACAAGCTCGTGATCTCTACCTCGCCCAAGTACATGGAATCCGTGCTGAAGATCGTCGAGGAGCTCGACGCGTCGCCGCCGCAGGTGATGATCCAGGTGCTGCTCGCGGAGGTCACGATCGACGCCTCGGACCAGTGGGGCATGGACGTGAACGTGGGGCCGTTCGGGGGCGAGGCCTACCGGGTGGGTTCCACCGCCGCGGGTGTTGGCGTGGCGACGGCGCTTGGCGTTCCCAACCTCTCGGTGTCGTCGTCGGACTTCGGGCTGCTGATCCGCGCGCTCGAGGCGCAGGGCAAGCTGGAGGTGCTGAGCAACCCGCAGGTGCTTGCGGACAACAACAAGGAGGCGACGATCAGCGTTGTTGACGAGATCGGCGTTGCGGGCCGCAGCCAGTTCGGAGGCGTCAACGGCACGTCGGTCATCTCCGAGGTCGAACGCATCCCCGCGGGCATCATCCTGAAGGTCACGCCCTCCATCAGTTCAGACGGCTACGTGCGGATGGAAGTCTCCCCGGAGATTTCCGCCCTCACCAGCCGCACGACGCAGATCAACCGTGACCAAACGGCGCCGATCATCTCCAAGCGCACCGTGGACACGGTCGTCACGGTCAAGGATGGACAGAGTGTCGTCATCGGCGGGCTCATCCAGACCAGCGACGAGGAGCGCAACAGCAAGGTGCCCATCATTGGTGACATCCCGATCATCGGGCTGCCGTTCCGCACCAAGAAGAACGAGGTCAACAAGACCGAGCTGCTGGTCATTCTCACTCCGCGGGTGATCCCGGGCGGGGCAGCAAGCCCCGAGGGCCTGATCCGCGACGTGACCGAGCAAACCATCGACCGGCTTGAAGACCCCACCCGCGTGGAGGACTACCTCGAACGAATCCGGCTCGAGATCGAAGAGACCAATCGGCGCAACGGCATCACGAGCCCGGCCGTGGTCTCTCCCGCCTCGGAGCCGCTGCAGCCCTCGCGGTCCAGGCCTGAGTCGGCGAGCGATTCGGGGCCCACGGGTGCACCGCAGGCCCCGGCCACTCAGACGACAGACCCTGGTCGAATGGACCCACCCCGATGAGATGGACCCTGATTGTGCCTCTCGGCCTCGCGCTTGTCGGCTGCGCGGGTACCCCCAAGCCGAAGCCCGCACCACCTCCTCCTGCGGGTACCCAGCCCACCGACCTCCTCCCCTTTGTGGGCTTCATGGAGGACTCCGACAGCAACGGCTATCGGGACACCATGGTCCTCACGCTCCTGATGTTCGCCCGCAACCACGCGGAGACGTCGGTCTACGCGGAGGGAACGCTGGACCTGAGGCTTGTCGCAAAGAACGGCAAGGTCATCCGCGAGTGGAAGCTGCCGCCCGATGTCGTCGCGGGGCTCGCCAAAAAGATGCCCGCCGGACCCACCTACTTCATCCGGCTGAGCCTGCTCGACGACCCGGCGGGCGACAAGACGGACGAAGCTCTTGCTGATCTCCAGATTGCCTTCTCGCAGGGAGAGACCCCACCCATCCGGACGACGGCGACGGGCATAACTGTGGGACGGGTAGGCAGATAGGCTCGCGTCGGAAATCCTTTCCCCTTCGCCGGCCCTGACCCACCCCGCAGCTCCGAAAGGCCGATAGAGCCGCCTAGGATTACCTCTCGGAGTGGGGACCGATAACGGATTCTGTTCGGTCCGCCACCCCGTGTACAGGACCAGCCATGACCCCGCCCTCGAACCCGTCGCAACCCACCGGCATCCACGGCGTTCCCGCCTCGGTGAATGCGTGGCAGCCTGACTATCTCGACGAGCAGTACCGCGCTTTCAAGGCCGATCCGGCCTCGGTGCCGCCTGATATCGCTGCGTTCTTCGCGGGCTTTGACCTGGCCCTGGGCGGCGGGCGGGCCGGCGCCGCGGCACCCTTGCAGCAGGCTGCGGACGCCCTGATCGCGGCGTTCCGCTCGCGGGGGCACCTGGCCGCAAAGACCGACCCCTTTGGCCGTGAACCGACGGTCCCTGCCGAGTTGCTCCCCCGCACGCAGGGCGTGAGCGACGCGGATCTGGATACAGCGGTGGACGGCTCGGGCGCCGGGCTCTCGTCCTCGGTCCCGCTTCGTGCGCTCGTGGAGCACCTTCGGGCGTGCTATTGCGGACCAATCGGCGTGGAGTTCGCCTACATCCCCGATCGGGCTCAGCGGGAGTGGTTCCGTGCCCGATTCGAGAGTGGGGGGGGCAGGCCCTCGTTCACCGCTCAGCAGTCGGAGACCATCCTCGATCAGATCACGTCCGCCGAGGTCTTTGATCGTTTTCTGGGCAAGCGATACCAAGGCAAGAAGCGATTCAGCCTCGAAGGTGGCGAGTCGCTCATTCCGCTGGTGAAGTGGCTGACCCAGCGTGCGGGCGAGCTCGGCACCGAAGAAATCATCATCGGCATGCCGCATCGCGGGCGGCTGTCGGTCCTCCGCAACTGGATCGGGAAGGACCTCCCCAAGCTCTTCACCGAGTTTGAGGACTCCTGGGCCGGCGGCGAGGACTCCGCGGGCGGCGACGTCAAGTACCACCGGGGCTACTCGGGCGATCAGGCCCTGCCCGGGGGCGGCCGCGTCCACCTTTCGCTGCTGAACAACCCGAGCCACCTCGAATCCGTCGATGGCGTAGTGATGGGTCGCACCCGCGCCAAGCAGGACCTGCTGGGCGACGCCGAACGCCGACGGGTGATCTCGGTGCTGGTGCACGGCGACGCGGCCTTGCCCGGGCAGGGCGTCGTGGCAGAGTGCCTCAACATGAGCCGGCTCGAGGGGTACACCTGCGGCGGAACGATCCACGTGGTTATCAACAACCTCGTCGGCTTCACGACCGACCCGGGCGACTCCCGCTCCACCGGCTACTGCACCGACGTCGCGAAGATCATCAACGCGCCCGTGCTCCACGTGAACGGGGATGACCCCGAGGCGTGCGCGCTCGCCGCCATCATCGCGGCGGAGTATCGGCACGAGTTCCGCCACGAGGTCTTCATCGACCTTGTGTGCTACCGGCGGTACGGGCACAACGAGCAGGATGAGCCCGCATACACGCAGCCCGGGCTGTACACGTTTGTCCGTCCGCACCCGGGCCCGGCGGAATCACACAGGCAGCGGCTTCTCGCCGCCGGCCGCATCACCCATGCCCGGGCGCAGGAGATCAGCGACCGGTACACCGCCGAGATGGAGCAGGGGCAGAAGGCCGCGCAGTCGGCGCCGGTCAATCCGGTGCCGCCCCCCGGCAGCGGGCTCTGGTCCGGGTTCGAGGGTGACTACTCGTTCGAGTCGCCCCGCACGGCGGTGGATACGAAGGTCATCGCCGAGGTGTGCGCCGCGCTGGGACGCGTGCCCGAGACCTTCGGACCGCACCCGAAGCTCAAGGGGCTGCTGGCGTCCCGCGCTGCGCTGCCACAGACGCGACATCTCAGCCACGCCGACGCGGAACAGATCGCGATCGGCACGCTGCTGCTGGAGGGGATCGGCGCCCGCATCAGCGGGCAGGACGCCCGGCGTGGCACGTTCACGCAGCGGCACGCGGTCTTCCGCGACGAGCGAACGGGCGAGAAGTACACGCCCCTCAACCACATCCGGACCGGGCAGAAGGCCGTGCTGAACGTGTGGGACAGCCCGCTCTCGGAGTACAGCGTCCTGGGGTTCGACTACGGCTACAGCCGCGGATCTCCTCGGACGCTGGTAATGTGGGAGGCGCAGTTCGGCGACTTCTGCAACACGGCGCAGGTCATCATCGATCAGTACATCGCCTCGTCGGAGGTGAAGTGGGCGCGCTGGGCCGGGCTGGTGCTGCTTCTCCCCCACGGATACGAGGGGCAAGGCCCGGAGCACTCCTCCGCCAGGTTGGAGCGATTCCTCGCGCTGTGCGCGGACGAGAACATGGAAGTGGTGTATCCGACCACCGGAGCGCAGACTTTCCACATGCTCCGCCGCCAGATGCTCAGGCCGTTCCGCAAGCCGCTGGTGGTGATGACGCCCAAGAAGTACCTGCGGTTCGAGGGGTGCACGATCGACGAGTTGAGCGCGGGCGAGTTCCGCCACCTGATCGACGACAGCGTGAATCCATCGGGCGTCTCACGGGTGATCTACTGCTCGGGCAAGTTCTACCACGAGCTCGCGGAGCGCCGTCGAGAGACCGGGCGCACCGACGTGGCGATCGTGCGTGTCGAGCAGCTCTACCCCTTCCACACCGAGGTCGCCCGGGCGATCAACAGCCGCTACCCGGCGAAGGCCGAACGTGTGTGGGCCCAGGAAGAGCCCCGGAACGCGGGCGCGTTCCTGCACATGGCCGATGTCTTCCGGACCGAGCTGGGCGTCGAGTTCACCTATGTCGGGCGGGACGCTTCCGCGTCGCCCGCGGGCGCTTCGGAGCATCAGCACAAGGACCACCAGGATCGGATCCTGACCCGGGCGGTGGGGGCCCTGCCCGGCGCCAAGGCCGCGGGGCCGGCCCGCAACGGGCACCACGCGGACCCCAAGCCCGCACAACCCTCCAAAGCAGCGACCAAGGCGGGCAAGCGATAACCACAGCCGACGGAGCAAGACGCATGGCGGTTGACATTGTGATGCCTCAGGCCGGAGAGAGCGTGACCAGCGGCGTGATCTCGCGCTGGCTGAAGAACGAGGGCGACTACGTCCGCCGTGACGAGGAAATCGTCGAGGTCGAGACCGACAAGGTGAACTTGGCCATCCCCTCGCCCGCCGCGGGCGTGCTGCAGGGCCTGAAGGTGAAGCAGGGCGACACCGTGAACGTGGGGCAGTCGCTCGCCTCGATCGACGAGAAGGCGACGGCCCCCGCGGGTGCTGCCGCGGCAGGCACCACCCAGCCCGCCAAGGTGCAGGTGGCCGAGGCGAAGCCTCAGACGGCCCCCGCCAAGGCCGCCGCGGAGGAAGTCCGTGCGACTCCCCTGGCCCGGAAGGTTGCCGAGGAGAAGGGCGTTGACCTGTCCCGCATCCAGGGCACAGGAGCGGGGGGCCGAGTCCGCGAGCAGGACGTGATCGCGTTCAGTTCCGCAGGGGCCGCGGCCGCGAACGGCGTCGCCAAGCCCGCCGCCCGCGTGACCCGCGAGCGGATGACCCCACTCCGGCAGCGCATCGCGCAGCGACTGGTTCAGGCGCAGCACACCGCCGCGATGCTCACGACCTTCAACGAGTGCGACATGACCGCGGTCATTGAGCTCCGCAAGTCCTTCAAAGAGGACTTCGAGAAGAAGCACGGCATCGGGCTGGGCTTCATGTCGTTCTTCGTCAAGGCCTGCGCCTCCGCCCTGCGGGCATTCCCGCTCGTCAACGCGTCGATTGTTGATGACGAAGGGCACCCTGCCATCGAGCGCCATGACACCGCCGATATCGCGGTCGCGGTCAGCACTCCCAAGGGGCTCGTGGTCCCCGTGATGCGGGACTGCGCCTCGCTCTCCTTCGCCGGCATCGAGTCCACCCTCAAGGATCTCGCGGCGCGAGGCCGCGACGGCAAGCTCTCCCTCGAGGACATGCAGGGCGGTACGTTTACGATCACCAACGGCGGGATCTTCGGCTCGCTGATGAGCACCCCGATCCTCAATCCGCCCCAGTCCGCCATCCTCGGTATGCACGCGATCAAGAACCGTCCGGTCGAGTTCCCCGTCGGCAGCGGGCAGGTCGCCATCCGACCCATGATGTACCTGGCCCTGTCGTACGACCACCGGATCGTCGACGGTGCCGAGGCCGTGCAGTTCCTCGTGCACGTGAAGCGATGCCTGGAAGACCCGCAGCGTCTGCTGCTGGGGGTGTGA
>JADYXW010000078.1 GCA_020853975.1 Phycisphaerales bacterium
GCGAGAACGTGTTGTACACGCCCCCGCCCGACACCACGTTGATGCCAAGCCCGAACGGCTTCTGGATGTCCCGGATCGCCGCACGCCCGTTCCTCGTCGAAAGAATGTCCTGCACGAAGGTGAGCGAGAGCGAGATGCCGGAGAAAGTGCCGTTCACGGTCTCGCTATCCAGTTGCACCGGGACCGCCCCGCCCGGGTTCCGTACCGCGCCGTGCAGGATGCGCTGCTGGCCCGGAACAAAGCCGTTGAGCACGTCTCCCAGGGGCGTGTCCGCCGGGATCACGATGGCTCCCAGGAACCCCGTGCCGCGCACGACCGGGTTGAACGCAAAGGTGTAGCCGCTCGCGGCGTCGATGGTGCTGGCGCTTGTCCTCGAAACGTCCGGAGGGTTGGTCGAGAGCGAGGAAATGCTCAGGCCCCCGCAGTCGACGGTCACCGTGGGCTGCCCCGCCGCCGCCACCACAAGCCCCGCCAGTCCGAATACCGCCGTTACATCCCTCACGACCTTCATGCCATGCTCCTTCATGTCCGGGCGTCGCCCGGGCCCTCCAGCCTACCCGGCGCACGCCCGGAAGCAAGCCCTTCCCGCGGGTGTGGTACACTTCAGGAGCCATGCGCCGCGCTTTCACGCTCATCGAGCTTCTGGTCGTGATCGCGGTAATCGCGCTGCTCATCGGCCTGCTGCTGCCGGCGCTGGGCAAGGCCCGCGAGACCGCCCGGCGCGCCCGCTGCCTCTCCAACACCCGCCAGCTCACCACCGCCTGCATCACCTACTCCAACGAGGTGAGGAAGGGCTACTTCATCCCCGCCTACTTCGACTGGGAGGACAACATGGGCTGGCTCTTCCCAAACTACCTCGATTCGTACAAGGCCGCCATCTGCCCCTCCACGCTCAACACCATCCGCCCCAACCTCATGCTCTCCGAGGACTCGGGCGAACCCGTCGACGCGATCTACGGCCGTGACTTCATCCGCGACACCTATTGGGCCGCTCGCGACCGCGACGACAACGCGGGCGGCCATTCCTACGAGGTCCGCGCCTGGTTCTTCGCCGGCAAGTACCCCGACGGCCAGGTCCACTTCATCCCGCCCCCCACTTCCATCGGCGACCAGCTCGGCTGGAACCGCCAGGACCTCACGGAGGTCTTCAACGTCCAGACCCGAAACGAGCTCAAGACCCACCACCGCGTTCTCTTCCCGGACCGAACCTACCTCGTCGTTGACAACGACCAGGACGAGTCCCCGTTCCCCACCATCGGCAGGCCCGACGGCATCAACAACTACCCCGACACCTGGAACAACCACGGCACCGAGGGCTTCAACATCTCCTTCTGCGATGGGCACGCGACCTTCGTCCGCGCCGGCGAGCAGATCATCCAAACTCACCTGAACTCCCACGACGAGCCACCCTCGAACTTCGCCCGCGTCTCCGCCTTCCGCCAGCGTTCCTTCTCCGTTCCCGGGGCCACCCTCCCCGAGTGGTACCTGCCCTGAGACCCCGTTGCATCATGCGGATGAGGCCCCTCTAGCCCGGGCCTCCGGCGAACGGGCGGTAGCTCTGGCGATTGGCGCCTCGCCCTCCATCCGTCGCATGGTCTTTCGAGAACCCCCATGCTCCTGGCACTCTCCATCCTGCTGCTCATCGCCGACCTTGCGATGACCGCCGTCTCGGTGGGCTTCTTCATGGGCTGTGGCGCCAACGCCAAGCCCGCGGAGATCACCATCCTCAAGGCGATGATCTTCGTCGCGCTCATCGCCTGGCTGCTCTGCACCGGGGGCGGCGTCTGGGCCATGATCGCCGGCCGGCACGGCCTCGCGACGATCATCGCCTCGGTCCCCGTCGCCATCACGATCGTGCAGTGGGTCGTGCTGTTCCGCATGGGCGCGTGAGCGCCCTCGGACGCCGCTAGAGCACCGCCCGCCAGCGCTTCCCGTCGCGCTCCACGCGCCGGTACACCGTGTCACGCTCGATCGGCTCAAAGCCCGCCTCGCGGATCAGCCTCTGCATCGTTCGTGGGGTCACCTCCTGGTGCGTCCCCGCGCCGCCCACCTTCGTGATGTCGTACCACACCACCGTGCCGTCCATGTCGTCGGCGCCGCTCTGCAGCATCACCTGCGCCATGGGCAGCGTCTGCATGATCCAGAACGCCTTCACGTGCGGGAAGTTGTCCAGCATCAAGCGCGCCACGGCCAGCGTGCGATAGTTCTCCAGCCCGCTCGGACCCGGCAGGTGCTCCAAGTCGCACCCGTCCGGGAAGAAGGGCAACGGGATGATCGTCTGGTAGTACCCCGCTCTGCGGCCGGCCAGAGCGCCGGGGCCGAACGCCACCTTCTCAGGGAGCGGCGTCCCCGGCCTCGTCAGCGTCACCACCGGCGCTCCGTCCCCTTCCGACCCCGTGTACCCAAGATGCCCGCTCTCGCTGCACGCGTGGCCGGGCCCGGCGCTCACGCCCGCGTACCCCAGCCTCGTCAGCGCCTCGTCCTGCGCACGCCTCAGCATGTCCATGTGGGCCAGCCGGTCTTCGCGGCTCTCGATGTGCCCGTACAGCAGCGTCGCGTTCGTGTTCAGGCCAAGCTCGTGCGCCACCCGGTGCACGTCCAGCCACACGTCGGACCTGATCTTGCCCTTGAAGGCCTCGTCGTGCACGCGATCGTCGAACACCTCGGCCCCGCCCCCCGGCAGGCTCCCCAGCCCCGCGTCCATCAGGCCCTTCAGCACCCAGCGGATGCCCTCGCGCCTCGCGCTCCGCCCCTCATCCCCCGGAGCGCTCGCGCCTTTGTACTTTCGGGCAATCCGCGCCAGGTGCACGATCTCGACCGCCGTAAACGCCTTCACGTGCAGGTCGCTCCCCAGCTTCCCCGCCTCGTCGCGGATGGTCGACACCAGGTCGGTGTAGTACGAGAATGGCAGCGTCGGGTGCAAGCCGCCCACGGAGTGCATCTCCGTCGCGCCCCCCTCCACCGCCTCGCGCACCTGCGCCCGCACATACTCCATGTCCCGCGTGTAGGCCCGGGGCTCGCCGTCCTTCGCGAAGAACTCGCAGAAGCGGCACGAGAGCGCGCACACGTTCGAGTAGTTCAGGTGCCGGTTGATGTTGTAATACGCCGCACTCCCGTGCAGGCGTCGCCGCACCAGGTCCGCGAGGCCGATGACGCTGTGCAGGTCGGGCGTCTCAAAGAGCCTGCGCCCGTCCGCGAGCGTCAGCCGCTCGCCCCGCAGCACGCGCTCGCGCACGCCCTCAAGCGCCGGGTCGGTTCCGATTTCAACTTCATGGAGTGCCTGTGCCACGGGAAATCATAGGGACGCGGGCTCAGGCCTTCGCCGCGAGCGCGAAACGCAGCACGAGCATCTCGAGCGTGCGCTCGGGGTCTCCGAGCCCGCTCTTTGACCGCACGTCGGCCCGCACCGCCTCGCGGAAAAGATCAAGCGCCGCCCCGGGCTCCAGCCGCTTCGCCGCGTGGAGCACCGCGTCCCCCGAGGGGCCCCACAGCTTGAGCGCCTTGAACAGGTCCCCGGGCCTGGCCCCCTGCCTCAGCCCGCGCGACGCCGCGTGCAACTTCCGGGCCAGGTCCACCAGCGCCCAGCTCACCAGCACCGCCGGCTGCCTCGATACATCAAGGATGTACCGCAGGTGCTGCAGCGCCTCCTCCGCCGGGGCCGAGAGCAGCGTGGACTGGATGCCCCACACCTGCTCCTCGCGGCTGGCGCCCACAAAGTACGCCACGAGCCGCCCGTCGATCACCCCCCCGTCCGACGCCGCCGCCAGCTTCCCCAGCTCGCTGTCCAGTCTCGCGAGGTTTGCCCCCACGCGGTCCACCAGCATCTCCGCCGCCGCGGGCTCGATCCTGGCCTTGTGCTCGCGCTCGGCCCGCTTCTCCACCCATGAAATCGCCTCGCCCCGGCCCGGCTCCTCGCACTTGAGCACCACGCCGATCTTCGCGATCAGCTTGTCGAGATTGCCGGGTCGCCAGGTCTCCGCCCGCAGCAGCAGCGTCGCCCCTGCCTCGCCCGTCTCCGCGACACCCTCGCAATAGCGCTCGAACAGCCCCCGCGTGGCTTCCTTCACAAGCTGCTCCGCGTGGTCCACGATCACGAGCTTGTACCCCGCGATCAGGCCGAACGAACGGCACTCGTCCAGCACGTCCGCCGCAGATGCCGTCGCCCCGTCGAACGTCACCAGGTCCACGGTCCCGTGCTCTCTGGCGAGCGTGTCGCGCAGGGCCTTGGTGTGGAGCTGCTTCAGGAGTGCCTCCTTGCCGTGGAGCACCGCCACCAGCGTCTCCGCGCCCAGCCCAACCCCGCCCTCCGCCGCCTTCTTCGCCATGCGCGAGCGTAGGACCGGTCGGGCGACGTTCGGCCTGAAACTTCTTTCTTGACCAGAGCGAAGAAACCGCGACACTGGACCGACGAACAGACCGGTCCACCCCCAAGCCCAGGAGCCCCTCATGCGTTCCGTTCTCCGTTTTGTTATCGGTCTGGCTGGCCTTGCCGCCGTCCCCGCGGCTCTCGCCCAGCCCTTCACCCTCTCTACGCAGCAGGTTGCGGCCGGGCTGTCGCGCCCGGTCTTCGTGACCGCGCCCGCAGGAGACACCAGCCGCATCTTCGTGGTCGAGCAGCGCTCCAGCACCACGGGCCGCATCCGCATCGTCAACATTCCCTCCAACACCCTCAACGCGACGCCCTACCTCTCAGTCACTCCGGTCTCCACCGGCAGCGAACAGGGCCTGCTGGGCTTGGCCTTCCACCCCAACTTCCTCGCCAACGGCTACTTCTTCGTCAACTACACCGCCACCGCTCAGTCCGGCGTCTCTGCGGGTTCCACCAAGGTCGTCCGCTACCGCGCCAACCCGCCCTTCGCCACCTCCACCACCGCCGACCCCGCCAGCGCCACTGTCCTCATGACCATCCTCCAGCCCGACGCCAACCACAACGGCGGCTGGCTCTCCTTCGGCTCCGATGGCAACCTCTACATCGCCACCGGCGACGGCGGCTGCGGCAACGACACCAACTGCGGTTCACCCAACCCCTCCATCAACCCCCCGGGCCACACCGCCGCCACCGGCAACGCCCAGGATGTCACCGCCAATCTGCTCGGCAAGATGCTCCGCCTCGACATCGACGGCGTGGACAACGTCCCCGGCAACGACGACGACGACGGCGCCGTGGGCGGCTCAGGCCCCCAGTTCACGATTCCGGCCGGCAACCCTTTCAACGGCACCAACGGCGACCGCGAGATCTTCATGTACGGCCTGCGCAACCCCTGGCGCCCCGCCTTCGACCGCGCCACGGGCGACCTCTGGATCGCCGACGTCGGCCAGGGTGTCCGTGAAGAAGTGAACTTCGTCGCCGCCGGCACCGGCGCAGGGTTCAACTTCGGCTGGCGCTGCATGGAGGGCACCCGCTGCACCGGCCTCACGGGCTGCACCTGCAACGCCGCGGGCCTGCAACTCCCCATCATCGAATATGGCCACTCCGGCACGCCCCTCCAGCCCTTCTCCATCCTGGGCTGCTCCATCACGGGCGGCTACGTCTACCGGGGCTCCGCCATCCCTTGCTTCGATGGACATTACATCTTCTCCGACTACTGCTCGGGCGACATCTGGACCGTCCGCCGCACCGCGGGCGGCACCCTCGCCGACATCACCAACCGCAGCGCCGAGATCGACGCCGCCAACCTCGTCGACAACGTCACCTCCTTCGGCGAGGACGCGAGCGGCGAGCTCTACATCTGCGATCAGACCGGTGGCCAGGTCTTCAAGATCACCGGCGCCTGCCCCCCGCCCTGCGACCCCGAC
>JADYXW010000079.1 GCA_020853975.1 Phycisphaerales bacterium
CCAGCCGCTCCAGCACGTCGTCGCTGTTCAGGTTCCGTGCCACGTCGATGCTCAGGCACTCCCGCGTGAACTCGTCCACGATCACCAGCATCCGGAAGGGCCCGCCGCAGCTTGTGGATCACTTCCTCCGCCGAATATCGCTTTCTGCCCATCGCCTTGATCCTCCTGATCCAGGCCGAAGTCTAAAACTCCGCCTGGACTGTGTTCAGGGGGAAAGGTCAATCGCGCTATCCCGGTTCGCCGGGCTGCGGTGCCCGTCCGAAGTGGCGGGGCTGCGGTGGGGCGACATTGTGTGGGACAAGGGCCGGATGACTGTCCGGAGCCCAAAGACAGCCAACCACGAAGGCCATGCGGTGCGGGTGGTCCCGATCGCCCCGGAGCTGCGCCCGATCCTGCAAGACCTGTTCGAGGGGGCGGAAGTCGGCGTGGAAGCGGTGGTACCCCGGCTGCGCGATCCGGCGGTGAACCTGCGGACCCAGTTTGAGCGGATCATCGCCAAAGCGGGGGTGAAGCCCTGGCCCCGGCTGTTCCACTACATGCGGGCATCGTGCGCCACCGACTGGGTGGAGCGGTTCCCCGCCCATGTGGTTGCGGGGTGGCTGGGACATAGCCCCCTGATCGCGGCCCGGCACTACCTGCAAACCCGCAATGCACACTTCGACCTTGCCGCGGGCGTGGGGGCGGGCCGAGCGGCGGCAGCAAATCCGGCAACACACACCCGCCCAAACCACACCACAGGCGACCAAGCCGCGAACCTGCACGAATCGGCCGACAATCAGAACCCCTTGGAATCCAGCGAGTTGGTAGGGGTTGGTGCCGCGTGTGATTCTGTGGGCGCACAAGAAACCCCCGCCGGAGCGGGGGCAATGGGCGCAACAGGACTCGAACCTGTGACCTCGGCTATGTGACAGCCGCGCTCTAGCCAACTGAGCTATGCGCCCCTGAGGTGCGGCCCGGCGAGCCGGGCAACCCAGTGAAGGGGGGCGGGAGTATAGCGGGCACGCGGTCGGCGGTCAGTGGCCGCCGCCGGCTGCGGGCTTGTCGCCGGCGGGGGTGGCGCCCGTCGGCGCGGCGCCAGTGGAGGGAGCCGGAGGCCGGGAGGGGTCGATCACGGGCTGGCCGGGAAAGACGCGCTCGTTGCCCTTGACGATGACGCTGGCCCCGGGTGGGATCTGGGCGCTGACCGCGACGCGGTCTCCGACTGCGAAGAGGGTTCGGATGCGTGCGGGGACGGCGGAGCCGGCGGGGCTCCAATAGATGAACTCGCCCGCATCGTCGCGGAGGATGGCGTCCTTGTGGATGGTCAGGCTCGGGGCCTGCACGCCCGTGCCGACAAGCCCGGTGACGCTCATGCCGGGACGCAGGCGGCCCTCGGCGTTGGCCAGCAGCACGCGCACGGGCACCAGACGGCTGCGGGTGTCCACGTCGGGCATCACGCTGGAGATCGTGCCCGCCAGGTCGGCGTTCAGAGCTCGCACGCGCACACGCACGGGCGTCGAGCCCTCGGTGACGCCCACGGCGAGGGCTTCGGGCAGGTCAAGTCTGGCCTCGAGCTCTTCGAGGGAGACGAGCTCGGCGATCGCCTCTCCCTCGCCCACCCACTCGCCGACCTCGCGGGCCTTTCGGACCACGCGCCCCGCGAACGGCGCCACGACGGAGCGCTGCGCCAGCCGCTCGCGCGCGAGGGAGACATCCGCCTGCGCGGAGGCGGCGTCGGCACGTGCGAGGGAGAGCGAGGCCTCGCCCACGGCGACCTGGGAGCGGACCTGATCGACCTCGCTCTCGGAGACAGACTGATTGCCCTCGAGCTTCTCGTAGCGGGCCCACTCACGCTTCCAGCGGTCGAGCTCGCGCTCGCGGACGGCGACGCTCTCACGCTTGGCGCGTTCGGAGGCGATGGCGCGGTCGAGCTCGAGCTTGGCGAGGGAGGAATCCAGGTGGGCGATGACCTGGCCCTTGGCGACGAGCACGCCGTCGTCGATGAGGACCTCGGTAAGCTGGCCTGCCTGGCGGGAGGCGACGCTGGCGCGGCGGAGGGCGCGGAGTTCGCCCGTGACCTCGCGCCATTGCTCGACGGGCTCCATGCGGGCCTGGTCAAAGACGACGACGGCGGGCGGCGGGCCGCCCCCGGGCTGGGCGAGGCAGAGCGCGGGTGCGAGCATGAGCGTGCCGAGGGCGCGCAGGGTGAAGTTCATGGAGCGACTGTAGGGGCGGGCGCGTGGTGGTCACCAGGTGTAGGTCACGGTGTAGCGGACCACGCCCTCCTCATCGGGCTTGAGCGTGAGGGGAAAGTGGACGAGGCGCGAGTTGACCTTCGCGTGGGGCACGGTGGACTTGCTGATTTCCCACTGGGCCCAGCGGAACATGTGCTCCTGCACGACGACGCTCACGGGCTCGGCCTTGCGGTTGCGGACCTTGATCTCGTAGGTCTCGCTGAGGCGACGCCGGCCCGAGTCGAGCTGGAAGTCTGTCTGAGCGCGCTCGCCCACAACGTCGAAGGCACGGCCCATCTTGATGAGCACCTGCTCCTCGCGGGGCGTGTGGCGGATGACGTCCTCGCCGATGAACTCCATCGCCTCGTCGTTGGGGTCGAGCTTGCTGACGCGGACGCGGCCCGCGGGCAGGGGCATGCCCATGCCGTTCTTGTCGCTGTTGGAGAAGCGGATGTAGACGTCGACGTCCTTCTTGGACTGGTTGCCCAGGCCCTGTTCGAGCATCAGTGAGTCTCCCCACCAGGTGTCGGCGCCCATGCCGTCGTAGACGATGACCTTCTCGCAGGGGACGCCGGTCGCAACGGGGAAGAGCTCGAGCTGCTTGGTGGAGTTGTCGGGGATGGTGGCCTCGCGGCCCAGGGTGTAGAGGTGGTA
>JADYXW010000080.1 GCA_020853975.1 Phycisphaerales bacterium
GACATCCGCGTCAGCGTCGATGAGAGCAACGACCGCGTGCAGGCCAAGGTCAAGGTCGCGGCGGACGACAAGGTGCCCTACATGCTCATCGTCGGCCCGCGCGACGCCGAGTCTGGGAGTGTCTCGGTCCGCGCCCGGGGCATCGAGAAGGACCTGGGTGCCATGCCCCTGGCGAAGTTCGTGGAGGGACTCGCCTCGGAAGTCCGGGAGCGCAGGGCGGAGCTGACTGTGCGGCCCTGACCAGCGCCGCACGCGTCTGCTCAGCCTCCGCCGATCGCGTCGATGAGGGCCGCGACGTCGTCCTGGTCGACGCTGCCGTCCTGGTTGAAGTCCGGGTCGATGCCGGTGGGGTTGTCGCCCCCGCCCACGACGTTGATGAGATACGCCACGTCGTCCTGGTCGGCGTTGCCGTCGCCGTTCATGTCCAGGTCCGCGGGGCAGCCGACGATCGTGACCGAGACATCGTCCACGCCGGCCTCGACGACCGAGCCCGCGCCGAGGTCTCGCGCCACAAACCGCAGCCGCATGTTCGCGGTCGGTGTCACGAAGTCCTCGATGCGGAACGCCACCGGCACCCACGCGCCGGCGTTCTGGGTCACGTCCTCGAGCGTCACCCAGCTCTGCCCGCCGTCGTTGGAGATGGACACGGGCATGGAGTCGTTGTTGGGGTTGCTCCCCGTGTTGTTGCTGTACCAGCGCTGGTAGGAGAGCACGGTGCTCTCCACGCGCGTGTACGACTGGGGCGTCGCCGGGAAGACCGGGCTTGTGAGGGTCGTCGCCCCGCCATCCACGTCGTTGGCGCCGTTCGTCGTGCCCGTGGCGCCCGTGATCCAGCAGAGGTTGCCCGCGTCGTTCGAGTCATCGCCCGGCTGAGAGGCGTTGGCGACCGGGTCGGCCCGCTCCCACAGGCCTGTCGTGGCGGCGTCTCCCGCGGCGCCCACGGTCCAGCCCTGGTCCGTGCTCATGGTGTCGGCCCATCGCACCGACGACCCCGCGCCGGTCGCAACTAGTGGCGAGGCCCACCCCTCGGGCGGATAGGTCTCCGCCATGCCGGGCGTCGCGGCCTCGAAGTAGTACTCCACCCTCTCGCCGCACCCCGCCGCGGGCAGGCTCGACGAGTAGACCGAACCCGCGACGAGTGTCATGGGCACGGTCTGCCAGTCACCGCCCGCCGCGCGCCACTTCATCACGGGCAGCCCCGACATCACCGCCGCAGAAGCGCGGACCGCGATGTCCACCGACGTGGGCTCTGAGGTTCTGAGGCTGGCCGGAGGGGGCGTGACTTCCGCAAAGATCAGGGGCATCACGGCGTATTCCACGAGCCGGATGGCGCCCTCGAAGTTCTCTTCAGCGTTGGGGATGATCTCCGAGGCGGGCATCACGAAGCCATAGGACCCCGTGTCCCGCACCTCGATGGACATGCCCAGCGCGTCACGGTCGCCGTACACCCAGTCGAGAGCCCCGCCCGAGGCAGGGTAGATGTTCGTGTACGTCGGCCCGGGGCGATAGGCCATGCCGTGCACGCTCTGCATCACGCCGGCCATGTCCCGCTCCACGCGCCGGAAGATGGCGCGGTCGTCGCAGTCGGCAGCGGACCACCCCCAGGGCGTGAGGATGAGCTGCGAGTAGCTGTGCACGTCGATGTGCGCGCGAAGGTTGGCGAGGCCGGTCATGAAGTCGCGCATGGCGGCAGTCTCGGGCTCGGAGAACGGCCCGGTGCCCCTGTAGGTGTCGTTGTTGGTCGCGGTGCTGGCGCCCACTCCCCCCCAGCCGAAGCCCCAGTTGCGGTTGGTGTCGACGCCGAAGGTGCCGTCGCCGTTATCCCGGCGGTTCTTCCGCCACAGGCGGTTGTTGGGAGTCCAGGTGAACTCGTAGCCATCGCAGTTGACCACGGGCACGACGTACACATCGCAGAGGTCCACGAGGCCGGTGAGGCGCAGGTCATTGCCGTAGCCCTCGATCAGCCGATCCGCGATCCACATCGTGGTCATGGGTGTGGCCCACTCCCGCGCGTGCTGGCAGGAGTTGAAGACCACGGCGGGGCGTGCCGAGCGCGGATTGCCCGGTAGGTCCGGCCCCGTGATCCGGACGCCCCGGATCTGCCGCCCCTGGATCGTCTGTCCGACCACGAACGTGGAGGCGATCTCCGGGTACTCGGCCTGATAGTGGTCGAGCCGGGCGCCGATCTCGGCCAGGTTGCGAAAAGTCGAGAACCACGCGGCGTCACGGTCCCGGTGGGCCGCGTCTACCTGCGCTCGCTCCTCGTCCAGCAGGGCCTGAACATCGGGGATCATGACCGCGTGCTCAATCCCGGCCTCCTGCAGGGCCGCACGCTGCGCGGGGGTCACCTGCACGTCGAGCTCTCCGGGGCCGACGCGGCAGGACCACGCCCCCTGAACCAGGCCCAGCACGCGTTCGAGGTCCGCGGGCGTCGCGGGCGCCACGCGCACGACCATCTGCCCGTCATAGGGCCCGGGGGGAATCGCCTGCTGGGCAAAGGATGTCGCCGCCGTCAACAGGACCGCCGCCATCGCACGTGCGCGCATGCCAACCTCCGTTCCAATCCCGCCCGCTGGGGTGTATCCTCCCACGATGCCAGCCGAAACGCAAGGGAAGTCAAGGGCGGCGCGCCGGATCTCCTCGGTCGCCCTTGCTTGTCTGTGCCTGTCGCCGGCCCTCGCCCCCGCCCAGGAGCCCGCCCCCGTGTACCCAAACGCCGCGGTCGCCGCCGACCACGCCCTGGCCTCGCAGGCCGGGCTCGAGATGCTGCGTGCCGGCGGGAACGCCGTCGACGCCGCTGTGGCCACGTCCTTCGCCCTGTCGGTCGTCCGCCCCTACTCGTGCGGGATTGGCGGCGGCGGGTTCATGATCATCCGCCTCGCCGATCACAAGGGCCGCGGGCCGCTCACCGTCGCCATCAACTTTCGGGAGACGGCCCCCGCCTCCGTCAAGCCCGATAGCTACGAGTCGCTCGGCGAGTTCGCGGCAACGCACGGGGGGATGGCGGTCGGCATCCCCGGGCAGGTCGAAGGCATGCTGCACGCGCTGGAGCGCTACGGCACGCTCAGCCGCGAGCAGGTTCTTTCCCCCGCCATCCGCCTGGCGAAAGAGGGCTTCAACGCCGACGCCCACTACATCAAGAGCACGCAGCACGATGACCTGGTGATCCCCTGGTTGCGGGCCGAGCCATCGCGCCAGGAGCGATTCTCATGGGTGTGGGAGCGCTGCCTGAAGCGTGGCGAAGTGAAGAACGGCGACCATGTCTCGCTCCCCGAGCAGGCCAGGGTGCTGGAGCGGATCGCCGCCGAGGGCCGAGCGGGGTTCTATGAGGGGCCGGTCGCGCAGGCCATCGTGGACACGATTAACGCCGACGGCGGGCGGTTCACGCTCGATGACCTGCGGGGCTATCGCTGCGAAGAGGTGCCCGTCCTCACCAGCACGTTCAGGGGCCGCACCGTGATCGGGATGCCCCCGCCCAGCAGCGGCGGGATCGTCGTCGAGCAGGTCCTGGGCATGCTCGAGGCGAGAAGCGAACTCCTGACCGACGCAATGGACTCGGGCCACAACTCCCCCGCCTATGTCCACCTGGTCACCGAGGCCGGCAAGCACGCCTTCGCCGATCGCGCCCGCTGGCTGGGTGACGCGAACTTCGTGAAGGTGCCCTTGGCCGCGCTGCGATCCAAGGACTACATCGCGTCGCGCGCGGCGCTCCTCGACCCCGTCCGCACGCTCCCCCACGAGGCCTACGGCAGCGCGAAGCCCCTGCCCGAGGACGGCGGGACGAGCCACCACTGCGTCATCGACGCCGGGGGCAACGCCGTCGCCTGCACCGAGACTGTGAACCTCATCTTCGGCTCGCTGCTGGCGGTGCCGGAGTACGGCTTTGTGCTCAACAACACGATGGACGACTTCCTGACGCGGGACGGGCACGCCAACGCGTTTGGCCTCTCGCACGCCGACCGCAATCGCCCGGCACCGGGCAAGCGGCCCCTCTCCAGCATGACCCCGACGATTGTCCTGGATGAGGCGGGCCGTCCGAGCATCATCGTGGGCGGGTCCGGGGGCCCCCGGATCATCAGCGGCACGCTCCAGACAGCGCTGAACGTGATGCTCTTTGACATGCCCGCGGACGGCGCGCTCGCGGCGCCCCGCTTCCACCACCAGTGGGAGCCGGACGTGCTGCAACTGGAGGACGCGCTGAACAGCCACGAACTCGCGGATGACTTGAAGGCTCGCGGGCACACGATGGGACACCGCGAGGCCGTGGGCAACGTGCAGCTCATCCGCCGCGTGGCGGGGGGCTGGCAGGCCGCGAGCGACCCCCGAAAGGGCGGCGCCCCCGCGGGGTATTGACGCGACGATACCATCGGGGCATGCGTCACCCGTTCATCGTCGCCCTTGCCGGGGTGTTCCTTCCCGGGCTGTGCCCGGCGCAGAGCACCACGGACACCTGGAACACCTCGTGCGCGAACTGCCACGGCGAGAGCGGCGCCGGGGGCGGGGCGGGCACTCGGTCGCTGCTCACCAGGGAGCTCTCAGACCCGGTGAAGGGCATCGACGCCGACCGACGGTTCTTCGCCGTCATCAAGAGCGGCCTGCCCGAGTCGGGCATGCCGGGCTTCGCGGAGACCATGAACGACGCCCGCGTGTGGGCGCTGGTGGTGCACATCCGCGAGTTGCAGAACCAGGCCCGCCGTGAACGCCGTGAGAGGCCGACGCCCACGCAGGGCGTGTACCAGTCCGCGCACGCGAAGTACAAGGTCGCGGACGTCGTGGCCCATGACCTTGAGGTGCCCTGGGCTGTGGATTTCATCCCGGCGGGTGCGCCCAAGGACGGCCCGCCCGCGGGGGCGATGGTCATCACCGAGCGTCCGGGCAAGGTGCGGCTGCTCATCGCTGGAAAGCTCTCCGAGCCCCTCGCCGGCACCCCCGCAGTCCGCAACCGGGGCCAGGGTGGCCTCCTGGACGTCGCGATTCACCCGGACTTCAAAGACAGCGGCTGGGTGTATCTCGCGTTCTCCGACGCCGCGGGGGAAGGCTCGCGCTCTCCCGGCTTTACCAAGGTCGTGCGGGGCCACATCAGGCGCGCGGGCTCGGGCTGGGCCTGGACCGACCAGCAGACGATCTTTGAGGCGCGCAAGGACCATTACACCCCCTCGGACGCCCACTTCGGCTGCCGCATCGTTTTCACGCCCAAGAACCCAGAGGGCCGGCGCTACGTCTTCTTTGGCATCGGCGAGCGAGGGAGCGGCGACCGCGCCCCGCGCCTGGACCGACCCAACGGCAAGGTCTATCGCCTCTTTGACGACGGCGCCGTCCCCACTGACAACCCTTTCGTAGGCGTGAAGGACGCCTACCCCGCCATCTGGTCCTATGGCCACCGCAACCCGCAAGGGCTGGTGCTTGATCTCGAGGGCCGCTTGTGGGACACCGAGCACGGCCCCCGGGGTGGTGATGAGCTGAACCTCATCGCCAGGGGCCGCAACTACGGCTGGCCCACGGTCTCCTTCGGCATCAACTACAACGACGCGCCCTTCGCCTCGCCATGGCCCGAGAAGGAGGTTTCCCCGGCGTCGGAGAGCGCCGATGGGGTGTGCCTCCCCGCGTTCCGCTGGCTGCCCTCCATCGGCGCGTGCGGCCTCGACGTCGCGCGGGGCGACGCCTTCCCCGCGTGGAAGGGCGACCTCCTCGCGGGGGGCCTCTCGGGCGCGAACGTCGACCGGATCCGCACCCGCGAAGGCGTGGTCGTCGAGCACGAGCGCCTCATCGAGGGGCTCGGGCGCGTGCGCGACGTCGTCACCGGACCGGAGGGGCACGTCTACGTGGTGCTCAACGGCCCGGACAAGATCATCCGCCTCGAGCCCGTCCCCTGAGAAGTCGCCTGCGGAGGCACGTCCATGAACGTTGCAGTCATCATCCCCGCGGCGGGTTCCGCGTCACGCTACCACGCGGCGGGCGCCGTGCGTCACAAGCTGGACGAGGACCTGGGGGGCAAGCCCGTCCTCCAGCGCACCGTCGAGGTGTTCACGAAGTTCGACTCGGATGAGTTCTCGATTGGCCCCATCATCGTCGCGGGCCCGCATGACCTGCAAGAGTTCGCGGAGTTCAAGGAACGCCATCTCGACCGTCTCGGCCTGCTCGGCGCGCGCCTTGTGCGGGGTGGGCGCACTCACCGCTGGGAGACCGTCGCATCGGCGCTCGCCGAGCTTCCCGCGGGCGATGGCCTCGTCGCCATCCACGACGGCGCTCGCCCCTGCATGACACACGACCTTCTCGACCGGGTGCTCCGGGCAGCGCGGCGGTTCGGGGGAGCCGTTCCGGCGGTCGCCGCAAGCGACACCATCAAGCGCGTGGTGGAAACTGACGCGGAGCCGGAGGAGCAGGACCGGGCTTCGGCGATCCTGGGGCTCGCGCCGGCCACAGCCGGCCCACAGCCGTTCGTCGCCGGCACCGTCCCACGCACGGGCCTCGCGCTCGCCCAGACGCCTCAGGTGTTCAAGCATTCCCTCCTTGCGGCCGCCTACGCGCAGGTCTCCGGCTCCCCCACCGACGACGCGGAGGTCGTGGAGGCCTCCTTCGCGCGATCCGGTGGCGCGGGCCGTATCGCGATCGTCGAGGGATCACCCCGCAACATCAAGATCACGCTGCCCGCGGACCTGGCGCTCGCGAGAAACATCCTGGGGCACCGTGAGCCCGAGGGCAAGCCGGCGCACAAGCGGTTCTAGGTGTGGTGACGAGGCAAGGCTCTAGAACGAGCCCGCGGGGAAGCTGAACGGCGGGCGGTAGAGCAGGCCGTCGCGACCGATGATCTTCTCCGCCTCGATCAGGAATGCGGCGTCGCCGGACGTATCGCCCTTGGCGAGTTCCGCGGAGGCATCGGGCATCGTCACCCGGGCGTTGCCGATGCGGGGACCCGCAAGGGTCAGCACGTTCTGGAGAGAGGCGCACGCCTTCACCAGAGACTCGCGGGATTCCGGCGTCAGCGACCCGGCCCGCACCGCCTTCACGATGTGAGAAAGAAGGTGCCCGCTGGTGGCGCACGCGGCCTTGGCGCCCGCGGTGTCCAACGCCGCACCGGCGCCGGAGAGCTGCCTCACCATTCCTTCGTCGATCAGGATCAGCATCGCCTCGGCGAGCTCGGGGTGGCACGGGCGGTCCGCGAGACCCGCCCCCTGCGACTTGACGACCTTCTCGATGGCCTGGTACGCGACCGTGCGGTTGGCGTCGTCGCGCCCTGCCTCGGCGAGCGTCGGCGCCCAGGCCCGCAGGACAAGGCGATCCTTTTCAACCACCGCCGCGTCCGCGAGCCCACGCACCAGATCGTGCACCTGCGTGTCGAGCACCGCGTCCTGCGGCGAGAGCCTGACGGTGCGGAGCATCTGGCGGAGGGACTGGCCACCGGCCTGGTGGCGGATGACCTGATCCTTGGAAGCAAAGGCCGCGGAGATCATGGCGGCCGAGTCCGGGCTCGCGAGCTCGCCCGCGATGACCAGCGCCTCGACGCCCCCTCGCCTTCCGCCGCTCATCGCGCCCTGCAGGGCGTCGCGGAGCGCCTCGGAGTACGCCACGCGGAAAGCCGCGGAAGGGCTCTTGCCCAGCTCGAGGTTCGCGAGCAGCGCGTCCCGGTCTGCCTTGCGCTCCGTCGCCTTGTCGCTGGAGAGGTTCTTGGAGTGTGCCGCGGCGAAGCCCGCGATCTCCTGCTTCTGCTCGGCGGTGAGCTGCAGGCCGGAGATCACCTCCGACCCGAGGCCCTGAGCCCCCGCTCCCTGCGCGAGACCCGCAAGTGCCAGCGTGACGACGATCGCCCGATTCAGCAAAGCTTCGATCAACGCCGCGCCCTTTCTGGTCCAGCCCGAACCCGAACAAAGACCCCTTGCTCCTCAGGATATGGCGGGTCGGGGAGGGGCAAAGTATCAGTACGGCGCGAGGCGGTCAACTGGTCCACACAATCCCCAACCTTCGCGCTCGAACGCGGACTCTCCCTCGCGTTCTCCGATCAGTCGTACACCTCCAGGAACACGCGCCGCGTCGGCTGCACCTGCCGGGGGACCATCCGGCGGTCCCAGGCCCCCGGTTCCCGCATGACCTCGTCCGTTCCTCGTACGTACGCCTCTGCCCCCGCAGGCCCCAAAATCGTCGCAATGGCTTGCAGCACCCCGAGTTCCATCCCGGCGATGCCGCAGACATACACCAGCGTGCGGCTGCTTGCCAGAAGCGCACCCGTCTCTTCGCGCCTGTCCAGCAGCCTCTGGTGCGCGTACATCGCGGGCCGACCGTCCGCCTGCTTCTCGCGGCTGACCGCGGTCAGATAGGTGAACCCGGGCCTCGACGCCGCCCTCTCAAAGTCTTGGTGATAGAGCAGGTCTGTCGCGTACGCCGCCCCCATCACGAGCATCACCCGGGAGGCCGGAGCGAGCACCTCCAGCTCCCTCGCCATCGCCCGAAAGGGCGCGATGCCCGTGCCGGTCGCAACGAAGATGTAATCGTGAGCCGCGGGGTCGGCGGGCAGCACGAAGCGCTTGCCGCTGGGCCCGGTGACCTTCACCCGGTCGCCGACCTGGAGATCGCACAGGTAGTTGCTGCACACGCCCAGGAAGAGGCGGTGGTGCTCGCGGTGCTCATCGATGGACCGCTTCACCGTCGTTGCGAGCACGTTGCCCTCGCCGTCCTCCCCCCGCGATGGGCTCGCGATGGAATAGAGCCTGAGTTTGTGGGGCCTGCCCGCGCTGTCAACCCCCGGGGGGATGACGCCGAAGGACTGTCCGGGGACGAAGCGGCCCGCGAGGGGCGTGCCGGAAACATCCAACGCCACGTGCCGCACGAACGAAGCGGACTTCCTGCTGGCGGCGCAGCGCTCGGTCGAGACCACGGTCGCCTCACCCGGATTCGCGGGAGTCAGCAGGTGCATCTCCGCGGCGCGGAGCACGGGGCCCTCGGTCTGGGTGTTCATCGCTGCATTGTTGGCCTACAGACTCCAGCGCCGGCCTCGCCCACCACAAAAGTCCATTCCAGCGCCGTCGATTGACCCGGCACCAGCACCCGCACGCCCGTGCCTTCCCATCCGCGCGCCATGAGGTTGAACCCGTTGTTGAGCATGCTCACAGGCTCCAGGCAGAAGAACGGGGGCGGCCCGGCGGCCTCTCGCGGCGCGTACACCACCGAGAAGCCCGCACCCTCGCACCGTCCGAACCTGAGCGACACGCCGCTCGCGGGCCACCGCACCTCGGCGCCTTCCGGAGCCCCGAGGAACACATCGTCAAGGCTCAGGCCATCTACGGGCGTGCCCGTCCGCAGCGCGGCGCTGTCCCCGTCCTCGCACGCCGGACCGGTAGGGAGCATGCCGGACGCGGGGAAACGCCCGGAGTTTGCCAGCCGGACGTGCGCGAGGTCCGCTGTGCTGAAGAGAGCCCGCGCGAAGAAGGGGTGATACCCGAGCCCGGCCGGCATTGGGGTGCTGTCGAGGTTGGTCAGCTCCAGCCGTGAGACAAACTTCGCGCCCCGGACCTCGTACCTCGCCCGGCACTCGTACCGCCAGGGCCAGCGACCGGGCCCGGGCTCGCACCGCACGCTGAGCACCGCGGAGCTCGGCCCGCGCTGCTCGACCCGCCAGGGGAGTGCGCACACCTCGCCATGAATCGCCGTGCCGTCCGGCCAGTTTGGAGTGATCCGGATGCTCCGCCCGGCAAACTCGAATGCGCCACCCTCGATTCGGTTGGACCAAGGCGCGAGCATGTAGCACGCGAGCTGGTTGTAGTGGTCCGGCCGGGGCTCGGTCCTTCTCAGGAGGGGCCACCACGCACCGCGCGATCGCAGCGACAGATCCGCCACTCCCGCTCCGAGCCCGGGGAGCACAGACAGCCTCAGCGACGAACTCTCAAGGACGATGATCGACATGCGCGCCGCGCGCGGATCCGCTCAGCCCTTCGTCGGAGCCTTCGCCTGCACACCGGTCTCACCCGCGTGCGGGCAGTTGGTCTCACCGGCCTGCTCGTTTGGGCACTTGGCGGCGTCGGCATCCTTCGTGCAGGCCTCGGTCTTCGTGCACGCCTCGCCCTCGGCGTGGCAGGCCTCATTGGCCTTGTCGGCGGTCGAGGCCGGGACGACCGAGGCGGATGCCGACTCGCTGCAGGTGCCCAGCGGGCACCCGGTCGTGAGCACGTTGTACCCGCCGTAGCCGATTGCCACGAGCCCAACCACCGCACCGATTGTCGTCCACAGTCCGCTGCCGCATGCGCACTTCATGGTCTGCTCCTCACGGGGACTTCCGCCCCGAAACCACCCGGGTACGACGCTGAACCGGAGCATCCTACGGCGTTCGGGGCGGCGTCGGTTCGGCCCAACCGTGCCAGTTGGCCGGAGCCCTTGGAGAACCCCCCCGGATCGTCCGATGAACCGGAGCCCGCGTGTCGCTGAGGCGGCCTTGGCGCTCCGCATCGTTATCGGAACCGCAGACATGCCCGACGATCCGCAGACCAACTTCCCCGAGCAGGGCCAGGCCGAGGCGTTCGAGCCGCGCACGCCGGAGGAGCTCCGGGCCAAGGACGACATTCTCCGGGTGCTCTCCGACTTCCAGCAGGGGCTGGAAAGCCTCCGCGTGCTGCACCAGCAGCGCTCTGAACTGCAGGCGAAGCTGCTCGAACGAGAGACCGAGCTGGCGCTGCGCAGCGAGGAACTCCGCGAGCGGGACCGGCGGCTCGAGGCACAGAAGTCGGACTTCGAGACAGCGTCGTCGCTCCTTTCCGATCAGGAGAGCGAGCTGGCGCGGGCCCGCGAGGCGCACGCGGCCCGGGAGCAGGAGCTTGAGGCCGCCACCGCGGCGCTGCGGGAGAGGCTGGACACCTCGCTCACCGTGGAGCAGGACACGGCGACGAACAACGGCCAGTTGCGCGACGAGCTCTCGTCGTGCCGGGCCTCGCTGGCGGACGCGCAGCGCCGCGCGGACACGCTGGAGCAGGACCTGCACCGGGCCGCCGGGCGGGCCGCAGAGGCCGAGGCCGGCCTCACGGAGACCCAGCGGAAGCTTTCGCACCTCTCGGAGCTCGCCTCGGAGTTCGAGGCCCTCTGGCACGTGGAGCGGCACTGCGCCGCGGGCCTGACGGCGGCGCTGCAGCACGCGATCGACCGCGTGGAGACGACAGCCCGCGAGGGAACAATCGCCCGCGACGAAACATCGGAGTTGCAGTCGCGGCTGAAGGCCCGCGACGAGGAGTTCAAGCAGCTCGAGTCCGTGCTGACGCAGCTGCGCGACCGGATCAAGGCGGAGTTCGGAAAGGTCAAGGACGCCGCAGCCCGCGCCGACGCCTCGGACAAGGCGCTGCGTGAGCGTGACGACCGCATCACGGAGCTGACGGCGAAGCTGGCGCAGGCGGAGGCCGCTCGCGCCTCCTCGGCGGCGCGCTCCGCCCCGCGGA
Source organism: Phycisphaerales bacterium (assembly GCA_020853975.1). Taxonomy (GTDB): domain Bacteria; phylum Planctomycetota; class Phycisphaerae; order Phycisphaerales; family UBA1924; genus RI-211. The sequence goes on from JADYXW010000080.1 coordinate 11,412, forward strand.
GCGGCGAGTCCGCCGCCCGCCGGCGTGAACGCCTGCGGCGCCTGCGCGGGGCGCTGCGCGACGAGCACCGTCGCCTCAAGAAGGGCGAAGAGGTGCTCGCCAAGCGCTTCGAGCAGGTGGAAAGCGCCTCCAAGGCTCGCGCCGAGCTCGCAGCCGTACGGGACAGGGTCATCGCGGCGGACCGCGCGCTCCAGCGCCGCACCGCTCGCAGCAAGGCCGCAGTCTCCGTGCTCGCAATCCTCGGGAGCGTCTCGATCCTCGGGGCGCTGAGCTGGGCGGTCGCACGCCAGGTCGCCCCGGCGATGTTCGTCGCGGAGTCCACGGTGCGCGCCGACGGCAGGGGCCGCGAGCTCAACGATGCGGAGCTCGAAGAGTGGCTCCGCTTCCACAAGGACACGCTGAACGACCCCCGCTTCCACGAGGAGGCGGCGCAGCGGTTCGCCAGGGCCGGGCGAGCCGATCTCGGCACCGGAGCCGCGGTCGCGCAGCTCATCTCCTCCGCGGTCGTCACCGACTCGCTGCTCCCGGGCGAACTGAAGATGGAACTGCAGTTCCGCGGCAAGGACCAGGCCCGGCGCACGCTCGAAACTCTCACCGCCGCCCTCGCCAGCTACTCCAACGCAGCCCAGCAGCGGCGCATCGATGGCGGAGCCACCGTTGTCCCCGCCGCGGCTTCGGCGGACGACAGGCCCATCGACGACACGCAGACGTACTACGCCCTGGGCATCATGGCGGGGGGCATGGTCGTCGCGGGGTTGATCGGGCTTGGGATCTTCCGGAAGCTCGCAAGCGCGAAGTCCGCGTTCGAGCAGGACGCGCACCTGGCCTCGGTTTTGGATGAATCTCGCTGGTCGCGGGGCGCTCCCGGCTGACCCGGCGCTGCCCCGCGTGGCCGACTCGAACAGCCGGGGCTAGATCGTGATGGTCAGCAGCGCGCCCTTGAGGTCCACACGCCCGTCGGCGCCGATGGTGACGAGCGCCAGCTTCGTGCCCTGCTCAATCGCACCCACGGTCACGGACTGCAGCAGCCCGCCCGAGTCAAAGGTCTGGAGCTTGCGCTCGGCCTCGTTCCCGTCCTGCGACACCTCGACGAGGCAGTACTGTCTCCCGGGGCTCGCCTGGGGCAGGACCATCGCAATGCGGGCCTGCGTCCACGAATCACGGGAGAGGACGGTCATCCGACCGGCGAAGCCCGTGCTCTCGGCGAGGGCCGTGCGGACGAACACGGCACGCTTCACGTCCGGTGCGAGGAGAAGGTCGCGGAGGTGCGTGCCGGCTTCGTCACCCCGGCCCAGTGCGAGACGGATGCTGTCATCAAACCCGCCACGCGACAGGTCTTCGCGCAGCCTCTCGTTGGTTTGTCCCACATAGAGGAACGCCATCAGGAGCACGACCGCCGCCGTCGCCAGGCCGATGCTGCTCACCCGCCACCAGCGCGACACGCGCCGGGCGGTGCTGAACGAGAGCGCGTCTTCTTCCTGAGCGCCGACGGGCGCGAGCTGCGCCTCCGCGACCGCGGCGAGCACTCGCGACTTGAGGTCCTCGGAGGGCTCGACCTCGGGCAGCAGCACCTGCTGCGCCGCCCAGCGGGCCTGCTCGGCCCGGAGCTGCGCCTTCACGGAGGGCGATACCGCGGCGTATGCCTTCTCAAAGGCCGCCTGCTCAGCGGGATCGAGCATCCCCAGGGCGTCAAGGTGCGCGTTCTCGAACAACTCTTGCAACGTCATAAGGCCAACTCCTCGCCTGTCCTCTCCCGCAACCTCACCAACGCCCTGCTCAACGCCGACTTGATCGTCCCCAGCGGGGTCTTGAGTTCCTCACCGATCTGCCGGAGGGTCTGCCCCCCCAAGTACGCACGCGTCACGACCGTTTTCTGCAACTCTGGAAGCGCCTCGATGCGCTTCATCAGCACCTTCATACGCTCATCCGTATCCATCCTGCTACCGGTTTCCGCCAAGGCTTCGGCAAGTGGAGATTGGGGCTGGTCCAGGGAGCTTGTCTTGACTCTGGCCCGAGAACGCCGCAACTTGTCCACAAGGTGCCGCCGGGCGATGAGCATGACCCACGTCACCAGCGCCGACCGGGTCTGGTCATACCTTCCTGCGGTCCGCCACAGCCTAACAAAAACCTCCTGTACCGCATCTTCCGCCTCGGCGCGGTTGGGGAGCACCTGGTACGACATCCGAAAGACCAGCGAGCCGAAACGGTCATACAGCTCGGTGACTGCGGCTTCTTCCCCCGAAGCGACGCGCTGCATGAGCGCCGCGTCGGCGGCGCCCCGGTTCTCATTCAGCTCGTGCTGCCTCGCCCCCATGATCCACCTGCCCACGCCGTTCCGGAGCACACCGGAACGCCTCTACCCCGATTCCGGGCCGGACGGCCCGAAACCCGCTGCAACGGAACGGCCGTCGCTGCGTCACGATCATCCATACGCCAGGGCCACCGACCGGGATGCCGCAATCGACAGACTACCCTCAGCGTGCCCCCAGCGTCAATGCTCTCGGAGAGGGACGGGAATGACCACGGTGCCGATCATACTCCAAACATTCGTCCGTGTGAGAACTTCCAGGCTCCCGCTTCCGAAATAGCATTGCGGGAGGCACGTGGGCTCGATATCGTGAAAGTGGTTTGCTTGCAGGGGTGTTGCGATGGCCAGACACGAAATCCCGGAACCGAGAGGCACGGGGTCGGTGCATTCACCTGCCGCGCGAGGCTTTACTCTCATCGACGTGCTGGTGTCGGTGGCGGTGATCTCCATCCTTGTCGGCCTCCTCGTGCCCACGCTGGGGAAGGTGCAGGAGACCAGCCGTCGCGTGGTCTGCCAGTCGAACGTGCGACAGGTCGGGCTGGGCCTGATCATGTACGCCGACGACTTCAAGGGCCTGCTGCCCACAAGCCGGTTCGTGCAGCCCTCATCTCAGTCGCGTGACTCGACGAACAACGCCCCCCAGCGGACCGTGACGCTTCGGGTCCCCGAGGAAGAGCAGCAGCGTGGCAGATCGAGCTGGGACGGACTGGGCCTGCTCTTCCAGGCTGAGTACCTTCCGGCTTCCAAGGTTTTCTATTGCCCCTCGCACTGGGGCGAGAATCCGTACACCCGGTATTCTCTGCAATGGTCGCAAACGGGCGGCGAGATCATCTGCAACTACCACTACCGGGGTGAAGGGCCGACCAAGCCCGGCTCGGGCAGCGCTCCATACGGGCAGACGACGACCGCCCTGTTCCTCATCGACCCCGCGCAGTCCTCGCTTGTGGCGGACGGCATGGAGACACGCAGCGACTACAACCACCGCGTGGGGGTCAACTTCTTCCGTGCCGACCTCACGGTCCACTGGTTTGACGATGAGCACAACGAGCTCGTGGACCTCCTGCCCAGCAGCAAGAGCGACGACGACGCGCAGCAGAACGTGATGCAGGCGTGGAGGCTGTTCGACGCCTCTGCCAACGACGTAGACTGATGAGCCCGACCGCCCGGCCGCCGCCCGGTCCTTGGAGCGTCGGTACGATGCGTCATGCGCGCCAAGACGCTCGCCTCAACCCTTCTGGCCGTCGCCCTCTGCTCGCGCTGCCGGGCTCAACTCAGCGTCGAGCGTGAGTACTTCGGCGTGGGAAGGCCCATCGCGGTTCGCGTGGACATCCCTGAGGACCTCCGGGGAGAGGCCAGGATCAACTGCTTTGAAACCGGCGTCACCGAGCCGATCATGGCCGCGCCCGTCATCGCGGGGCAGGCAAACCTGGCAAGCCTGATCCCCAGGCTGTGGACTGACCGGTCGCCGAAGGTCCGGTACGCGCAGTTAGTCGTAGACGAAACGCCGGTCGGCGCCCCGCTGGTGCTGGTCCCGATGATCAATCCTCCGATCGCGAAGCTCTTTGACGCGACGGCCGGCCTCGTGTGGATGATCGACCCCGCGACCGGCAAGCCCAATGACGCGGACCCGCGCCGTGCCACCGTCCTGTTCACACCCGACGAGGCTCCCTGCTACACCGGCCTTCGCATCTATCGTGACCAGCACGCGGTGCTGGTGACTTCGCTGGGCGACATCGAGTTCCGGCTGAGGCCCGACGAGGCCCCGAACACGGTCGCCACCTTCCGCTCCCTCGCGTCCGGAGGTTTCTACACCGATGTGATCTTCCACCGGGTGGCGGCGGTCACACGCGCGGGCGACCCCTTCGTCGTCCAGGTCGGGGATCCCTCCGGCACGGGCGACGGCGGGCCGGGCTTCAACATCGACCTCGAAGACTCGAAGCTCCCTCACGACTTCGGCGTCCTCTCGATGGCACGCAACACCGACCCGAACACCAACGGGTCGCAGGTTTTCATCTGTCTTTCGCGGGCGGGCACGTCCCGCCTGGACGGCAGGTACACCGCCTTTGCGCAGGCCGTCAGCGGCGCCGAGGTGATTCTCTCGCTCGCGGCAAGCCCGGTGCGGGAAGGGACCGACCGCCCCGTTGAGCCCCCGGTACTCCACACGGTGAAGCTCATCGACGCGCCGCCCTACGGGGAGACACCGCCCGCCCTGACGCGCCCGTCGCCCGAGGAGGGCCGTCGCTAGGACAGCGGTCAGAACGTGAACTCAACGCCGATGCCGACGACCAAGGCCGGGTCGGCGTCGAACTCCGCGATCTCGTCACCCTCGGAGTCATCGAGCGTGTACTGCTGCCAGGCCTCGTAGCCCACGCCGGCCTGGAGCGTGACCTGGGGGTCGATCTCCCAGGCGGCGATGAACTCAACGGGCACGTGCCAGGTGCGCCCGACGCCGTCGGGCACGGGGCCTGTCTCATCGAGCCTGAACTCGTGGGCGCCCAGGCCCGCGCGCACGGTGAGGGTCCAGGCATCGTTGGGCATGAACGAGACGCCCAGGCCCGTGCCGCGCGAGTCGCCGTAGGACGCGACGAGCCAGCGGTCGCTCACCTGCCACGAAAGGACCGGGAAGGGGATGGCGAGCACGCCGTCTTCGAGGCGCGAGGAGACCGCGGCGCCCACGCCGAGGGTGAGAGACTTGGATGCTGAGTACGTGAACCCCGCTCGGCCGCCGAAGGTCAGCGAGTCGCCGAAGTCACCCCCGGTCTCGAACGCGGCGTTGACGTTCGCGCCGACGACCAAGCCCCACTGCTCGCCGATAGCGCCACGGTACCCCGCGCTGAAGTCAAGCTCGGTCGCGTTCTCCCACGGCTCACCCGAGGCCACAAAGTCCGTCGCGCCATCGAACTCGTACCAGGAGTGCATGGCGTCGAAGCCGATCAGGATGGCGCTGCGCTCGCCCCGGGGCACGGAGACGCGGAGTTGCTCGCCAAGGCGGGTGACGGAGACGTCGCCCGCGGCCCCGTCGAACCCCGACGAGAAGATGTGCAGCCCAAAGAGCGTCAGCTCGGCATTGACCTTGGAGCCCTCACCCGTCCCCTCGCTCTCGGGCGCGGGGGCCTTGGGCTCACTCCCGCCTACGGGCGGCTCGCCCTCGGAGGGCACGGGCGGGCCGACCTGCGCGTGTGCAGCGGCTGCGAGAAGCAGGCAGAGAGCGGCGGACATCGCGGGGGTGCGGCGCATGGTGGGCTCCAGGGTCCGGCAGTGTACGGGATCGGCACGGGCGGCACCACGGCGCCCTACGCTTGCCTCTCCACAGGGGGCGGTAGCTCAGTTGGTAGAGCACGTGCTTTGCAAGCACGGGGTCGGGAGTTCGAATCTCCTCCGCTCCACTTCGCACACTCCGGTTGCGACGCCAGACCCGGCGTCCGCGCCGGCCCGGAGCAACCCGCCCCATGGGCGAGACCCCCCACGGACGCACTCTGGGCATCGTCACCATCCTGTGCACCCTCCTGGGCTGGTCGAGCATCCCGCTCTTCCTCCGGTTCTTCTCGAAGGAGATCGACCCCTGGACGGCGAACGGGTGGCGGTACGGCGTCTCGGCGGTGATCTGGCTCCCGCCGCTCCTCATCGCGTGGGCGAGGGGAAGCCTGCCCAAGGGCGTCTGGCGCGCGGCGCTCTGGCCCAGCATCTGGAACATCCCGGCGCAGGTGTGCTTCGGGCTCGCGCCCTACTTCGTCGAACCCGGGCTGATGACCTTCTCGCTCCGCGTGAACATCGTCTTCGTGACCCTCGGCGCGGCGCTGCTCTTCGCCGCGGAGCGCCGCGTCATCCGCTCGCCGGGTTTCCTCGCGGGGCTGGTGATGGTCGGAGTCGGGGCGGCGGCGACGGTCGCGCTCAAGCCGGGCGGGCTTGGGGGCGGCACACTTCTGGGCGTGCTGCTGGCGATTGGCTCCGGGGCGCTCTACGCGGGCTACGCGCTGAGCGTCCGCCGCACGATGATGGGGCTGAACCCGCTGCTGGCCTTCGCGGCGGTCAACCAGCTCACGGGCCTTGGTCTGGTGGCGTGCATGCTGTTCCTGGGAGACCGCCACGGAGCGCACGTGCTGGACCTGGCCCGTGCCGAGATCGCCACGGGATTCTCCGACTGGACGCCCCAGGCCCACAAGTTCTCGATGCTGGTGCTCTCGGCGATCATCGGGATCGGCCTGGGGCACACGTTCTATTTCCTGTCGATCGCGAGGCTGGGCCTCGCGACCGCCTCGGCCGTGGTGCAACTCCAGCCCATCATGGTCTCGGTCGCGTCGTACTTCCTGTTCCGCGAGGTGCTGACGCCGGCGCAGTGGTTGATGGGGCTGGTCGCGGTGACGGGCGCGGGGCTGATCCTGTGGACGCAGCACCGACTGATGAGGCCGGCGCCAACGCCCGAATCCCGCCCAGAACCTCGGCCGGCCGCCGCGAACGCGGGGTGAAACCGCACTACCATTCTCCGAATCATGACCTGTCACGAGGTGTGACGACCCGGGCGCATCGGCCCCGCACGACGGAGGGATTCACATGGGCATCTTCGACCGCCTGAAGAAGGAACTCATCGACATCGTCGAGTTCCTCGACGATTCGAACAACACGCTCTGTTTCCGCTTCGAGCGGTTCCAGAACGAGATCAAGAACCACGCCAAGCTGGTCGTCCGCGAGGGACAGGCCGCGGTCTTTATCAACGAGGGCCGGCTGGCCGACGTGATGGTCCCGGGCACCTACACGCTCGACACCAAGAACGTCCCCATCCTCGCGACGCTGCTGGGCTGGAAGTACGGGTTCGAGTCCCCCTTCAAGGCCGAGGTCTACTTCGTCTCGACGCGCCTGTTCACGGACCTCAAGTGGGGCACGATGAACCCCGTCATGGTCCGGGACCCGGAGTTCGGCCCAGTCCGCCTGCGGGCCTTCGGCACCTACGCCGTCCGCATCAAGGACCCCGGCACGTTCATCAAGAACGTCGTCGGCACGGACAACCGCTTCACGACCGAGGAGATCTCCGAGCAGCTCCGCAACCTCATCGTCAGCCACTTTGGCGAGGCGCTGGGCCAGTGCAAGATCCCGATGCTCGACCTCGCGGGCAACTTCCGCAACCTGGGCGGGCGCATCGGCGAGGCCATGCGTCCCGAGTTCGACCGCCTGGGCATCGAGCTCTCCACGCTCCTCATCGAGAATATCTCCCTCCCGCCCGAGGTCGAGCAGGCCCTGGACAAGCGCTCCAGCATGGGCGTCATCGGCGATCTCAACTCGTACACCAAGTTCCAGACCGCGGAGGCCATCCGCGACGCCGCCAAGAACCCCGGCACCGCCGGCACCTTTGTCGGCGTCGGGCTCGGCCAGGTGTTCGGCGGGCAGATGGCGCAGTCCGCCGGCGCACCCGGCCCCGCCACCGCCGGCCCCGGAACGCCCCCTCCCATGCCCGGCGTCGCGCCGTACTTCATCGCGGTGAACGGGCAGCAGGCAGGCCCGTTTGAGCCCGCGCTGCTCCGCACCAAGGTCGGGGGCGAGCTCACCCCCGACACGCTGGTCTGGAAGCAGGGAATGGCCCAGTGGACCCCGGCCAAGGACGTGCCCGAGCTCGCGGCGCTCTTCACCGCACCGCCCCCCATGCCCGGGCCCCCACCGCTCCCGGGCCGCTAGCCTCGCAAGGCCCCCGGACGACAGGCCATGAGCGAGACGGCGACGACCAACGGCTTCCCGTGCAGGCAGTGCGGCGCGAACCTGGAGTTTGTGCCCGGCACCACGTCCATCAAGTGCCCGTTCTGCACCACCGAGAACCAGATCGACGCAGCGGGAACAGTCTCCGAGCAGGATTTCGGCGCCGTGCTCGCGGGCCTGGAGCAGGCGGCCCCGCACGCGGAGCACCGCTCCATCCGCTGCCAGGCCTGCGCCGCGGAGGTCGAGGTCCCCGCGAACGTCACGAGCATGGCGTGCTGCTTCTGCGGCACAAACATCGTGTCGCAGGTGGTATGCACCAGCCGCGTGCTGCCCCACGGCGTGCTGCCCTTCGGCGTCACGCGTGAGCAGGCGGTGACCGCGTTCCGGAGGTGGGTCTCCTCGCTGTGGTTCGCGCCCAGCCGCCTGAAGCGGGAGAGCCTCATCGAGGCGAACCTCCACGGCGTGTACCTTCCCACGTGGACCTACGACTGCCGGACGGACACCCGGTACATGGGCGAGAGGGGCGACGCGTACTACGTGACCGTCGGCTCCGGGAACAACCGCCGCCGCGAGCGGCGCATCCGCTGGCGCCCGGCGGCGGGGCACGTCCGCACGTTCTTCGACGACGTGCTGGTCCTCGCGTCGGACACCCTCCCCCGTGCCATGGCGCAGAACCTCGAGCCCTGGGACCTCAAGGCGGCACTCCCCTACAAGGACGAGTACCTGGCCGGGTTCCGGGCCGAGACCTACCAGATCGACCTCAAGGGCGGATGGGGCCTCGCCCAGAACATCATGGCGCCCCGCATCGACGACGCCATCCGCGCCGACATCGGGGGCGACGAGCAGCGCATCCACCAGCGGCACGTCACCTACAGCGACGTCACCTTCAAGCACCTGCTCGTGCCCGTGTGGGTCTCGGCCTACCGCTTCCGAGGAAAGGCGTACCGCTTCCTCGTCAACGCGCGCACGGGCGAAGTCCAGGGCGAGCGCCCCTGGTCGGTGTGGAAGATCTCCCTGGCCATCGCGGCGGGGGTGATCGTCGTCGGGTTCTTCATCCTGCTCGTCGCCCGAAGCTAGCGCTTCACGCGGATTGCGGGGCGAAAGTCGCGCCGTCAAGCACGTCGCACGCAACAATCGCGCCGGCTTCGAAACCGTCGACCTTCTGGGCCGGGTCGGTGGGGATCAGGTGCACGGGCACACCCGCGTCGACGACCACCGCGGAACCCCGCACCCCCACCACGCGCCCCTGCACCCGACGGGGCCGGCCCGCCACGGGCTCCACGAACTTGCCGCCGGTCAGCACCACGTCGATGCGCCGGGCCTGCACGCTGATCGTGCCGATCAGCTTCGCCCCCGGGGCGGCGTCGATCGCGATCACGGGCCTCAGGTACATCTCGTAGCTGGAGTTTGGCACGGCGAGCGAAACCAGCTCCGGACGGGTGCCGGAGGCCGGGATACGGGCCGCGAGCGTGCCTCGCGCGAGCGTGGGGTCGATCTTGGTTGTCGGAGAGGGTGTGATCATGGTTGATAGCCGCAGTGTCGGGGGTTCGAGCCCGGCCGTCGCCCGCGCGACGCCCCGGAAAGCCGCCGACAGGACTTGAACCTGCGACCCGCGCTTTACAAAAGCGCTGCTCTACCACTGAGCTACGGCGGCACAACGGGGGAGGTTAGGACGCTTCCGGGCCGGCAGCCCCGTTAGGGACAGCCGCCGCCCGCGACCGCGTTGATCAGCGCCAGCACGTCGTCCTGGTCGGCGTTGCCGTCCGTGTTGAAGTCCGGGTTGATGCTGGTGGGGTTCGCGCCGCCCCCGACGACATTGATGAGGTAGGTCACGTCGTCCTGGTCGACGTTGCCGTCCTGATTGACGTCGGCGTCCGAGCCGTTGCCCGAGCGGAACGCCTCGATGACGGGCGAGGTGTTGGTGATGCACAGGGCGTTGTGCGTCTCGCCCGTCTGGCCAAGCGGGATGCCCATCACGTAGCCGTTGAACGTGATGTCGGGGTTCGAGAAGCGTGCGATGCGAGTGCCCGGCGCATAGGCCATGATCGTGCGGTAGACCTGGTCCGGGGTGCGATAGCCGAACGCGTACGAGTACGCGGCGGAACTGCCGTTGTCCCGGTCGTGGGCGCAGCCCATGTTGTGCCCGAGCTCGTGCGCGAAGGTGTAGTTGGAGATGCAGTCCTTGTCGGTCACGGTGAACGCGCTGGACTGAAAGCCGGGGCCCGGGTTGGTCTGGAGGTACCCGATGCCGCACGCGTTGAAGTTGTTGACCATCAGCGCGACCATGTCCGCCGCGACGGTGTTCCGGATGCAGTGCACGACATCCATGAAGCCATCTGAAGTGGATCGGAGGCAGGAGAGGTCCGTGCCCGCGCTCCCCGACTCCTCGTACTCCACGGCGCCGGTGTAGGCGAGGGTGAGATGCGCCTGGGCCTGGCTGTTCACGTACGCGGTATTCGCCTGGCTGATGGCAAAGACCACACGGGCCTGCATCGCCGCGTCGCCACCCTCGTCGTCACGCGCCAGCGGGGTATAAACAACCATCACGCGGATGTTGGGCAGGCCCCGCTCGCCGTACCCGCCCTCGCCCGCCCGCCCGGCGGCCCCGCCCGCATCGACCTCGTGCTCGTGGTCGGTCGCGCAGGTGGCAAAGCCCGGCTCGCGGAGCTCGCGGGCGACATGCAGCCCGCCCGGCGCGGGGCGGATCTCAAAGGCGCCACGCGATGGTGAACGCACCTCGCCGGTCACCACGCCCCGCCCCGCAACGAGCAGAAACGACCCCTCCGCCTCTCCGTCCAGCGACCCCTCAACGACTGCAAACCCGAGTTCATGGTGCACCTTCCGCACCACTCCCACCGGGCTGCAGTCGTCGAAGAGGTTCAGCGTCAGCTCGGTCCCGACTGCGGCCTCGCCCGCGGCTGGCGTCGGCACCACGACCCTTGCGCGAATCTGTGGCGTGCCCGTCTCAGCGACCGCTGCGGTGAGCCCCGGCTCCACCAGCGAGGGTGGCGTGCCAAAGGCCATTCCGGCAAACCCCAGCATCACGGCGGAGCACAAGGCACTGAACATGCGAATCTCCATCGCCCCACGCGAATCCGTCTACGCGCCGCTCCGGCCCCGTGCCGAGCGACACAGGTGAACCCCGGCTGTCAGCCTCGAACGCACACCGTACCGGGCCTGTCAAGGGGGCACCCCAAGGCGACGGCACCCTTCGGGTACGCCCGCCCGGCCCGTGCTGTTACGCGCGCCCCCATAGCCGGGACCGATCCGGTTCTATACTCGCCTTTCCGCACATCGGACACAGGAATCTCGCCATGACCTACGCCGCAGCGACGCCATCCACCAACATCCGGTCTGTCCTCGGCGCCGACGCCGAGGCGCTTCTCGGCCATGAGTCCCGGACGGTCTCGAAGTCCGAGCTGCACCTGCCGGGCCCGGACTTTGTCGACCGCGTGGTCAGCCAGACCGACCGCTCTCCTCAGGTCATGCGGAGCTTCCAGGCGCTGCTGAACCACGGCCGTCTCGCGGGCACGGGGTACATGTCCATCCTGCCCGTGGATCAGGGCATCGAGCACTCCGCCGGCGCCTCGTTCGCGCCGAACCCCGCGTACTTCGACCCCGAGAACATCGTGAAGCTCGCGATCGAGGGGGGCTGCAACGCGGTGGCCTCGACCGTGGGCGTGCTCGGCGCGGTCGCCCGCAAGTACGCCCACAAGATCCCCTTCCTCGTGAAGTTCAACCACAACGAGATGCTCACCTACCCCAACATCTTCAAGCAGTCGTACTTCGGGAGCGTCAAGCAGTGCTACGAGATGGGCGCCGTCGCTGTCGGCGCCACGGTCTACTTCGGCTCGCCCGAGAGCCGCGAGGAGATCCGCTACGTCTCCGAGATGTTCGAAGAGGCCCACTCCTACGGCATGGTGACGGTGCTGTGGTGCTACACGCGCAACAACGCCTTCAAAGTCAAGGGCGCCGACGGGAAGAGCGTGGACTATCACGCCTCGGCCGACCTCTCGGGCCAGGCCAACCACCTGGGCGTCACCATCCAGGCGGACATCATCAAGCAGAAGCTCCCGACGAACAACGGCGGATACGCGGCGCTCAACTCGGGCGGGTCGTCCTACGGCAAGTGGGACAAGCGCGTGTACACGAATCTGTGCGGGAGCACGGAGGCCGGCGCGGGCGGGCACCCCATCGACCTCTGCCGCTACCAGGTGCTGAACTGCTACATGGGCCGCGCCCCGCTGATCAACTCCGGGGGCGAGTCGAAGGGCGCGGGGGACCTGCAGGAGGCCATCGCGACCGCCGTCATCAACAAGCGCGCGGGCGGCGCGGGGCTGATCTCGGGCCGCAAGGCCTTCCAGCGCCCCATGAAGGAAGGGGCGGCGCTCCTGCAGGCCATCCAGGATGTGTACCTGGATAAGAGCGTGACCGTGGCCTGAACAGCCGGATGCCGACACTCTCACGCGAGCGTGCCTGCTTCGCGTGGTGCCTCGGGGCCGCGTGGGTGCTGGTGTGCGCGTGGTGTGTCGCCCACGGCATCCGCAGCCACCAACCTGAGAGTGACCTCGCGGTCTTTCACCGGGCCGCCGGGGCGGTCCGGACCGGCGAAGACCTCTACGCGATCGGCGCGAACAAGTACAACTACCCGCCGTTGCTCGCGGTGGCGCTCTCGCCCCTGTCGCGGCTCCCGCTCCAGCAGGCCGCTGCCGCGTGGTCGGTCTTCCTCGGGGCCCTGCTGCTGGCCGTGCCCTGGCTCGCTTCCCGGGTCATGCTCGACCGGCTCTCGCCTCCCGGCCCGCGGTCCGAGTCTGCGGCCGGCCCTTTCTGGAACAGGCTCATGGTCACGCTGAGCACGCCGGCCCCCGCGGACGGCGCGACGTGTGTCTCGCTCGCGGTGCTCGGCTCGCTCCCGCTGCTCGAGTGCTTCAAGCGCGAGCTTGAGTGGGGCAACTCCAACCTGCTTGCGATTCTCGGAATCGTGCTGGCGCTGCGCTGGCTCGACCGTCGCCCGCTCTTGTGCGGGCTGTGCCTCGGATTGGTCTTCTGCCTGAAGTACGCCTCGGCGCCGATGCTCGCGTATCTCGTGATCCGCGGGCGGGGAAAGCCGTTGCTCGGCGCCGTTGCGGGCCTCGCCATCGGGCTCCTCGGGCCCGCGGTCGTGCTCGGTTGGGATCGGAATGCGGAGTATCTCGCCGTCGCGTTCGGCGGGGTTGCGGCGTGGTTTGGCGCGACACCGGCCCGCACGTCCGGTCTCTGGCCCCTCGCCTGGGAGTACAGCCTGTCCATCCCCAGCGCTGCTTCCCGTTGGCAGCAGCGCCTGGGCCTGGGCTCGTGGGCACTTGCTTTGGGAACCTGTGCGATCTCGCTGGCCTGGGTCGGACTCTGCGCCTTTCCCTACTTCCGCACCGCTACGCCCCTCGTGATCAGCCGCGCCCGGGACGGGGATTCAACCCGGAGAGCCGGGCTCGTCGCGCTCGAGTGGGCCGTACTCACCGCCGCCCTCGTCGCGTTCAGCCCGCAGACGCTCCAACGACACCTGAACCTCATGCTGCCGCTCACAGTCCTTGCCGGGGCGATGCTCCTGCTGAGACCCCCTCGCACTCGTGTGTGGATGATCGCCGCGGGGCTCGTGGTCCTGGTCGTCGGCGCAACCATGCCGCCAACGGGGGGCGGGCTGCGCGATACGGTGCGCTGGTGGCGTGAGTCAGGCGGCATGGGCCTCTGTGTCCTGGCGGGGGCGTGGCTGATCGTCGCGGGCTCGGTCCCTGCCCTGGGTGGTCCGGGCCAGGCACCACCCAAAGCCACCTAGGCGGGCGTCCCCATGGCCCACATCGCGGCGAGCTCTCGCCCGACCACGCGCCCGCCCTCTTCCCCCGCCGCGGCGAGCAATCGCTCCATGGGCTCTCGCACGGGCTCGTCGCTCAGCTTGAAGGTGGCGTGGTGCATGGGCAAGAGATACCTCCCGCCAACCTGGCTGTGCATCGCCCACACCTGCTCGGGGTTGGCGTGGTGCGCGATCCACGGGTCGTACGCGCCGATGCCGAAGATCGACAGGTCAACCCCGCCCGGCCCCACGATCCCGGCAAAGTCCGTCGTGTACGCGGTGTCACCGGCGTACAGCACTCGCCTTGATCCCGCCCCAACCACGTAGCAGTTGAAACCGCGGTGCCGGTCCCACGCCGTGCGCGCTCCCCAGTGCCGGGGCCGCCCCGCCCTCACCCTGATGCCATCGAGATCCACCTCGCGCTCCCAGGGCAGCTCCACCACCTCCCCGAACCCCCGGGGCACCAGCCCGCGCGTGCTGGCGGCGGTCACCACCCGTGTCCGCCCGGAGACCAGCCTTTTCAGCGTGGGCTTGTCCAGATGGTCAAAGTGCGCGTGCGAGAGCAGGATCACGTCGATCGGGGGCAGGGTCGCGAGATCAATCGTCGGCAGGCGCCGCTCCACGCCCAGCACGATCGGCCCCAGACCCACGCCGATGCGGTGCGAGAACACGGGGTCCGTGAGCACCCATCGATCATCCAGCTTCAGCAACACGGTCGCGTGCCCGAGCCACGCGGCAGAGATCGGCCCCTCCGCCCGCTCCCGCTCCACCCCGACTTCCGCCGCCCGGCCCCGCCTCAGCGAGGCCATGAGCTCGCGCGGATAGCGGCGCGCGCCCGACCGAGTGATCGCCGCGGCGGTTGAGAGTTTCGAACGAACTTCCGTCGTCGGCTCGGTCACGCGCACTTCCCGGCTTTCAGGAGGCCAAGATGGCACCCACTTGTATTGTTCGGTCCCCGACCCCTCCGGGTTTGGCCCTGTCACCAGATTGTCACCGGCTCGCGGTCCCCGCCGCACACCAGACCCCGCCAGGCGTCATACTCCACAGGGGCCCGTCGTACGCTCACCCGTACAGGCCCGGCAGCCCGACGCACACCTGGAGACACCCCATGGCACGTTTCTCGCACCCGACCCGCATCGCACGCCTCTCCGCGCTCGCGCTCTCCCTCTCCGCCGGGCTCGCAGCCGCGCTCGGACCCTCCACCAGCATCACCGTCTACTCCAGCGCCTCCCCCGGCGCCATCGACGCCAACCTTTACCGCCCGGTGCCGGGCGCCGCTCCGGCCTACTACGGCAACACGAGCCCCATCCCGGGATACGCCATGGTCCGTGAGGACCGCGAGATCGAGATCTCCGCCCTAGGTGAGGCACGCTTCGCCGATGTCGCCGCCTTCATCGACCCCACCACAGTCCAGTTCACCTCGCTCGGCAAGTCGCGCCTCTCAGTGCTCGAACAGGACTACCGCTTCGATCTCGTCAGCCCGGAGAAGCTCCTCGAAAAGGCCCTCGACAAGGACGTCCGCCTCGTCGTCCAGCGCGGCACCAAAGCCGAGTTCGTCGACGGCACGCTCCTCTCCGTCCGGGGCGGGCAGCTCGTCATCCGCACCTCGGGAGGCGTCGAGATCATCAATGGCTACCTGGGCGCGCAGCTCCTGGGCGGTCAGGGCGACCTCATGACGCGCCCCACCCTCCTCTGGAAGCTCGACACCGAAGAAAAGGGCCTGCAGCCCGTCCGCGTCTCCTACCAGACCGAGGGCATCACGTGGTGGGCCGACTACAACCTCACCTTCACCGAGGGCAAGGACGCCAACAGCGGCAC